>NZ_JBSJQA010000001.1:0-1014698 GCF_053663455.1 Bacillus sp. JK62
ATGCGTTGCCACAGGAAGTGGCGCATTTAGCAGGTGTTCCTATGTTTTGAAGGAATGATCCTTCAAAACTAAACAAGACAGGGAACGTTCTGTTTATAAGACCCAAGGTCTTATATTCCGTTAAAATCCTTAGAAAGGAGGTGATCCAGCCGCACCTTCCGATACGGCTACCTTGTTACGACTTCACCCCAATCATCTGTCCCACCTTCGGCGGCTGGCTCCATAAAGGTTACCTCACCGACTTCGGGTGTTACAAACTCTCGTGGTGTGACGGGCGGTGTGTACAAGGCCCGGGAACGTATTCACCGCGGCATGCTGATCCGCGATTACTAGCGATTCCAGCTTCACGCAGTCGAGTTGCAGACTGCGATCCGAACTGAGAACAGATTTGTGGGATTGGCTTAACCTCGCGGTTTCGCTGCCCTTTGTTCTGTCCATTGTAGCACGTGTGTAGCCCAGGTCATAAGGGGCATGATGATTTGACGTCATCCCCACCTTCCTCCGGTTTGTCACCGGCAGTCACCTTAGAGTGCCCAACTGAATGCTGGCAACTAAGATCAAGGGTTGCGCTCGTTGCGGGACTTAACCCAACATCTCACGACACGAGCTGACGACAACCATGCACCACCTGTCACTCTGCCCCCGAAGGGGACGTCCTATCTCTAGGATTGTCAGAGGATGTCAAGACCTGGTAAGGTTCTTCGCGTTGCTTCGAATTAAACCACATGCTCCACCGCTTGTGCGGGCCCCCGTCAATTCCTTTGAGTTTCAGTCTTGCGACCGTACTCCCCAGGCGGAGTGCTTAATGCGTTAGCTGCAGCACTAAGGGGCGGAAACCCCCTAACACTTAGCACTCATCGTTTACGGCGTGGACTACCAGGGTATCTAATCCTGTTCGCTCCCCACGCTTTCGCTCCTCAGCGTCAGTTACAGACCAGAGAGTCGCCTTCGCCACTGGTGTTCCTCCACATCTCTACGCATTTCACCGCTACACGTGGAATTCCACTCTCCTCTTCTGCACTCAAGTTCCCCAGTTTCCAATGACCCTCCCCGGTTGAGCCGGGGGCTTTCACATCAGACTTAAGAAACCGCCTGCGAGCCCTTTACGCCCAATAATTCCGGACAACGCTTGCCACCTACGTATTACCGCGGCTGCTGGCACGTAGTTAGCCGTGGCTTTCTGGTTAGGTACCGTCAAGGTGCCGCCCTATTTGAACGGCACTTGTTCTTCCCTAACAACAGAGCTTTACGATCCGAAAACCTTCATCACTCACGCGGCGTTGCTCCGTCAGACTTTCGTCCATTGCGGAAGATTCCCTACTGCTGCCTCCCGTAGGAGTCTGGGCCGTGTCTCAGTCCCAGTGTGGCCGATCACCCTCTCAGGTCGGCTACGCATCGTCGCCTTGGTGAGCCGTTACCTCACCAACTAGCTAATGCGCCGCGGGTCCATCTGTAAGTGGTAGCCGAAGCCACCTTTTATGTCTGAACCATGCGGTTCAAACAACCATCCGGTATTAGCCCCGGTTTCCCGGAGTTATCCCAGTCTTACAGGCAGGTTACCCACGTGTTACTCACCCGTCCGCCGCTAACATCAGGGAGCAAGCTCCCATCTGTCCGCTCGACTTGCATGTATTAGGCACGCCGCCAGCGTTCGTCCTGAGCCAGGATCAAACTCTCCGATAAATGGATCACAGACTAAGTTCACTGCATCCTGCAGTAACGTCTGTGTGATCTGCATCATGCAGACCTTAGTTTGACTGACTACGCACATCGCTGTGCGATTTATTTAAAACTTCGAATTAACAGGTACGTTTTGTCTTGTTTAGTTTTCAAAGAACTTTTTCCACTTCTCTCGAAGCGACCTCTTAATCATAACATTTTTAGTTTGCTAGGTCAATACTTTTTTAAAAAATATTTTCGCTAGGCTTGCCTTTCTATTAAAAAGACAACAAAAAGAATTATATCAGCATCATCACTATGTGTCAAAGCTTTTTTTCATTTCTTTATATAGTAAAAGCGCAGCCTGTTGCAGCTGCGCTTTTTCGTTTATACTTCTTCCGTTTCTTCCGGCTCTTCTTCATTCTTTTCGACAAGCGCCACAGTGGCTACATGCTCTTGATCAGACATGCGGATCAGACGGACGCCTTGAGTTACGCGTCCCGTAGTGGAGATATCATTAATATCCATTCTGATTAACACGCCGCTTGCCGTAATAATCATTAAGTCCTCTTCGCCTTTTGTTGCTTTCACGGTTACTAACGGACCGTTGCTGTCAGTGATTTTACATGTTTTAAGGCCTTTTCCGCCCCGGCTTTGAACTCTGTATTCTGAAGCCGGTGTGCGTTTGCCGTAGCCGTTTTCTGTCACTATGAGGACATGAGAGTCTTCTTCAAGAATCTCCATGCCTACAACGACATCATCGTCTGTCAGCGTGATGCCTTTAACACCCGCAGCTGTGCGTCCCATTTGTCTTACATCTTCTTCAGGGAAACGGATCAGTAAACCGTTCTTCGTTCCGATGATGATTTGTTTCTTGCCGTCAGTCAGGCGGACGGCCATCAGTTCATCGTCTTCCCGGAGACCTAGGGCGATCAGCCCGTTATTCCGTATATTCGCAAACTGGGACAGTGCCGTACGTTTCGACACCCCTTGTTTGGTCGTAAAGAAGAGGTATTGCTCCTCATCAAACGTGCTGACCGGAATAATGGCATTAATCCATTCGCCTTTTTCAACTTCCAGAAGGTTAATAATCGGAATGCCTTTTGCCGTTCGGCCGTATTCAGGGATTTCATATCCTTTAGAACGGTATACCTTCCCTTTATTAGAGAAGAACAGGATCGTATCGTGCGTTGATGTGGAAATTAAGTGTTCCACAAAGTCATCTTCATTCGTTCCCATTCCCTGTACGCCTTTTCCGCCCCGTTTTTGGCTGCGGTATGTGGACGCCGGGAGACGTTTAACATAGCCGTTATGGGTCAGTGTGATGACGATATTTTCTCTCTCGATAAGATCTTCATCTTCAATTGTTTCAAGACCGGACGTCACGATTTCAGTGCGTCTCTCATCATTGAAACGCTCTTTGATTTCATTAAGTTCTTCACGGATGATCTCAAGAACTCTTTCTTCATTGGCTAAAATATCTTTCAGCTCAGCGATAAGCGCAACAAGTGATTGATATTCCTCTTCAATCTTTTCGCGCTCCAGACCGGTTAATCGCTGAAGGCGCATATCCAGAATAGCTTGCGCTTGTTTTTCAGTCAGTGAGAATTGTTCGATCAAACCCGTTCTCGCAATTTCAGCCGTCTGGGAATTGCGGATAAGAGAAATAACGGCATCTAAATGATCGAGAGCAATTCTTAAACCTTCCAGAATGTGAGCTCTCGCTTCCGCTTTGCGGAGTTCGTAAGCCGTTCTGCGCCGGATCACAACCTTTTGGTGATCAAGATAATGCTCCAGACATTGTTTCAGGCTTAGTACCTTCGGCTGTCCGTCAACGAGCGCCAGCAGGTTGATTCCGAAAGACGTCTGCAGGGCCGTTTGTTTGTACAGGTTATTCAAAATGACGTGAGCATTGGCGTCACGGCGGATCTCAATGACGATTCTCATTCCGTTACGGTCGGATTCGTCTCGCAGATCGGTAATTCCTTCGATTTTTTTGTCCCGGACAAGATCCGCGATTTTTTCAATTAATCTCGCTTTGTTCACCTGATAAGGAAGTTCCGTGACAATAATTCTTTCTTTTCCCGATGAAGTCTCTTCGATTTCAGCCTTAGCCCGGATCGTGATTGATCCCCGTCCGGATTCATATGCCTTGCGGATGCCGCTCCGGCCCAAAATCTGACCTGCAGTCGGAAAATCCGGGCCCGGGATGTATTCCATCAGCTCCTGGTTTGTAATCTCAGGATTCTCACTTACGGCAAGCACGCCTTCAATGACTTCCCCAAGCTGATGCGGGGGAATGTTTGTCGCCATTCCGACCGCAATACCGGCAGCCCCGTTTACGAGCAGATTCGGAAATCTCGAAGGCATGACGGCAGGCTCTCTTTCTGAACCGTCATAGTTATCTTGATAGTCAATCGTGTCTTTCGTAATGTCACGCAGAATTTCCATTGCGATTTTTGACATTCTCGCTTCTGTGTAACGCATCGCGGCCGCTGAGTCGCCGTCAACCGAACCGAAGTTGCCGTGTCCGTCAACAAGCATGTAGCGGTAGTTAAAATCCTGCGCCATTCTGACCATTGATTCGTAAACCGCTGAGTCACCGTGCGGGTGGTACTTACCGATAACTTCACCGACGATACGGGCAGATTTTTTATATGGTTTGTCACTGGTCATGCCTAAATCATTCATTGCGTACAAAATCCGTCTGTGAACCGGCTTCAGACCGTCACGCACATCCGGAAGCGCCCGGGATACGATAACGCTCATTGCATAGTCCAGGAAGGATGTCCGCATTTCCTGACTGATATTGACTTCACGTACTTGTGGTGTGTTTTGTTCACTCATTAAAAAAACCTCCCTGAAGTATCACATGAAATAATGTGGGAGTAGATTGTCCATTATGATCTTCAATACGATTTCACTATTCTCCATTATATCAATAAACTTGTGTTTATACACATTAATTTAGAAGAATATACGGGTTTTGCGGGTTTTCAGAGGCTTTAGAAGCCGCTTTGAGAAAAAAGCCTTATTTCTTAACGAAAATAAGGCTTTCTTGGTTAAATATCAAGATTTTTCACGTATCTGGCGTTTGCTTCTATGAAGTTTCTCCGCGGTTCTACTTTGTCACCCATCAGCATTTCAAAAGTCTCGTCAGCGTCCATTGCATCTTCAAGATTGACTTGCAGAAGCGTTCTGGTCGCAGGGTCCATTGTCGTTTCCCAAAGCTGAGTCGCGTTCATTTCTCCAAGACCTTTATAACGCTGGAGGCCGGGCTTAGGTGATTGCGGAAGCTCTTTTAACAGCTCATCAAGCTGCTTATCGTTATAAGCGTATTCCACCCGTTTTCCCTGCTGCACTTTATAAAGCGGCGGCTGGGCAATGTAGACATAGCCGTTTTCGATGATTTCCCGCATGTATCTGTAGAAGAACGTTAATAAAAGCGTTCTGATATGGGCGCCGTCAACATCGGCATCCGTCATGATGACCACTTTATGATAACGCGCTTTTTCAAGATTAAAATCTTCTCCGATCCCTGTTCCGAGGGCCGTGATCATTGATCTGACCTCATTGTTTGAGAGAATCTTATCAAGTCTGGCTTTCTCAACGTTCAGAATCTTACCGCGCAGCGGCAGAATGGCTTGGAAATGACGGTCCCGTCCCTGTTTCGCTGATCCGCCCGCAGAGTCACCCTCTACGATATACAGCTCGGAAATGCTCGGATCTTTAGAAGAACAGTCCGCCAGTTTGCCCGGCAGATTGGAAATCTCAAGCGCACTTTTGCGCCGGGTCAATTCCCGGGCTTTTTTCGCCGCCATCCGCGCTCTTGCGGCCATTAAACCTTTTTCAACGATTTTGCGGGCTGAGTCCGGATTTTCAAGAAGGAATGTTTCCAGCGCAGAAGAAAACAGCGTATCAGTGATCGTTCTCGCTTCGGAGTTGCCGAGCTTCGTTTTCGTCTGCCCTTCGAATTGCGGATCAGGGTGCTTAATTGAAATAATGGCAGTCAGCCCTTCTCTCACATCATCCCCGCTTAAATTCGGATCATTTTCTTTGAAAATCCCTTTTCTTCTTGCATAGTCGTTTATGACACGGGTCAGACCGGTTTTAAATCCGGCCTCGTGCGTGCCGCCTTCGTATGTGTTGATATTATTTGTGAAAGAATAAATATTGCTTGTATAGCTGTCGTTGTATTGCAATGCAACTTCAACCGTTATGCCGTCTTTCTCGCCTTCGATATAAATCGGCTCTTCATGAACGACTTCTTTGGAACGGTTTAAGTACTCAACATAGCTTTTGATTCCGCCTTCGTAGTGGTACTCGTTTTTCCGTTCTTGTCCTTCACGTTTGTCTTCAATCGTGATGTTTACGCCTTTTGTCAGGAAGGCCAATTCCCGGACACGGTTTGAAAGCAGATCATAGTCATATACGGTTGTTTCTTTGAAAATTTCCGGATCCGGAACGAAGTGCGTAATCGTTCCGGTCTTATCAGTATCACCGATCACTTCAAGATCGGCCACAGGTACACCGCGCTCGTACGCCTGATAGTGGATTTTTCCGTCACGATGAACCGTAACGTCAAGAGTGGTCGACAAGGCGTTTACGACGGACGCCCCTACACCGTGAAGACCGCCGGATACTTTATATCCGCTTCCGTCAAATTTACCGCCGGCGTGGAGAACGGTCATGATGACTTCAACCGCAGGGCGGCCCATCTTCTCCTGGATACCGACCGGAATTCCGCGCCCGTTATCCTTAACGGTAATGCTGTTATCTTTTTCAATCTCGATGTTAATATCTGTACAATAACCGGCCAGGGCCTCGTCAATACTGTTGTCGACGATTTCCCACACCAAATGGTGAAGGCCTTTGCTGTTAGTTGATCCGATGTACATCCCCGGTCTCTTTCGAACAGCTTCCAAGCCTTCTAATACCTGTATCTGATTCTCATCATAACTATTTTGCTGCTGTTCCATAGCCATGCACATTCACCTACACTTTTCTTAAACGATAATATATTCATTGTAAAGATCCGCTAAGAATCTATTTCTAACATAAATTGCGCACGTTTCTTCAGTGTGCCGGAAGATAAGGGAGAGTAATATATATTCTCAGTCGTGACTACGATAGACTTTGGCGTGCCGTTTACGGACGGCACTACTTTTTCTTTCTGTCTGTCCAGAAATTCTTCAACGATCGGCGATACATTGACCTTGCAGTCAAAAATGCCGACAATATCACGGGTTGAAACGACAAAGTCGTCACCTAAATGAATATACAATCGCTCACCTCATTTCTTCACTTCACTAACGTACCGTTTTCCACACGGAACATTCCTGCTTGATGTAAGGTATCGTGGTCAATGCCATCCACGCTCGTCGTGGTGACAAATGTCTGCACACGGCCTTGGATCGTATGAAGCAAATGGGACTGCCGGTAATCATCCAGCTCGCTTAGTACATCATCCAAAAGTAAAATGGGGTATTCTCCGATTTCTTCATGAATCAAATCTATTTCAGCCAGCTTCAGAGACAAAGCCGTCGTACGCTGCTGTCCCTGCGAACCGTAAGTCTGCACATCGCGTCCGTTCACATAAAAAAGGACATCATCCCGATGCGGTCCGAATAATGTGACGCCTCGTTCTATTTCTTTTTCTTTTAATTTCGAAAAAGACTCCTGGTAGCTGTTACCTATTTTCGACAAATCTTTGGGATCTGATACATCAAGCGCCGTGTGATACTTAAGCGTCAGTTCTTCAAGTCCCCGGGAAATGCCGGAATGGATCGGCTGCGCCCATTTTTCAAGCTGCGCCGTAAACTGCAGACGTTTGGCGACAACTTTTGCGGCTGCTTCAATCAGCTGATCAGTGAGAACGTCAAGCATGGTCCGGTCAGTCTGTTTCCGGCTTTGCAGCTGTTTCAGAAAATGATTCCGCTGTGAAAGGATTTTTTGATAAAGAGATAAATCATACAGATAAACGGCAGAAACCTGCCCGATCTCCATATCGAGAAATCTTCTCCTCACCTGAGGGCTTCCTTTGACGAGATTTAAATCCTCAGGGGCAAACATAATGGTGTTCAGCGCTCCGACATACTGACTGAGTTTTTGCTGCTCTATATGATTGACCTTGCCCTTTTTACCTTTTTTGGAGATGACAAGCTGCATCGGGATGTCCCCGTTGCGCTTCATCACTCTTCCTTCTATTTTAGCATAGTCTTCGTCCCACCGTATAAGTTCTTTGTCATTTGAGGTGCGGTGTGATTTTGCCATCGAAAGGACATAGATGGCTTCCATCAGATTGGTTTTGCCTTGGGCATTTTCCCCGATGATCACATTCACCTTGTTTTCGAATTGAAGCTCAGCGCGCTCATAATTACGGTAGGATGTTAATTCTAAATTTTGGATATACAACCGCTGTCACCCGCTTTAATTGACGACTTGAAATGAACCAAATCCTTCAATCGCGACCACGTCTCCAACGTAAAGCTTTCTGCCGCGGCGATTGTCAGGTTCATTGTTGACAGTCACCTCATGCTCGCTCAGAAACCACTTCGCCATGCCGCCGGACTGAATCACATCGGCTAATTTTAAAAACTGGCCAAGCGTAATCATTTCTGTATCAATCGAAATCGGATTTGCCATAATATCGACCTCTTTCAAATATCACTAATATCTAATTGTACTAAAAAATCCTGAAATAAGGAAAGGGAAAACTTGAGGGAGCGGCTGATGAATAGAAAAGCTGCCGAACTAAGCCGGCAGCACATTCTGTTTGATTAATACGTTCTGACCGGAAGGATGAGCTGAACGATGGTCTCATCATTCGGCGTACGGATAAGAAACGGTCTCATCGCTCCCGTAAAGCTGATGCGGATGTCCGCTCCTTCAAGTACTTTCAGTGCGTCCATCATATATTTTGGACTGAATGAAATATTTAATTCCTCGCCGTCAATCTGGTCAGCCAGCACAGCTTCGACCACTTTCCCGATTTCCGGAGAATTTGATGAAATCTCAAGCGAATCCGCCGGTTTGGCAGAAAGCTTTACAACGTTGTTGCGGCCTTCTCTCGCCAATAAAGAAGCACGGTCTATCGCCTGTAAAAATTCCTTCGTGTTCACGACGATTTCCGTTTTGCTTTCCTGCGGAATTAAGCTGGTCGTGTCCGGATAGTTTCCGTCAAGCAATCTTGAGAAGAACAATACGTTTTTCGCTTTGAACAGAACTTGGGTTTCTGTAATGACGATATCCACCAGCTCTTGGTTGTCATCAAGAATTTTGCTCAGCTCGGTTAAGCTTTTCCCGGGAATGACGACGTTATAAGAGCTGTCTTCCGGAATATCAAGCTTCGCCTTTCGTAAAGCGAGTCGGTGGCTATCCGTGGCAGTGCATAATAATTCACCGTTTTCAACTTTCCAGTTTACACCTGTCAAGATAGGGCGTGTTTCTGAGGCGGACACAGCGAACACGGTTTGGCGGATCAGGTTTTTCAAAAGATCCGTCGGAATCTGAATGGCGTGATGCTCTTCGATTTGCGGTAGATGCGGATATTCATCTGCATCAAGGCCGTTTAAATTAAATTCGGCTTTTCCGGAACGGATAATCGTTAAATATTGATTTTGAACTTCGATTTCAACAGTCGCCATCGGCAGTTTTTTAACGATTTCGCTGAAGAAACGCGCTTGCAGCACGATACTTCCCGGCTGATCGATCGTCACGATTTCTTTATCATCATCTTCTTTCGGAATGAATGACTCAATTGAAATATCAGAGTCACTTCCTGTGAAAGATACTCCTTCATCTGAGGCGACGATCTTAATACCGGTGAGAATGGGAATTGTGGTTCTGGATGAAACGGCTTTTAGAACGTCTTGTACACTTTCGACTAACCGATCTTTTTGAATCGTAAATTTCATGTGTATCCTCCTAACGGATAATATAATTAATATATTTTAAAAATAGCAGTAGTAATAGTAGGGCCTGTGGATTTGTGGATAAGTTGTGAAAAAGACAGGAAACACAGCCTATCCACATGTGGACAGACTGTGCATGGCTATGAAAAAGTTATTCACACTTTCCCCGATTCATCCGAGGGCACTATTATTTAAGCAGTTCTTTTATTTCTTTCACCTGCTGCTGAAGCTGCTCGTCATCAATCAGCAGTTTTGAAATCTTTTCGTGGGCGTGAATGACGGTTGTATGGTCTCTCCCGCCAAATTCTTCCCCGATTTTAGGCAAAGAAGAATCCGTCATTTCTCTTGAAAGATACATTGCAATTTGTCTTGGGAAAGCCACGGATTTCGTACGCTTTTTCGCTTTGAAATCTTCAAGCTTAATGTTGAACTGCTGTCCGACAATCCGCTGAATCTCTTTTATCGTAATGACCTTCGGCTTAGAAGACGGAATAATATCTTTCAATGCTTCTGCTGCCAGGTCTGCGTTAATGTCTTTATTGATTAAGGATGAATAGGCGACAACCCGGATTAATGCCCCTTCCAGTTCGCGGATGTTGCTGTCAATCTGATTCGCGATGTAAAGCATGACCTCGTTCGGAATATCAAGGCCCTCCGCCTTCGCTTTCTTTCTCAGAATGGCAATCCGCGTTTCCAGATCCGGCGGTGTGATATCTGTAATCAATCCCCATTCGAACCGCGAACGCAGGCGGTCTTCAAGGGTCGGGATCTCTTTCGGCGGTCTGTCACTGGAAATCACGATTTGTTTGCTTTCTTCATGAAGCGTGTTGAATGTATGGAAAAACTCTTCCTGTGTTTGTTCTTTTCCGGCTAAAAATTGAATATCATCTATCAAAAGTACATCAACGTTCCGGTAGCGGTTGCGGAAATCAACGGCTTTATTATCGCGGATTGAGTTGATGAATTCATTTGTGAATTTTTCAGAAGACAGGTACACCACTTTGGCTGAAGGATTATGATCAATGACATAATGGCCGATCGCGTGCATTAAGTGGGTTTTTCCTAAGCCGACTCCCCCGTATATAAATAAAGGGTTGTACGCTTTAGCGGGTGCTTCCGCCACAGCCAGTGATGCTGCATGGGCGAATCGGTTTCCCGATCCGATGACGAATGTGTCGAATGTATATTTCGGGTTTAGCATGCTTTGGGGAAAATCAGACGGTTCCTCTTTTGCCGCTTTTTTCACTTGCGGTTTCGGCAAAAAGTCTTCTTCGTCCTGATTTTGAGGAATGACAAATTTGACGCTCAATTCTTCCCCGGTTAATTCATATATGGTATCTGCAATGAGATGTAAGTACCTGGACTCCAGCCAGTCTCTGGCAAATTCATTGGGAGCGGTGATGGTTAAGGTATCTCCTTGCAGCGAATGGGCTTTCGTCGACTTCATCCAAGTTTCGAAACTCGGTTTGCTTAGCTTTTTCTCAATTTGAGCTAGAGCTTGATTCCAAAGATCCAATATATTCTCCATTATCCGGCACAGCCCTCCTTTTCTTTAAAAATCAGCGCCCTTCCCCTGTTATAGAACACAAAAAAAGAGCATATGGCTCTGACCATTCGTACACACGAAATGTTGAAAACATATAGTATAGTAGAAAAATAGCTTTTCGACAAATTCCACAAGTTGTGGACAACAATCTACACAAGCTGTGTGAAAACAATCCACAACTTATCCACAATTTGTGGATAAAGAGAATGGACTGGATAAGTAATTAAGAGTTAAAACACAAATATAATATCAAATTAAGCGAGGACTTGCAATGGTTCTCGTAATCTTATCCACAAACCTGACAACTTGTTGAAAAATCTTTGTCCACAGGGGTTAGCAATGTGAAAATGTTGTCGATAACGATTGTGGATATTAAAAAAAGATCGAAAAATTATCCACATGTCGTTTTTTCGGGGGAGCGCGGCTTTTTTTGTGCGTTAAAAAAAGGAATATGAAAAATAAGGTTTCTAATCTGGTTAAGGTATGTTATCCTATTATGGTTGTAAGAAATAAAAGCACTGCTGAAGTTGACAATGAATAGGCAGCACAAATATAATAAGTAAGACTGTCTTTAACAGCTATTCCTCGAGGGAGGTGTCATAAATGAAAAGAACATTCCAACCGAATAACCGTAAACGCAGTAAAGTTCATGGCTTCAGAAGCCGTATGAGTTCAAAAAACGGTCGTCTAGTATTAGCACGCCGTCGCCGCAAAGGCAGAAAAGTATTATCAGCTTAGGCCACTGAATAATGTCAGTGGTCTTTTTTCACATTAAGAGAAAAGAGATGTCATGCGTCGCCCGGTACTGGAGAAATTTCTTCAGTATTCCGGCGGCCCGTTTTTTTTAGATAGAAATAAAAGTTTCTGCGAGTGAATATCGGAGTGAATTAAAGTGAAGAAGCGAAATCGGTTAAAGAAAAATGAAGATTTTCAAAAAGTGTTTAAACGCGGAACGTCTATGGCAAACCGCCAGTTCGTGCTGTATACGCTTGATCAGCCGAAACAGGAAGAGCTCCGGGTAGGGCTTTCTGTCAGTAAAAAAATCGGCAATGCCGTCGTGCGCAATCGGGTGAAGCGGTTAATCAGACAGGCTGTTCAGGAGGAAAAAGAGCTGCTCAAGCCGAAAGATTTTATTATTATCGCAAGAAAACCCGCCGGAGACCTCAGTTTTGAAGAAACGAAAAAGAGTCTGCAGCACTTATTCAGAAAAACCTCACTATATAAGAAATCTTCGTCAAAATAGCTCATATTTTGTTTTCTTCACGTTTTTAAAAGCGCTTCCTTTTATTTGGCGAAAAATGAACGCCATTTGAAACTGAAAGATGCTAAAATACATACAAGGTTTATAAAGATTGGTATAGGAGGAAACGTTCTTGAAAAGGAGAATATGGTTACTACTGAGTATGGTCGGTATGCTCGTGCTGCTGGCCGGGTGCTCGAGTGTGAAAGAGCCGATTACGGCGAATAGTCCGCATTTCTGGGACAAATATGTTGTGTATCCATTGTCAGAAGTCATTACGTACGTAGCGAAACTGACGGGCGATAACTATGGTTTATCGATCATCATCGTTACGATTTTAATTCGTCTGCTGATTCTGCCGCTGATGATCAAGCAGCTTCGAAGCTCAAAAGCGATGCAGGCGCTGCAGCCTGAAATGCAGAAGCTCAGAGAAAAATACAGCTCTAAAGATCAAAAAACGCAGCAGAAGCTTCAGCAGGAAACGATGGCCCTGTTTTCAAAGCACGGGGTAAACCCGCTGGCGGGATGTTTCCCGATCCTGATTCAAATGCCGATTTTGATCGGATTCTACCACGCCATTATGCGTACGCAAGCCATTTCACAGCACAGCTTTTTATGGTTTGATTTAGGAGAGAAGGATCCTTACTATATTCTTCCTATCGTTGCCGGTGTGGCCACTTTTGTCCAGCAGAAGCTGATGATGGCGGGAAATCCGACTCAGAATCCTCAAATGGCAATGATGGTATGGATTATGCCGATCATGATCATCGTATTTGCGATCAACTTCCCGAGTGCGCTGTCTCTGTATTGGGTAGTCGGAAACCTGTTTATGATTGCTCAGACATTCCTTATTAAAGGACCTGACATTAAACACGATCCGGAAACGCAGAAAGCCGGAGGAAAGAAAAAGTGAAGAAGGTGACTGCTGCGGGACGGAATGTCGAAGAAGCAGTTCAATCAGGCCTTCAGGAACTTCAACTGACGAAAGATCAAGTAGAAATAACGGTGGTGCAAGAAGAATATAAAGGGTTTTTGGGTATTTTCGGAAAAAAGAATGCGATCGTAGAACTGGAAGAGAAAAGAAATCCTGTTCAGGAAGCGAAAGCGTATTTGGAAGAAATCATCCATTCCATTGCCGGGCCTTCTGAGATTGTTACGGAAGAAAACAAGAAAACAGTCTGTTTTCACATTAAAGGTGAAAAAGCGGCGCTGCTTATTGGCAAAAGAGGACAAACACTCAATGCATTGGAAACATTGACGCAGCTTGTTTTGAACCGCGGCTCCGGCCAGTATCGCCAAGCCGTTGTCGATGCTGAGAATTATCGGCGGAAAAGAAGAGAAATTCTGGATCAGCTGGCAAACAGGCTGGCCAAGCAAGTGTCGAAAACGAAAAAAGATGTGCATTTAGAACCGATGCCGTCAGGTGAAAGAAAAATCATCCATGACGCGCTGTCAAAGCATCCAAATATCAAAACGTTTTCTACCGGTGAAGGCCGGTACCGCCATCTCGTTATTTCCCATAAAGATAGCAGAAAACCGAAGTCCGGGTAAAATCGGAACTTCGGTTTTTTTATTGGTAAAAATGGCTCTATTCCTGAGCAGAATCGCATTTTTTGCGTTTAAGTTTTTTCTTTTTCGGTCTATGCTGTTGATAAAAAAGGTTTTAGGAAATAAAATTAATTGTTATTCACATGTGGATAAGTTAAAGTAATAAGGGATGAATTTCTGCCTTTGTGGATAACGTATCTTCCACTTCAAACCAAACTATGTTATCTTTTAATTTTGGCGTAAATAAAATTTTTTATATAGATGGAAACAGAGATAAAGAGAGGTGAACAGCATGGATACAATTGCAGCGATTTCAACTCCGATGGGTGAAGGCGCGATTGCGATCGTTCGGCTGAGCGGCCCGGAAGCCGTAAAGATCGCCGACAAAATGTACAAGGGTCCGAAAGGCAAAACGCTCAGTTCGGCAGAATCGCATACCATTCATTACGGGCATATCGCGGACAGTACGACGGGACGGATTATTGAGGAAGTCATGGTGTCTGTTTTAAGAGCGCCCAGAACATTCACAAGGGAAGATGTCATAGAAATCAACTGTCACGGGGGTATTGTGACGGTTAATCAGGTGCTCCAGCTTGCTTTAAGAGAAGGTGCGAGACTGGCAGAACCCGGTGAGTTTACGAAGCGCGCATTTTTAAACGGACGGATTGACCTTTCACAGGCGGAAGCGGTGATGGATCTGATCAGGGCCAAAACGGACCGTGCCATGAATGTCGCCATGAACCAGATGGAAGGACGGCTTTCCGCGCTTGTCCGCCGTCTGCGTGATGAGTTGTTAGAAACACTTGCCCATGTTGAGGTGAATATAGATTATCCGGAATATGATGACGTCGAAGAAATGACGCATCAGCTTTTAGTGGAGAAGGCAAGCGGCGTGAAGAAAGAAATCGAGGCGCTGCTCCGTACGTCCGAGCAGGGGAAAATTTTGCGAGAGGGACTGTCTACCGTGATCATCGGCCGTCCGAACGTCGGGAAATCCTCTCTGCTTAACAGCCTTGTCCATGAAACGAAGGCGATTGTAACCGATATTCCGGGAACGACGCGTGATGTGATAGAGGAATATGTCAACGTGCGAGGCGTGCCGCTTCGGCTTGTCGATACCGCCGGAATCCGCGAGACAGAAGACATCGTCGAAAGAATCGGTGTGGAACGGTCACGGCAGGTTCTGAAGGAAGCGGATCTCATTTTGCTTGTGCTTAACCACAGCGAAGCGCTTTCTGAAGAAGATGTGAAATTGTTTGAAGCGGTTGAGGGAATGGACGTCATTGTCATTATGAATAAGACGGACCTTGAGGCTAAGATTGACGCTGAGCGCGTCAAGGAACTGGCGAAAGGCCGGCCTGTCGTCACGACCTCATTGCTGAAAGAAGAAGGCATTCAAGATTTAGAGGAAGCGATTCAGTCGCTATTTTATACAGGAGCGATCGAAAGCGGAGATCTCACCTATGTCAGCAACACCCGTCATATCTCGATTCTGCATCAGGCCAAGCAAGCGATTGATGATGCGCTGAACGGAATTGAACAGGATGTTCCGATTGATATGGTGCAAATTGATTTGACAAGGTGCTGGGAGCTGCTGGGCGAAATCATCGGTGATGCCGTCCACGAAAGCTTAATTGATCAGCTCTTTTCACAATTTTGTTTAGGTAAATAAAAGGGAGGAAAAAACCATGGGGTATGAAGCAGGCCAATACGACGTGATTGTCATCGGCGCCGGGCATGCCGGTGTTGAGGCTGCCCTCGCATCCGCGCGCCAGGGAGCCAAAACGCTTGTTTTGACGATTAATCTTGATATGGTTGCGTTTATGCCATGTAATCCGTCTGTCGGCGGCCCCGCGAAAGGGATTGTCGTCCGCGAAATTGACGCGCTCGGCGGAGAAATGGCTAGAAATATAGATAAAACTCATATTCAAATGAGAATGCTGAATACAGGAAAAGGTCCGGCCGTACGGGCGCTGCGTGCGCAGGCGGATAAATTCCAATATCAGCACGAAATGAAGCATACGCTGGAAAAAACACCGAATTTGACACTTCTTCAAGGGATTGCCGAGCGTTTAATCATTGAAGACGGAGAGTGCCGCGGTGTCATTACGCAAACCGGTGCTGAATATAAGGCAAAAACGGTCGTGCTGACAACCGGAACGTATTTAAGAGGGCGGATCATTCTCGGTGATCTGTCTTACTCAAGCGGCCCGAATAACCAGCAGCCGTCTATTAAACTTTCTGAGCACTTAGAGGAGCTCGGTTTTGATCTCGTCCGTTTTAAAACGGGCACGCCTCCTCGTGTCTCAAGCGATTCCATTGATTACAGCAAAACAGAAATCCAGCCGGGGGACTCGGTTCCGCGCGCTTTCTCATATGAAACGGTTGAATACATTACCGATCAGCTGCCTTGCTGGCTGACTTACACGAGTCCTGAGACTCATGAGATCATCGACAGCAACCTGCATCGTTCGCCGATGTATTCCGGTATGATTAAAGGAACGGGACCGAGATACTGCCCTTCGATTGAAGATAAAGTCGTTCGGTTTAATGATAAACCGCGCCATCAGATTTTCCTTGAACCGGAAGGCAGAAATACGCAGGAAGTATACGTTCAAGGTCTATCCACGAGTCTTCCTGAGGACGTGCAGCAGCTGATGCTGGCGACCATTCCGGGACTGGAAAAGGTGCAGATGATGAGAGCCGGATACGCGATTGAGTATGACGCGATTGTACCGACACAGCTCTGGCCTACACTGGAGACGAAAAAAATCCCTAACCTGTACACAGCCGGTCAAATTAACGGTACATCAGGTTATGAGGAAGCAGCCGGGCAAGGAATTATGGCAGGGATCAACGCAGGGCGCAAAGCGCTTGGAAAAGAAGAAGTGATCCTCAGCCGTTCCGATGCTTATATCGGTGTATTGATTGATGATTTGGTAACGAAAGGAACCAATGAACCGTACCGTCTGCTGACTTCACGGGCGGAATACAGACTGCTGCTCCGTCACGACAACGCGGATCTTCGTCTGACGGAAATCGGCCACGAGATCGGCTTAATTTCTGATGAGCGCTATGAAGCGTTTGAGAAGAAAAAAGCGGCGATCGAGGCAGAGAAAAAACGTCTCTGGTCTGTTATTATCAAGCCGTCTCCTGAGAATCAGGAATATATCCGTTCACTCGGCGGAAGCGAGCTGAAAGACGGAGTGCGCGGCACAGATTTAATGAAACGTCCGGAAATGAACTATGAAACAGTGACAAAACTTGCGCCTGCAGATTCTCCGGTTCCGCAAGATGTGGCGGAACAAGTGGAAATCCAAGTGAAATATGAAGGATATATCGAAAAATCCTTGCAGCAAGTGGAAAAGCTGAAGAAAATGGAAAACAAAAAAATCCCTGATCGGATTGATTATGACGCCATTAAAGGAATTGCTACTGAAGCCCGTCAAAAGCTGAAAGAAGTGCGTCCTTTATCAGTTGCTCAAGCGTCCCGTATTTCCGGCGTCAATCCGGCAGACATTTCAATCCTGCTGGTATACCTGGAGCAGGGCCGTATTGCCAAGGTAACTGAATAGAAAGGATGACGGCATGAATATAGAGGAATTTACATCCAGTTTAGCGGAGAAAGGGATTTCCCTTTCTGACCGCCAGCTGGAGCAATTCGAGTTGTATTATCGGATGCTCGTGGAATGGAACGAAAAAATGAATCTGACATCCATCACTGAGAAAAAGGAAGTTTATCTCAAGCATTTTTATGATTCGATAACGGCGGCATTTTATATTGATTTTGAAAAGGTCACCACTCTTTGTGATGTCGGCGCCGGCGCCGGTTTTCCAAGCCTGCCCGTCAAAATCTGCTTCCCGCATCTGCATGTCACCATCGTCGATTCACTGAATAAGCGGATTACGTTTTTGGAAACTCTCTCTGATGCTTTACAATTAGAGCATACGACATTTGTCCATGACAGAGCGGAGACATTCGGACAGCGGAAAGACGTCCGGGAAAGCTTCGATCTCGTGACGGCCCGTGCGGTGGCGCGTCTGTCGGTCCTGAGTGAGCTTTGTCTGCCGCTGGCCAAGAAAAACGGTATATTTGCGGCACTAAAAGCTGCAGCCGCTGATGAAGAGCTGAAAGCGGGGCAAAAGGCGATTAAAGTATTGGGAGGAGAGCTTGAACAAGTTCATTCCTTTACACTTCCCGTTGAAGAAAGTGAACGGAACATTATGATCATTCGCAAGACGAAAAGCACTCCGAAAAAATATCCGAGAAAACCGGGTACTCCAAATAAATCGCCAATTGAAGGGTAATTTAGACAGCCTGATGTGACAATTCCATCATATTTTCTGCAAAATTGATGAAGATACAGCAGGAAAAACCATGAGAAAATAGAATTATAAAAATGGCAGTTTTTAAAGGTGGTGTAGGTACATGAAGCATTCATTCTCTCGTTTCTTCGGGTTTGGTGAGAAGGAAGAGGAACCGGAGATAGCTGAGCATGATACAAACAAAGAAGAGATACTCGAAATACCGGTACATGCTATCGTTCCCAACCGTTTTCAGCCACGCACCATTTTCTCAGATGAAAAAATCAAAGAGTTAGCAATGACTATCCATACACACGGCATCATTCAGCCGATTGTTGTCAGACATACAGAAGATGAAGGACAATATGAGCTCATTGCGGGTGAAAGGCGCTGGAGAGCGGTACAGACGCTTGAATGGGAGAAGATTCCCGCAATTATTAAAGATTTTTCTGATACGGAAACAGCATCTGTCGCTTTGATTGAAAACCTGCAAAGGGAAGAATTGTCCTCCATTGAGGAAGCTCATGCGTACGCAAGGCTGTTAGAACTTCATGATTTAACACAGGAAGCCTTGGCGCAGCGCTTAGGAAAAGGCCAGTCAACGATTGCGAACAAGCTCCGATTGTTAAAGCTCCCGGAACCCGTCCAGGATGCGATTATGGAGAAAAAAATTACGGAACGTCATGCAAGAGCACTGATTCCGCTCAAACAGCCGGAGTTTCAGGTCACATTGCTTGCGGAAATCATTGAGAAAAGCTTAAACGTCAAGCAGACGGAAGACAGAGTGGTGAAAATGCTTGAACAGAATAAGCAGAAACCAAAGCCGAGACGCAAAGCGTTCAGCAGGGATACAAGAATTGCGATGAATACGATTCGTCAGTCACTGTCGATGGTGGAAGACAGCGGCGTCAGGCTGAACACTGAAGAAGAAGAATTCGAAGAGTACATCCAGCTTACCATTCGGATACCTAAATAAAAACTCTCCTGATCAGCAGGGGAGTTTTTATTTTAATCAAAAAACTATTTTAAGATAATGATAGATTTATTGTGCACTATACATTATATATGTAAAATTTTATCTTTTTGTGTCGTGAATTGTCTTTTTACAGTCAAAAAAGTCACTTTATCGGAGAACTTATATTAGAAAGTGTCTTTTTCGTTTACATTTTTTTCACTTGCTGATAAACAAATTATGAAAAAAATAAAACGCTTTACTCTTTTTTTGATAAGATAGAAACAAGACAGTACATGTTCATGTGAAGGTAGGTGACATCGTGGGAAAAATCATAGCAATTACGAACCAAAAAGGCGGAGTCGGGAAGACGACGACTTCTGTCAATCTGGGGGCTTGCTTGGCTTACATAGGTAAAAGGGTTCTTCTTGTTGATATTGATCCGCAGGGCAATGCAACGAGCGGATTAGGGATTGAAAAAGCCGATGTGGATCATTGTGTGTACGACATTTTAGTAGATGATGCAGATGTTACAGATATTATTAAACCGACTTCAGTAGAGAACTTAGATGTCATTCCGGCCACGATCCAGCTTGCGGGAGCGGAAATCGAATTGGTTCCGACGATCTCACGGGAGGTCAGGCTGAAAAGAGCATTAGAATCAGTGAAACAAAATTACGATTACATGATTATTGATTGTCCTCCGTCTCTCGGGTTATTAACGATTAATGCGCTTACCGCTTCAGATTCAGTCGTTATCCCGGTTCAGTGCGAATACTACGCTCTTGAAGGATTGAGTCAATTATTAAATACAGTTCGGCTTGTGCAAAAACATTTAAATACCGACTTAATGATAGAAGGAGTGCTTCTGACGATGCTTGATGCCAGAACGAATCTTGGCATTCAAGTGATAGAAGAGGTAAAGAAATACTTTAGAGATAAAGTGTATCAAACCATTATTCCTCGCAATGTCCGTTTAAGTGAGGCGCCGAGTCACGGCAAGCCGATCATATTATACGATCCGCGTTCGAGAGGTGCGGAAGTATATTTAGATTTAGCAAAGGAAGTGGCAGCGAATGGCTAAAGGCGGGCTCGGAAAAGGGATTAACGCGTTGTTTAATCAGGTTGATTTGTCTGAAGAGACAGTGGAAGAGATTAAAATCAGTGATTTACGCCCCAATCCTTATCAGCCAAGAAAACAATTTGACGATGAGTCATTAGCTGAACTGAAGGAGTCCATCATTCAGCATGGCATTCTTCAGCCCATTATCGTGAGAAAATCATTGAAGGGCTATGATATTGTAGCAGGCGAACGCCGTTACCGCGCCGCAAAACTTGCCGGTAAAGAGACAGTGCCGGCTATCGTGCGGGATTTATCTGAATCGCTGATGCGGGAAATCGCTCTTTTGGAAAACCTTCAGCGTGAAGATTTATCACCGCTTGAAGAAGCTCTGGCATATGACTCACTGCTGAAGCATTTGGACTTAACCCAGGAACAGCTCGCTAAACGGCTCGGGAAAAGCAGGCCTCATATTGCCAACCATTTAAGACTGCTGACGCTGCCGGAAAGCATCCAGAACCTCATTGCAGAAGGTACGTTATCCATGGGACACGGCAGAACCTTGCTTGGTTTGAAAAATAAAAACAAGCTTGAACCGCTTGTGCAGAAAGTGGTTGAAGAACAGCTGAACGTCCGTCAGCTTGAGCAGCTGATTCAGCAGTTAAACAACAATGTTCCACGTGAAACAAAGAAAAAAGAACCTGTTCAAGATGTTGTGTTAAAAGAGCGGGAATCGTATTTGCAAAATTACTTCGGAACAACAGTCAATATTAAGAGACAAAAGAAAAAAGGGAAGATTGAGATTGAGTTTTTCTCAAATGAAGATCTTGAACGTATCCTGGAACTATTGTCCGAGAGAGAAGCGTAAAAACCATCTTTATTTAAAAGATGGTTTTTTATATACGTCTTGTCAGCTTATGAAACGGACTGAGCCGTTCCTGCCGGCCTTCTGATTTATCTGTCAGCTGTAACCCCTCTGCTAAAACATTTGCCATGCTCATAACAAGATGAAGCCTCGTATTCTGCAGGACAAAATACTCCATAAACCCGCTGACATTGACGATTCCATTGATATGGACGTCACCGATTTCAGGAAGGTCTTTTTGAACACCTGCTCCGGGCTTCAGCGGCCCATCGCCGATTTGAAATGAGCCTACGCTTTTGACGCGGCCTAAACAAGCATCAACCGCTATAATAAACGGATTTTTATGTAGATGTTGAATATCTTTCAGCTTGTCTTTCATATTGACGGCGTGAACAGGATCTGACAGCGTGCCGTAAACGTGCAATCTGCCTAAATTCATTTTTTCTAACTTTGTTCCTACGAGCGGACCTAATGAATCTCCGGTCGACCGATCTGTACCGATACACACGGTGACTAACGGTCTGCCGGCTGCTTTACGTAAAGATGAAGTAAGGATCGCTTGTATTTGATTCGCAGCAGAAGAATCCGTATGGGATACATATTGTTTTGCCCGTTCTTGAGAAAAAAGCCCGCCTTTTCGATTCATAAGGTTCACTTCCTTGTCATGTCATACGAGTATTACATTGTTGTTTTTGGTGATGTATGGTTGTTTACAGTATATCCAGCGCTGCCTTTTTTTATGCTTATGTCATGATCAGCATGCCGGTTGCTTGAAAAGAGCGGGATAGAAAAAAGAACCCAGAGCAGTTATTCTCTAAGTTCATGAAAGAAATAAGACCATTTGATCTACATCAACATATTGCTGATGATCTAATTTCAGCGCTCTTTTTTCTGTAGAGAAGAGGATAAATCCTAACTGAGCGCAGAGTTTTTTTGCGGGTTCATTTGTTGAAGTAACAAAGAGATGGAGCTGTTCTGTGTCTTTCATCTTTTTTGCTTGGCTGATGGCTTCCGTCATTAAAGCTTATCCCGCGCCTGACCCTCGGTGTTTGGGGGAAATATACATAGAACCAATAACCGCAATGTGTCTTAGTTTAAACAGCGAATGCTTGGAGATCTTGAGGATTCCTATCAGTCTGTCTTGTTCAAAGGCGCCAAGCACGATGGCATTGCCGGCTTCAAGCCTGGCTTTGAATTTTTCGGACAGCCATTCTTTCTCCTCATCATAGCTGACGGCGAATGCGTCCGGGTGATCTTTTAAAGCTTTGAGCCTGATATCGGGTATCACTTGCGGTTAAACGCCTGATGTCCATGATTTGAGCGCCTAACATAAATAAATTTTCTGAATAGTCAATCGTCGTTATCATACCATATTTGTCCCATTTGTATGAATGTTTGCCGCTGTCACTCAATATAGTAGCAATATGCGGAGATGATCAGAAATTTTATGAGGTGATGAGGGTGTGGAGAGCCGGGATGAAGTGGATGCTGCTCATATTAAGCAGCCAGATTGGGGCCGGGTATGCAAGCGGGCAGGAAATATGGCAGTTTTTCGGTGTCGAAAGCGGACTGGCTATTGTATTGTTTACAGTCATGTTTACGATTTCGGCTTATATTGTGTTGAAGATCAGCTATCGGGTTCAATCAACGCACTTTTTACCTGTGCTTGAGCATCTGATGGGGCCGGCTCTTGCTAAAGTCTATGATGTGCTTATTATGTTTTATTTGTTTTCAATGACGATGGTTATGATTGCCGGCGGCGGTGTGACGCTGCAAATGTACAAGCTGCCGTTTTGGATCGGTATTTTTCTTCTTTGTATTGTGACCGTCGGTTTATTCTTTTGGGATATAAAAGGAATATTATCTCTGAATAGTATTTTGATACCGATTCTTGTAGCGGGGCTGTTATATGCATTGGTCTTTTTTCAGACAACCCATCATTACACGTGGACGATAGATTTGACCCGCCAGTATAATTGGCCGGCAAGCATTACCTTCACGTCCTTAAACATCCTTTCTGTTGTCGCTGTTCTTTCTTCAATCGGGAAAGATATGAAGGGACTGGGAGAAGCGAAAATCGCAAGCGTTGCAAGCGGGCTGATTTTCGGTATGATTTCATTTGTTTACAATGAAACGCTTGTACAGCTTTCAGGCAGTCTTACACAATATGAGATTCCTCTTTTCGCCGTCCTTGAAGGCGCTCCTTATCCGTTATTTCTTTGTATGGCCGCCGTGCTTTTTTTAGCCATCTATACGACAACCGTGACCGGTCTGTTCGGCCTGTCCAGCCGCATGCTTGCATTTGTGAAATTGCCGAGATGGACGCTCGTATCTCTTCTTTTAGCTGTGATGGTGCCTTTTACGACAATCGGTTTTTCAGATTTGATCGCCATTTTATATCCCATTTACGGGCTTTTAAGTCTTTATTTGCTGGTATGTCTTCTTCTTTACCCTATTTTAGGGAGATGGAAAAAAGTATAATGCTCATTTTGAGTGCGGCCGTTGCTCTTATCCTGTCTTTTTTTGTACAATAAATAAAGCAGTCTATGGAGAGAGGTGAAGGGTCTTGGCGGATAAAGACTTTGGCCTGAATGATATTGTTGAAATGAAGAAGCCGCATCCTTGCGGTGAAAACAGGTGGAAAATCATTCGGATGGGAATGGATATTCGGATCAAATGCACGGGTTGTTCCCACAGTGTCATGATTCCGAGAAGAGATTTTGAGAGAAAGCTGAAAAAAGTACTCGTCAAGCATGAGGAGCCTACATCATAAGGACTGGCGCTCATGCTTTTTCATATAGAGGAGAGGAAGAGGCCCGATGAGCAAAGTGCATCAGTCAGCGTGCCCGCTGAATTGCTGGGACAGCTGCGGCTTTTTGGTGACAGTTGAGGATGGAAAGGTGACGAAAGTAGACGGAGACCCGAATCATCCCATTACGGAAGGGAAAATTTGCGGCCGGGGCAGAATGCTGGAGACGAAAACGAATGCGCCGGAACGGCTTCGTTTTCCTTTAAAAAAGAAAGACGGCGAATTTGTCCGCATTTCCTGGGAGCAGGCGTTAGATGAAATTGCTGAAAAAATGGCGGTGATTAAGGAGACGCTGGGCACTGCCGCAGTGCTGCACAGTCATGACTACGCCAATAACGGTCTTTTGAAGGCGCTCGACCAGCGTTTTTTCAATGGATACGGCGGTGTAACCGAGATTGCGGGCAGCATTTGCTGGGGTTCCGGCATTGAAGCGCAGCGCTGGGATTTCGGGCGTTCTTACGGGCATGGACCGCTTGATATTTATCACAGCAAGCATGTGATCGTATGGGGCAGAAACGTGTCCCGGACGAATATGCACCTCTATCATCATCTGCAGCAGGTGAAGAAAAAAGGAGCGACACTGACGGTCATTGACCCTATTTTTAACCCGACTGCAAAGCTTGCCGACCGGTATATATCCGTCAAACCCGGCATGGATGGCTGGCTTGCGGCGGGTGTTTTAAAAATATTATGCCAAACCGGCAGAACCGATTCTGATTTTATTCAAAAGCATTCGGTCGGTTTTGAGGAAATAGACAAGCTTCTGCAGACGATTTCTTTTGAGGAGATCATTGAGAAAACAGAAACGTCTTTAGAAGTGCTTGAATATCTCGCCGATTTATATGCTGACGGTCCCGCCTCCACTTTTATGGGTCTTGGGATGCAGAGATATAAAAACGGGGGCGGGACGATACGGTGGATTGACGCTCTAGCTGCGGCGAGCGGAAATGTCGGTATCAAAGGCGGCGGCGCAAACTTCGGAAATGTGCAAGTCGGTGAAAGCTTTGCAAAGGCCGAGCTCACTCGTCCTGATTTGAAGAAAAGTTCGAGAACGTTTTCGATGATGACTCAAGCTGAAGAGGCGCTGAATGCAGCCGACCCGCCGATTGAGATGATCATCGTGACGTGCGGCAATCCGCTGACACAGGTGCCGAATACAAAAAAAGTGAAGGAAGCGTTTGAAAAAACGCCGGTCACAGTGGCCATTGATTCGGTCATGACCGATACGGCGAAGCTCTGTGACTATGTGCTGCCGACGGCCGTTGTTTTCGAAGAGGAAGATATTTATTATTCCAGCATGTATCATCACTATGTTCAATATGGCAAGAAGCTTGCGGAACCGCAGGGAGAGGCAAAATCAGACCGCTGGATCTGGACGGAACTCGCAAAGCGTCTCGGATTCGGGGAGCTGTTTGATTACAGTACGGAAGATTTCTTGAAAATGGGGCTCTCTTCTTTGGAGAAAGAAGGAATCACCCTTGAGCAATTAAAGGAAAAAGGACATATGCCGCTTCCGGTCAAACAGGTTCCGTGGAGTGATTTTCAATTTTTAACCCCGAGCGGAAAATTTGAATTCGTCTCTTCACTGGCAGAAGAGAAAGGATACAGCGGCCTCCCTCAATTGGAAGTGCCGGAGGAGTCTGTTTATCACGACGCCGGACTGGCCGGGAAATATCCGTATACACTGCTGTCCATTCACCCGCAGCGCTCCAATCATTCACAGCACGTGCCGTTTATTGAAAAGCTTCAGCAGATTCAGGTGGACCTGTCGCCGGATATCGCGGAAGAGCTTTCTCTTCAAGACGGAGATACGGCAGAGGTTTACAATGACCGCGGCCGTCTGCGCGGCAGGGTGAAAATCATGAAGCAGGCTCACCCGAAGACGGTGAATATAGATGAGGGCATGTGGGCGGCATTCGGAGGCTCCGTCAACATGCTCACAAAGGATTCAAATTCCGATAATGGAATGGGAAGTACGCTTTTTGACTGTCTGGTAGCGGTTAAAAAAGGATAATCTAAGGAGAGAGAGGGCGGGAAATGCTTTTTTCTCAGCTTGTCTTTTCCTATGAACCTCCTTATAATTGCTCTAGGTTTACAATACGTTTATACGATGATGGTTTGATATAGAGGAGATGAAAGAATGGCTTTAACTGCTGGAATTGTCGGTTTGCCGAATGTCGGAAAATCGACGTTATTTAATGCAATTACTCAGGCTGGTGCCGAATCAGCCAACTACCCGTTCTGTACAATTGATCCGAACGTGGGAATCGTGGAAGTGCCGGATGAACGTCTGCAAAAGCTGACTGAATTGGTGAACCCGAAAAAAACGGTGCCGACTGCGTTTGAATTCACTGATATCGCGGGGATCGTAAAAGGCGCATCTAAAGGTGAAGGACTCGGAAATAAGTTTCTTTCTCATATCCGTCAGGTTGATGCGATCTGCCACGTTGTACGTGCATTCGCTGATGACAATATTACGCACGTGTCAGGGAAAGTCGATCCGATTGACGATATTGAAACGATCAATCTTGAATTGATTCTTGCCGACATGGAGACAGTCGAAAAACGCATCACGCGTGTAAGCAAGCTTGCGAAGCAAAAAGACAAAGAAGCGGTTTTTGAATTTGACATTCTGTCTAAATTGAAAGAAGCTTTCGAACAAGAAAAGCCAGCCCGTTCCGTTGAATTTACGGAAGAACAGCAAAAGCTTGTGAAGCAGCTTCATCTGCTTACGTCAAAACCCGTGCTTTATGTGGCGAATGTAAGCGAAGATGAAGTGGCTGATCCTTCAGACAATGAATACGTTGCGAAAATCCGTGAGTACGCCGCGGGTGAAAATGCCGAAGTCATCGTCGTCTGCGCGAAAATTGAGTCTGAAATTGCTGAATTGGAAGGCGAAGAAAAGCAAATGTTCCTTGAGGAGCTCGGCATCGAAGAATCAGGTCTTGATCAGCTGATTAAAGCGTCATACTCTCTTCTCGGCCTTGCAACATACTTTACGGCGGGCGAACAGGAAGTGCGCGCATGGACATTCAGAAAAGGCATGAAAGCTCCTGAGTGTGCGGGTATCATCCACACTGACTTTGAACGCGGCTTTATCCGCGCTGAAACGGTTGCTTATGAAGACCTTTTGGCAGGCGGCGGAATGTCCGGAGCGAAAGAAGCCGGAAAAGTGCGTCTGGAAGGTAAGGAATATGTAGTCCAAGACGGAGATGTCATTCATTTCCGATTTAATGTATAGGACACAGTTGTAAAGGGACAAGAGCTTTGGTATAATATAAACTTGTGAGTAATAGAATTATTGCTCCTTGCCCATTATAGGGCCGCTTAGACCAAAAGGAGGTGCAAACAGATGAAAAAGTACGAAGTTATGTACATTATCCGTCCGAACATTGACGAAGAGTCAAAGAAGGCAGTTATCGAGCGTTTCAACAACGTATTGACTTCTAACGGAGCGGAGATCACTGGAACAAAAGATTGGGGTAAACGTCGTCTTGCTTACGAAATCAACGATTTCCGTGACGGTTTCTACCAAATCTTAAACGTTCAGTCTGAAGCTGCAGCGGTTGCTGAATTCGACCGTTTAGCTAAGATCAGTGACGATATCATTCGCCACATCGTTGTTAAAGAAGAAGAATAAGCAATTTGAAATATATAATGTTAAAAGGTGGTCTTTCATATGCTTAACCGAGTTGTATTAGTCGGAAGACTGACAAAAGACCCAGAGCTTCGTTATACGCCGAGCGGTGCGGCTGTCGCCACGTTTACTCTTGCTGTGAATCGTACATTCACGAACCAGTCCGGAGAACGTGAAGCCGATTTCATTAATTGTGTCACTTGGAGAAGACAAGCCGAAAACGTTGCAAACTTTCTTAAAAAAGGAAGCCTTGCCGGCGTAGACGGCCGACTCCAGACAAGAAATTATGAAAATCAGCAGGGACAGCGTGTCTTCGTGACAGAAGTCCAAGCTGAAAGTGTTCAATTCCTTGAGCCTAAAAACAGCGGCGGTTCTGGATCAGGCGGATACAACGAAGGAAACAGCGGCGGAGGCCAATACTTTGGCGGAGGCCAAAATGATAATCCGTTCGGCGGAAATCAGAACAACCAGAGACGAAATCAAGGGAACAGCTTTAATGATGATCCATTTGCCAACGACGGCAAGCCGATTGACATCTCGGATGATGATCTTCCGTTCTAATAGATTATCGCTATATTCATAACGAGAAAGGTGGGAAATGACAATGGCAGGAGGACGCAGAGGCGGTCGTGCGAAACGCCGTAAGGTTTGTTACTTCACTTCTAACGGCATTACGCACATCGATTACAAAGATGTAGATCTTCTTAGAAAGTTTGTTTCTGAGCGTGGTAAAATCTTACCTCGCCGTGTAACTGGAACAAATGCGAAATACCAACGTAAATTGACTATCGCGATCAAACGCGCACGTCAAATGGCTTTACTTCCATACGTAACTGGCGAGTAAGCCGAAAGAAAAGAGCAAGAGCCTGCGGGCTCCTGCTCTTTTTTTATATCAGTCCTCCTCCATCCTGCCGAAATGTTTCACATGAAACATGGAAGTGCTTCTTACTCCTTTGTTATCTTGCTCCTCTATTCAAATACGCGTACTTATGCAATGAATTTGTTTATACTGAAGAACAGGGGGTGGCTGAGATGGAGACAGACAGAAATATCCTGACTGATGAAAAGTGGAGCGCAATCATACGTAATGATGCTTCTTATGACGGGGCATTTTATTATGCAGTAAAGACGACGGGGATTTTCTGCCGGCCTTCTTGTAAATCGAGAGTTCCGAATAAAGAAAACGTGCTGGTGTTTGATACGGCTGATGCAGCGCTCGAGAAACATTTTCGTCCCTGTAAAAGGTGCCGGCCGAACGGTCTTCGTCTTCCTGATGAAGAATGGATTGTTCAAATCATTGAGTACATTGACCGCCATTATCACGAATCTCTGACTCTGAGTGTACTGGCCGAAATGTGTCACGGCAGCCCTTATCATTTACAGCGGACATTTAAAAAAATCAGGGGAATATCCCCGATTGAGTATATACAGAAAAGAAGATTGTCGAAGGCGGAACACCTTTTAAAGCATACTGATATGACAGTCATGGAGATCGCTCTGACGGTCGGAATTCCAAACACAGCGCATTTCGCCACTCTTTTTAAAAAGAGAACCGGAAATTCGCCCACAGAATACCGAAAAACTGCCGGAATGGGAAAGGGAGGTTCAATATGAGTAAAGAGACAATGGTCTATTGGACACTTTTCACACGGAATGATTGGAGCCTGTATACAGCCGCCACATCTAAGGGGCTATGCTTTATAGGTTCAAATCATGGAAGCTTTGAAGAGCTTGAGCAGTGGGCAAAAAAATCACTGCCGCAATACCAATTGGCACGTGATGATGAGAAGCTGGCGTCTTACACGGCAGAGCTGTCCGAGTACATCGAAAATGGCAGATCAGCTTTTTCAGTGCCGGTGGATCTTTACGGGACAGAATTTCAGCTTGCTGTATGGAAAGCGCTTATGGACATACCGTACGGCGAGACATACTCCTATTCGGATATAGCAAAAATGATTCAGAAACCGTCAGCCGTAAGAGCCGTGGGCGCCGCGATTGGAAAAAATCCGGTATTGATTACGGTTCCGTGCCATCGCGTCATTGGAAAAAACGGGAAACTGACCGGATTCAGAGGCGGTTTAGAAATGAAAAAGCAGCTGCTGGCATTAGAGGGCGGAAACATTGAAACACTGGAATGACGGCTGAGCCGGACAGGAGGGAACACATGAAACTGATTTCTTGGAATGTAAACGGCTTACGTGCTGTGATGAAAAAGATAGATATCAATACTTACGTTCAGGAAACGGAAGCCGATATTTTATGTCTGCAAGAAACGAAAGTACAGGACGGACAAGTATCATTACAGCTTGAAGGGTATCATGGCTATTGGAACTATGCGGTGAAAAAAGGCTACTCAGGCACGGCTGTTTTTTCGAAAGAAAAGCCGCTTCACGTGTTTTATGGATTGGGAATTGACGATCATGATCAAGAAGGACGGGTGATCACACTTGAATTTGAGAACCTGTTCGTCGTCAACTGTTATACGCCGAATGCCAAACGCGGATTAGAGCGAATTGATTACCGTCTTCAATGGGAAGCCGATTTTAAGGAGTATCTGCAGAAGCTTGACCGGAAGAAGCCCGTGATATTATGCGGCGATCTGAATGTCGCACACAGGGAGATAGATTTAAAAAATCCGAAAGCCAACCGGAAGAACGCCGGTTTCTCGGATCAGGAGCGGGAAGCGTTCAGCGCCCTGCTGAACACCGGATTTACCGACTCATTCCGCTATTTATATCCTGATCGGGAAGGCGCCTATTCCTGGTGGTCTTACAGGACGAACGCACGTGAGAAAAACATCGGCTGGCGGCTTGATTACGTCATTGTTTCAGACAGACTGAAGACGCGGATCAGCCAAGCGGCCATTTGTGCCGATATCATGGGTTCTGACCATTGCCCTGTTGAAATGACAGTGGATTTATGATGAGATAGCAGTAAGAGAAATCCACTCTTGCTGCTTTTTTATCACCAAAATGGAGGAGCACATGGCAAATATAAAAGAGATTGCGAAACTGGCGAATGTGTCGGTGGCTACCGTATCACGTGTATTAAACCGACACCCGTACGTATCTGAGGAGAAAAGGCGTCTTGTGAATCAAGTGATGAAGGAGCTGGATTATACCCCTAATCGAACCGCCATTGATCTGATTCGAGGAAAGACCAATACAATAGGCGTGATTTTGCCGTACAGCGACCATCCCTGCTTTGACAAAATTGTAAACGGTATCACGAAGGAAGCGTTTGCCCATGATTACGTGACAACCCTTCTCCCCACCAACTATGACCCCGCTATAGAGATGACCTATTTCGAACTGCTGAAAATGAAAAAGATTGACGGACTGATTGTCACGTCCCGCGCGAATGAATGGGAAACCGCCGTGCCTTACCTGGAATACGGCCCCATTGTCGCTTGTGAATATACGCAGCATCAAGAGATTCCCTGCGCTTATAATGACAGGCAGGCAGCTTACAGAGAAAGCTTTTTGTATTTGAAAAACCGCGGACATCAAGACGTTGCTTTTACATGTGTGCGGGAAGCGGAAAAAAGCCCGAGTACGGCCGACAAGGTAACCGCATATAAGGCGGTTTTCGGCTCTCTTGATGAAACCCGCATTCTGGTCGGATGCCATGATATGGACGACGGAAAGCGGGCAGGTGAACACTTCTGGGGTTTCGACAAGGCGCCGACGGCCATCTATGCGCACAGTGATGACGTGGCTGCCGGCTTGTACCAGTTTGCGAAAGAACAGAAATGGGACGCGGAGATCATCGGCGAGGGAAATCTGAGCGTCAGCCGGGCATTGAATATCCCATCTCTGGAACTTCATTTGGAACGGGTCGTAAGGGAAGCATTTTTGCTGTTTTTGCACGGAGAAACGGCTAAAAAACAAATTATGCATCAATTTCAGCGGAAAAAGTCTTGAGCTGAAATGGGTTTCATGCTTTATAACTAGATTGAGAAAAAAAGGAGGCGGACATATGCGAATTGAACATGCGGCCATATGGGTGAAAGATTTAGAACGGATGAAAGAATTTTATGAGAAATACTTCGGCGCCAAGGCCAATGACCTTTATCATAATGAGAAAAAAGATTTCAAATCGTACTTTCTTTCGTTTGACTCCGGATGCAGGCTGGAACTTATGAAAAAAGGCGGCATTGATGAAGCTCCGTCACAGAATATGACCGGATGGGCGCATCTCGCATTTTCTACAGGCAGCAAGGAGCGGGTGAATGAATTGACGGAGACGTTTAAAAATGACGGATTTCAGGTTGTAAGCGGCCCGCGCGTGACGGGTGACGGATATTATGAGAGCGTGATAGAGGATGGGGAAGGCAATTTGATAGAAATCACAGTGTAACAGTGCGGGGGAACCCGCACTGTTTTATTGATTAAATTTGCTGAGCATTTGTTTTCGGACCGAAGAGGATTAACAAAACGGAACATAGAAGCCAGCAGCCGCCGATGAACAAAAAGACGCTGATGTAGCCGAGCTTAACGGCAATAAATCCGACGAGCAGGGAGCCGAATATATTGGAAAAACGGCCGAGCCCGTATGCCAGCCCGCTCCCGGCCGAGCGATATTCCGTAGGATACGGCTCCGATGTATATGCGTATAAGTTTGAGGTGAAAACCCGTTCCGTGACGTTGACGACAAATCCAAACACAATAATCATGACGGGAATAAACGTCATGCCGTATAACAGTCCGGCAATGGCAGTCAGAAAAGCGCTTGCGGCCAGAATCCATTTTCTTTGGAACGTCTCGGATATCATGGAACCGAGCAATGCGCCAAGCGGTGCGCCGACAGAGTGAAGCACATTGTACCACAGCGTTTTTTCCATGGTGATACCGTTGCTTTTCAGCAGGCTGGGCACCCATGAAGCAAAGCCGTAAAAGCCAAAGGTTTCAAGAATCCATACCGCTGACAGGATGATGGTGATCTTTAAATTCCTGCCCTGAAACAGCCCTAAGTAGCCTGCGTGCTTCACTGTATGTACTTCTGCCGCCTCTTTTGGCGCGGGAAGCGGGCCTTTTTCTTTCTCTATACGTGCTTCAAGACGGTTCATAATGGCGTTTGCCTGATCATATGCGCCCCGATTTTCGTGCCATCGCGGCGATTCCTCAAGCCGGCGGATAAAAAAGAAATAAATGAGACCGGCCGCCCCCCATACGAATACGAGCCGCCACCCCCATGAGCCTAAAGGAATGACAAAAGCGGAAACAACGTTTGTGACGGGAACGCCGATTAGTCCGATCATGGCGCAAAAGGAGATGTATTTTCCCCGTACGGATGATGGAAAAAATTCCGCCAAATAGCTGTTCGTCACAATCATGGCGGCCGCGACGCCGAGCCCGGTCAAGAAGCGGAAAATCATTAAGGACGGAATGTCCCATGCCAACGCATTCAGAAAAGATGAGATCGAAAAGACAAGGACAAAACAATTCAGCGCTTTTTTCCTGCCGATCCGATCGGACAGCCTTCCGCCGATGGAGGCGCCTAAAAACATGCCCAGGAAGGATGCGGCCGTGATGTCGGCAATGACGGACAGCTTCACGCCCCAATGCTCAATCAGCGCCGGAGCCACGTTGCTGAGCGTAAACAGATCAGCGAGATCGAAAAAATAGATGATTCCGAGAGCGGTTAATACTTGATAGTGCACACGCGAAATGGGGAGACGGTCTAATCGGTTCGCTACATTTGAGAATGTCTGATGTTTCATAAAAAACCCCCTGATTTAGCAGTTATAATCAGAAAATACTGTAAATTTATCTGACGAATACATTATAAAGGTCTTTTTTTGGCAAAAACAGAGTGTAAATAACCAGAGCCAAAGGAAACGGCATAGCGCTTTCTTCTTAAAATATATAACATTTCCTATATCTGTTTCTGTTTATATTGTAAAATGTTGAAGGAAAGGAAGTTGATGCATAAATATGAATACATTTGTACGGCCCTCAGAGGGAAGAAATAGTGTATCGAGATATCTTCTTTCTCTGTTGGTCATTGTGGGTTTGTTCTTTTTCGGAAGCATGCTGACTGTGTTTTACATGTTTCTTACGTCTGCTTTCAATCCTTCACTGACGATAAATTGGGATGAGGCGGCATTAAGTGACCCGCTGGCGGATATTTATTTACAGCATATCGTCTATTTCATAGCGATTCCGGGCATTTGGATAGCGGTTCGTTTCATTATGAAGCGGCGTTTTTTATCCATCATTACACCGAATCAGTCGCTGAACTGGAAGAGAATTTTCTTTGGATTCGGCACATATGTTGTGCTGATGTTTGTCGCGGGGCTGATTGATTTTCTAATTCATCCGGATCGTTTCACGCTTCAGGAATTCCATGCTTCACGTTTTCTGCTGCTGTTAGCGGCGGCCGTCTTGTTGGTTCCGATTCAAACCTCTGCGGAGGAATTTCTCTTTCGCGGTTTTCTGCTACAGTTCGCCGGAAAATTGACGGCAAACGCGGTGGTTCTGACGGTCATTATCGGCGGATTATTCGGCGCACTTCATTTCGGAAATCCGGAGATGGATAATGGGGCTCTATGGGCGGGAATCGGATATGTCACCATCGGCATGATCTGGACCTTTATCACGATTAAAACGGGCAGTCTGGAGATGTCCCTTGGCGGTCACGCTGCCAATAATATGTTTTTATTTATCTTTCTCACAGAGGATCATTCGGTGTACGGCGGCATTCCGTCGGTATTTACAACAGCAGCCGGGGGCTATGAAATATACGATTGCATATCGACTCTGGTGATCAATATCATCTTCGCATGGCTCGCGTTCCGTTTTGTGAAAAAAGAAAAGCAGCAGGCCGCCTAGGCTCTGCTGCTGATTTGTAAGGTGTTCATCGCTTCATCAATATCCGTCGTCGGCCTCCGGCAGGCGAAATTCTCACAAATGTAGACTGTTGTCTTTCCGTCGATCATTTGATAACCCGCGGCAAAGTCAGAAATGCCATCAAGCTCATCCGGATGTTCTGCGGCGAGAATCGTATAGGCGGGAGTGAAATGCTCCTGAAGCGCCTCAATGAAACGTTTTCTGTCCGGGTCATCTTTCCTTCCGAACACAACGATTTCTTTTTGGGGCATTGTGTGTGCCAGTACGCTTTGCATGAAGAAAGCGCTGCTGCTCGGATAGGCCTCTATTTCCCGTTTGAACACGGAAAACATCGCTTCGGCTTTTTCAATCAGTGATACATCACCCGTCAGGCGGCCGAGACGAAGCAGCTGTACGGCAGCCGCGCTGTTTCCGGAAGGCACGGCCCCGTCATAAACCTCTTTTTCCCTGACAAGAAGGGTCTCAGCATCATTCCCCGTAAAGAAGAAACCCCCGTGCCGTTCATCCCAGAACAGCTCCAGCATGCTTGTACATAACGTTTTCGCTTTCTGCAGATAAGACGGATGAAAACCCGCTTCATACAGTTCAAGATAAGCCCAGATGAGAAAAGCGTAATCATCGATAAACCCTTTGTTTTTCACTTCGCCCTCGCGATAGCGGACCATGACGCGCCCGTCCGGCATGAGGTGCCGTTCGAGAAAGCGGATGGCTGTTTCCGCCATGCTGAGATAGTCAGGCTCGTGAAATACCTTTGCGGCTTTTGCCAGCCCGGCAATCATGAGCGCGTTCCATGAGGTCAGCACTTTGTCATCTGTATGCGGATAGCTTCTGTTTTCACGGGCCTCCAGCAATTTTGTTCTTGCCTCTTCAAGACGTTCGGCCAGCTCACGTTCGGTGAGGCCGGTCTCTTCGAGGATAGCCTCACGCCGCGTGAAAATGAGGTGCGGGATGTTTTCGCCTTCAAAATTGCCTTGATCTGTGATGTTATACACCTTGCAATAAAGCGGGCCGAGTTCATCACCGAGAAGATTCATGATTTCTTTTTTGGACCATATGTAATATTTCCCCTCACGGCCTTCGGTATCAGCGTCTAAAGCTGAGAAAAAGCTGCCGTCTTCATGCATCATTTCCCGCTGAATAAACGTTACGATCTGCATCGCAATCTGTTTGTAGCGCTCATTACCTGTGACTTGATAGGCTTCCGTATATGCAGTCAGGAGAAGGGCGTTGTCATACAGCATTTTCTCAAAATGCGGCACGAGCCATTCATTATCAGTCGAGTAGCGGGCAAAGCCAAATCCGATATGGTCAAAAATTCCGCCGTTCGCCATGCCGTCGAGTGTCTTGGTTACGCCGGCCAAAGCCTGTTCCTTGCCCGTATAGCTGTAGTAGCGAAGCAGAAACATGAGCATATGCGGCATCGGAAATTTCGGAGCCTGGCCGAACCCGCCGTACACCGTATCAAACCCGCCGGCCAGCTGGCGATACGTGTCATGAACCGCCTGTTCGCCAAGCATGCCCTCAGCCGGGTGAATCTTGACTTCAAGATGAGCGGCGGCGTTTTCGGCGATATCCTCGACATGCTGCCGGTCATTCGCAAACGTTTCGGACAGATGTTCAAGCACATCGATAAAGCCCGGACGGTTAAATTTGCTCGTCTTCGGAAAATACGTCCCCGCATAAAATGGCTTCTGATCTGGTGTGACGAACACGTTCAGCGGCCACCCGCCCTGCCCCGTCATCAGCTGGCAGATTCTCATATACACGGAATCCACATCAGGGCGCTCCTCACGATCAACCTTGATGGCTATGAATTTATCGTTTAACATACCGGCGATCTCTTCGTCCTCAAAGGACTCGTGAGCCATTACGTGACACCAGTGGCAAGTTCGCTAAGCTACCCGTACCCAATAGATAAGAGAACAGGTTTATTCTCTCGTTTCGCTTTTTCAAATGCTTCATCGCACCAAGGATACCAATCCACGGGATTATAAGCATGTTGGAGTAAGTACGGTGACTTCTCGTCGATTAATCTATTGGGTACTTTTTTATTTGGCATGGGATCACCTTCTTTCGTTCGTATTACCGTTGATATATCTTTACTGTACCATAAAGATGTGCAGTCTATTCTTTATTTGTTTCTGTCTAAAGAAAACTAGTCTGTAGTTGACAGAATGGACAAGGTGCCTGACAACTGATATAGAGCTATGCGCCTAATCCAAAAGCTTTCATAACAAAGATAACAACAGGCGGAATGATAAGTGATGGCAGAAGATTTAAGGTTTTACATTTTTTAATTCCCAAAATGCTTAACCCCGAGCTTAGTATCAGTATTCCGCCCACAATTGTTATTTCATTAATCATGTCTGCACTTAATGCACTCTCCATTACTTTTGCAAATAAATAGAGTGAGCCTTGCCAGGCAAATAACACAACAGCAGATAAGGCTATTCCAAAGCCAAACGCTGATGCGAGAACAATAGAAGTGATGCCATCCAACATACCGTTTGTAAGAAGATAAGTGGAATCACCATGGATCGCGGATTCAATAGGCCCTAATATCGACAATGATCCCATGCAAAACAATAAGATTGCAGTTGATAAGCCTTCAGCTAAGTTATTTTTAGAGAACTTGCTGACTAGATGGTTGAATCTAAGTTCCAAATTTACAAACTGTCCAAGTAGTCCGCCAACAGCTAAACTTACAATAAAAAGAATAGGGTATTTACTATCCGATAAATGCTGTGTAATGGCGTTTATTCCTAATCCAACTGCAACAAACCCCATCGCTTGCATAAGAATATCTTGATATTCACCTTTCATTCCTTTCTTGAATAGCCCTCCGAGTAAACATCCTGCGAAGATCATAAATGTGTTAAAAATTGTTCCAATCATGTGCTTTCTCCCCCAATAAAGTGTGCTTTTAAAAAAATAAACTCTCCAGTAACTAGAGAGTCAAGGGATTATTTAATGGGCAGCATGATTTCGGTCACATAATGATCCGGATTATTAGTAACACCATAATCAATTAACGTTATCTCAATGGAGTCGGCCGCTAACTCCAGATGATGCTTTTTCATATATGTCAGTAACTTTTTATAATATTGTTTGGCCTCTTTATGCGACCCCTTAAACCTGATTTGTAAATATTCATTTGATGGTAAGGTGATTACTGATGGGGGCAAATTATGCTCGTCTTCTAAGATCATAAAAATACTGGAGTAACGATCAAACTTATGCGCTTTTAGGTTTGACACTGAAATCGATAATCCAATCTTTCCTAAAAATATGTCTTCTTTAATAGTAAGATCATTTCTCAATTCTGTTAGAGAGTGTTCAATATCATGACCTAGAATATACTCATGCTGTAAATAAGCGACACGCAACTCCGGAAGTTTGATTTTTGTAATTTTGTCTAACGGTTTATTAACGGCATCTTCTATTTTGTTTAAACGGCGGGTGATCTTTTTTTCAATAAGCTCTAATTCCCTTTTTTTACGATCGATTTCGGTTTTTTGGTTTTTCAGTAATTGAATTAAGGTATCTGCATTGTGGGAATTATAAAAATCTAGGAGTTTGTTTATTGGCAAGCCTAAAGCCCGCAAATATTTGATTGTATCCAGTCTCTCAAACTGCTCTGTGGAATAGTATCTGTAGTTATTTTGCTTGTCTTTGTATGCAGGTTTCAAAAGACCGATCTCATCATAATATCTGAGAGTGGATATTTTGACGTGAAATAACCTGGATACCTCTCCAATAGAGAAAAAATTCTTCATGATCATAATCCTTCTGCTTTCATTTGTCTTAATAAACCTGTAAAAAATGGTTTTATCAACATTATAATATTCAGCAATTTAAAGATAAAGCATCCCCTCTGGATCGAAAAATTTTAATGGAGGGAATTGGAGAGGATTATATGGTAATCTGCGTGGCGTCAGTGACAAGTCGAATAGCCGATGCTGACAAGAACCGGCTTGTTTAAGTTTAAGCGTTTCGCTTTTTCGAAGGGTGCCAGTTTACGGGGTTGTGGGCGTGTTGGAGCAGATAGGGGGACTTCTCCGTGATTAAACTGTTGGGTTTACTATTGTTTGGCATGGGCTCACCTGCTTTCTATTCATATTTGTATGTTTAACATACCACAATCCTCTAAAAAAATTCATACACTCAACTTTGTGATCCAAACCCAAGTCATTAAAAAGGAGAACGGCTTACGACTCTATTTTCAGGGTTAAATGTCATCCACTTTATTGCTTTTTAGATAAGAAATAAGGATTTAAAATCTTTATCATTTTATTTACTGTTAGATAAGTGAAACACACCCCGGCGACTGTAACTGCGCCGCCCAGAAGAGAAATAAACGCAGGTACTTCACCTAACCACACCCAAGAAATGACCAAGGTTATGGCTGGTGTTAAATAAAGTGAAATGGCTGCTTCTGAAGCACCGACGAGTGAAGTGACATACGCAAGTGCAAAGTAAGGCACAACTGTTGGTAATAAGCCTAAGTAAACGATAGACAATGTTGAGTTCATTGAAGCGTGAACAACTTCTCCCCATAATCCCGGAAGAAACATCAGCATAGGCAATGTTGCACCCCAAATGGTGAATGTCACAAATGGAATAAAACCATATTTTTTTATATAGCGGGCTTGAAAAACGAAATAAATACTCTCCGAAAAAGCTGCCAGCAGGATTAACAAAATGCCGTTCACTGAATTTGTATAGTTTCCTGCCCCGAAAGAAATGATCGACACACCCAATAAACTTATGATAGAGCCAATCCATTTATAAAGCCCAAAATGTTCACCAAAAAACAGACGAGATAACATTGCAGAAAAAATAGGTGTCATGGTCACGAGTAAGCTTGCTACCCCTGCGCTGACGGTTTTTTCTCCGATATTCAGCAAAATGTGATATAGTGCAAAACCTAAAAATCCTAAAGAGAAAATAACAGGGATATCTTTCATGTCAGGTAAACGCATATGAGTCAAAACAGCAAAAACCACCAATGCCATTGACCCAATCAACAAGCGAAACAAAGCGAGGTGTTCCGGCGTGTAACTCTCAAGACCCGCGCGAATTCCCGGGAAAGCTGATGCCCACAACCCAATCATCAGACTGTAAGATATGCCGATTCGAACTGTTTTCTTTCTCATCTTTCTCACTCCTCTTTACAAAAACCAACCAGTTATTTAATGTGTTTCTATATTAATAAAGATTTGAGGAGATGACTTCAACCAGTTAAATAGATTTTGACCCAACCACTTTAAGGGGGATCCTTTTTATGAGCGCTCCAGAAGAAAAAAAGATGAGAAAGCTTCCTAAGTACATACAAATCATTCAATTTATAAAAGAGAAAATAGGAAATGGAGAATGGCCGATCGGAAGTAAGATTCCAAGCCAGCGCACGCTTGCCAAACACTTTGAGGTGAACAGGAGCACAGTCATTACAGCTTTAGAGGAATTGACGGCGGATGGATTAATCGAAGGCAGAATGGGCAAAGGGACAGTTGTTACGAACAATACATGGACACTTTTGGCTAAGAATTCCGCCCCCGATTGGGATCAGTATGTAACCTCCGGAATTCAGCAGCCAAGCCAAAAAATCGTTCAAGAGATCAATAAATCAGAATCAAATTCTGATCTTATACAGCTCAGTAAAGGAGAACTTTCACATGAGATTTTTCCTTTAGCTGTTATGAAAGAGATCATGGGAAAGGTATCTCAAAACATAGAGGCATTCGGATATGAGGAACCAAAAGGATATTTACCTTTGAGAGAGGCATTAAGCGGCTATTTAAGAACAATCGGCATTCAAGCTTCTCCTTCTTCCATTCTTATTGTTTCTGGAGCGCTGCAAGCCTTACAGCTTATATCAATGGGGCTTTTACAAAGGGGATCGACCGTTTATCTTGATCAGCCTTCCTATCTTTATTCATTACACGTCTTTCAATCAGCCGGGATGAAGCTGACTGGAGTTCCTATGGATCATGATGGACTTTTGCCGGAACATATCCGCATGGCAAGGGGGGAGCGGGGGAGGGCTATCTTATATACAAATCCTTGTTTTCATAACCCGACAGGTATTTTAATGTCAAAAAAGAGACGAGAAGAAATCCTTGCGGCAAGTGAGAATGCACAGCTTCCCATTATTGAAGATGACATTTATCGTGAGTTATGGATCGATGAGATTCCTCCAGATCCTATTAAAACAATAGATAAAAATGGGCATGTGCTTTACATAGGCAGCTTATCGAAAACATTAAGTCCGGGCTTGAGGATTGGATGGATCGTCGGGCCGGAACCAGTGATTGAACGTTTATCCGACATAAAAATGCAAACAGATTACGGCTCCAGTTCGTTATCCCAGAGAGTAGCGGCAGAGTGGTTTACATCCGGTGAATACCAGCAGCATCTAGAACAGGTGAGAAGTCAATTAAAGGTGAGAAGAGAATTGGCCTTGAGTGTTTTAGAAACTCATTTGAAAGATGTGGCGACATGGAATATCCCAAAGGGAGGATTCTTTGTCTGGGTAAAAATATTGCCTTCCATATCCATGAAATTACTTTATACCAAAGCCTTATCAAAAGGGATACTTCTCAATCTCGGCAGTATCTATGCTCAAGAAAAAGGGAATTATATTCGCTTATCATATGCTTATGCATCTCTTGAAGACCTTCAAAAGGGAATTTATGAATTGGGTTTGATGATTAAGGAATTGGCAAGCAGATAAATTTAAAAGACAGCGGCATACCGGAATTCAAACTGCATGGTTCGTTTTAAACTTGGCGAATCGGGATGCAGTGAGTGACAAGGCAGGGATAGATAAGAAAGTTAAAGGAGGTCAGAATATTCTAATCTCCTTTAACTTCGGTCAACCTTGCATCCTTAATATACTAAAGATTAAAAAGGAAGAAGTCCGGCCGTTTGTTATTCGGTTAAGCCAGCTCTTTTGTCATTAAGACATGCGGGATGCCGTCTTCCATAAATTCCGGTGAATCTGTCTGATAGCCCAGTTTGTGATAAAAGCCTTCCGCATGTGTTTGTCCATGCAGTTTACATTGGGTGATGCCTTTTTCTTTTACCATGTTTTCTAATTCTCTTATGATTACTTTGCCTAACCCGTATTTGCGGTAAGGTTTCAGGATGCAGATTCGTTCGAGCTTGCCTGTATGGTTTACGATGCGGACCCGTCCTGTGCCGGCAGGCTGATTTTCATGATAAACCAAGACATGCCCGCACTGTTCCTCAAGCGTATCGAACTGATCAAATTCATCGGATTCAGGTACATGCTGTTCCTCAATGAATACTGCTTTTCTAATCTCAAGCGCTGCTTGCAAATCAATTTCCGTTGTTATTCTTTTTATCCTCATGATCAATCAATCCTTTTCACATATTAATCTGGACTGCACGGCTTGCTTGTGGTCTTATAGAAGTAACGATAAAACAATTATATTGCAAATGCAACAAAAATATGAAAGGTTTGAAAAGATATGACTGATATTTTGCGGGAAATCGGCATGATCGCACGGGCATTGGATTCCATCAGCAATATTGAATTTAAAGAATTAGACTTAACAAAAGGGCAGTATCTCTATCTTGTGCGTATATGTGAAAACCCGGGAGTGATACAGGAAAAACTGGCGGAAATGATTAAAGTTGACCGAACAACAGCGGCGAGAGCGATCAAGAAACTGGAAATACAAGGATTTGTTGAAAAGCGTCCTGATGATCAAAATAAAAAAATAAAAAAACTGTTCCCGACCGAAAAAGGGAGAAAGGTTTATCCGTTATTGCAAAGAGAAGGAGAGCACTCTGCGGAAGTAGCCCTGTCCGGCTTTACGTCTGAGGAAAAAGAAACCATTTTCAGCCTTCTTCAGCGGGTGAGAAAAAATATAGAGCATGATTGGGAATATGTGAAGAAGGGAAACAAAAGAGACTATTAATGGATGATAATCCCTTTTACTGAATGATTGCGTTGTGAATGATTAAAGTCATAAATGGATACGTTATCTGTGAAATCTCCTCCCCGGTTCCTGCTTCAACTAGCCGATAGGCTTATTTTTAACGAAAAGTATCAATTATGGTATATTTAAATAAGACAAAATAATTGAAGCGGGGAATGATATGAGTACAATCGAAAAACAAAGACGTAAGAAATTCAGAGCGAAATCAATCGTACGGGCCATCATGGTCATCATCGGCGGAATTATTGCCGCGTATGGACTGGAAACCGTACTGATTCCGAATAGTGTATCTGACGGCGGTGTAACCGGACTCAGCATTGTCGGTTCACAGCTCTTTCATTTGCCTCTTGGGATCTTGATTGCGGTGATCAATATACCGTTTGTCTGGTTAGGATATAAGCAAATCGGGAAAGGTTTTGCGTTTCTATCAATTATCGGTATTGTCTCACTTGCCGCGGGCACGAGTTTTTTCCACCACACGCCGGCTATCATTGAGGGAGATACCCTGTTAATCACCGTTGTCGGCGGGATTATTCTCGGCTTGGGAATGGGATTGGCATTGCGCAACGGCGGCGCCTTAGATGGTATTGATATGCTGGCTGTGCTGCTGTCACGGAAACTGCCGTTTGGCACGAGTGATCTCATTTTATTTTTAAACATTTTTGTGTTTATTTTTGTTTCTTTTGTATTCGGGCTGCAAGGCGCATTGCTTTCCGTCATTGCTTACTACATCGCATCCAAGGTGATCCATGTGGTTGAGGAAGGCTTAAGCGGTTCTAAAACATTTCAGATTATCACCAACGAGCCTGCATTAATGGTAGAGACCATTCGTGAAGAATTGGGCCGGAGCGCTACGTATAAAGAAGCATACGGCGGTTTTTCTCATGAAAAATTCAAAGAAATCACATGTGTCATCAACCGTTTGGAAGAAACCAAACTGAAGGAAATTATTAATGACATTGATAATCAAGCCTTTGTGACGGTATATGATGTCGCTGAAGTAAAAGGCAGTAATTTCAGAAAAATCCATAATCATTAAGAAGGAGCTGCCGTTCACCGGCAGCTTTTTTTAAAAAAGGAGAAAACACTTGCAAAAAAAGAATAACGGATGTATATTATTGATATATCAAACATTGACTAGTCAATTAATTGCGCAAAAGAAAGTAGGGATGGGTTTTGACAGCATGTTGTTCAGAGGAAGGCGAGATTTTGTATCAGCTCCAATCACTGCACAAAGTGATCGGCACGAAGTTTGAAGCGTGCACCGGAATCAGCCAATCCCGCCTTGAGCTTCTCGCCGTGCTTTTTTACGTCGATGAGATCAGCCAAAGCGATCTTCAGAAAAAGGTGAATATTGACGGCGCAGCCGTGACAAGACACTTGAAACAGCTTGAAGCCAAAGAAATGGTCACAAGAAGGCGGAAGCCCGAGGACAACCGAATTATACTTGTCCGGCTTACTGATCAGGGGCGGGAGAGAATTGAGGCTTCCAAAAAGGAGAAAGAGCGTTTCATAAAGGAAATGCTTGCCGGTGTCAGCGAGGAAGAACGCAATATGTTAAAAAACGTATTGTCGCAGATGCAGAATAATATAGAAAATATGAAAGCATAGGAGTGTATTACACATGAAAACAGAACTGAAAACAAACGATTTTATGGACATTATGAAAGGCCGCCGTTCCATTCGGAATTACGATCCCGCTGTAAAAATCAGCAAAGAAGAAATGACTCAAATATTGGAAGAAGCAACGACAGCGCCGTCTTCAGTTAACGCGCAGCCATGGCGTTTCCTCGTCATTGACAGCCCTGAAGGAAAAGAAAAACTCGCGCCGCTTGCCAGCTTTAACCAAACACAGGTCAGCACATCATCTGCGGTGATCGCGGTTTTCGCAGATATGAACAGTGATGACTATTTAGAAGAAATTTATTCAAAAGCGGTCGAACTGGGCTACATGCCGCAGGAAGTAAAAGACAGACAAATCGCTGCGTTGACGGCGCATTTTGAAAAACTGCCGGAGCAAGTGAACCGTGAAACGATTCTGATCGACGGAGGTCTTGTTTCCATGCAGCTGATGCTTACGGCACGCGCGCACGGCTATGACACAAACCCGATCGGCGGCTACGATAAAGAAAAGATCGCCGAGGTTTTCGGAATGGATAAAGAGCGTTATGTACCGGTCATGCTGTTATCAATCGGAAAAGCGGCAGACGAAGGATATGCTTCCTACCGTCTTCCTATCGAAACAATCGCACAATGGAAATAAGGTTGAAGTGAAGCTGAGAGGAGAGGGACAGTGGACATAATTGCGGCTGTTTTCGTCGGAATTGTAGCTTTAGAACATATATTTATCATGATACTTGAAATGTTTTTTATCAATTCGAAGGCAGCTAAGCGGTCCTTCAAATTGCCGAAGCATTTAGAAGGTGATCGGAATGTAGCGGTCATGTTTGCAAATCAAGGTCTGTATAATGGATTTCTGGCTGCCGGCCTCATTTGGGGGCTGATCCTCGGAGCTGATCCGATTGGCCATATGATTCAAATGTTTTTCGTCATCTGCGTGGTCATCGCGGCCATTTTCGGAGGCTTTACTTCAAACAAATCAATTATCGTAAAACAAGGACTTCCGGCTGTTTTAGCGCTTATTTTTCTTTTATTGGCGTAGCAGACGGAGTGAGTGAGGGCTTCCGGAAAGGAAGCCCTCTTTTTTTATTCTGTTTTGAAAATCAGTTTCGGCCGCCGCGGCTTTTGTATCCCTTGTTCTTAGTCATTTGATGTTAAATGATGTTTAGTTTAGTTTGAAAGCCGATGCTTGCGCGCATCGGCTTTTTTTCGTCAAGACGGCATTGTTCAGCCGAAATGTTCAATCACACGCTGTTTGAACGTTTCAGCAACAGGGGATAAAAATCTGCCTTTTATCCAGGCGATGCCGATCACGCGCTGGCATTTTGGCCAGCTGATGCGTATTTTGCTATGACGCTGATTTCTTTATTTCATTGAAGCCCGGAAGCTCTTTAAGCAGCATGAGTATTTGCTGATTTGCCTGAAAACAATAATGCTACTGACTAAGTGCTCTTAGGGAATACCTTATACCCAAAAGGGACTTGCACCAATAAAATTCATACCATTCATCGGTTATTATTTTTTCGAATAATTCTATAATTTGTTTTATCAAATACGTAGAGAGGGTGCTTTAACCATGATAGAATTATTTGAACACTCGGAATTTGATAAATGGGATCAAAGGAGAACATCGAGAAGATTGACTCAAGATTTTGAGGTTGAGGTAAGTGCGGATAAATTATCACAACCGATTGATGTTGATGTTTATTTACAGGGCGACACCACCAGGGAAATGAAAAATATGGATGATTATCCATATCGTTCTGTTGAAAATTCAATTGAATTTATAAAAGAGGTAAGATCTCATGGGATTTATTCGATAACTCTCCGTCTTGTCGGAAAGCCCTCTGATAACTGCTGGGATATATATGATGTCTTAAAGGACCATGTTGATGCGTTTAAGACAATACGAGCACGTTATCCTAAGGGGACTCTCCATATCACAGTGGATCCATTCAGTATTGGATTAAATGAGGACGGAACATGGGGGATTAAACACAGTTCCGGTCAATTAGATTACCTGCAGACCATTGAATTAATTTCTAATATTACTATGAGTTTCAGTCAAGCAGGAACTGACTCTATTTTAACTTTGGGAAGAATTGAAGGTGAGGTCGAAGTAACAAAAAGAGTATTAGAGAAAGTTGGTGCAGACACCACAATCACCTCGTTTTCACAAAATACAGAAACAAAAAATGCTTATATGTATTTAGAAAACACACCAGCACGCTTGGACACGGGTCAAAAAATTTTAGTTGGAAACATCACAGAGATGAACTTACATACGCTTATTGATATTTATGAAGGGACAAACACAGTTATTATAAAACCTATCGAGAATTTCCATTTAATCACATTCACCTCTTTATTTTTGAAAGATAAATATAAAATCATAGATTTTCTAACCGCTGAAAAAGTAAAAAAAGCACTAAGTAGTCATCCTTCTATGAGAGAGAAAGTTTTAGACATTCTTTTTAATATTGATGATTTTTTTGCAAAGTGCAAGAAAGTCAAAATAGGTGGTTACACTGTTTCAGGTACCTATTATTTACAAAAAAACTTTGAAAATGAGAAAGGAAAGTATTTTTCATTTGGCGTTATTGATGAATTGTTAAAAAATGCTGTTTCTGCTTCAGACTTCAGTATTTCTAAAATTATTGATAGAAATGCATTATGGTATATAAAACAAAAAGGGAAACTGCTTACAGAATTGAAATAAATAATATTAAATTAAATGTATGATAAAAAGAATAACCTTGAGCACCTTGCGCTATGAGCCAGGGTGTTTCATTTCTTTCATACTAAGGAAAGGTGTAAATCTATGAGCAAAATCGAAGTGAATACTCCGCCAAAACTAAACCATCCGTTTCTCGCCGGAATGTTGTTTATGATTGTTGGTACGCTGTGTTTTGCCTCAAAGTCGATCTTTATTAAGTGGGCTTACTCATTCGGAGCCACTCCGGAGTCAACGCTTTTTTTCAGGCAAGTGATTGCAACCCCTCTTTTTTGCATCATTTTTTTTATATATCGTGCAAAATTATCTGAAAAACCGGCAAAGGCTGATATAGTCAGAGCAGGAATCACGGGTTTGCTCGTTTTTTTTCTATCTCCGTTGTTGGACTTTATCGGGCTGCATTATGTTTCAGCTATTGTAGAAAGGATGCTCGTTATGAGTTATCCAATTTTTGTCATGGTTATCTCGTTTTTTGGAAAAATGGAGAAAATCACCGTTGCAGACATCATTTCTGTCGTTGTGGTCAGCATAGGAATCTTTTTTTCCATTGGCGGCTGGAATCTGCACGAATTGAGTGCGAATATATTTGGCGCTTTTCTCGTTCTTCTGTCGTCCGCGGTTTACGGACTTTATTTGGTCTTATCCGGTCAGCTTGTTCGCAAAGTAGGCAGTATCCGTATGAATACATATGGGATGTCTTTAGCAAGCATTGCCATGGTGCTTTTTTTAATCGCAAGAAAGGGCTTTGGCTATCAGACAGAGCTATGGTCGTTTCAGCCAACCGTATATTTCCTTTTTTTAATCATTGCTGTATTTACAACAGTCGTTCCTTTTTTATTTATGCTGGAAGGTATCAAACGGATTGGGGCAGTGAGAGGGTCTTTGATTTCAATGATGGGCCCGATCATCACAATCATCTTTGGCGCCTTTTTCTTGGGTGAGCGCTTAACATGGATACAGTGGATAGGCTGTTTCATTGTCCTAAGCATGATTACTTTTTCGGAAGGCAGGAAGATCAAATTAAAAATGAAAACCTGACATGTGAAAGCCTCCCGTGAGTGTTTAGGGAGGCTTTCACTGTATTTATTTCATATAATGAATAATGTTTTTAATAATTGTTAAGCCAACCTGATGTTGCGCTGACATGATCGATTCGGGATGAAATTGAATAGCTGCGATAGGAAGATTCCTATGTTCAACTGCCATCACAATGGCCTCATCTGAGATCGCTGTAACCCGAAGGTCTTCAGATACGGACTGTGCAAAAATGGAATGATAAAGGCCTGCCTCAAATTGGCAAGGCACGTCTTCGAATAATTTGGAGTTTCCGGTCAGATGTACCAGATGCTTCCTACCGTGTCTCGGTTCATCTAAAATACCGAGTGATCCCCCAAAGTATTCAACAATCGCTTGAAGTCCTAAACAGACACCGATAATTGGGATTTGTTTGCTTATACATAAATAAATGGTTTCATTCATCATAAATTCTGAGGGAAGCCCTGGACCAGGGGAGAGAAAGACTAAATCAAAGTTTTCTTCTTTTAAGATTTTACGAGCATAGCTGTGTCGCATCGTGACCACATCAGCTCCGAACTGCCTTAAATAATTCGCCAGTGTATGAACAAATGAATCCTCATGATCAACCAGAAGAATACTTTTAGAGGAAAGGACTTTGTTTTCCTGACACTCTTCTTCTCCAGCTCTCCTCATAACTCCTCTAATCGCACTCTTGAGAGCCTGTGCTTTTAATTGCGTTTCTTTTTCCTCTTCATCTGGAATAGAATCGTATAATAAAGTGGCACCCACTCTGATTTCCGCCTGATTTTCCTGCATATATATTGTTCTAAGTGTAAGACCGGTATTAATATCGCCATTAAAAGAAATATGTCCGACTGCCCCCCCATACCATTTTCGGGGTGTCTCCTCATGTTGTTCAATCCATTTAACAGCTGACCTTTTAGGAGCTCCTGTAATTGTTACCGCCCACATATGCGTGATAAAGGCATCCAGAGAATCAAAATCCGGTTTTAACTGCCCTTCTATATGATCCACTGTATGAATCAAATGTGAATAGATTTCAGGCTGTCTTCTGCCAATCACCTTGACCGTCCCAGGAACACAAATTCTCGATTTGTCATTCCGGTCAACATCAGTACACATCGTTAGCTCAGATTCATCTTTGTTTGAATTCAACAGCTTAAGGATTTGCTCTGCATCTTCTAACGCATTCTCGCCACGCTTTATTGTACCTGAAATCGGGCAGGTTTCTACCCTTCTTCCTTCTACCCGGACATACATTTCGGGGGATGATCCGACTAAGTATTCCCCGCCTAAATTAATGATGAATCCATAAGGGCTCGGATTCAAATGTTGCAGCCTAAGAAAAACATCTGACGGATTATCAGTATACTTTTCATAAAAGCAGTGCGTCGGAACAACTTCGAATAAATCACCCTTTATAAAAGATTGTGCGGCAGTGCGGACCAAATCCGCATATTTTCCTTTCACATACGCTTTCGGCTGGATTTTTACAGCGGGATGTTCATCTTGAAAATATAACTGATCACGTACCAGCGAATTTGTATCATATGATTTATATGAAAATTCATATTGCAGTTGATATGCTGTGGACAGTCTGTGATCGACTATTAAAATTTCGTCAGGTATATAGAGCAGCAGATCGTTTTGATTTTCATTTCGTTTATGTTTTAATTCTGTAGGTTCAAATTGAAAAATCAGATCATAGCCAAACGCTCCATAAAACCCGAGGAATGAATCCTCCGGGGAAAAAAACAAACTCATTATATATTTTATTAAAGTAAAAATGGATGGCTGTTTACTTCTGTTTTCCTCAGAAAAAATTCCTTGTGGACCAATAATTTTTCCCTTCAATTCGGTATTTTTTTCTACAGAGATGTCATAGATTTCTTCAAAATCTGAAAGATGATCGTTTATATATTGTAAGAGCAATTTCCCTCGGTTATTTAAGGCGCGTAATTTAAATGAATCCTTGAACGACCGCAACTCAATTGGCGGATTAACAAACCCCATGTCCCAGCGTGAATAGCGGCCCGGATACTCATAACCGCTTGAAAATAAAGCTCCTTTTTGTGTGTCAACACCTTTTACAATTGTATCAACATGTTCGGCTGCTGTTGCACGATTAAGCAATTTCTGAGTCCGAGTGATGACTAACCCATTTTTTGTGTAATATTGCTTACTTCCATTCTTCAACAACGGGAAGTCTTTAAGAATACTCATGTATGGTTCCTCCTTAATTTACAGGAGAAAACTGAGTTAAACAGTATAAGATTTTTCTACTTTCCTCAGCTATCCTGTCTCAACTAATCTAAACTTTGCTAATCTGTATCTTATTTTATATAACATGATTGAATATTGCAAATTAACTAAAATTAGTGTTTTTGTAATATTGACTCGGAATATACCGTTATTCTATATTTAACCAAAGAATAAATTACCAGTCGAAAAAAAGAGTTTAGAATGAGAATTAGAGGAGCTTAGTTAAGGAGAGAAAGTAAATGGAGATAAATCTTTTGTTAGTCGACGTCTATCCTTTGTTTGGTTATGGAATGAAATCAATGCTTGAAACCAAAAATGATATGGAATCAGTGAATACCCTTTATGTAAAAAGTAAGGAATATTCAATAATAGATGAGTTCCATTTTGAAATTATTGTAATTAATATAGAGCATCATAATATTAGAGAATGTATTGCTTTTTTAAAACACCTTCAAAGCACAAGATATCGTTTAACGTCCAAAATTGTTGTAATAATAAAAAAGGGGTTGTTCCAAACCTATTTTGATGAATTGATAAACCTTGACGTCAAAGGCTTTATGACTGCCGCTTCGGATGCAGATGGCATAGCCGAGATGTTTTATTTAATTCAAAATGATCAAATAGTAATCAGCAAAGAGCTATCAAAACATATGAATAAAAACAGTAACAAAAATTTAACAACTAAAGAAATACAGATATTAAAATTAATCTATAATGAAAAAACAAATAAAGAAATTTCTCATATTCTTAACTATTCGATAAGTACGGTAGAATATTATATGACTATGATTTTTAATAAACTTTCTGTTAAATCAAGAGTTGGCGCAATTAGAGAGGCGAATAAACTGGGGATATTAGCCAACAAATAACATTCAATATTCCTCATTAAGCACACTTTACAAAAATCTGCTGATGCCTGCGCGCAACGGCTTTTTTTTGTCCGGAATCCTGTACATCATTTACTCTTTCATCTGACTCAATATATCGCGATAAGTGCCGATTTTCTTTATCGTTAAAGAAATGATATTTTCGATATCAGCCAGCTATTTTTCCGGCTTGCTGACGTGTTTCGTTAAGATTTCCACCTTCGTTTTGACGGAAGCTGCATATTCTTCGGTCATAGGGGTTTTATGAGCGAGAGCAAAGCCCCTAGCGTGAATGAATTCAGTCATCTCTTCAACAGAGAGCCCCGTCTTTTTTAAGCATTGCAAAAAAGATAGTGTGTCGATGTCTTTTTGAAAGTAAATGCGCACACCGCTTTCTTTTCTTTGCGGCGGGGGAAGCAAGCCGATTTTTTCATAACAACGAAGGGTATCAATAGAAAAGCCAAAAACGGTGAAATATAACCGAGTCCGATTTTGGTGGGCACCCACAAATACCCCCACACGAACGTAACAATGATAATCGCACTGATGATTTTAAACATGTGTCACTCCATCCTTTTTAATTGTTATTTGCTGATAGTCTTCTTTCTGCTAATAAAGCCTAATAAATGGAGCGGACTCCATGTCAATCTGTTTTTTTAAAAAAAGCTGATCGGCAAATATGGTATGATTTACATAATCAGGGAGTGGGGTTGCAGAGGATGAATATGAAGAGAGCGTATTACGCTATTTTATACAGCCAGACCGCTATCAACTTGGGGTTTTCACTTTATACGATGGCCGTTATCTTGTTTTTGTTTACAAAAACCGGTTCGACAGCGATGGCCTCTCTTATGACGCTCGTCAGCATTGTATGCCGCGTATTGGGCAGCGCCGTTTTGCCGCTGGTCACCGGCCGGTTCACGCTTCGTTCTTTGTTAATCAGTTCTCAATTGATACAGATCACACTGTTAGTCTGTTTGTTTTTTGTCATACAAACCGGTTCATCCGCATTCTTTTTTCTGCTGTTTTGTCTGATCGGAGGCATTTCTTTTTGCAACGGATGGTTTGCTCCGATAAAAAGCGCGTTGATTGGGGAAATCATTCCTCCTGATCGAAGGGCGAAAGCGAACGGTTTATTATCTGCGGCGGATCAGACCGTTCAGTTTGCGGGGTGGTCTCTGGGCGGCGTCATCATAGCGTTCCTGGGAGAGAGCGATACAATGATCGTCACTGTCATGTTATTGGTTTCTTCGGTGTTGGGCATCATTCTGTTTCTTCGAGTACGCATGTGTGCGCCGGCAGCAGTCAGGAAACGTTCCCTTTTTGCAGATGCGGCAAGCGGCTGGGTGTATTTATTTCAGCAAAAACAGCTCAGGGTTCTCATTGTGATGGATGTGATCGAATCGTGGGCAGGCATGATATGGATCGGGTCTGTGTCCTTGACTTATGTGCATGACGTCCTTCATAAAGGAGAGGCTTGGTGGGGGTATGTCAACGGAGTCTATTATGCAGGGACGATGATCGGAGGACTGATCATCTATAAGTTATCCGGTAAGTTTCAGCATCATCTCATTCCGCTTATGCTGACGGGAGCCTTGGCATATGGAATGTTCACGTTTATTTACGGGCTGATCACAAGCGCCGTTACGGCCCTTTTTCTGGTGCTGTGTATGGGGCCGGCTTGTGTATTACGAGATCTCACGCAGGAAACATTACTTCAAAACATCACGACCGAAAAGACACGGGTCAATATATTAGCGGCGAGATCAGCTTTAGTTCAGTTCATTTTTATGTTTTCCATTATCGGAACGGGGATTATCTCAGATGTATTCGGCGTGCGGTTTATTTATATTGGCGCAGGCCTTCTCTTATTAATTTCGGCTTTTATCGGATTTTCTCAGCTGCGAATGAAGAAAATGGTACAGAGCGGCATGTAGTGTAGTATAATTAGGAACGTACGTTCTATATCGAGAGAGGAGAGGGTAATGTGGGACATCTGGCACTGCAATTGTATGATTATCATCTTTGGGCAAATCAGCAAATATTCACCCGGCTTAAAGAGCTTCCGGAGGATGTGTACCGTAAGGAGATTCAAAGTGTCTTTCCGTCGATAGCCGGTGTATTGACTCATGTGTATCTGTCCGATAAGGGGTGGTTTGATGTGTTCTCCGGAGAGCGTCTGGAGGATACGCTGAAATCAGCTGAACAGCAAAAAGGGGACATCTTGTCTAAAGAGATAGAAGAGCTGGAAGATCTATTTTGGGAATTATCAGACCGGTATCAACTATTTTTGCAGAAGGAGGAAAATATCAGCCTCCCCCTTGAAATAGAGCATCCGTCAGGTGACATCATGAAAACCGCAGCTGCCGATATGATCCTACATGTTGTGAACCACGGAACGTATCATCGCGGGAATATAACAGCCATGCTCAGACAGATGGGGTATGCTTCTGTGCCGACGGATTACGGTATTTATTTATATATAAACAAAAAGTAAACAAGACAGCCCACGCGGCTGTCTTGTGATATCCGTAAAAAAGCCAAATCATATGAGTGATTTGGCTTTTTCGTTTGCTATGCCATGTTTTGCAGCCGTTCTAAACTGTTTTTCCAATTCGCTTCAAGCGCTGTAAAAGCAGCGGCGGCATCTTGCTGTTCTAATGCGTGAATGATATCAGAGTGTTCATTATATGATCTGTTTAAAGCGCCGTTTTCACTGAAATAGCGGATTTCCAGTCTCTGAATTTTGACTTTCAGGCTTACAAGCAATTTGTGAAGTTCAGCGTTGTCCGCAAGCAGAATGATGCGATGGTGAAATGCATTATCCGCTTCCAGAACGGCCATTTTATCGCCGTCTTTCATCGTTTGAAGAAGATTTTCATTCAGCTGTTTCAATTCTTGAATCACGGCATCGTCCATACGCGGGAGGGCTTGCTGCAATGCGAGTTTCTCAAGCGTCCTGACGATGGAATACAAGTTTTCCGCTTCTTTTAACTCAATCGGAGCGACAAGCGTCCATCTGTTCGCTTTTGTTATCACCAAGCCGTCATCTTCCAGCCGCAATAAGGCTTCCCGTATCGGGGTGCGGCTGATTCCCAATGTTTCCGACAAATCCTTGTCCTTTAACTTTGTTTCCGGTTTGAGCTTGCCCGTTATGATCCAGTTTCTGAGTGTGCGATACACTTCGTCCCGCATGATGGTTCTTTTCAGCACAGGTTCTTTGTTTTGATTATCCAATGGAACACCTCATGAATCGTAGTATACATATTGGCATTTTACCACAGACCGGGCGCCGGTTAGAAATGAAGAGGGACATCTAAGAATGAATCGAACCGAGATGCTTCATCTCAATATGCTGAAAGTCAGCGGAGCCGCCTTCAGAAAAGAGCGTGATTCCCTGATCTTCGTGTTTTGGGAACACTTCATTTGTCAAAACGGTTTTTCCGTCGTCTGCAAATACTTCAATACTTGTTTTATCTACGAGAATTTTCAGATGGACGCGTCCTTTGTTTCCGTCAAATGGGGCTTTGCTTTCGACGTATGCGCCGGTTTTATCAGGCTGGTCTGTAAACGATCTGTTCACATAGGCACAGCCGTCTTCTGCTGAAATACCGACATCAATATGCCGGCTTTGGTCTGCTGATTCTCTGAGTCTGACGCCTGCATTTTTGATATCTGACCAAGCGATATCCATATCAAGCTGATATGTATCACCTTTGATCGGCAGTGTCTCTGAACCGTTCACCTGTTTGTATTCTATGCTGTCAGTTGAAGAGGTTAATTGGTTCAATGCTTCAACCGGCTCTGACACAAGGCTGTATGTGCCGCCGTCCTGCTGCTGAAGGCGGATTTCACGGACGATAGAATCTGTGCCGTTAAAGCCGTTTTTTAGTGTCGGTGTTTCATTCGGATAATCCCAATTGTTCATCCATGCCAGCGCATAGCGTTTTGTCAGCGGATCTTCGCTATTACCGTCTTCAAATGTGACGCCGCCGTACCAGTCAAAGCCGTAATCGAGCCATTGCGGTTCTTCTTGATCGGCGGTAAATTCCTTCCCGTCAAAGTTTCCGGTCCAATACGCGTACGTATTCGGTTTGCCTGCGGGTTTGCCGTTTGCGCTTGCGCCCAGAACCCATTTGGCTGTTCCGTCATCTGCACGCATCATATAAAGGTCGGGGCATTCGACGAGGCCGATCTGCTGAGTGATAAAGCCGCCCGTGTATTTCCAATTTTTTAAATCGGGTGATTCATAAAAACCGATTTTTTCTCCTTCGGCCATGGCCATCACCCATTTGTCATCCTGTTCATCCCAGATTACTTTCGGGTCCCGGAAATCCTTAGTTCCCGGGTTTTTCATAACGGGCTGATCACTATAGGAAGTAAACGTTTTTCCCTTATCCGTGCTGTACCATAAATATTGTTCCTGGGCTTTTGTTTTGGCAGTCGGCTGCGTTGTGACGGCGACCAGCGCGTTTTTGCCGAAGCCCGCCGTGTTGTGTTTATCAATGACGACAGAACCGGACCATATATCGCCGTTTTCGTTGGTGTATTTCGGAATAGCCGTGCCTTCGTCCGTCCAGTGCACCAAGTCCTCTGATACGGCGTGCCGCCATTCTGTGCCGTTGCCGTTCGGGTAATCCCGATTATAAAGATAGTAGTAATGATATTTCCCCTCGAAAAAAATGGGCTTTTGAGGGTCGTTTTTCCATTTGTCCGGGGTCGTAAAATGATACGCCGCCCGGTAATCCTTCTTATGCTCCGTGTTTGTGTCAGAGGAATTGTGGGTTTTGTTCGGCAGTAAGCCGACAAACAGGAACGCACCCAAAAAGATCAATATTACAACGGGCCATTTTCGAGCCATGATTGAGTTCACCATCTTGTTGAGAAATAAAAGAAAATGCCAATGAAGTATCGGCATTTTCTTTTTGTTGTTATTAGTTGTTAACCGTAAGCTGTCCTTGTTCAAGGATGCTGTTTTTAACAACGGATGTTTTCTTGCCTTTGATGTTCATTAAGAAGCTTGGCGCAAATGTCGCCTTTTTATCCTCAAAGAAGCCTCTGTTTGTCATGTAGCTTGTGATCACGACATTGTTGCCTTTGGCTTGCGGCACTGCGAAGTGAGAGTAAGTGAACGTTACATCGTTAGGATCAAGACCCATTTGCAGGACAAGACCAGTTTTGTTCAGCGGCTTGTAAGGACCTGTTAAAGAGTTTGATACATAACCAAGCATGTAAATATCGTTTGAGTTAATACCGTCGATCGTCATTTTTGAACCGCGTGAATCAGTGAACAGGTACCATTTGCCGTTCATTTTGAAAACATTCGCGCGCTCGATTTCATCAGTTACCGTGTTTGAAGTGATCAGCGGCTTCATGACTTTTTTCAATGTGTAATCATCGTTTAACTCTACCATACCGAGGGCGCCGTTCGCTAATTCAGCATCGCGTTTTTTAGCGCTTTGCTGAAGCTTCTGACTTTCTTTACGGAAGAAGTTTGTGCTGCCGCCGTAGTACGCTTTGTTAAATAAAGATTCTTCGCCTTGGTATCCGTTTTCTGTTCCCGTGTTGGCTTCGAATACAAGGTATTTATGGCCTTTGTCTTCAACGTAGTGAGGGTCTCTCAGCGTATGGTTGTCGCCGGATGTATAGTTCCCTTCATCGATAAACTGCTGAACGTTTTGATATGTTTTTCCGTCGCCGTCAAAAATCGTTTTATGATCTTCCACTCCGTTGATCTTGAGCGTGTCATCAGATTTTGACACATTTACCTGCGCCGTTGTCAGGCTTTGTTTGCCGTAATGTTTACCGGAAAAGTCAGTGTAGAATAAACGGATTTTTCCGTCAGATGTAAAGGTTGCAGAACCGGACCATTCTTGTGTCTGTTCTTTCAGGATTTCATCGTTGGCGTCGAACTTATCGCTGTCTTTAAAGACACGGCCCGCGTTTTTCCAGCTGTCGATCGAGTTGTCGCCGACTTTTTGGTAAAACATGTAGATGGATGTGTCATCAGCGTCTTTCGGGCTTCCGGCAAGAGCAAACACGACGTGATAGCCATTGTATTCAGCTACTGTTCCGTCAGCGTTTTGGAGCGGCCAGCTGTCCCACACATCCAATCCTTTCGCGGACTCGATATTTTTAATTGTTGATTGGTCGAATTGAGGCACTTGGTATTTTTCACTTTGCTGCTGTTTAGGGATCTGCAGCATATCATGGCGTGTGATATGAGAGACGCCGTACGTTTCTTTGTAAGGTTTTTGGGTATTTTCTTTCGCGAAGGCTTGAGTCGCTCCCCCTGCCAGAAGTGCAGTCGTAAAAGTTAGAACTGTGGCTCGTTTTGCAAATTTTTTGATGTTCATGTTCATGTCTCCTTTTGTATGTACCTTTTTTTGCGATCTGCCGATTCGATCCTCCTGCATTCATGGATGGCAGGTTTGTTACAGAAAAAAAGACCTAAAATATGTATGGGGTGACGCCAAAGAATACACTTTGCCCTTAACACATTTTAGGTCTTGCCTGCTTTATCAGTAACAATCCTGCATGATTTACTTGTCGACATCATTCTATTAGACTCTGATTCTATTGACAACTGGTCTATTTTCCTCTTTTGGATGATAGTAAAATGAAAAAAGGCCTTTTAATATATGGGTAATTGAGACTAAGGGGTGCTCTGGGCCTAGGAAAAAACCTCTCTAAAAAAGAGAGGTTATTTTTTCTTGATAGATAATAAAGCGATGGTGGCTAAAATCAGCAAAGTACCCAGCCATTCTGATATTCCGAAGGGAACATGCAGCCAGATAACAGCTAAAAAAGCTGCCGACAGCGGCTCTGCACAGGCAAGCAGGCTGGTTTCAGAGGCACTCAGATATTTCAGGCTTTCCAAGTAGCAATAAAAAGCGATGAGCGTTCCGAAAATGATGATAAACACAATCGCGGCATATGCAGGAAAGGACCACTCGCCTTCAAATGTCCAGGGCGGGCGGATCAAGCTGAGGGCGGCTCCGCCGATCAGCATGCCCCATCCGACAACAATGGCGGATCCCCATTTCTTCAGCAGACGATGCGGCTGAAGGGTGTAAAACGCCAGTGCAAACGCCGAACTGATTCCCCAAAAGACGGCCAGACCCGATATGGACAGGCTTCCGGCATTCCCGTGCGTGACCAAAATGAATGTGCCGGCAACCGCCAATAAGACGGCGAGCAGTTCTTTTCCCGAAGGAATTCTCTTTGCGCGAATCGCTAAAAAGCATGTAATGATCGCCGGCCCTAAATACTGAAGAACGGTAGCAGTTGCCGCGTTGCCGTACTCAATTGCCGCGAAGTAGGTGTATTGAACGCCTAACATTCCGAAAATCCCGAATAAAAGAAGGGGAATTCTGTCCCGTCTGTCTTTCCAAACAGCCCATATCCGTCCTTTTTCTTTGCGGTACGCGATTCCGAGCAGAAGCGCCCCTGACACCAGAAGGCGCACCGAAGTCAGCCATTCTGTATTAAAATGGCGGTGCTGGAACAGATACTGGGCAACCGTTCCCGAGACCCCCCATAAGATAGCTCCTGTAAGCACAAGCCAAATGCCTGTTGTTCGTGAATAAGAAAGAGCAGCGTGTTTTTCCAGGATAGACACCCCCGATTCTGATGTTGTGATAGCAACTTACAATAATTAGGAAAACGAACGTCTTACATGTGATATATTATATATTGTATATTACCAGGCGTCAAAATAATTTTCGGAGAAAGCGCTTACTAAATGGCTGTCTGATGAACGAGCTGTAAAAAAAACACCCCGGCTGGTTGCCGGGGTGTCAGGCTGTCGAGATTTTCTCGACAGCCTCAAGCAACCATTTCGGTTGCTTTTTTGTTTCAGCGTTTTATATTGAAGGATAGTTCGTGATCTTTCAATGCATCCCCACTATTACCCTCGATATGTCTAATCTTCAGTTTGAAGTTTTTATTCTTTTCAAATTCTGACTTCTTAAGCAAGAATACTAAATATTTATCGCCTCTTTGCCCGCTCTTAACATCCCCAGAATCGCTCTCTAACGAACCTTGGTTCAAATAATGCATAGCATCAGTATCTAAAAATGCACTAAATTGATTGATTGGTAATGAATCACTTGATCCGTTTTTGACTGTCATCTTGACTGTAACTGCAACAATGTCTTCATTGCCGAAACCTCTGAAAGAGTTTTTGAATGAATCAGTTGGATCTAATTTTGTAAATTGTACGCCTGTCAATGTAAGCTCAATATTATTCTGAGACTGTTTCTCGTTAATTTCATTTTTCTGTTCCAGTAACGTTTTTTCAGCAATGTTTTTGGTAACAATCTGATCATCAAAGAACTTGTTATCACTTTTTTGTTTTTTAGCGGAAGCACCTGATAAAGGTAAATCAACGATTTGTTTTTCTCCCAAGTGTTCTCTCATCATAGAATCTTTAGAAGCATTAGAGACTACCAGTTTTGATTTTTCTTTAACAAGAATTTCATATTTTTCTTTCGATAATTCATATTGAATGAATCCAGTTTTAGATTCCCCTTTATCGTAGTATGCTGGATTACTTGGCGTACCATCTTTTTTAGGCTTTACCCTGTCTGTTTCATCAACTAAACTGACGTCCGGTTGTTTCGTATTGTATTCATCTTTCCCCTGAACTGCCGGATTGTTGAAATAAGCCTTGCCGCCTGTCTGGTTTTCTACAGTGGCTTTAAGTGTTATTACATATCCTTCTTTATCTCCGTCAAAACTGTACGGCTCGTTTTCAGGATTCTTCACATGAACCACTTGATACTGAGATACCTTGAATTTAAATCCATCGAAGTTCAGATCGATTTTCGGATCTGCGTTATTGAAAATGACATCTGCTTGCCCTTTAGTTGAATCTGCAATATAAGAATTCAAAACACCATTTTTTGCAGTATCGCCGCTTGAACTCTCCGAAGATGTTTTATCTGTAAAAGAGGCATTATTTTCTTTACTCTTTGATTCAGATTGTGATGTTGTTTCGACTTTTTTCTCAGCTTTCTTTGTTGAACCGTCATCATGATTACCGCAAGCAGATAGTAATAATGCAGTTGAAAGAACAGAAATTACCCCCATTTTTTTCTTCAATTTCATAATCCTCCTATGACAATCAAAATAAAAAGCTACTGTTCGGATCAGTAGCTCAAACTATAATAATCAAGGTTAAAAAATCTTATCCGGTCATCAAAATGATCTTAATACATGGACATAAATTTATAATTTACAGTTTTCTTAGTGCCCGTGTTGGTAAGTTTGAATCTATAACTCGCAGAGTAGCTTTTTGATGCCTTGTTATAATACATACTCGTTTTCCCTTTTTTCTTAGCGTAAAATGTTTTTACATTTTTCCAACCTTTACTTGTCTTCTGTTGAAGAACAGCTTGGATTTTTCCACTTCCTGATCCATTAGCTGTTAAGAAACCAGACACTTTGCCTTTATAATATGGATGGAATACTGGAGTATATGTGTAATTTTTAAAAGAACCTGAATGCCAGTATTCAGTCCAAAGTCCACCTGTTTTTTTCCAGTCTTTAGCTTGTGCTTTGTTATTCGCAAGGTCAACGGCTGTAAAGCTTGTCAATGCAATAACCAAAGCGGCTAATATCATAATTAACTTCTTCTTCATTAAGTAATACCTCCTATGTCAATATGGTTCATTAATCATCACTTTAAATATAATAATAGTAATCAGAAGATTTTACATCCGACTAAAATACTAAAATTTGGAGATATTTACGTATTTTCGGACGGAAAATGACAAAAGACTCGTTTCTTTAAGTCTGTTTTTGCATTTCGCCATAGGTTAACAGTCGTTAAATTTGAACCTTCATCTCTGGTATGTGGTTATATTGGTCTAATCATGGTGTTAAGGAAAAAATGCTGCGTTATTGCGGATCAATTATAGAATTCCCCTAGATAAAGCTGGAAAAAGGCTTTTTCTCTTGTATTTGCTGTCGAATTACCGTTCTGTTATTTAATCATGTTTGCTTTTTAAACCGCTCAGAAACGAATCTGAGCACGTTTAGAGGTAGTCCTTCCAAACCATTATCTTAGACTCTATCCTTAAAAAAGGCTGTTGTCTATGAGATCCGGTCACTCCACAGCATTCAGAACAGCGGCACTTTTCTAAGTTCCCTTCTGCTCCATAGCGCTATTTATTGCTTTAAATGAAAACCCCCTAATGATATGGCTAGGGGGCAATTCTTAGAAAAACAAACGCCTCACTCTTGATATACTACATATCAAAATGTGAGGGATGAGCGCTTACAAAAAAAGACCGTAAAAAAACACCCCGGCTGTTTTCCGGGGTGTGTTGGTTATTCTGCAATCGCGTCTGTTAAAACAGGAACGACTTGTTTCTTTCTGGATACGACACCTTTTAAAAGAGCCGTGTTGTTTTCTAACGTCACGTTGAATGCTTTTTCAACTTTTGACGCTTGATCACCGATGGCGAGCGCAAGGGAATCGTTTTCTAAAATATCCGTAATCACGAGAAGGAACAGGTCAAGGTTCTTCTCAGCAATGACTTTTGAAAGAGCCGCTTCTAATTCCGGCTGCCGCTTTTTGACATCTTCAATATCAACTGTGTTGACTTGGGCGATTTCGACTTTTTTGCTGCCGAGCGTGAACTCTTTCGCATCAAGAGAAATCAGTTCTTCCACAGTTTTTTTGCTTAAGTCGGCGCCCGCTTTCAGCATGTTTAAGCCGTACTCTTCCGCATCTACGCCGGCAATTTCAGCAAGCTCTTTTGCCGCTGCGATATCTTGCTCCGTGCAAGTCGGAGATTTAAATAACAGAGAGTCGGAAATGATTGCTGACAGCATGAGGCCCGCAATTTCTTTCTCGATTTTCACGTTATTTTCTTTGTACATTTTGTTTAAGATCGTAGCCGTACAGCCGACCGGCTCAGCACGATAGTAAAGAGGTTCCGCTGTTTCGAAGTTGGCGATACGGTGGTGGTCGATCACTTCAAGAACCTGAACGTCTTCGATATCCTTGATGCTTTGCTGGCGTTCATTGTGGTCAACAAGGATGACGCCGTTTACTTCGTTTGCGGCTGTTTCCACCAAACGCGGGCTTTCCTGCTTGAAATAATCAAGCGCGTATTGTGTTTCGCCGTTGACTTGTCCAAGGCGGACGGGCTCAGCATTGAAGCCGAGTTTATTTTTTAGATCAGCGTAGGCAATGGCAGAGCAAATGGTATCTGTGTCTGGGTTTTGATGTCCGAAAATAAGAATTTTTTCCATAATAACTCCTTGTCCTTTTTTGTAGTGTAAACAATCTTTTTATAGTTTAACACGTCTTGCGGAGGGTGTAATCTTCAAAACCTTAAAAATTGATGTGAAAAAGAAGCATTTTTGTTGAGCGGTGAGGAGGATTGCGAGTAAAATACTGGGTAAGTCAGATGCTAATCAGCATATAGTATCAAAAAAGGTACTATGGAGGATGAATTATGAACATATATCCGAATAAAGAAGGTTGTCCGGTTGAACTGACGCTTTCCGTTATCGGCGGAAAGTGGAAGGGTATTTTGTTTTATCATATGATCGGCGGAAAAAAGCGGTTTAATGAGTTTCGGCGCATTTGCCCCAGCATTACGCAGCGTATGCTGACGCTTCAGCTTCGTGAGCTTGAGGCGGACGGCATCGTGCATCGCGAGGTATATCAGCAGGTGCCTCCAAAGGTGGAGTATTCTCTTACCGAATTCGGCAGGTCGCTGGAACCGATCGTTTTGCAAATGAAGAAATGGGGAGATGCCAACAGGGAGTTTCTCGAGACATACCGGGAAAAAACGTCGCCTCAAGATCAGTCCGCTCAAAAATAAGAAGCAGCAAAGGATTAAATTCCTTGCTGCTTTTTTTTATTTCATCGCGATGGCCTTTCTGGCGTTGCGCACATCATTCTTCAGCAATTCGCTCAGGTTGTAAGCCGGATATTGACCGCGTTCTTCCATATACTCAAAGACCATTTGATGCCACTTGATAGCCGCGTTTAAGTGCTTGACGAAAACATGTCTTAATTGGGGTGTGGCCGTCTCTGTAATGGCTCCGGCGTAATTGCGGACAGACGTTTTGGCCATGATCAGCAGGCCGCCGCTGTAAAAGGAGGAATCAGCGCGCTCTTCTGTTTCATCCTCACGAAAAGCGGGAGCTTCAGGGAAGAAAGGAAGCAGTTCACGCAGATTTTGTTCCAGCGAATGGATGGAAAATCTGTAAAGCTGTTTTAATCTGGCATCGCTTACGTCCCGCTCTGTTCTTTTTAATTTCACAAGTCCGTTTGCCTGGAAAGCCACTAACTCATGCAGTTCTAACGTTTCATGCCATGCTAATGTTCTCCGCTCGGTCATGGTGTAAGAATCTCCTTTATCCTTCATTTTCACTTTCAGCATATGCCCCGGTCCCGATGTTGTTCCTGATGTTTTGAAGTTTCCAGAAAGGGAAACTCAATGTAAAGGAAATACGAAATAGAGGTGAAACTATATGTGGGACATGATAAAGAACTTCTTCCTTTTCAGCAGCGGGGTTTTACAGGCGACCACTCTCTTACTTATCGTTATCGTCTTGTTATATGTACGAAAAACCAAAAAGAAAAACAGAGATACTTCTGGTTTCATGGATGATCAGGATCACTGATACAACGGGCATTCTTTCACTGGGATGTCCGTTTGTCTGTTTTCATGTTTCACATGGAACATTGCGGCTGTCCGCGCTCATTTTACTTGCGATTTCGACTTATGTTAAAATATATACGTGTATTTTGGAGAGTTTATGGAAAATTCAGGTCTTGAAAGAGACATTGCGGCGTCAAAAGAGCAGTCGTCTAAGCTGCTCTTTTCTATTCGTATGTTCGAATGATACAAGGTTTGAGGTGAGTAAGTGAAAAATACAAGGGCTCTAATAGAAGGCGCCATTTTGATCAGTATTTTTGCAATCATTTCCCTTTTGGTCGTGTACCTCCCTTTACTGGGGGCAATTCTTCTCTTTGCTTTGCCGCTGCCGATCATTCTTTACACCATTCGGCACGGTCTGAAGCCCGGGGTATGGATGGGGCTTGCCAGCCTTCCTGTCAGCTTTATTGTAAGTTCGTTTACCGGGCTTACAGGCGCTTTTACGGCTGCCTGTACGGGAATCGCCATGGGATATTATTTTAAAAAGAAACAGCCCGGCTATGCGGTTGCTGCCGGCGCTATGGCGTATGTGCTGTGCGGCGTCGTTTTTTTTGTGGTCAGCATCGTGTTTCTTAATATGAATGTGATCGATACCACCATGTCCCAGCTTCGGGAGTCGCTGTCTTTAGCAGAAACCATGTCAAAGCAGCTCGGTTACGGAGATCAGTTCGGGAAGCAGATCAAGCTGATGGAAAGTCAGCTGAGCACGGTTCAATATCTTTTTCCGACAGTGCTCGTATTGACCGGCATCGTTTTTTCTTTCCTCAGTTATGCTATGGCAAGGCCGCTTTTACGGCGATTTTCCCCTGATCTTCCGAAGATGAAGCCTTTTAGAGAGCTCAAACTCCCGCAAAGCGTTGTCATTCTGTATTTTATTGTGACGATATTAGGGTTTCTGCCTTTAGAAAAAGGGCATATGCTGTATTCGGTTTCATTGAATGGGGGATTTATTCTCAGCTTGCTGATTTGTATTCAAGGATTAGCGTTTATTTTTTTCTATTGCCGCGAAATGGAGATGCCGAAAGCCGTTCCTGTTTTAGCAATTGTGCTGGGTGTGCTTTTTCCGCTCATCTTGTCCGTGTATCTCCTCTTAGGCATCATTGACATAGGCTTTAACATAAGAAATAAGGTGACGCGAAATTGAGTGTGACTTACAGGTGGGGAGTTGATAGAAATGCCTAGTTTTTATGAAAAACCGTTGTTTCGGTATCCCATCTATGCATTGATTGCATTGTCAATCATCATAATCCTCATCAGCATTTACTTTAACTGGCTGATAGGAGCCATCGGCGTTGTGCTGCTCGCCGTGATCCTGTTTTTCATTAAGCGTGCGGATTCTCTGATCAGAAAAGAAATTGACGATTATATCTCCACGTTATCGTATAGATTGAAAAAAGTAGGCGAAGAGGCATTAATGGAAATGCCTATCGGGATTATGCTGTTTAATGATCAATATTACATTGAGTGGGCGAATCCGTTTTTGTCTTCCTGTTTTAATGAAAGCACACTCGTCGGGCGCTCGCTGTATGACACATGCGAGGCCGTCGTGCCGCTGATCAAGCAGGAGGTCGATTCGGAAACGATCACCTTGAATGAGCGGAAGTTTAAAGTAGTGATTAAAAGAGATGAGCGCCTGCTTTATTTCTTTGATGTGACAGAACAGATTCAAATTGAAAAGCAGTACGAAAATGAGAGAACCGTGCTGGCATATATCTTTTTAGATAACTATGATGACGTCACACAGGGGCTGGATGACCAAACGAGAAGCACGATGAACAGCCAGGTCACCTCATTATTAAATGCGTGGGCGCAGGAGTACGGCATTTTCCTGAAACGGACGTCCTCTGAGCGGTTTATCGCGGTGTTAAATGAACACATTTTAACGGAGCTTGAAAACGCGAAATTTTCGATTTTGGATGAAATCCGAGAAAAAACATCCGTTCATACTGTATCTTTGACCCTCAGCATCGGGATCGGCGCATCGGTTTCTTCTTTGAAGGAGCTTGGAGATCTGGCGCAGTCCAGCCTCGATTTGGCTCTCGGCCGCGGAGGCGACCAAGTGGCGATCAAAATGCCGAACGGCAAGGTGAAATTTTACGGCGGCAAAACAAATCCGATGGAGAAACGCACAAGGGTGCGCGCCCGGGTGATTTCTCACGCGCTCAAGGAGATTGTCTCAGAAAGCAGCAATGTCATTATCATGGGGCACAAGTTTCCTGATATGGACGCAGTCGGAGCCGCAATCGGAATATTGAAGGTGGCGCAGGCCAACGGCAAAGAAGGCTACATCGTCATTGATCCGAACCAGATCGGATCAAGCGTTCAGCGCCTGATTGAAGAAATTAAAAAATATGAAGAGCTGTGGTCGCGGTTCATCACGCCGGAAGAGGCGATGGAAATTTCAAATGACGACACGCTGCTTGTCGTCGTTGATACACATAAACCGTCCCTTGTGATGGAAGAGCGTCTCATGAACAAAATCGAGCACATCGTTGTGATTGACCACCACCGCAGAGGCGAGGAATTTATTAAAGACCCGCTGCTCGTTTATATGGAGCCATACGCTTCATCCACCGCAGAACTCGTGACGGAGCTGCTTGAATACCAGCCGAAGCGGCTCAAAATCAATATGATTGAAGCGACGGCCCTGTTAGCTGGTATAATAGTGGATACGAAGAGTTTTTCCCTTCGCACGGGCTCGCGGACGTTCGACGCCGCTTCTTATTTGAGAGCGAAAGGCGCAGATACGGTTCTGGTGCAGAAAGTTCTCAAAGAATCCGTCGGTTCTTACATCAAGCGGGCGAAACTGATCCAGCATACGGCTCTTTATAAAGAACATATCGCGATTGCTTCTCTGCCTGAGAACGAAGAGGAGTACTTTGACCAGGTGCTGATTGCGCAGGCGGCTGATTCCCTCTTATCGATGAGTGAAGTGGAAGCTTCATTTGCGGTAGCCAGACGGGATGAGCATACGGTGTGCATCAGTGCGAGATCGCTGGGCGAGGTCAATGTGCAGATTATTATGGAGGCGCTGGATGGCGGAGGGCATTTAACCAATGCGGCAACCCAGTTATCGGGCATTTCTGTCTCAGAAGCGCTCGTCCGGCTGAAGGAAGCCATTGATGAATATTTTGAGGGAGGCGTTCAGAGATGAAGGTTATTTTCTTACAAGATGTAAAAGGTAAAGGAAAAAAAGGCGAAATGAAAAACGTAGCAGACGGTTATGCACATAACTTTCTCATTAAAAAAGGCCTCGCTGTCGAAGCAAATGCGACAAACATCAGCGCATTGAAAGGACAGAAAGAAAAAGAGAAAAAAGAAGCGATTGCCGAGCTTGAAAGAGCGAAAGATTTGAAAGAAACGCTTGAACAGCTGACTGTTGAGCTGAGTGCCAAATCCGGTGAAGGCGGCCGTCTGTTCGGATCTGTCACAAGCAAGCAGATTGCAGAAGCGCTGCAAAAAACGCATAAGATTAAAGTGGATAAACGGAAACTGGAGCTCCAAGACGGTATCCGCACACTGGGATATACAAACGTTCCTGTAAAGCTGCACCCTGAAGTTCAGGCTGTGCTGAAGGTTCACGTAAAAGAAGAAGCGTAATACACAATGAAAAACCCGCCGATCCGGCGGGTTTTTTTTTATGTCAGCAGACGGCGCAGCGCAAGAAAATGATGAGATTGTTTCATTTCCGATCGCTACCAGATTGCATATTATATTACATCATAACGAAGGATGTGTCGGTATGAAACGATTTTTTTCTGAAACATATTTTAATAATCCGGAGAATAAAAAGGCGCTGGAGCACTATCCGCTGATCGGAGACGGAAAAGACGGGGAAGTCTACCGCTTAACACACAACAAATGCATAAAATACTTCTTTGAAAAAGGGACATGCAAGAAGGAATTGGCGGCTTTAAAGACCGGACAAGGTTCCCCGGTGATTCCAAGACTGTATGAATACGGAGATCGTTATATTGTGATGGAATATGTCCAAGGCACCTCTCTTGCCCGCCATATCAGAAAAGAAAAATCCCTGTCCGTCAAACTGACTGCTGATATTTTAAATATGCTGGATGAATTAAAAAGAATCGGTTTTACCAGATGGGATGCCGAAATCAGGCACATTCTGATTAACGAACACGGAAATCTTAAAGTCATCGACCATAAAAGAGCTTTTTCCGCCATTACCCGGTTTCCCGTAAAACTATTAAAAGGACTGGACAAATACGGCTTGGCGGATGAGTTTTTGAACACTATAAAAAAATTAAATCCGACACGTTACCTGGAATGGCAGCCGCACATGTAAGTTTCTGAAAATCCGCATATGTAAGTTTCCTTTTTTTAGGGTCGTCATATGATATTTGTAACATTTGTTTGGTGGAGTGTGGAAAAAATGGCAGAATACATTATGGTTATCGGCGCTCATCCCGATGATGAACTATTGGGAGCAGCGGGCACCATAAAACGGCTGATCAATGAAGGATATAAAGTGATTTCCATTATTACGGCATTAGGAAGAAAAGAAGAAGCTCATCATATTAAACAATTAGGCGAACGCGCGAATCAAGAGCTTGGAATTGAGAAAGTCATCTTTTTGGAGCATACGAATTTAGAGCTGGAATGTATCCCGCTTCATAAGCTTGTCAAAGAATTAGAGCAGCTCATTCGCGTCTATCAGCCTGATAAAATCTTTACACATCATTACGGCGATATCAATATGGACCACCAGAGAACATTCCAAGCAGTTTTAACAGCCGCCAGACCGCTTCCGAATCAAAAGCCTATCGAACTGCTTACGTTCGAAACGCTATCTTCAAGCGAGTGGGAGAGGAATACGGCTGATAAACTCTTCAAACCTAATTACTTCGTTAACATCACAGACACAATGGATGCTAAACTCGCGGCGCTTCACCACTATGACGTAGAAATGAGGGATTACCCTCATCCCCGTTCATATGAAGGCGTTAAACATTTAGGAAGAGTCAGAGGGATGACGGCGGGTGTGGAATACGCTGAAGCTTTTGAAGTCGTGCGGAGGATCTGGAAATGATCAAGACATTTTCCGTCCCGTATCCGTATATGGTTCAGACGCTTGACCGCTACTACGGGGTCAAAACGCGCCCTCAAAAAAAGGCGGCAGTAAAGACACAGTTGAAACATGAACATCATATTCCGCGGTTATACAGGAAAAAAAAGAAGTTATCCATTTTGATTGCCACGTTTTGGGACTACCCGCACACGGGCGGTTTATCAAACTATATTAAAACGCTTAGTGAAGGCCTGAAGAAGAGAGGTCATAAGGTCGATGTCATCTCCCCTAATCTGTTTCCGTCCGCACAGGTAAAAGAACTGCGGGCGGCTGTTGTTCCGAAGTTAAAAGATTTCTTTAAGGACAGATATGGGGATTATAACAATCATATTTTGAAAAATAATCGGCTGATGTTTATATACGAGCAAATGCTTCAAAAGATTCATTTGGAAAGATATGATGTGTTTCATGCTCAAGATTTATTTACAGCCAATATATTAGGCAGATTCAATCAAATCTATAAGAAACCTTTATTTTTCACACCGCATGGCATGTTTACTTTCAACAGACTTAAATTTCATATCTTTAAAAAAGGATCGGTAGAAGAGTTTTATTATAAAAAACTAGAGATGAAAGCCATTGAATACGCAGATCGCCTGATTATTATCAGCGATACGTTCCGCAGCCCGCTCATGAAGCTCGGAGCCGAACAGGAAGACATGACAACGGTAATCACAGGAATCGATTACGATGCAAAAACAGGCGGGAAAAGAAAAATCCCGCTGCCGAAAAATAAGATCATCATCTCGTGTATTGCAAGATTAGGCCCGAGAAAAGGACATAATCATTTGCTTGACGCACTTTCACGAATTCCGTCTGATGTGCTTGAACATGTTCAAGTGCTGATCGCGGGCGACGGAGAGATGAGGAGCGCCTTAGAGGAACAGGCTCGAAAACTGAATCTATCTATGGTCTCCTTTTTAGGAAAAAGAGATGATGTTCCCGCTATTTTGAATATGACGGATATATTCGTACTGCCGACCATTAATGATAGTCTGCCCATCTCGATTATTGAAGCGATGTTCAGCGGCTCGGCTATCATTGCGACCGATTGCGGGGGTATTCCGGATCTGATCCGCCATAACAAAACGGGACTTATTGTCGAGCCGGGAAATGCAAAGGTTCTTGCCCGGGCTTTAGCGTTTTTTATCACTAACAAATCTGCGCGGGAGAAGGCTGCTTCAAACGCAAAGGCCTACGCGGAGAAATATTTAAGCAGTGAGACGATGATAAAAAATATCGAATCGATTTATCAAAATACCAACAGCTCGGAGGGAGATCATGAAACATGAACATGCAGCCGTTGTACTTGATTTCAGTGCAAACGGGATTGGGATCATTCGCAGCCTGGCCCGAAGAGGAATCGATGTTTACGCGTTTGACACGGAGGGACCTTATCGTATCGGAAAATCAAGATTGGCAGATTGCGGGATATGTCCCAGCCCTTTAACACAAGAGGAAGAACTGCTGACATTTCTGACTGATTTCGGGAAGCGATTCCAAGCAAAGCCGGTTCTGTACGCAGGATCTGATGATTATGCGGGATTTATATCTAAATTCCGCGAGACATTAGCCGGTTTTTTTTTATTTTTGCTCCCGAGCCGCTCTCTGTTAGAAACGGTCTTAGATAAAAGCAAAGCATATGAATTAGCGGTCAAGCATAACATCCCCTGCCCGAAAACCTTTTTTCCGAACAACCGGGATGAGCTGGAAGAGGCCATCGCCAATATTGACTTCCCGTGTATTTTAAAACCGGTGGCCGGCCATGAATACAGAAAAAAAGTAAACAAAAAAGCAATTGTAATGAAGGATGCCGCACAATTGCGCAAGGAGTTCAGCTCCTACAGAGAAAATGGAGAACTGCTTGTGCAGGAGATCATCCCCGGAGACAACCAGTGTTTTTATAAAGTCGCCACTTTTTATGATGACCAAATGAAATTAATGGGCTTATTCTCTCTGCAAAAGAACCATCAATTCCCTGCTGATTTTGGCGCGGGGGCCCACGTCGTCAGCAAACGGCTTCCTGATTTAATCGAGAAGACCCTGCCGTTTTTTGAAGCGATTCAGCTGAAGGGAGTAGGCATGGCGGAATTTAAAAAGGATCCCCGGGACAATGTTTACAAGTTTATCGAAATTAATCCGCGCTTTTGGCTCAGCCATAGCCTGACAGAACCGGCAGGCATTCATTTCGTTTACATGTACTATCTGTATTTGACCGGACAACAGGTGAAGCCCCAGCTCGAACAAAAAGACGGAATCAACTGGATTTATGAGGTGCGTTATTTCTTAACGTTTTTGAAGAAACGAAAAAGAGGAGAAATGACGTTCCGGGATTTTTGGAAAGGATTTAAAGGAAAAAAAGAGTACGCTCTTTTTGCTTGGAATGACCCGATGCCATTTATCAGAAACACTTGGTCTCATCTCAAAAACAGCTGGAAACGGAAGCGGAAGGAAGATCGGCATGTATGAAAAGGATCTTTTGTATGACGCATTTCAAAAACTGAGAATTGACGAAAAACTGTCGTATTCGTTCGGTGAAAGGGCCGCGGTGAATCCGGTTGACATCACATGCCTGAAATCAACAGACAGAAGCGCCATTTATAAACTGTTTGTAAAGAAAAAATCCGGCATTGTTCCGCTGATATTGAAGGTGTATAAATCTTCCCGTGAAAAAAACAAGGTCGAGATTAATATATACGGGAAAGCCCGTTCTGTTTTAGGGGATTTGCTGCCGGACATCTATCTTATAGAGGAAAGTGACCATGAAACGTGGATATTTATGGAGTTTGTCAGCCAGATCAGAGGACAGCTTACATTTCACCCAAAGCATTTCAAGTATATTATTCCGTCTGTCGCGGAACTGCACAGCCGCACCTTTGAAAACAAGACTATTTCTGACGGTAAATGGCGGTCGTGGCTGCCGGTATACGAATCGGAAACCATGAGAAAAGGGCGTAAAAAGCAGATCAAAAAGACAGCGGAATTATTGGATAGAGCTCTTAAAGATGAGCGTACAAAAGATATCGTGAAGCCTCATTATCGGCAAATCACAAACTTGCTGGAGCAGGCGGAGCCGGGTTTTTTCCCTGAATTGATCCAAAACGGCTCAGCCATCACACACGGTGATCTTCATATGCAGAATATCTGCACCCACGATGCGTCCGGACATGAACCGTGGGATATTCAATTCATCGATTGGGAATCCGCAAAGTACGCGCCGGTTTGGTTTGATATGACGGTGCTGGTCGAAATTCTGCTCGGCTTCAGAAAAGATTGGAGCCGGCACGCAGAAGATATTCGGACGTATTGCGTAAAAGTGTATACGAAAGAAATGAAAAAGCGTGGCATGCATTTTCAGACCCCTCCTATGACGCTTTATAAAATGGCTTATTTGCAGAGAACACTTGAGAAAGGGCTTCATACCCAATTGCGGAGAATCTTCGACAATCGGGGAGGAGAACTGCTGCCGTATCATGTTGACAAAGTGTCAAAATGGGGACGGGAATTAGGATTATAAGTTTAAGAGAGGGGGAGCGGATTTGAAAGAAGAGATCGGCAAGCCGAACGGTCTGGTGCCTCTTGCCTTATTGCGCGTCATGGATCAATTTTACGGGATCGAACATCAAAGTGAGCCGGAGATGCTGTATTCGTTCTGTGCGGAAGGAAAAAGCTCCCCCAAACGAAAAAAGCCATTGCGTATTCTGTACGCAACCTTTCTCCGTTACCCGAATGTCGGAGGACTGGCGAGTTATATCACGTCAATTAAGACGGGTTTTGAGCGCATCGGTCATCAGGCGGATGTCATCTCGCCGCTCCAAATGCCGCCAGCTTTTTTTCAGGAAGATATCCCGCGGGCCGCTGACGAGATCAGAGCGTTTCTTGTTGGCAGATACGGCGCCGCAAACGAAAAGTTTGTGAAGAATCTCAGCTATTTACATGTCTTTCAAAGATTTTTGAAGGAGAAAGACTTAGAACAATATGACCTGTTTCACGCGCAGGATTTATTTGCGGTATTTTTGCTGGGATACCTTAATCAAACGTATCGGCGTCCGCTTTTTTTTACGCCGCACGGACATTTTACGAAAAGCCGGATGAAGTTTCATAAAATCCAAAAGGGTTCAATAGAAGAGGCATATTTCAGTGAAATAGAAAGGCAGGGTATTCGGGCTTCGGATAAAATCATTACAATCAGCGACTCCTTTCACGAGCCCTTGCTGGAGTACGGAGCGAAGGAGGCTCAGCTGACGACTGTTCATACCGGCATTGACATCCGGGATGCACCCGAGCCAAAACGTGCTGAAAAGCTCGTGATTGCGTGCGTTTCCCGTCTGACCGAGCGAAAAGGACATGATGTGCTGCTGGACGCTCTCGCCCGCATCCGGCACCATTTATCCGGAGTGGATATATGGATCATCGGAGACGGAAACATGAGAGAGTTTCTGGAAGAGAAGAGACGGAAACTGGGCCTCTCAAACGTGTTTTTCCTCGGAAAACGACATGATGTGCCGGCGCTTTTGGCTGAATCATCTATATTTGTCCTGCCGACATTGAATGATAATTTCCCCATAGCGATCATCGAAGCGATGTTCTCAGGTCAAGCCATTGTCGCAACTGACTGCGGAGGAATCCCTGAGATGATCCGGCATGAGGACACAGGGCTTATCTGTCAGCCCGGCAACAGCCGCGAACTTGCTGATGCCCTCGTAATGCTGATTACGGATCAGTCTCTCAGGGAACGGCTTGGAAAAGAAGCGCGCTCCTATGCCGGCCGGCATCTGCGTCAGGAACTGATGGTTTCAAAAATAGAAAGGATTTATCAATCATTTTTCTGAATGATACCGGCGCCGCATGGCAGGTGCTTCAAGAGCAAAATAAAGAGGCCGGTGTTTAACTATCCAGCCTCTTTCCGAGCTGTTTTTTCAATCTCATACAGAGTCTGCTGACTTTGTCCGTCCGGGCCGCCTGTCATTCCTCATAGGGCTGAGCTTGTTTTTCCGGTGCTGTATCGGTCAGCTGAGATTTTTGTGCCGTTCTTTTTAATCCATGAGACAAGCTTTGTGTTGCCTGAATTGTTTCCGGATTATAAGAAATAGTTCACTTTTCCTTCGTCAACAAGTTTTTTCAGCTGTGAGACGGTTTTACCGAAACTTTCTTCACGGAAAAAAGAGGCGGAAAGCCATCGCTTCCGCCTCCCGCACATATATATGAGAGAGCGGCCTTTATTTGTGATCGTTCTCTTTTTGGATTTCAGCTAATTTGGCAAGCAGAATGTGCTGAGGCATGTGCATGATTCTCTCAAGCGGCATATTCAGTGATTCTGCGAGCTTTTGCGCCGTTTCGGCGGAAATTTGCAGCGGTTTCATGTGATCACTCCTTCCGTTTCTTTATTGTACTAAAATCAGAAATCTATCGTAAGAGGATATGACAAAGGAATGGAGGTTTGAAAAGCGGGGCTTTATAACAGAATGGGGGAGGTTTTTTATGCAATCGCCATTGATGTTATTACAGCTGAAGCTGGCTGATTATCAGAAAAAAGCCGCAGAACTGCGGACAATTGACGAATTTATCATACTGAAACAGACATTGCAGGACATGATGAAAGTATTCGCCGCCTGTGAAGAATGGGAGCTGTATCAAAAAACGGCCGATCTCATGGCGCAGACGGTGCTGCACATCCGTTTCATCGAATAAGGAAAAGCCCTCGCTCGGGCGAAGGCTTTTCTTAAAAGGACCGTTCTTCTTCAATGTTTTTATGCTGATCATAAATGACAAGCTTAGACGGGCTGTTCTCTTTCGCCGTCTGCTCCGCTTTCTCGATCGCCGCGTCCTTTGATGTATAAAGAGCCGTCGGCGCCACATTTTCCACCTTCACAAACCATCCGTCCGCATCAACACTGGGTGTTACAGCATATGTTTTCATCCTTCTTACCTCCCGGTTTCGATTTATTTATTTGTTTCCCGGCATTCGGAACGGCAAAACACATAACCCTCTCCTCCAAATACAGGGAAAGTGATATTTTTCTATTCTTTTTCATGAGAAATGGTAAAATGGAGTTTGGATATTTTTTAAGGAGAGGACGGTGCTTAGCATGACAGACCTTTTGAATGATCGGCTGCCGCCGCAAAACATAGAAGCTGAGCAGGCCGTGTTAGGTGCTGTTTTTTTACAGCCGTCTGCGTTGACACTGGCTTCTGAAGTGTTGATTCCGGATGATTTCTACAGAATGTCACATCAAAAAATTTACAATGCCATGCTCGTGCTCGGAGACCGCGGTGAACCGGTTGATTTGGTCACGGTAACGTCAGAGCTTGCGAATACCGATTTGTTAGAAGAGGTGGGCGGCGTTTCTTACCTGACGGATATCGCGAATTCCGTTCCGACAGCGGCTAATATAGAATATTACGCGAAAATCGTTGAGGAAAAATCCATTCTCCGCCGTTTAATCAGAACGGCGACCTCGATCGCTCAAGACGGGTATACGCGCGAGGATGAAGTTGAAGATTTATTAAGCGATGCGGAAAAAACGATTATGGAGGTCGCGCAGCGAAAAAATTCGGGCGCCTTCCAAAATATTAAAGACGTGCTTGTGCAAACATACGACAACATTGAGCAGCTTCACAACCGGAAAGGCGATATAACCGGGATTCCGACCGGCTTTATCGAGCTTGACCGGATGACGGCGGGTTTTCAGCGGAATGATTTGATCATTGTCGCAGCCCGTCCGTCCGTGGGGAAAACGGCGTTTGCCTTAAATATTGCGCAAAACGTGGCCACCAAAACGGATGAGAGCGTCGCGATATTCAGTCTTGAGATGGGTGCCGAGCAGCTTGTCATGCGTATGCTCTGCGCCGAAGGGAATATTAACGCCCAAAATCTCAGAACGGGTAATCTGACGGAAGAAGATTGGGGCAAGCTGACGATGGCGATGGGAAGCCTGTCAAACAGCGGTATCTTTATAGATGACACCCCCGGCATCCGCGTCAGCGAAATCCGTTCAAAATGCCGCAGGCTGAAGCAGGAGAACGGATTGGGCATGATTTTAATTGACTACCTGCAGCTCATTCAGGGAAGCGGCCGTTCGAGCGACAACCGTCAGCAAGAGGTATCGGAAATTTCACGGGCGCTAAAAGCGCTGGCGCGGGAGCTCGAAGTCCCGGTCATCGCCCTGTCTCAGCTCTCCCGGGGTGTTGAGCAGCGGCAGGATAAACGTCCGATGATGTCAGATATCCGTGAGTCGGGAAGTATTGAGCAGGATGCCGACATCGTCGCCTTCCTGTATCGTGATGATTACTATGATAAAGAATCCGAAAACAAAAACATCATCGAAATCATTATTGCCAAACAGCGTAACGGCCCGGTGGGCACCGTCTCACTGGCTTTTGTGAAAGAATACAATAAGTTCGTAAACCTGGAAAGGCGCTTTGATGACGGCGGTGTTCCGGCAGGTGCGTAAAGCCTCAAGCAATGTCTTGAGGCTTTTTTTCATCCGAAAGAATGAGAGAATGCCGTCCGTTCGGCAGACGAAAAAAAGAAAGCGCTTTTATATAATGGCATTAAGGGAGGGATGATGATGACAATTGAATTTCCGCAATTCCAAGCGGCGCAAATCCGGATTGCCCGGCCGACCGGACAGCTCAAAGAAATCATCAGGTTTTATGAAGAAGGCCTCGGATTGAAGAGAATCGGCAGTTTTTCCGGACATGAGGGCTACAGCGGCGTCATGTTCGGCCTGCCGCATACGCAATATCACTTAGAATTCACCGAAGAAACCGGCTCGTCTCAGCCGGCGCCCGTTCCGCACGGCGACAGCCTGCTTGTCTTTTACATCCCTGATCAGCAGGAGGTCATTCGCATCAGCACGAAATTAAAGCAGATGGGATATGAGGAGAAAGAATCCGAAAATCCGTACTGGGAAGAAAAAGGCGTGACCATCGAAGATCCTGACGGCTGGCGGATCGTCCTGATGAATACAAGCGGAATATAAATGACTGTCTGAAGAACCTGGGACACGGGTTCTTTTTCATGTTAAAGTATGAAAGTTTCGGGAGTAATAGATAGCAAATGAAAGAGAAAACGCTTTTAATCAGGTTTAAGGCGAACAAATATAGAATAATAAGATTTAAACGTTCGGATTTACGATTGACTTTCTGTTTCTGCACTGATACACTTAATTTGTTTGAATGAGATATCGTTTTGAAAGGTTAACGGAGGTGCACGGATATATGTCTTCAGTAGTCGTAGTAGGTACGCAGTGGGGCGATGAAGGAAAAGGTAAAATTACAGATTTCCTATCAGAAAATGCAGAAGTGATCGCACGTTATCAAGGCGGAAACAATGCAGGACATACCATCAAGTTTGATGGCGTCACGTACAAGCTTCATTTAATCCCATCAGGAATTTTTTATAAAGAAAAAGCGTGTGTCATCGGGAACGGAATGGTTGTTGATCCGAAAGCGCTCGTAACGGAGCTTGCGTATCTTCATGAGCGCAATGTGAGCACGGATAACTTGAGAATCAGCAACAGAGCCCACGTCATTCTTCCATACCATCTGAAACTGGATGAAGTAGAGGAAGAACGCAAAGGGGCCAACAAGATCGGCACAACGAAAAAAGGCATCGGACCTGCTTATATGGACAAAGCGGCGCGGATCGGCATCCGGATCGCAGACCTGCTAGATCGTGACGTGTTTGCAGAAAAGCTTGAACGGAACCTTGAAGAGAAAAACCGTCTGCTGGAAAAAATGTATGAAACGGAAGGCTTCAAAATTGAAGATATTCTGGATGAGTATTATGAATACGGCCAGCAGATTAAAAAGTATGTATGCGATACATCCGTCGTTCTGAATGACGCGCTGGATGAAGGCCGCCGCGTTTTATTTGAAGGCGCTCAAGGGGTTATGCTTGATATCGACCAAGGGACATACCCGTTTGTCACTTCATCCAATCCGGTCGCCGGAGGGGTGACGATCGGTTCAGGCGTAGGCCCGACAAAAATCCAGCACGTCGTCGGCGTATCTAAAGCGTACACAACCCGTGTCGGTGACGGTCCTTTCCCGACTGAGCTGAAAGATGAAATCGGAGATCAAATCCGTGAAGTCGGACGCGAATACGGCACAACGACAGGACGCCCTCGCCGTGTCGGCTGGTTTGACAGCGTTGTTGTCCGCCACGCCCGCCGCGTCAGCGGAATCACAGATCTTTCTTTGAACTCAATTGATGTGCTGACTGGCATTGAAACGCTGAAGATCTGTGTCGCTTACCGCTACAAAGGTGAAGTGATTGAAGAATTCCCGGCAAGCCTGAAAGCCCTCGCTGAGTGTGAACCGGTATATGAAGAAATGCCTGGCTGGACGGAAGATATCACAGGCGCAAAAACATTGAGCGATCTTCCTGAAAATGCGCGCCATTATTTGGAACGCGTATCTCAGCTGACAGGTATTCCGCTTTCTATTTTCTCTGTCGGTCCCGACCGTTCACAAACGAACGTCATCCGCAGCGTATACCGCGCTAACTAAGAATTTGCAGCAAACAAGCCTCCGGTCATGGAGGCTTGTTTTTTATGTAGGAAAAAAATAATAGATTTTTTTCAAAAAAGTAGTTGCCACTTTCGAATGTTCTATGATATTATAAATCTCGTTGTTACGGAACAGCTTCAATAGAGTACTGCAAGAAAGCTTTTGTCTCAATGCTCTATGATACATAATCCGACACATCAAGAGCCATTAGCTCAGTTGGTAGAGCATCTGACTTTTAATCAGAGGGTCGAAGGTTCGAGTCCTTCATGGCTCACCACTTTTTATGGCCCGTTGGTCAAGCGGTTAAGACACCGCCCTTTCACGGCGGTAACACGGGTTCGAATCCCGTACGGGTCATTGATTTACTTTAGCGTTATTGCTAACTCCTTATTTGTCCTCGGAGGGCCGCCACGATACGGTTCTCCGGACAAATTACTGTAAGGTCCGGTAGTTCAGTTGGTTAGAATGCCTGCCTGTCACGCAGGAGGTCGCGGGTTCGAGTCCCGTCCGGACCGCCATTTTACTTTACTTTATAGTATAGAAAAGAAACATCTGGCTCGGTAGCTCAGTTGGTAGAGCAACGGACTGAAAATCCGTGTGTCGGCGGTTCGATTCCGTCCCGAGCCACTTACCCAAACGCATCTGCAATAGTAGGTGCGTTTTTTCTTTTGTTATAAAAAAGGGAGAGCCGGCTTTTCAGCCGGCCCAGAAGAAGACGTCAAACAATAGACGGCGTTTATTTTCGTGAGGTTTCAAAAAAATATTATTTTTTAAAAGAAAATAAAAAACATGACAAAAGGATGGCAGTTCAATACGTTTTTGCGCTGTTCTCTTTAATTTTTTTATCTTTTGACCTGAAACCGTTATAATAGACGGGGAACGTTTTTCATGATCCGAATTGTGATCATCATGAAACATCAATAGATGAAATGAAGTCATTCTGGCAGGAGGAAAATCAAGATGATGGATAAGAAAATCCTTGTAGTCGATGATGAAAAACCGATTGCAGATATATTAGAGTTTAATTTAAGAAAAGAAGGCTATGACGTGCATTGTGCGTACGACGGAAACGAAGCCGTGGAAATGGTGGAGGAGCTTCAGCCTGATTTAATTCTTTTAGATATTATGCTTCCGAATAAAGACGGAGTTGAAGTGTGCCGGGAAGTCCGGAAAAAATATGATATGCCGATTATTATGCTGACGGCAAAAGACTCGGAGATTGACAAGGTCATCGGGCTTGAAATCGGAGCGGATGACTATGTCACGAAGCCTTTCAGCACGCGTGAGCTTCTGGCCCGCGTCAAAGCGAACCTGCGCCGCCAGCTTACGGTTGCGCCGGCTGAGGAAGAATCAGCTTCTAATGACATTCATATCGGTTCTCTCGTCATCTTCCCTGACGCTTATGTCGTATCAAAAAGAGAAGAAACGATCGAGCTGACTCATCGTGAGTTTGAATTGCTTCATTACTTAGCCAAACATATCGGACAGGTTATGACGCGTGAGCATCTGCTGCAGACTGTGTGGGGCTATGACTATTTCGGTGATGTGAGAACGGTGGATGTAACAGTGCGCCGTCTCCGTGAGAAAATCGAGGATAATCCGAGCCATCCGAACTGGATCGTCACAAGACGGGGTGTCGGTTATTACTTGAGAAATCCTGAACAGGACTAACCGGCGATGAATAAGGTTGGTTTTTTTCGGTCTATTCAGTTTAAGATCACGCTGATCTATGTGCTTCTCATTATCATCGCCATGCAGATTATCGGCGTGTACTTTGTGAAACAGGTGGAGAATTCTCTTCTCAAGTCCTATGAATTATCGTTAAATCAGCGGATTGACAATCTATCCTATTATATTGAGCAGGAATATAAAGGAGATAATGACAGCACCGTCATTAAAGATGACGTCAAACGGATTTTGAATGATTTTACGAAAAACAATGAAATACGGGAGATTACATTTGTTGATAAAAGCTATGAGGTCGTCGGTTCTTCGAGGCCTTATGGCGAGGAAATAGCGGGGAAACAGACGACTGACCCGATTTTTAAACGGATTTTCTCAACAAAACAGGCCTATTCAAAAAAATATTATGATCCTAAAAGCAAAAACAGAGTGCTGATTTCAGCAAAACCTGTCGTCACAGAGAATCAGGAAGTTGTCGGCGCGATTTATGTCGTGGCCAGTATGGAAGATACCTTTAACCAGATGAAAACCGTCAACTCGATTCTTGCTTCAGGAACAGGCTTAGCCCTTGTTCTGACGGCTCTTCTCGGTATATTTCTCGCCCGCACCATCACCCATCCGCTGTCGGATATGCGTAAGCAGGCGATGGAACTGGCAAAAGGGAATTTCTCCAGAAAGGTGCGGAAATACGGGCATGATGAAATCGGTCAGCTCGCAACGACGTTCAACCATCTGACGAGAGAGCTTGAAGATGCCCAAGCCATGACGGAAGGGGAGAGAAGAAAGCTTTCTTCCGTTATCGCGTATATGACGGACGGTGTCATCGCTACGAATCGCAACGGGGCTATTATTCTTTTAAACAGCCCTGCGCTTGAGCTGCTGAATGTTTCACGTGAAACGGCTTTAGAGATGCCGATTACGTCTTTATTGGGCATAAAAGAGAACTTTACATTTGAGGATTTAGTAGAACAGCAGGATTCAATGCTGCTGGAGATCGAACGTGACGATGAAACGACTGTACTGCGGGTGAATTTTTCCGTTATTCAGAGAGAGCACGGAAAAATCGACGGTTTAATCGCGGTTCTTTATGATGTCACCGAACAGGAAAAACTCGATCGGGAGCGCAGAGAGTTCGTTGCCAACGTGTCTCATGAGCTGCGGACACCGCTGACGACCATGCGAAGCTATTTAGAGGCGCTTGCAGAGGGCGCGTGGGAAAACAAAGATATCGCTCCGCGTTTCTTAATGGTGACCCAAAATGAGACTGAGCGCATGATCAGATTGGTGAACGACCTGCTTCAGCTTTCTAAATTCGACAGCAAAGATTATCAGTTTAATCGGGAGTGGATTCATATGATCCGCTTTATGTCACTGATTATCGATCGTTTTGAAATGACGAAAGAACAGCATGTCGAATTTATCCGCGAGCTTCCGGACAGAAATCTGTACGTGGAGATTGATCAGGATAAAGTGACGCAGGTTCTCGATAATATCATTTCTAACGCACTGAAATACTCACCGGAAGGCGGGCATGTCACTTTCTCAGTCGATGTGAACGAGAAAGAAGAGCTGCTTTATATCAGCGTAAAAGATGAAGGTATCGGCATTCCGAAAAAAGATGTGGAAAAAGTCTTTGACCGTTTCTACAGAGTGGATAAAGCGCGCACGAGAAAACTCGGCGGCACCGGGCTCGGCCTTGCGATTGCAAAAGAGATGGTTCAGGCGCACGGCGGAGACATTTGGGCCGACAGTGTAGAAGGCAAAGGAACGAAGATTACATTTACTCTTCCATATAAAGAAGAGCAAGAGGATGATTGGGATGAGGCGTGAAAATATAAAAACAGTCATACTGTCAGTGCTGGTCGTCATTAGTCTTGTTTTAACATGGGGAATTTGGACATTCCAGCCCAATTTTTCAGAAGGCACGGCCTCAACCAAATCGACTGTCCGGGAAAAGCATAAAATTGATAAAACGAGCCAAAAAGTGTCGCAAACGGTAAAACCCCGGGATATGTTTATTCATACAAACGGCTCTCATTATAAAGTGGATGATGAGACGCTCTTTAATGACCTGTGGGCGGATTTGCCGCAATGGGAAGTAAAAGGGATGAAGGATATTTCCGATCAATACGACAAGCTCGGTTTTAAAAATTGGCTTTACGGCAGAAACGGCAATTCGGCAAAGCTCGATCTGCAATTCAATGACACCATTCCGATTGATTTCTTCCAATCGATGTTTAAATGGTCAAATCCGTCAATGGAATACAGCTCATTTGACCATATTGTTATTCCGTTTAATGAGAATAAGACGAATAAGAAGATTTACATGGTCTCGTACAGCAAGCAGCTGATTTTGGAAGTGACTGTGGAATCGGCGAATTACCGCAATCTGATGAATGAGCTGTACAGCAAAAAGTCGAGTATGCCGTTATACCACCTCTATTCGGTCGGAAAAAGCAAAGAATTTCTCATGCCGAATGCGCGGTTTAATATGAAGGAAAAAGAATTTATCACTGAAACCATTAAGACGAACCTGTTTAAGCAGACGCTTTTTAATGATCCGAGCACGGTCAGAGAGGACCCGAATTACAATCGGAATGTGCTGACTGACGGAATCAGCCGTCTGGAAATCAATTCGACACAGCGGCAGATTCAATTCCAGCATCGGAACCTGGCACAAAGCGCTTCTTACCAAACGGGTGAGCTGATTAAGAAAAGCTATAAATATTTAGAGGATACGGGAAGCTGGACGGATCATTATCAATTTTTCAATGTGAGTGATAACCAGCAGCTGAGTTTCTACATGTTTAAAGACCAAATGCCTGTGATCAACAGCACGTCTAAGCCTTTCGGATCCGGCCCTGTTTTGACCCTGCAATGGGCCAATGACGAGGTTCTCAGCTACAAGCGGCCGAACTATGTTCTCGGGCCGAATCCGATTAAAACAAAAGACGTAAAAATGATGAACGGCAATGAGGTTGTGTCTCTGCTGGAGCAGCAGGATAAATACGACGTGAACAAAATCGACCAGATCTTCCTGTCCTATCAAATGGTCTCTTCGTCAACGAATGATCTTGTTGAGCTGGAACCCGTCTGGAGTATGAAAATCAACGGGAAGATCGTCCCGATTACGAAAGATCTGCTGGGGAAGGAGGAGGACGATAATGGAGTGGAATAAGACAAAAACGATCTTCATCATTGCCTTCCTCATCCTCGATATTTTTCTCGGCTATCAGTTTTTTGAAAAACGCTCGAGCAGTGAATACGAAGTGATTAAAAATTCAAACGTGGAAAAAGACATGGAGATGGACCATATCACATTCGGCAACCTGTCTTCTGATTCCGCGACGGGCTACCGGCTGACGGCGGGCCAAAAGGTATTTACCGCTGAAGATATTGATGCTTTGAAGGATCAAAAGCCGTTAATGGAGATGCCGGCGGATGATCATAAGGTCACAACGCTGAAAATGAAATTTACCGATCCGGTCGGTTTATCGAAGCAAAAACCGCAGGAGGATGCGGAATCGCTCGTCAGCTCTAAAGTAACCGGCGGTGAAAAATATAAACTGTGGAAAGTCGACAAGGATCAAAAACAGATCATTTTTTACCAGACGTATGACGGACAGTTTATTTATCAGGATTTTGACTCGTCCACGGATGCGATCGGACAGGTGATTCTGCATCTGAACGATAAAAACCAGGTCGTATCTTACGAGCAGACCATGCTGGAGTCATTCAAGCGAATCCAGACGGAGAGCCTGATTCCTGAGCTTGATGCGGTCGAATTATTGTATTCTCAAAATTACTTAAAAGCGAATTGCGCCGTTAAAAGCGTCAAGTTCGGCTATATTGCCCAATACCCGCTGACAAGTACGCAGGTGCTGGCGCCGGTATGGAGAATTACAATTGAAGATAAGTCAAAAGGGACGAAGAAAAAGACACAGCAAACGTACACTGTGAATGCATTGGAAAGCACAGTCATTGATAACAATCAAAATAAATAATGGAGTGAGACACAATGGGCTTGCAATTTAGCGTGCTTGCGAGCGGGAGTACCGGAAACGCGTTTTATCTGGAGACAGAGGAGCACTCTTTTCTGGTGGATGCCGGCCTGAGCGGTAAAGCGATGGACGGGCTGATGGAGAGAATCGGCCGTAAGATAGACGACGTCGACGGCATCTTTGTCACTCACGAGCACAGCGACCATATTAAAGGGCTCGGCGTCATTGCGAGAAAGTACGGTCTACCCGTCTACGCCAATGAAAAGACGTGGAAAGCGATGGAGAATCAGATCGGCAAGCTGGATACCGGACAAAAGTTTTTGTTCCCGATGGAAAGCGTGAAATCTTTCGGCGGGCTTGATGTTGAGTCATTCGGCGTCTCTCATGACGCGGCCGAGCCGATGTTTTACGTTTTCCACTACCAAGGCAGAAAGCTCGCGCTGATGACGGACACCGGATATGTGAGCGACAGAATGAAAGGCATCATCCGTTCGGCCAATGTGTTTGTGTTTGAAAGCAACCATGACGTCGGCATGCTGCAAATGGGCAGATACCCTTGGAGCATTAAGCGGCGGATTTTAAGCGATGTCGGCCACGTCTCGAATGAAGATGCGGCGCTCGCCATGACTGATGTCATCGGCGACGGCACATCGCGCATCTATTTGGCGCATCTGAGCCAAGACAACAATATGAAGGAACTGGCGAGAATGTCCGTGCAGCAGACATTGGCTGCGAAAGGATTTGTCGCCGGGGAAACGTTTCAGTTATTTGATACCGATCCGAAAATTCCGACGCCGCTGTGCGCCGTGTAATTTTTCCAAATGAATCATGATTATTAATCCGCGATCTGACCCACACTATAAGCAAATCGAGTACTCTTGAAAGGATTTGAGATAGGGTGGATTATAATCGCGATGATGAACAGTACGCCTCCGAACAGCCCCGCCGCAGCAAGAGAGGATACTTTCTATCAAGTCTGATCGGCGTCATCGTCGGGGCCGCGCTCATGGCTTTCCTGTTGCCGTACTGGACAGGCGGAGACCATGGAGACAGCAGCAAAAGCACCAGCCAGCGTCTCGACAGCGAACAGGTGAAAACAGTCAACGTAAATGTCAATGACGCTGTCACGAATATGGTCAGCCGTGTATCGGATTCGGTAGTCGGCGTTCTCAATATCCAAAAGACCGATATTTGGGGAGAGGGCGGCGAAGCGGGAAGCGGTTCGGGCGTCATTTACAAAAAGAACGGAAACACATCTTATATCGTAACCAATCACCATGTCATTGAAGGTGCGACTGAGATTGAGATCAGCCTGAAGGATGGCTCGCGCGTGCCTGCTGAGCTGATCGGGAGCGACCGTCTGATGGATCTCGCGGTACTGAAGGTGAAGTCTGATAAAATCAAATCGGCCGCCCAGTTCGGCAATTCTGATCAAGTCAAAGTCGGAGAACCGGTCATTGCGATCGGAAATCCGCTCGGACTTGAATTTGCGGGTTCAGTGACACAGGGGATCATTTCAGGCACGGAAAGGGCGGTGCCTGTTGACTCAAACGGCGACGGACATCCGGATTGGAATGCGGAAGTGCTGCAGACCGACGCCGCGATTAATCCCGGCAACAGCGGCGGCGCTTTGATGAATATATCGGGCAAGGTGGTCGGCATCAACTCAATGAAGATCGCTGAATCCGCCGTTGAAGGAATCGGCCTGTCCATTCCGTCAAAGCTTGTCATTCCCGTTATTCAGGATTTAGAAAAATACGGAGAAGTCCGACGGCCTTTCCTCGGTATTGAGATGAAATCCTTAACGGATATTGCGAGCTACCATTGGAGCCAGACGCTGAAACTCCCGAAAGGCGTTAAAACCGGGGCGGTCATTATGGGTGTCGACGCGTTTTCACCGGCCGGAAAAGCGGGTTTGAAAAAGCTCGACGTGATCACTGGATTCGACGGACATAAGGTCAATGACGTTGTGGATCTCCGCGAGCGCCTGTATCGCAAAAAGATCGGCGACCGTGTGAACATCACGTTCTACCGTTCGGGAAAGAAAAAAACAGCGGAAGTCAAACTGACAGAAGCGGATCGATTACAGAAATAAAAAAGCAGCCCGGACATCCGGGCTGTTTCTTATTGATTTATTTGTTAATATTATACTATTGTGAAGCGGGGAGGTGAAACACATGAAAACGGCTGATGTGATCATCGTATTGAATGAAATCGAGGGTGAATGTGAAGGAAGAATTATTTTAGAATGCAGAATTTAAGAAAATGAAACACGTCATATCAAACGTCCTTTTTCGGGGGCGCTTTTTTTATGCCTTTTTTCAGAAGCCATAAAAAAGAACTGAACGCGGGTCTCAACACGTTCAGTTGAAAATGGGTATGTTTAGAAAAGGGCAGATATGACCTTAGAACTTTGTAATTGAAACAGACTGGTGCTGAATTGAAGCGGCAGCTTATTGATTATGATTTGCAGATAGTTCCGTTTTGAGCGTTTACTTTCACCAATTCAGCTTGGATTCCGTTTTGTTTCAGATAAAAGCGAATAATAGAAGGGGAAGCGAAAAAAATAAACACAGGCTGATACATCTAAGGAGAGACTGCATCATGGATAAGTTGAAAGGCATCAAGCTGCTGAGTGCAGACGGCGAGTCTGCACTCATTGATTCTTTAACGATGGGGCTTCATCACGGAACGGTCCTCGGGGAAGACAATATCGTCGAGGTGTACATCCGTTCTTTGCGCGAAAAGCTGAAGGACAAAGAACACAAGGTGATTCGCACGGTTCGGGGCGCCGGGTACAGGGTGAACCTGGCATGAAACGGCTGTACAGAACCCTGCGGTTCCAGCTCCTGTTCAGATCACTGGCGATGTTGACCTTGCTGTTATGTTTCATCGGCGGCACACAGTACATGTTGATGAGACGGACGATGTATGAAAATCAGGCGATCAGCATTCAGAGTGATATCAATTCAATGGATCAAAGCGTATGGAAGTCAATCAAAACCCTTGCCCGTTCCGAAACACCGGCTCATCCGAAGGTGATTTACCCCGGGGTGACGGTTGCTTTTATCAATCAATCATACAAGATGTCAGTTTTATCAGAAGACCCGCACGCGGGGGCCGCTCCTTCTTTCCCGAAAAACGTGTATCGGGATGCGCTGACAGATACAATGGCGCTTCACTATCAGGTGGCTCACAATAAGGCGGGTGAGGAAATCATCGTCGTGTTTCAGGCGATTTCCGTTGACGGAAGTCAGGCGGGAGTTGTGCAAATGAGCACGCTGACACAGCCTCTGAATGATTCGCTTTTCCGCCAGATCAGCATTTTCGCGATGCTTTCCTTTGCGGCTTTGGTCATCGGACTGTTTGTTTTTTTGCCGGTGATCCGGCTCACACTCAAGCCGCTGTCCCGCATTGTGCATATGATGGGTGACATTCATGCCGGCAGTCTCGATAAACGGCTGCCGATTGATAGGAAGCAGGCCGAAATTGAGTCATTGGGCATCTCCATCAATCAGATGCTGGAACGGATTGAAACCGCATTTCAGGCGGAAAAAGAAGAGAAGGAGCGCATCCGGCAGTTTGTATCAGACGCATCACATGAGCTGAGAACGCCGCTTACCTCCATTCACGGCTTTATCGAAATTTTAATGCGCGGAGCGGCGGAAAAGCCGGAGCAGAAAGAAAAAGCGCTTCAAAGCATGTACGCGGAATCCGTCAGGGCGAATAAGCTGATAGAGGATCTTTTGTTTCTCGCGAAGATTGACCGGGAGCCGAGCTTTGAAATGAAAAAAGGCGCATTGGGAGACGTCATTTTGGAAATGGAGGCTGAGCTGAAGCTGCTCGCGAGAAACCGGAAACTTGAGTTCTTTGTCGATCAAAAGATAGAAGCCGTTTTTGACAAAGACAAAATGAAGCAGGCCATTCTCAATCTCTTTTACAATGCGGTGCAGCATACGGATGAAGACACGGGTGTCATCACCGTCTCCCTGCAGAAAGACGGAGGAATCATGCTTATGATTGCGGATAACGGAACGGGAATCGCTCCGGAGCATGTGCCTCATGTGTTTGACCGGTTTTACAGGGCGGAAACCTCCCGATCCCGTCAATCCGGCGGCACGGGGCTGGGTCTTGCCATTACAGAAACCATTATCGACAGCCATAACGGAACAATTGAAGTGAAAAGTGAGCAGGGAAAAGGCTCCGTGTTCATCATCCGGCTGCCGGGATAAACCGGGATAGCGGAAGAAATATCACAATTTATATATAAATTCTAAATTTTCAAAAAATAACTTGTCCTTTTCCAATATTGATGATAATATCTAGTTATTGGCAAAGGGGGTGTGTACTGATGAAGATTGAAGAACTTGATCTTGATACAGAAACAGCAAGCTTGGTGCAGCGTTGCTAGTAAAGCCGTGACTCCCCTCATTGGGGAGTTATTATCTTTCAGGGGGTATGTCATGATGTCAACGGACTGTAAGCGCTGGAAGTTTAAAGACAGCGTGCAGGTGCTGACCTACACGGCGCATATTATCATTCAATATCGAAAGGCGATTAAGCTTACGCATACGAGTGAGATCAAAGAGGCGGTTGAACGGCTGATCACCGGCTGTGAAAAACAAGAGCTTTCTGATCTTCTGGGAGAGGAAGCGGGAAACCGGTTTTTCGATGCGTTAATGAAATTGGATGCTTTAATAGAGCCATGGCAAAACGGCCGTGAAGGCTGCATCACTGAAAAGCAGCTGTACCATTTTGAGAAATACAACCAAAACCCCAATCTGATCCAAAACAGGTTAGACGGCAGCAGGGCAGCGATCGTGGGTCTGGGGGGCGTCGGAACGATCATTCTTCAAAACCTTTTGGCGGCGGGCATCCAGCATTTTATTCTCATTGATTTCGATGCCGTATCAGTACATAACCTGAACAGACAATTCGTCTATAATAAATCTTCTGTAGGCAAATTAAAGATCTCAGAATGCAGAGATTATATTGCGGGTATCAATCCTCATGCGGACGCAGCACTTTACCATCAGGAAATGACACAGCCGCAGGACCTGCGTGTGTTAGATCCGTACGAAATTGATATCGTCATAAATGCCGCTGACAAACCCCATAACATTTCTGAATGGGTTTATCAGTATTGTAAGCAGCGGAATATCGCGTTTATGACCGGGGGTGTCGGCAGCTTCAGCGGCCAATGGGGGCCTCTGCTCACGCCTGAATCCTATCAATCCGGCGTCACCTATGAAAAAAGCATGCCGGCCGGACTTCTGAACTGTTACCCCGATGAACCGATCAAAGGTTCTTTAGGAGCGACAAACGGTATTATATCCTCGTTTATGTCTCATGACATTATCACATACCTTGCAGGCGGAAGCCCGAAATCCCTGAATACCCGCATCGGCTTGGACTTTGACGGCCTTCATATTACAGAAACGAAGCTATCTCAAAAGGAAAGCGCTTTATGAAGACGATGCATCGTACGGCGAGAAAACCGGGCGACCCTCTGAAAATAGAAATCGACACAAGCCCGATACGCTTGAACCCATTAGATACGCAGGATTACACAAGCAAGATGATTTGCAGCATTATGTATGAAAGTCTGCAGGACGGCTATAACTGCCGAATCATCCGCAAAGATCGCCGCACCTGTCAGGTGGACATTCACCCAGACTATTTAGGTGACGCCGAGGGTGTGGTTCAAACGATCATCTATCATCTGACGAAAGAAAACCAAAGTCCCCATCTCGGCAGTTTCCTGAACATAAAACAGGCCGTTCCGTATGTAAAAGGCCTCGTCTCTTCCGATCAGCTCGGGGTGAACGTAACGGGTGAAAAACGAATTGAAGTCACCTTGGACGAGCCGTCTGATGAAATAGAAGCCGTTTTGCAGAGCAGCTTTCTGATTCCGGGAACCGCCGGGGGCGATGTGCCGGAAAACGGCCCGTACCGATTCAAGCGTACGTTTGAGAAAGGGCTGGAATTTGAGCGGAATCCGCAATATAAAATGACGCCCGCGGATCACCGCACCGTTCAGATCATCCAATTTATTTTGAATGATGATCTGGAAAAAAGCATCGGGCTGTACGAAGCGAATCAAACGGACGTGACCTGCCACACCCAGTTTCATCATTCCAACATGAGGTATCGGCAGTATGCTGATTTTAAAGAAAATCATTTGCCGATGTTATTTACCTTCAAGGTAAAGGACGGCATGCTGAGAACTTTCATTCAGCATTATTTTGATAAACAAAAGCTGGCCGGCGATTTGGGGCATATCATCACACCGACTGATTCGCTGATCGGTATATGGGAAAGCGGGCGGACACCGAAGAAAGATCCGCCCCTTTTGACAAAAGAAGAGCCGATCCGAATCGTTTATGCCGATTATTATCCCAACGGAGAGATCATTGAAAGGCTGGCTGAATTGTTTCGGCGGGCCGGAGCGGACGTATCCGTCTCCCGCGTCAGTCATTTCAATGATTATTACCATATGGATAAAAGCGGGTTTGATATTGAGCTCCATTTGTTCCTGCCGGCTTACATGCATGAGCTGAGCTATATCAAATATTTCATCCGCGACATCAGCGATCCGGGGAAGAAAAAAACGATCATTGATGCCATAGGATCTGAAAAAAAGAAGGAACTTTTTGGGTTATTCGAGAATACAACTCATTATTGCCCAATTTGTTTTGGGAAAAGTCTGTATCTGCAAGATCCATGTATAGAGGGTTTTAGTGTGAAGACTGACGGGCTCCTTTCTGTTCATGATGTTAAATGCAGATAGCTGGAAAGGGGTATTCATTTGCGGAATCGAAATTTGCTTTACTTCTCCGGTTTTTTCGGAAACTTCTTTTTCGAACGGGGAATTTGGATTTTATATTTAACAAGCATGAATTATTCATTGTTTCTTGTGGGCATCCTGCAATCGGTCCTGAATTTGGCGATGTTTCTGGCGGAAGTGCCGAGCGGCGTCATCTCGGACAGAATCGGGAGAAAAAAATCGCTCTTGCTCGGCCATTTTATGGTCATTGTCTATTTGGTGATGTTCCTGAGCTTCCATAACTTCATCGCCCTCTTCATCGCCCATATTATATACGGTATCGGGCTGACGTTTATATCAGGAACGGATCACGCCTTTTTGTTTGATTCACTGAAAGAACAAGGGAAAGAAAAGTGGTACGGCAAATCCATCGGAAACTATAACGGACTTGTCATACTCGGTCTTGCGATCGCCATGGGCATCGGCGGCTACTTGCAGGAAATATCATGGTCGTATGTGTTTATCGCCGGGATTGTGACTCAGCTGATTGCGATGGCGGTCATTACACAGCTGACGGAAATCAAATTTGAAAACAGTGAACACGAAACGCAGACGGTCGGGGACATCTTAAAAGAAGTCAAAGATTTCTTCAGGCTGAACAAAGCCTTTAAATATTTGGTGCTGTCACTCTCCGTTTTCTTTGCGATTACATCGGTTTTTTATATGTACGGACAAGATCTGTTAAGTCAGGAAGGGCTGTCCGTGCGCAATATATCCATTATTTTTGCGGGGCTGTCCATCTTGCAGGCGCTGTGCTCCATCTTTTCTTCAAAGCCGGCGGAAAAATTCACGCCGAGGCGCGTGCTTCTGCTGACATTCTGCATCATCGGGGCGGCCTATCTGTTTATACCTTCGGGCAGTCTGTACGTGACGATTGCAGCTTTTGTCGTCATCAACGCGCTCTATGATGTGATAGAACCCGTATCCAGTCAGGTGGTGAATAATGAGATTCCGTCCAGAACGAGAGCCACGCTGCTGTCCATTATCAGTTTGATGACCTCGCTCTTCATGTTCATTGCCTTTCCGTTTATCGGATTCTTAACGGACTATTTTGATTCAGCTTTGCTGCTGACCGCAATCGGGGTATTATCCATCTTATTGTCGCTGTTTATGATGCTCAGCTTTTACAAACTGAAAGCGAGCGTCGCCATCCAGAATAAAGTCGAGCTTTGAACCAGAATGACAAAGGGATGATGTGAGTTGCTGAATATTCATAATCTTACGGTAAATTTAGCGGGAGATACGATTTTCAAACAAGTTTCTTTTTTCATCAATGAAGGCGAAAAAGTGCTTGTGGCCGGGCCGAACGGTTCCGGCAAAAGCACGCTGTTCAGGGTGCTTTCAGGAGAGCTTGAGGCGGATGAAGGAACGATTGCGATCAACAAAGGGGCGAAGGTCGGTTTGCTGAAGCAGATCGCTGATCCCCATGAGGATCTGACGTTGTATCAATATCTGGAAAAATCGTTTGAAGCTCTCGCGGCGATCCAGAAGGAAATGAAGGCCATTGAGCTGAAGCTTTCGGAACCGATGAGTGATGACGAGCTGACTGCTTTATTGGAAAAGTACAGTCAATACACGGAAACATTTGAGCGGAACAACGGCTACCAGATGCACGCGATGATTGACGAGGTATGCAACGGGCTCAGCCTCAGCGAATTAAAGGACCAGCCGTTTTCAAAGCTGAGCGGCGGCGAAAAAACAAAAGCCGGCCTTGCCGAAATTTTAATCCGCAACGACGACATTATACTGCTGGACGAGCCGACCAACCATTTGGATGTCCATGCGATTGAATGGCTTGAAGGGTTTATTAAAAAATCGAACAAAACCATTCTGTTTACGACCCACGATAAAACGTTTGCCGACCAAACGGCGATGAAGGTGCTCGAGATTGATGATACTGAGGTGAAGATTTGGCCTTACGGTTTCAGCGAATACCTGAAAAAACGGGAAGAATTCATCATCGCCCAGTTTGAGAAATATGAAGAACAGCAGAGAAAAATACAGAAGATGAAGGAATCCATCGCCCAGCTGAGAGATTGGGCCAACCGCTCGAATCCGCCGTCTGTCGGCCTGCACAGACGCGCGAATAATATGGAAAAGGCGCTGAAAAGGATCGAGCTGATCAATAAGCCGGTCCGGACGGAGCAAAAATTAAAAAACGCATTTCAGGAAGCGGGCGCCGGTTCAAAAGATATTGTGTTCATTGAAAACGGAAAGGTGGCCAACGGATCTTCCCTTTTATATCAAAATGTGAATCTGCGCATAAAGCATAAAGACAGAATCGGCATCGTCGGCAGAAACGGCGTCGGCAAAACAACGCTGATCCGCTGCATCATCGGGGAAAGAGAACTGTCGGACGGCACCATTAAAGTAGGGGAAAATCTTAAAATAGGCTACATTGATCAAAAGAGCCACGTCGGAGATTCGAGTCAGACGATTCTGCAATTCTTTAAAGAAAATCTGCTGACTGAAGAGGGCATGGCCCGGAATATTCTGGCCAAGTACGGATTTTACGGGTCGTCGGTCTTTAAAAAACTTTCCGTCCTGTCGGGCGGTGAGAGAATCAGGCTGAAGCTGTCCATCTTAATGGAAAAAAAGCTGAATGTCCTGATCCTGGATGAGCCGACCAACCACTTGGATATTGAATCTCAGGAAATTCTCGAAAACAGCCTGATGCAGTTTCAAGGCACCATCATCTGCGTTTCTCACGACAGAAACCTGCTGGAGAAGTTCAACAAGATTTTCTGGCTTGAGAATCAAAACGTCACCATCTTTTCAGGTCCATACAGTTACGCCAAACAAAAAAAACGGCAGATTGCCGAATAAAAGGGGAATGGATATGACCATTGACAGACTGACAATCAATGAGTTATCGTACGATCTTTTTGTAAGCGAGTATGCTGATAAGAAACCTTTTATTTTGACGGGGGCAATGGATCACTGGGAATGCAGGCGGTGGACGCTTGAATACATTGACGAACACTATGGAGACAGAATGGTCACCATCCGGAAATCAGATATCGAAGGGGTCAAAACGTTTAAACAAGTAAAGCTTTCCAACTATATCGAGTACATTGATCAGAATGATGATAAATGGTACTGTGACTGGAATTTTACGCAGCTGAACCAAAATGACTTAGACCTTGTCTATTCCGCACCCGAGTATTTTACAAAAGACACATTGAGAGCGGATGAAGAAACGGGACGGGACTGGAAATGGTTCTTTCTCGGTTCTAAGCAGACAGGCACGCCGCTGCATCAGGATTTTAACAGCACGCACGCGTGGAACGGCGTCATTTTCGGGGAGAAGGAATGGATTTTCTATCATCCGGACGACTCTCCGTATTTGTACGAAGGAAATATCAATGTCTTTGATGAAAAAGACATAGAGCAAAAATCGCTGGCGCAAAAGGCGTCTCCGATCCGCTTCAGACAAAAGGCGGGAGAAATCATTTACGCGCCGCGCCATTGGTGGCATCAAGTCGAGAATACGGAACATACATTGGCAGTGAGTGAGAACTTTTGGTTTGCCGGAGAGCGGCTTGCCAATCAGATATAACCTGACGAAAGGCTGAGAAGCATCTCAGCCTTTTTTTGTATGGATTCATTTCATCCGGTCCAGACCGAATTTTTTCAGGCGGTATTGCAGGCTCTGTCTGCTGATTCCGAGCTCGTTTGCCGTTTTGGATATGTTATTGCCGTGTTTTCTCAGGGTTTTTTCGATCATGTATTTTTCGAAGTTTTCCATTTTGTCTTTTAAATCGGTGCCGGGCTGGGTGCTTGCGGCGGCTTTGCTTTCCGTGTCAGCGGGTTTGATTTTCATCCGGTATTGGTAAGGCAGGTGGGCCGCCGTAATCGTCGTTTCATCCGTCATAAAGTTCATGGCGCCTTCAATCATATGTTCAAGCTCGCGGATGTTGCCCGGCCAGTCATACTCCAGGAAAAATTGCTGCACATCGTCACTGATCGAATCAACATGCATTTGAAACAGGTGGTTGTTTTTCTGAATAAACACTTCGGCCAGAGGCAGAATGTCTTCCTTGCGCTCCCGGAGCGGGGGAATGATCAGCGTGACAACGCTTAAGCGGTAGTATAAATCTTTGCGCAGCCGCTCTTCTGAAATGGCGGTGATCGGGTCTTCATTCATCGTGGCGATGATACGGACGTCAATCGGTTTGTCCTGAGCTGATCCGATGCGCCTGATTTTCTTTTCCTGAAGGGCGCGGAGCAGTTTTGCCTGCAGGCTGAGATTGAGAGAGTTGATCTCATCGAGGAGCAGGGTGCCTCCCTGCGCCTGCTCAAATAAGCCGGGCTGGTCGATGGCTCCGGTAAAGGCGCCTTTTTTCGTGCCGAATAAAATACTTTCGACCAGACTGTCCGGCAGGGCGGCGCAGTTTTGTGAGATGAACGGGGCGCCTGAGCGCTGGCTGCCGTTGTGAATGCTTTGGGCGAACAGCTCCTTGCCTGTTCCCGTCTCGCCGGCCAAAAGCACGGACGATGACGTACGGGTTGCCCGTTTCGCGTTTTCGATGACTTCCCGAATGACCGGGCTGTTGCCGAGAATGCTGTCAAACGTGTAGCTGTTCTGTTCTTTTCTGTGCATGTTCTCCCTGATCAGCCGTTCGAGCTTGGTGACGTCCTTGGCGATTTCCACGGCGCCCTTGATCTCGCCGTTTTGCACAATCGGGAAGGTGTGGTTGATCGTCGTGATTTCCTGGCCTTTGTTATTGAAATAGCTCTGCTTTACATTTTTAATCGTTTTGCCTTCTTGAAGGGCCTGAACGAGCGTGCTGTCCTGCTGATTGGAAAACATAAATACATCAGTCAGATTTTTATGCAGGACGTCCCGTTCATCCATATCTTCAATCTGCATCATTTTCTTATTGTAAATGACGGTGCTGCCCTTCTCATCCACCACATGCAGCCCGACATCAATCTCTTCCAGAATGCTTTGTAACACGAGTGTGTAAAATTCGCTGGTTGTGTGCAGGTCAATTCCCCCTCTCAATCGTCTTAACATTCATTATTTTAAAATAAATCGAACAGGAAACGCAAAAAAATTTTGCGCTTAGACGATGTTTAAAAATAAATGGAAATTGAGGTAATAAAACCATTGACTTTTTTAGGGAAATGGCTGATATTTAGATATATACTTAAATATCTAAATTTTATATATATGAGAGGGGGAAAGTTTTTGAATAAAGCTTTTAAAGCACTGGCCGATCCTACAAGGAGAAGAATTTTGGACTTATTAAAGAAACAAGACATGACAGCTGGTGAAATTGCGGAACACTTCGACATGTCAAAACCCAGTATTTCTCATCACCTTACCATATTGAAAAATACTGATTTGGTTCACGATGAGAGGAAGGGCCAATTTATTATGTATTCATTAAATACCACTGTATTACAGGATCTTATAGGCTGGTTCTTTTCTCTGACTGATTCAGAACATGATAATAAGAAAGGCGGGGAATCATGAAAAAATATCTCTTTTCGGCAGGAATCATTGTTTTAACTGTTTTCACATGGGTTTGCACTTATTCATCTTTACCGGACAATTTGGCGACACACTGGGGATTAAACGGAAGTGCAAATGATTACCAAACGAAAGCTAATGCGATGATGATGCTTATTGGCATCATGATTATTGTATATATTTTAATGGTTATCATCCCTAAGATTGATCCTAAAAATAACTACAAAACATTTATCCGGCCATATATGGCTATATTTAATACAATGTTTGCGGTTCTGTTTGTCATTAATCTGATGACCATCTTGACCGGCCTGGGATATGATCTCCCTATATCTTATTTAGGAAACTTTATAGTGGGAGTCATTTTCATGGTATTTGGAAACTTCATTCAGATCGTGAAGCCTAATTTCTTTTTAGGGATAAGAACACCTTGGACGCTGAGCAGTGAAAGAGTTTGGAAGGATACACACAGGGTTAGTTCGAAAATTTTTGTCTTAGCGGGCATACTCATGATGCTTGCAGCCTTTTTGCCGCCGGTATATAGAGTGTCAGTCATTTTCATTGCGGCAATCGGCTGTATCATATTATCTTTACTATATTCTTACATTGTATATCAGAGACAATTAAATAAATAATTGTTGAACAGGAGCAATCTAATCGGATTGCTCCTATTTTGTCAGCGGGAAACGCAAAAAAATTTTGCGCTTGGCTGAAGTTTGCACGCAAACTGCCGGAATATTTTGCAGGAAAAGAAAGAATGCTGGCGAAACATCCCTTTTTTTCGGATTGGCACGGAACTTGCTTTATAAAAAGGGAAAGCAAGATCTAATGTTGAATGATTACAAAACAAGGGGGAATCAGATTATGTCAGCTTTCACAAAATCTCAAGAAATTATCAGCCAAACTTCACATTACGGCGCGAACAATTATCATCCTCTGCCGATTGTTATTTCCGAAGCGCAGGGTGTTTGGGTAAAAGACCCTGAAGGCAATCAATATATGGATATGCTGAGTGCTTATTCTGCGGTGAACCAGGGGCACAGACATCCGAAGATCATTCAGGCGCTGAAGGATCAGGCGGATAAAATCACTTTGACGTCACGCGCGTTCCATAACGATCAGCTCGGCCCGTTTTATGAGAAAACAGCCAAGCTGACCGGAAAAGATATGATTCTGCCGATGAATACGGGAGCGGAAGCCGTTGAATCCGCTGTCAAAGCGGCGAGACGCTGGGCATATGAGGTCAAAGGAGTAGCCGATAACCAGGCGGAAATCATTGCGTGTATCGGCAACTTCCACGGCAGAACGATGCTTGCGGTATCCCTTTCTTCAGAAGATGAGTATAAACGCGGTTTCGGACCTATGCTTCCGGGTATAAAATTAATTCCATACGGAGACGCGGAAGCGCTGCGCCGGGCGATCACGCCGAACACAGCCGCTTTCTTATTCGAACCGATTCAGGGAGAAGCGGGCATCGTCATTCCGCCGGAAGGATTTTTACAAGAAGCGGCCGCTATTTGTAAGGAAGAAAATGTGCTTCTGATCGCTGATGAAATTCAGACGGGACTCGGCCGCACAGGGAAAACATTCGCGGTTGACTGGGAAAATATCGTACCGGATATGTTCATCTTAGGCAAAGCGCTCGGCGGGGGCGTCTTCCCGATTTCGTGCATTGCGGCGAACCGTGACATTCTCGGCGTGTTTAACCCGGGTTCCCACGGCTCGACATTCGGCGGAAACCCGCTCGCTTGCGCGGTATCGCTCGCATCTCTTGAAGTCCTTGAGGAAGAAGGGCTGGCAGAGCGTTCCCTTCAGCTTGGCCGTTATTTTAAAGAAGAGCTTGAGAAAATTGATAACCCGATCATAAAAGACGTGCGCGGTCGCGGCCTGTTTATCGGCGTTGAACTGACAGAAGCGGCCCGCCCTTATTGTGAAAAGCTGAAAGGCGAAGGGCTTTTATGCAAAGAAACACATGATACCGTGATCCGTTTTGCACCGCCGTTAATGATTTCCAAGGAAGACTTGGACTGGGCGATCCAAAAGATCACAAACGTGCTTCAAAACGCGTAAAACCTTGATGCGGCAATGCTTTCCCTCTGGCTTGTATGGAATTTACAAATAAAAAATTCAGCACACTCTATTTGCGCGGAGACAGTATTTTAGTATAATGTATCTTTATGTACGAAAATGAATTTCATATAACATTCATATACAAATAGAGGTCTTTGGACAGCAAATCGGTTTCAAAGCACCGGCTTGGTTCCAATACAAGTTGCTGAAGGGGTGCAGAATAGTGAATACAAATCAAAAAGAGAATCAGCTTCAGCGCACAATGAAATCGCGCCATTTGTTTATGATTTCATTAGGCGGAGTGATCGGCACCGGGTTTTTCCTGAGTACCGGATTTACAATTAACCAGGCGGGACCGCTGGGCGCGGTTCTGTCTTATCTGGTCGGCGGTTTTATTATGTTTTTGACAATGCTCTGCTTAGGCGAGCTTGCGGTTGCCCTTCCCGTATCAGGGTCGTTTCAGACGTACGCAACCAAATTCATCAGCCCCGCTTTCGGTTTCGCATTCGGCTGGCTGTACTGGCTCGGCTGGGCGGTGACATGCGCCATTGAGTTTTTATCTGCGGGACAATTGATGCTCCGCTGGTTTCCGCATGTTCCCGTATGGGTGTGGTGCCTCGTGTTTGTCGGACTGATGTTTCTTTTGAACGCGATTACCACAAAAGCGTTCGCTGAGTCGGAATTTTGGTTTTCCGGCATTAAAATTGTAGTCATTCTGCTGTTTATTATTTTGGGCGGCGCGGCCATGTTCGGCCTGATCGACATGAAACACGGCGAGCAGGCTCCTTTCTTCTCTCATTTTTATGAGGATGGATTGTTTCCGAACGGCATTAAGGCTATGCTTATTACGATGATTACCGTAAACTTCGCGTTCCAGGGAACGGAGCTGATCGGGGTTGCCGCGGGAGAAAGTGAAAATCCCGAGAAAACGATTCCCCGCTCTATCCGGCAGACGGTATGGAGAACCCTTGTCTTTTTCGTTCTTTCCATCATCGTCATTGCCGGGATGATTCCTTGGAAGCAGGCGGGAGTGGTCGAAAGCCCGTTTGTCGTGGTGTTTGAACAAATCGGTATTCCATATGCGGCCGATATTATGAACTTTGTTATCTTAATTGCGCTGCTCTCAGTGGCCAACTCAGGCCTGTTTGCATCGACGCGTATCCTATATGCCATGGCGAACGAAGGACAAGCCTTTAAATCGCTCGGCAAAACAACTAAACGCGGCGTGCCGATGAATGCTTTGATCGTGACGCTGGCCGTCGCTTGCCTGTCCCTGCTGTCTAAAGTGGCAGCGCCGGAAACCGTTTATATGTTTCTCTTATCATTAGCCGGACTAAGCGCGCAGGTCGGCTGGATCACGATTTCCCTGTCACAGCTGATGTTCAGACGGAAATACATCCGCGAAGGCGGCAAAGTGGAAGACCTGAAGTTTAAAACACCGCTGTACCCGGTGCTGCCTATTATCGGGCTGACGTTAAACACGGTCGTTCTGATCAGTCTCGCATTTGATTCAGAACAGCGGCTCGCCCTTTATTGCGGCATCCCGTTCATGGCGGTGTGCGTTATCGTCTATCATCTGTATGTAAAAAAGCATAAGCAGTCAGAAAAACAGATAGAGCTTTAAATCTTTTCGTGTCCAAGTCATCTTTGAGAAACCCGCACAGGACAACATACAACATGTTGAGGTGGAAAAACGGATGAACAAGAATATCTCAGTTATTGGAATGCCGATGGATTTAGGACAAGCACGACGCGGAGTGGACATGGGCCCGAGCGCCATCCGCTACGCGCATCTCATTGAACGGTTATCTGACATGGGGTATGCGGTGGAAGACTTAGGCGACATCCCCGTCAATCGTGAAAAACTCAAAAATGATGAAGATCTGAAAAATTTGAACTCTGTGCTCTCGGGGAACGAGCAGCTCGCCCAAAAGGTGGACAGCGTCATTGAGAATGAGCGGTTCCCTCTCGTCTTGGGCGGCGATCACAGCATCGCGATCGGAACGCTGACAGGAACGGCAAAGCACTATAAACAGCTCGGCGTCATCTGGTACGACGCGCACGGCGACTTAAACACCCTGGAAACATCACCGTCAGGCAATATTCACGGAATGCCGCTGGCCGTCAGCCTCGGCGTCGGGCACGACACGCTGGTGAATCTGGGCGGGTATGCCCCGAAAATCAAGCCGGAGAACGTCGTCATCATCGGCGCGAGATCGCTTGATGAAGGCGAGCGTGAATACATTAAGGAAACAGGCATGAAAGTCTATACGATGCATGAGATTGACCGCCTCGGCATGACAAAGGTCATTGAAGAAACCATTGACTACCTGTCAGACTGTGACGGCGTTCACCTCAGCCTTGATCTAGACGGCCTTGATCCGAGCGACGCACCCGGCGTAGGCACGCCTGTCGTCGGCGGCATCAGCTACCGTGAAAGCCACTTGGCAATGGAAATGCTGTATGATGCCGACATCATCACTTCAGCGGAATTTGTCGAAGTCAACCCGATCCTCGATCACAAAAACAAAACCGGCAAAACAGCGGTCGAGCTGGTGGAATCTTTGTTAGGAAAAAAACTATTATAAAATATGCGCCTCCGCACCTGCGGAGGTTTTTTTTGTTGCCACGAGGAAACTAGCGGGCTGCCACCCTCTTTTTGGACCTGTAAATATGATATATTTATTACACAAAATGGGAAAGGGAGGTGTCCTGACAGATGGCTGAAGTGATGGCCCACGAAACAGTTGCGAAAAAAATCAGTGACTGGTATGAGGAAATCAAAAAGCACAACACTGAATCGGCTGAGGCGTTAAGAGAACAACTGCTTACGGATCTGCAAAATATGACACAAAATCAAACGGTGCTCCTTTATTTTAATTTAATTGATTCCCGCTATAAGCTTTTGATGGAAGAGTATGAGAAAACAGACGGCATTTTAAAAACGATCCAGCTGAACGCCGATAAAGAAAAAACAGACCAGATGATTCAATACTATTATTATTTCTTTTCCGGAATGCACGAGTTTTACCGTAAAAGGTTTATGAACGCCATTAATTTTTACCGGATTGCTGAAAGCAGGCTCCGGCACATACCGAATGAGATTGAAAGAGCCGAGTTTAATTATCAAGTGGCGATTGCCTACTATGAAATCCGCCAAAACTACTTTGCGATGAACCACGCGGAAAAAGCGTTGGAGATCTACAAAGCCAATGAAATGTACGCGGTCAGAGAAGCACAGTGTTTAATGGTGGTCGGCTGTAACAGAATGGACTTGTTTCACTATCAGAAAGCCGAAGAGCTCCTGCAGACGGCGGTTCATCAAGCCGCCAAAGCGGGCGATCCGCATATTGAAGCGCTCGCCCACTTTAACGCAGGCATTTGCTATGAAAGACAGGAAAAACTGGAAGAGGCGCGGGTCGAGTTTGAAACGGCTCTTGATCAAAAGGAGCATTTGCGATCAGCGTATTCGGTGCGGAGTCTGTACATGCTGGCCAGAGTGTTATTGAAACAGGAAAAGACGGATGAGGGCCGGTTTTGGCTGCATAAAGCGCTGAATGCCGCTGAAGAAAAAAACGAGCCCGTATACACCCAAAAGCTGCGCATCTTACAGCATGTCTTTATTGACCGCAATGAAGAAGCGCTTGAATCAGCTTTCGCCGAGTTAAGAAGGAAAGAGCTGTGGAGTGACGTTTCCGATTTGTCGTATCAGGCCGCGGCGCATTTTAAAAAACAGGAGAAATACAAACCGGCAGCGAAGTATTTTCAGGAATCAATTGATGCCAATGACCAAATTTTGAGATTAACGGAGGGGATTCGTAATGAAAACATGTAAATTCATTGTACTCTCAGCAGCCTTGGCAAGTCTCATTTCGATTGGATTATTTGCGCAAACTGGTTCAACGGCACAAGCCGAACAAATCATAAAACCGGCGGAAAACGGAGCCTTCGGATAATACTTCATGATACCGCTTTCGTGTAAGGAGTGATTCAATGGCTATCACGCTGCAGCCGATGACAGGACAAGAATTTCAGTCCTATCTCGCTCATTCAACCAAGCATTACGCTGAAGAAAAGGTAAAAGCGGGAACGTGGCTGCCTGACGAAGCGCCGGAATTAGCGGAACTGGCGTTTGAAGACCTGCTTCCTGACGGCTTGAAGACGGCCGATCACTATTTATGGACGCTGACATTGGACGGAAAGGAAAATGCCGGCTGGCTGTGGCTGCACGCCGATCCGGACAACCCGCAGCAGGACGCATTTATTTATGATTTCGGCCTTCATCCGCCTTTCCGCGGCAAAGGCTATGCAAAAGAGGCGCTCGCAAGGCTGGAGGACAAAGCCAAAGACCTGGGTGTCCGCAAGATTTCTCTCCATGTGTTCGCTCATAACGAAACGGCGCGGAAGCTGTATGAGAAGACGGGATTCCTGGAGACGGATGTCATTATGAGCAAAAAGCTGTCATGAAAAGAGGCCCGCACGCTGGGCCTCTTTTGTTATTCATCTAACAATGTCATCATGTGTTCCGGATAACGCTCGCCGGCCGCCGTTCCGATCGGAAACATCTCATCCAACCGCGCCTTCACATCCTCCGGAAGCACAATGTCGAGAGCGGCGAGGTTTTCTTCCAAGTAGTGTTTCTTTTTTGTGCCCGGGATCGGAATGAGATCATCGCCGTTTGCGAGAACCCATGCGAGCGCAAGCTGAGGCGCGGTGATATTCATTTCCCGGGCAATGGCGGTAAGTTTTTGGACGAGCCCTATATTCACCGCCAAATTGTCTCCCTGGAATCTCGGCGTTCTTCTTCTGTAATCATCGGCATCCAGCTGATCGGTCGACGTCATCTTTCCGGAAAGAAAACCTCTGCCGAGCGGACTGTAAGGCACAAATGAGATGCCGAGCTCACGGCAGGCGGGCAGCACATGCTCCTCCGCTTCCCTGCTCCATAAAGAATATTCCGATTGAAGCGCGGCAATCCGGTGAATGCGGACGGCGCGCCTGATTGTTTCTGCGGAAGCCTCTGACAATCCGATATACCTCACCTTTCCTTCGTCTATCAGCTCCTTCATGGCGCCGACGGTTTCTTCAATCGGCACCCGCGGATCAACCCGGTGCAGATAATAAAGGTCGATATAATCCGTCCCAAGGCGTTTCAGACTGGCGTCACACGCTTTTTTCACATAATCGGGCCGTCCGTTAATTTCGATAAACTCACCCTTTGCGCTTCGGACATAACCGAATTTCGTCGCGAGGCACAGCTCCTTTCTGAATGGGGCAAGCGCTCTGCCGACAAGCTCTTCATTCGCACCCAATCCATATTGATCAGCCGTATCAAACAAATTCACGCCGAGATGAACGGCATGATGCAGTGTGGAAATCGAATTTTCCTCACTCTGGCTGCCATAGTATTCCGACATGCCCATGCACCCTAACCCCATTGCGGAAACCCGCATCGAACCGATCGTTCTGTCCTTCATATGTCCTCCCCCTTTCTTGTATGATAACCGGATTTCCTGATATTTGAAAATGTTTTATGCATAATATTTACATATTGTTATAAAATTTTTAAAAATCTGTAAATTGTATATTTTTTTATCGCAATTCCGTCATATAATGAAAACGTGGAAAAATTAACCTTTGAGAAAAGAGGCGAAGTCAATGTGTAAAAAGCTGTTCAAAGCCGTCCTCCCGTTTGCCCTGTCATTCACCATGGTTCTGTCGTTCTCCGGTTTGAATGTAAAAGCGAAAGAAACAGAAATACCACGCTACGCAAAAGAAATCGCAGACCTTCAGCAGGGCACGACTCCTGAAGACGTTCTCCAATCCGCCAAAGAGCTTGCCAAACAGAAGCACGTTTCAACAGAAGCAATTCTCAAGCAGTTTCATCAAGAAATCACGGCAGACAAGGTGAAAGGAAATGTAACCGCTTCCAAAGAAGGGATCTCTGCGATGGGCGGATCGTCAGGAACCAAAAAACTTCCGAAAAGCACAAAAGGCAATATTTATTACACGAACTCATACACGGCTTATTACAACCACGGGCATGTCGGCATGTATTCATCCGCTGATAAAATTGTCGAATCCGTGCCGGGAGACGGCGTCCGCCAGATTGCTTATAACGGCAGAGAAGTCGAAGACAATTCAATCGTCCAGACCGTAAAAGTCACCGACGCCCAAAAACAAGCCGCCGCTGACTGGGCTGTATCAAGAGTCGGTGATGAGTACTCCTTCAACTTCGTCAATAACAGAAATACGGGCCATGAAGGCGCCAAAAACTGCTCAAAACTGCTGTGGTCGGCATTCCTCTTAAAAGCCGGGATTGATATCGACTCTAACGGCGGCTTAGGCGTATACCCGCGCGACATCACAAGTTCGTCCTACACAACCACGATCCTGACCATTCACTAAGGAGAACAACGTGAAAAAAATCATCTGGATACCCTTAGTGATCATCGCCGCCGCAGCGGTCTTATGCTTCTTCTATTTCCCCACGGAAGATCCTGCGGAGGTTGCGAGAGACACATTAAATGACCCTGATTTTCTGAAAGATAAAGAGGCGCTGCTGTATTTCTCCACTGCGGCTGACCAAGACACGTTCGGCGGCGGAAAAAGCTACGCCCTCTTCGCCGATGAAAAAGGGCGGCTTTCTTCTTATCAAATGAAGGGGCTTGAGCTCGGATCGGCCAAAGTGCATGACGAAAGCGTCCTGCTGGAGGACAAAAAAGGAATCTACACCGTTCAGGACGGCCTTCACACGTATAAAAGAGCGTACCAGCATACGGGAGACAGCGCGGGATATATCGAACGGGCGAAAGGCTTTTACACGCTGTATAATTCGGGCTACGACAAGAGCGGCGGCAGCTACCGTTCAGAGCTGTACCGCCAGATAGACGGCAAGTGGAAGCAAGACGTCATCCCGCACTATATCCGCGCTTCAGGCTTTTATAAAGATCATCTTTTCGCACTCACGCCGACAGATGACGAAAAAGGCTATCACGTCCAAGACATTCAGGCCGATAAAGAAAAGCTCCATACAACATCAATCGCGACGTGGACGTATAAAGAAGGCACGTCTGTCGAATCCCAGCTCGCCGCGGACGACAGCGCCGTCTGCTTTGTTACCAGAGGAGAAAAAGCCGATCACATCTATCAAATGGTGAAAGTCATGAAAAACAGCGGCGCCATCAAAACGTATGACATCGCCGCTTATAAAAATGACGAACAGACGATCTATGACTCCATGCCGTTCAGCTTCAAAAAAAGCTTTTTCATGGAGCATCGCAGCTTCTATTTCGTTGACGGCTTCGGAACCGTCTACTGCATCAACCCTGAGACCGGAAAAAGCAAAAAGGCCTTCACCCTCCCCGCATCAGGAATGAAGGCCGACTTCAAAGAACTGACCCATCAAAACGGAGAGCTGTATCTGTTCACGTACAGCTACAAAAAGCCCGCCAAAATCGAATCCTTCGACCTGAAAACGGGCAAAAAACTGAACGACCTGACCATCCCAAACTTAAAAAACATCGTCACGCCGAAAAGCCATCTCAAGCTGTATGATGTGCAGGTGATGGGTGGGTTTTAAAGAGTATGAACATTTGGGAAGAGCTTGCCGCTTTTGGTAAGCTTTTTATAATGAAACGTTACTGCGGGAAAGAAGGTGTTCATTTGAAATCATTCAGTATCTTCTTATTGTTGTCCGTCATTTGTATAACCATTGTTTTTGTCATAATGAATATGTTGATTGGATACCCTGATGTGAGTAACGGGGCATTGATTATGATTGTATATATCGTTGTGACCCTCATGATAAGGCTATATAGCAAGAAAAAGAAATAGAGGAATTTGAACCGTAAAAGCAGAAGACAGTCAGGTGAAGGAGGGAGCCGATGAAGAAAAAGCTTGCCGCGGTGACCGTAACCATTCTCCTGGTTTCCGTGATAACCAACTCTTTTCTAAACGGCGGAAAGCCGGACTGGATTAATGTATGCTGTACGCTGCTGGCGTGTCTATTAGGAATTCTGTTCGTCCTTCGCTTAGAAAAAAGAGAAAACACGTAAAGAGCCGGATGCTGAAAACACCGGCTCTTTTTGCGCGTGATTTGCCGAATTGTGGATAAAACTCAGCCCGAAGCACTACTAACATGTGTATAAATAGGTTATATTGAAAAGAGAACAATTGCCGCGCGCAAAAGAAAACCGGAGGATGTAACAATGAAAACCGCTTATTATTCTTGTGAAGAACATATCGAAACCGTGCTGGACATGTACATAGATGATCATGAGCTTCCGCCCGAAATCAGAAAAATCGAACATACTAACAGTTTATCCACAGCCTGTGAATTATGTGGGGACACTGCAACATATCTAGTAGGGAACGAATGATCCTACACAAAATACAGAAAAGATATCCACAATTGTGGACAATATATATGAATAACTTGTTTCTAAAGTGGGGATGACCTGTGAATATCAATATTGTGACCATCGGAAAACTAAAAGAAAAATACCTTAAGCAAGGCATTGAAGAATACAAAAAACGACTCTCAGCCTACGCAAAAATCGACATCATCGAACTCCCGGACGAAAAAGCTCCGGAAAACCTGAGCGACCAAGACATGAAAATCGTCAAAGACAAAGAAGGCGAACGCATCCTGGCCAAAATCAGCCCGGACACCCACGTCATCGCCCTCGCCATCGAAGGAAAAATGAAAACATCCGAAGAACTGGCCGATACAATAGATAAGCTGGCGACATATGGAAAAAGCAAAATCACCTTCGTCATCGGCGGCTCACTCGGCCTAAGCGACGCCGTCATGAAACGGGCAGACGACAAACTGTCATTTTCAAAGATGACGTTTCCTCATCAGCTCATGCGGCTGATTTTAGTGGAGCAGATTTACCGGGCGTTTCGGATTAATCGTGGGGAGCCTTATCATAAGTGAGTGAGGTTTTTTGGATTCCGTAATAATAAAAACTTTGAAGATTATATGAATAAAAAGAGTAGTTTCTTTATACATTAATTGACAATTATTGTCTGCGAAAATGAGGTGTTTGAGTTGGAAAAAATAATGCTTCCTGATAGATTTGAAGGACTTGAGGGTAAAAGAGATAAATTCGACATAACAAAAATAATTAAACCTGTAGAAGATGGGATAGATAAGATAAACGATTTGTATGAGGAAATGGAAAGTAGTAATAGAGGTTCATTTTTAATATTAAAAGGAAAATCGGGGTGTGGAAAAACAACATTTTTAAAAACCTTAGATATTTTTATTGAAGACGTTGAAATAATGACAATACTAAACGATATGGATTTAGTGGAGTCGATAAATGAACTTACGTCAACAACAAGTAAACTTAGGATTATTATTATCGAAGGAAGAGAATCACTGTTAGATTCAAGTTTTAGAGAAATTAATAATGCTGTACATTCTATAAATCAATTTATTAGGTCAAAAAATGGGAAAAGCACATTACTGGTATGGCCTTGTAATGATGAAGATATTATTGAAACTCTTGTAGCCACTGCGGGTAATATTGGCGGAACAGCTTTATTAGATTTAGATGAAACTTACTTTGAATTCCATGGGCCCGATAAATCCCACTTTTTAGAAATTGCAAAACAAACGGTCGAGTTACTTAATAACGGGAAATCCCTATTGGATTTTGGGATAACAGACGAGGAAGCTTGGTCACTAATAGAGGATGTTAATACTATTGGTAAGTACTTAAAAAAAATAAATAAAACAATAAGAAAAAATAAAAAATTTGTAGAAAGTTTATTGAAAAGAGAACCTTGTAAAATGTGGGTTTTAGTGCTAGCAGGGAATGAACCAGATAAGGATGTTGCGGCTCTAACTAAAGGAGAATACTTAACAGCAGATGTAAATAGGATGTTGGTTTCAACTGATGCAAACATTGTTAGGGAGTTAAAGCAGTATCCAGAAAAAATAGGAATTTTGGCTAACTATTTTGATTGTAGAATAATATATATTCCGTTAGTCACTACACTTTCAGTTATAAGGGATTTTTCAGGAAATAAACTAAAGGAAACTCTAAAGCAGAAAAATTTAACTGAAAAAGGTGATGGGACTGGAGTTGGTAGGCTTCTAAACAGTGAATTAGCAAAAATGATTAATTCAGACTATAAGGCAAAAGGTAAAAAGGGTAAAACAGGTTCAAATAGTATTGCCGCTTTTGAGAAGTTAACTGAAATTGCGTCAACCAATGATAAGATATTGAATAAGTCATTTGGAGAAGCTCTAAAAGAAGCCGGATTAATAAAGGAATTTGAAGCTGAGGTTAATTTTGGCTCAGGTTTAACAAGAAGAACAGATTTAGTATGTAAAACAGATTCGGGTGAAATAAGAATGGAGTTCATGTGGAGGAAGAATACTTCACAAGCTGCAATAGCTAATTACACTTTAACTAAATTATTTAATTACGGAAAGGCTATAGGTTTCTTTGAGAAAAACCTCCTTTAGATTCATCATGGAGAGCCTTCCTGTCATTGTTTTCGCAATGACTCTGTGAATGACCTTTCTATCTTCATATTTTTTCATTTATTTATATTAGCCCTTTTCTCTTTCTTTGGACATTAATCAAGCATACTTATGATCTAAATCATAACAGAGAACGAGGTAGAAAATCTGCTGGAGTACTGACTTTTTTAGGGAAATAACACCTGAAAAAAGTTTTCTGCTACATAAATTTAATATAACTCAAACTATTTTTTGTCTCATTTCTAAATTAAAACCAATACATAGTAGAAAATTTTATTGAAAATGAAAAATAGATAAATAAAAATAAATTCGTAAACCCAGATACTTCCACAGATAAAATGAACCACAAGGCGTAATTATTAACCTATGTTGGATGGTTTTAATATAAAAGCTAAAACTCTTAATATAAAAACTTAATAAGCAAGAAGGAGGACTTTTTTTGAAATGTACTGTAACTGAATTGGAGATAGAAACTATATACGGAAGAATAAAAGGCGGAGATTTAAATTTAAGTCCAGATTTTCAAAGAGGGGAAGTCTGGAGTGTTGCAAAAAAGAAAAAATTAATAGATTCAATACTTAGGGGATGGAGAATACCACCTATTCACCTCATTGAAACTCCAGAGTATACAGATGAGGTATTAGATGGACAACAAAGATTAGCAGCTATTAGAGACTTTATAGAAAATAAATTTAAAATTGATGGGAATTTAAAACCAATAGATCAGAATATCTCAACTTTAGATAACTTGAAATTTTCTGATTTAGAAATGAATTTTCAAAGAAAATTTAAAAAGTATAGTTTAACTGTTATTAGATTAACTGAATTTTCTCCTGAAGAACCAGCCGAGTTATTTTTCAGATTGAATCAGCCTGCAACATTAACTTCTGCAGAGCAAAGAAATTCTTATATTGGAGATACAAGAAATCAAATAAAACAACTTGTAAATTATTTTGAAGAACTTGGCGCTAATAAAGAAACAATTGGATTTTCTAATTCAAGAATGGCTTACGATGATATTATCTCAAAATTTTGTTATACTCTTGAACTTAAAAGTCTCAAAAAGAAAATTACATCTTCTAATATATCAGAAAAGTATAGAAATAACGATCCATTTAGTAAGGAGGTATTAGATGAAGTAAAAGATACAATTGAATTTTTCACAAAAAGTTCAAAGAAAGGCCAAGAAATATTTTTAATAGCAAATTTGAATATTAACAAGGCTACTTTGTTTAGTTGGTTAGTATTTTCATATAGAAATAAAAACCATATTTCAACAGAAGAGATGGCAGAGTTACTTTACACATTTGAGTATGCACGCGAAGTTATCAAAGGCAAAATTAAAATAATACCATTAGGATTTGAAAAAATAGCTGATCTCCTAGATAGTAATGTTCATTTAAATCAAATGCTTTTAATTTTTAATCAACGAGCTAGCATGGGAAGCACCGATGTAAATTCAATAATTTATAGAGATATTATTTTAGAACTGTATCTAAAAATATATTTCTCTCATATAAAAAACAATATTAATCTTGAAGAATATAACATAAATAAAAATGATAAAAGTATAGGTGCTTTACTTGAGTTGATAGCACATAAATTAAATTGGGGAGGCAATATTATTCAATGATACGATCAGCTAAAGTCCCCGATATATGGAGGAAAATAGATAGGAATAATTATAGGTATTATATTGAGAGTATAAATTTAAATGGAATCCTAGGTATAGTTGAACCAATTAGTTTTAGAAAGGGAATCTTCTCAATTTGCGGTTTAAATGGTGTTGGGAAATCAACAGTTTTTACAGCAATAAAAGATATTTTAGGCTTAAGTATAAGTGATAGAGATAGAGTTAAAATAAAGGATATCGAGGTTACGGGCAAACTAAAAGATGGTAATAAAGATATTATACTCAAGAATATTGAGGGAAAAAGATTAATAGATGTTGTTGAAGGCGAACTTACATTGGAGGATATTAATTTTCAAAAGCTTATACAAATTTATGACTATATTGATCAACCTAACTTTAATGAATTAGTTGAACAACATGATGATAATATATTTAATAACGATGATATACAATCTCTAAATTATTTAATTGGAAAAACATATGACTCTGTTGTTTTAAGGGAAATTGAAGTCGAGGATGAAAAAATTATTCCTTATTTTCAAGTTAAATGTAATGGCCTTGAGTATGACAGTTTAAAAATGGGCACAGGAGAACATTTCCTTTTCTATATTTACTGGCTATTCAAAAGAATTGTTACATATGGAATATTATTGATTGAAGAGCCGGAAGTATTTATTAGTGTAAAGTCGCAAGTTAAATTAATGAATTTTATTGCTAAGAAGATCAATGATCACAAATTCTCTGTAATCTTAGTTACACATTCTCCTTTTATTCTTAAGAATCTAAGTACTGAAAGGATGTTAGTTCTAAATAATTATTTAGACGTTATTGATATAAATAATCCAAAATCTAAGGAGGAAACATTAGAGAATTTAGGGCTTTATACTAACAAAAAAGGTATTTTTATTTTTGAGGACACATTAGCTATTGAGTTTTTTAAAAGTATGTGTAAAAAACATGCAAACTATTTATTGAAATATTTTGACTTAGAAAAGGTTAATGGATTTTCTGAAATAACTAAAATTTTGAGCATTCCTCAACTAGATAATATGAAATATAATATTGTAGGATTTTATGATGGAGATTTGAAGAATAGTGGTAAGATTTCGAGTGAATCTTTAAATATGCCACATAAGTTTTTACCAGGTGAAAAAGGTCTGGAAGAGGAATTTATGGAATTAACTCGTTCTCGTTTTGTTGAACTAAGTACTAAATTAGGTATTACCCAGAAAGAATTTAGAATGATATTAGGTAATCTTCAAGGTAGTGAATCACATGATTGGTTAATGGAAATATCAAATGAAACACATATTGATTTTAATTTAGTTGTAGATATATTTTATAATTTGTGGGAACTAGAACATGAGAAAGAGGTTAAAGATTTTTTATCTGATATAGAAAAACTCTCTACGGATTAAAACATAAAATTAATTGCAAATTGGTTATTGAAGAGTGGTATAGAGTATGGAGAAGGAGTAGTGGGAGACCTAAATGGATTTATTGTAAAAGTTTTTTAAAAAGCAAAATCCAAATACAAATCCGGTTTCCACAGCTAAAAGAAGCAACCTACTGTTGCTTCTCTTTCACCATCTTTATAAAGAGAAAGAAGACAATGAATACAATAAAATAATTCAATGGATTCTTAACGATACTTATCTCCAGCGAAATCTGTAAGAGTATCCAGAGAATGAAGATGGCTAGTATTGAAGGAATGATGATTTTGTACATGTCGACCACCTTCCATAGTTAGTAAAAGAAAGGGGCGCGGGCCCTTTTTTTTTCATGATTAAAAGCAAGATGCGGCAGCTCCCGTCATTGCACCGCCAACAGCGCCGGTAATTGCTCCGACGGCACCCGCTCCTACTGTTCCGATGCCGGGTATTGTGACTGTTCCCACAGCAGCTCCTGCAAGACCCAGTGTGCCGCCGCCAGTTACCGCACCGCCGCCAGTACCTAGAATACATTTCCCGACTGATTGGGTGCTGATTGACCCGCTTGTTTTTCCAGCGTCTTTGTTTACGACTTTGACTAAAACGCCATTTTTGATTTTTTCATATTTCAGTGTAACGGGGTCACCATTTTTGTCAGTGGAGCTTTTCGGAAGAGCCTGCTCCTCGCCCGTTATGTTGTCTTTTAGGGTTGCATTGCCTTTAGCGTCAATATGAACATCTGCATGATTGAACGTCATCTTCAGCTCACTGTCGTTGAGGTTTTCAACTTTGTATGTAGCTTGGGAACCTGCGGCAGCCGCAGCATGAGGTAAAACCGGGAGGGCAAAGGCACCTGCTAGGAATACCAAGGCTGCCAGTTTCACTGCGGTTAGCTTCATTCTGCTTTGCATCATTGATCCTCCTCCTTTGGTTGCCATACTAACAAAGGCATTCTGCTTGTTAAAGCCTTACCATATAAAATGATAAAAAATTCACCCAATTTCATCACATTAACCAACAAGGTTTGTATGTTTCCCTTCGAAAGTCATAGGAGAGCAGGGTTCATATCTGATGCGAAGTTATCAAGGAGGATAGAAACCGTAAAGAAGAGCTCAGAGAAGCACCTTTATTGCGAACAACAGCTTCTTCCGCATTTTCCACACGACAGTATAAATCCCTTTCCGTCACGGAAACCTAGTGGAAAAGGTTTCTGAAAGGAGGGGGCGTATGATGAAAAGTGAAAAAATTCAAAACAAAACATCTTTGGTTTGGAAGATGGCGATTGCCTCTGCGGTTTCTTGGGAAGCGGCAAAACTGGCGGGCTCTGATCACCCCTATTTAGCGCCTCTGTCTGTTATCTTATGTTTGCAGCCAACGATAGATCAGTCGATTCGTTTTTCTTTTCATCGTATTGCGGGAACTGCGATTGGGATCATGCTAACGTCCTTTCTTGTCAGTCACTTGCCAATGAATGGCTGGATGCTGGGGCTGTTCCTATTAGGCGGGACTTACATTGCAAAGTGGTTACGAATAGATGTAACGGTTCTGCATCAGGTAGCGCTCACCATTTTATTGGTCTTTACGTTTGAACGAAACTCTAAAGATTATGCATTCGACCGAATCATCGATACGGTGATCGGCGTCATCATCGCCATTCTGATTCACATGTTCCTTTTTCCGCCGGACTACACAAAAAAGGCAGCGGACTCTTTTCAAACATTGGCCCGTCAGCTTTCCGACGCACTTTCAGACCTTTCCAAATGGGTGCAATCAGAGTGGGGACAAGGAAAAGGGAACCTTATGGAATATAAAATGAACCATCTTCTGCAGGAGCTGCATACGGCAAAAGAGATGCTGCAAACAGCCTCTGACAGCTTAAAATTCAACCCCGTCAGAAAAAAACATAAACACATCATTTCAAGCTATCAAATAGAGATGCAAAAGTTGAACGCCGGATTTGAGTATCTGTCAAATATAGTGAAAACGTTAAAAGAATGGGAAAAAGAAGGAGCTTTATCTTCAAGTGATAAAAGGGAGCTGGGGAATGATTTACAAGTGTTAAGTGAATACTTTTCGGATCTTAAAGGCATACAGCAGGGTGAAACAGACAATCGGAAACAGAAGGAACAGAACGTGTTATTGGAATCTCTCCGCTCCGACATGCTGTCGCACCCGCCGCCCGGTCATAAGGTCTATAAAGACTCTTTTTTTTTAGAAACGAAGAAATTGCTGAAGCGTTTGTAATGTTTTCCGGAAAAAGAGAATACGGATATACAGATATGATCAGGTAAAAGCGGGGGACATGAGATGGATGATATACACCGGATTTTGGATGTCATCGCTAATTCTAAGAAAGCTAAGGTACTGGCTACCATCATTCAAACAGAGGGGTCCGCTTATAAGAAAGAAGGGGCTTCGATGTTGATTTTAGAGGATAAAACAAGAGTCGGAATGTTATCCGCCGGTTGTCTGGAAGAAGATCTCGTTGAAAGGGCAGAACAGGTCTGGTCTGCGGGAGAACCGTTGATTGTCCGCTTTGATATGAGTGCGGAAGACGATTTATCCTGGGGACAGGGCATTGGCTGTAATGGTGTTTTGACGGTGTTGCTTGAGCCTGTAAAAGGGGAATTGGAACGGCATCTGATGACAGTCAAGACATGCTTAGATGAAAAAAAGTCTGTGACCCGAATGAAGCGATTCACTGAAACGTTAGAGCCGAAGGAAGATCTGTATATCGCTGAAGACGGCAGCGTGTTTGGAACCGGGGATGTGATGGAACAAGGCCGTATTCAAAAACTGAGACAGACGGAGAAGGGAATCAAAAGGGATGAACATACATCTGATTTGTTTTTTATCCATCAGATGGTGCCAAAACCTTGTTTATATGTCTTCGGAGCAGGAGAAGATGCGAGGCCGTTAGTTTCGTTGGCGGCTCGTGCGGGCTTTCATGTGACGGTGATTGACTGGCGTCCCGCCTTATGTCATCACGGCCATTTTCCTGAAGCCGGCCATTTGATAACGGGAGCGCCTGAAGAAGTCATGAAAGGCCTGAGCATGACAAAAAGGGATTTTGTTGTCATTATGACGCACAGCTTTCAAAAAGATCAGATCATTTTACATACATTAAAAAACGAGAATGTGTTTTATAAAGGCGTATTAGGCCCCAGAAGGCGTACGGAGCGGCTTTTAGGCGGGGGTGAGATTCCGGAAGATATACATTCCCCTATCGGACTTCCCATCGGGGCACAAGGCCCTGAAGAGATTGCTGTAAGCATTGTCGGCGAGATGATTCAAAAAATGCGAAAACAAAGGTCTCGCCTATGAAAACAGCAGGCATTTACCTGGCAGCCGGTACAAGCAGACGCATGGGAACGGATAAGCGAAGTTTATTTCTCAATGGCGTTTCCCTCGGAAGTATGGCTCTTAAAAATGCCTTGTTATCTGAATTAGATCATATTTTTGTTATTACGAGAAAGGGAGATTCACTGCATTGGCTTTCGGATTTTTTCTTTTTAGATCCCATGTCAAATAAGTGGAGCCAGGCAGAATGTGAGCAAGCGGGTAAGGGCCAAGGCCATTCTATACAATGCGGTTTGCAAAAAGCGGCAGCGTACGAGGCTGACGCCGTTATCATTCTCCTTGCAGATCAGCCGTTTGTCACCGCAGATATCATCAATACGTTAATTGATTCCTATCAAAAAGAGCGCCGTTATTCATTTATCGCCGCTGAAAATCAGCATCTTCCTATGCCCCCCATTTTATTCTCAAATCAATGTTTCCCGGTATTGCATCAGTTAAAGGGAGATCAGGGCGCCCGGCATGTGATCCGTGAAAGTATGATCAATATGGGAAAAATGATCAGCTTTCAAGACCCTTTGCTTTTTTATGACGTCGATACAGTTGAAGATTATACGCTGCTGCTGAATAAATTCGGGGAGTGAATGAGTTGGAGTATATCGGGAAGAGTGTCATTCGGAAAGAGGCCCTTGAAAAAGTGACGGGTAAAGCGAAATATACGGATGATTTTCAAGAAACAGGGACGTTGCACGCAAAAATGCTGACCAGTCCATATGCTCATGCCGATATTGTGTCGATGGACTTTTCAGAAGCTTGGAAGATTCCCGGCGTGAGAGCGATATTGGGGGATGAACCTTTTCCGCTTGCAGGTGAAGAAATTAAAGACAGATCGCCGATTGCTTATAAAAGGGTCAGATACCATGGTGAGCCGGTTGCTGTTGTTGTTGCGGAAAATCCGATTACAGCTAAAAAGGCCGCGGATGCCATCAAAGTATCCTATAAACCTCTTCCCGTCGTCAATTCCCCCCGTGAGGCCTTTCAAAAGGATGCGCCACTCGTTCATGAACATGCGGACCGCTATGAGAAGACAAAAGGTGTATTCCCGGTTCCGAAGACAAATATCGCAAACGTGGATAAGGTTAGAAAAGGAAATATTGAAGACGGATTTAGGGAAAGTGATGTGACAGCAGAATTCCAGATTTCCTTTAACCCTTCTGATCACGCTGCGATGGAGACAAGATGCTCGATCGCTGAAATTCGGGCGGATGAGGAGATTATCATTACCACATCCTCTCAAGCCCCTTTTGCCATTAAAAAATTAATGCAGTGGTATTTTGGAATTGAACCCGGAAAGGTTATCGTCAAAACGCCTTTAGTAGGCGGGGCGTACGGGGGAAAAGCAGCCGTTCAGTTAGAGGTGATTGCCTATTTGGCATCAAAAGCGGTTGGAGGCCGGCCCGTCAAATTGTTTAATACGAGAGAAGAGGATATGATCACATCTCCCGTTCATGTAGGATTGGATGCCATTGTCAAATTAGGGGCCACAAAGGATGGAATTTTAAAGGCGGCGGACATTCAGCTTTTATTTGATGGCGGAGCATACTCTGATAAAGGAGTGGACATCAGCCGGGCTGCGGTGGTTGATTGTACGGGTCCGTACGCTATCGACCATATATCGTGTGATTCATATTGTATGTATACGAATCATCCATATCCCAGTGCATTCAGAGGCTACAGCCATGCTGAAGTGTTATTTGCTTTTGAGCGGACGATGGATGTATTGGCGGAAAAGCTGAACATGGACCCGTTAGAACTTCGCTATAAAAATGCCATTCGCCCCGGTGACACCACACCGACTCAAGTTCTTCTCAATTCAAGCACGGTCGGAAATGTGCCGAAATGTATTGAAAGATTGAAGGAATTAATGAATTGGGACGAGGGGCAGCGAATTGAAATCGACGGCCGGAAGATACGGGCGAAGGGAATCAGCTGCATTTGGAAAACCTCAACATTTGATACAAATGCAACATCCGGAGTGATTTTAACCTTTAATCCTGATGGAAGCATTAATTTGATGTCAGGGATAGTGGAAATTGGAACAGGGACAAAAACAGTGCTAGCCCAAATCTTAGCGGAACGAATGAAAATGGATATAAGCAAAATTCACGTGAAAATGCTTGTAGACACCCAAACAACTCCCGAGCATTGGAAAACCGTGGGGAGCAGAGGGACGTTAATGGCCGGGAGAGCCGTACTGAATGCAGCGGAGGAAGCCATCCGAAAGCTGAAGGACGCGGCATCATGTGTGTTGCGGGTTCCTGTCGAGGAATTGGAAGTGGCCGAAGGAAAGGTTTATTTTATAGATCATCCTTCTGTACATGTTGACATAAAAGACATTGCTTACGGATATACGTTTCCGAATGGAAATACCGTTGGCGGCCAAATCATTGCGAGCGGTAATTACACATTAACCCGGATGACGAATTTAGACCGGGAAACGGGAAGAGGAAAGCCGGGACCCGAGTGGGCTGTCGGTGCTCAGGGAATTGAAGTTGAGTTGGATAAGCGGGATTATACGTATCGGATTACAAAAGCCTATTCTGTTGTGGATATAGGAACTGTACTGAATGAAAAAGCTGCAAGGGGGCAAGTGATGGGGGGGATGAGTATGGGAATCGCATTCGGAGGAAGAGAAACCTTTGTCTTTGATTCATATGGCAGAGTATTAAATCCTCAGCTTAGAACATACCGCCCCCTTCACTATGGAGAGCAGCCTGAATATATCATTGAATTTGTTGAAACCCCGCATGAGATTGCGCCTTATGGAGCGCGCGGCGGCGGGGAACACGGACTGCTGGGGATGCCGGCCGCATTGGGAAATTGCCTTTCCGCCGCTTTAGGTGTCCAATTGAATCAACTTCCTCTCATTCCCGAACAATTATGGAGGACGCAAGAGGGGTGGAAAGATGATACCGTTTGATTTTGACTATTTTAAACCGAAGACCATTCAAGAAACAATCAATCTATTTCACTCGCTTGCGGCTGAAAAGAAAACACCGATGTATTATTCCGGCGGCACGGAAATTATCACGTTAGGAAGGCTGAATATCGTATATACGGATGCGGTGATAGATATGAACGCGCTTCCGGAATTTCACGCCATCCGTTTTTATGAACGTTATCTGGTGATCGGAGCGGGCGTGTCATTAACGAAACTGGAGGAAGAAAATCCATTTCCGCTATTAAGTAAAACGGTAAGTGAAATAGCCGATCGGACGACTCGAAATAAGATCAGCCTGGGCGGAAACATTTGCGGGGGCATCTACTACCGTGAGGCCGTGCTGCCGTTGCTGATTTCTGATAGTTTGCTAGGGATTGCAGGGAGAGCGGGGATCCATTACCATCCTATAAATAAAGTATTTAACAAGGAAATACAATTGCGAAAAGGAGATTTTCTATTTCATATCGTTGTCGATCGAGCGTATGTTGACCTGCCGTTTGTCAGTATCAAAAGAAGACAGCAGTGGAATGTCGGATATCCATTGGTGACAGTCTGTGCGCTGAAAAAAGATGATGAGATCAGAATGGCCTTCAGCGGCGTATGTCCATTTCCGTTTCGTTCTGCTGAAATGGAGGCTGTGCTTAATGATCAAAGTTATTCATTAGAAGATAGAGCGCGCAGGTCTTTACAGTATGTACCCAAACCCGTTCTTGATGATGCGGAAGGCTCAAGTGAATACCGAATATTTGTCTTGCAACATACAATTTTAGATGCCTTACAGGAATTAGAAGGAGGTCCAAATGTCTGATCCTATTACGTTGAAAGTAAATGGCGAGGAAAGACAGATGACGGTCAGACCGGCTGATACTTTGTTATTTGCTCTTCGTCTTCGTCTCGGATTAACTGGTGCAAAACCGGGCTGCTTAAATGGGGATTGCGGCGTCTGTACGGTATTAACGGACGGGGTGCCGATGAAATCTTGCTTAATGCTTGCGGCAGAAGGGGAAGGAAAGAACATTACGACAATTGAAGGACTGATCAATACGCCGATTCAAAAGGCTTTTATTGAAAAATTCGCGTTTCAATGCGGTTATTGCACACCGGGTTTTCTCATGAATTGTCATGCTTTAGTGAATACTGAGCCGAATGCAAGTGATGACACGATAAAAAATTGGCTGGAGTCCAATATTTGCAGATGTACGGGTTACAGGGAGATTGAAGAAGCGGTTAAATCCGTTTTACATACAGGGAAAGGGACTTCTTAGTTCGCAACCGTAAAAAAAGAGCCCAGAGAATCATCTCTGAACTCCATATTCTTCACTTCATATACCGATACTCCCGCAGTTTCTCCAAAATCGCCACTTCTTTCAGCAGTTCTTCACCGACGTTTGTTTCTTTCACTTTCTTTCGCTCCAGCTCTTTGTCGACTAATCGTTTCACTGTTAAGACGTCGGTTCCGGTGTTCAGCACTTCGGCCTTGGAGTTAAAGTGTTTATGGGCGACGAGCTGCATGCCGTAGGAGTTGTATAAGAGCGTGTAGCCGGCGATGCCTGTTGTGGATTGGTAGGCTTTGGAGAAGCCGCCGTCGATGACGATCATTTTTCCGTTTGCCTTGATCGGATCTTCGCCTTCGATTTCTTTTACCGGTGTATGGCCGTTGATGATATGGCCGTGATCCGGATTGAGGCCGAATTCCTTCAGGATGTTTCGGCAGGTTGCCTCGTCTTCACGCAAATAGTAATACGGGTTTTTCTTTTCTTTATGCGTTTCCTTCTCTTTAATGAAATACCTCTCAAAGGTTGTCATGGCCCGTTTTCCGAAGAGGGAGGAGTATTCGCCTGTCCATAAGTACCACGTCATATCTGTCGCCAGATCATCGGTTTCTTCCGGATGGGCAAACGCTTCACGTAAGAACCGTTCAAATACATCGAGCAGCTCACGGCCCGCATAAGCTTTATCCTCTATCATCATCGTTTCCATGCTTCCGTTTTCATCGACGGGAATACAGCCGTGAATCAACAGGTTGCCGTTATATTTCAGATACAGGCTGCCTTTTTTCATCATAAAATTCATATGGCGGCCCAGCTTTTCGGAGTGCTGGACAGAAAACAGCAGCTTGTCCATGACTTCTGCTTCTTCTTCTAACAGCTCGTCAGGCTGTTTGGGATTCACCGTCGCAAAGCAGGTGTTTTCCAGTTGATACGTTTTTCCGTTCAGCGTGATTTCATTGCGGTCATAATCAATCTTTTCCAGTAACAGCCGTTCTTCCATATTAAAGTTCGGCCGTCTCTTAATAATCGGGCTCTCAAGCTTGAATTGGATCATCGCGATCGCCTGATGAATTTTTGTGATTTGTTTAATCTCATCTTCCGGTCTGTTTTCGTCCGCTTTCGGGCGGAAAGCCGGGTTATCATCGTAATATTTTTCGGCAAGGTTCAATAGCGGTCTCAGATTGATGCCGTAAACGTCTTCAATAATATCCAGATTGTCATAGCGGGCACAGATGCGGATAATATTTGCCAGGCATACTTTTGAGCCGGAATAAGCGCCTATCCAGAGAACATCATGATTCCCCCATTGAATATCCACTGAATGATAGTTGATCAGTTCTTCCATGATTTTATCCGGCTGCGGTCCGCGGTCGTAAATATCGCCGACCACATGCAGATGGTCGACCACCAATCGCTGCGTGCTGTAGGCAAGACCGGTGATCAGCTTATCGGCCTGGCCGAGCGCAATGATCTGTTCTATGATTTCGGAGTAGTATTGTTCCTTGTTGGCGGCTTGTTCTGTTTTGTACAGCAGCTCTTCGGAAATATAAGCAAATTGGGCGGGCAGTGCTTTGCGCAATTTGGAGCGGGTGTACTTGGAAGAACAATAAGAAACGAGCTTAATCATCCGATGAATCGTTTCTTTATACCACTCGTTTAATGCCTCTTTCGTATCAAAATTATGTTTGATCAGCTTCAGTTTGTCTTCCGGGTAATAGACCAAAGCCGCCAGTTCATCAATTTCTCTATCGTAAATGACGCCGCTGAAAATATCGCGGATCTTCTCTTTTACTCTTCCTGAACCGTTCCGCAGCACGTGCTGGAATGCCTGATACTCCCCGTGCAGATCACTGACGAAATGCTCGGTTCCTTTCGGCAGGTTCAGTATCGCTTTCAGATTAATGATTTCCGTGACCACTTTTTCTTCACAATCGTATTTTTGTGCGAGCAGATCTAAATATTTGGTTTCCAATCTCGTCCATCCCCTTTTTATTTACGAGCAATTGTATGATAAAGTGAATTTAAAGTATGACATAATGTTTAAATGATTAGACCTTATATGATAGTACCGCATAACGCCTTTTTGAGACAATGAAAACGGAAAATACGGCGCTTCAGGCATCGAAAATTGGACCGGGATAACGCCGTGAGCTCATCCCCCTATTGACAATGAATTCAACTTCCATTAAAATAAAAAGTTAGCTGATAGTTATTTCTATCGGAAACTTAATACGTAGCAGGCTATGATTGCTGTGGGTCGCACTACAGCAGGAGCGGCTTCTGGAGAGACCGCGGGTTTTCCGCGGCGCCGAAGGGTTCACAATCTCAGGCAAAAGGACAGAAGAGTACCGAATATGTATTTGTCATGCTGTTGATTGTCAGCGGCGCAAATATAATTTGATATTCTTATGACCATGAGATTGGAGGGCATCCAATCTCTTTTTTTATTGGCTTTTTTTGCTCGTCGTTCACTAGAGAGGTAAGGAGGAGTCAGATGTGGAGCAGCGAGAGCTAAAGAGGGACTTATCGAATCGGCACGTGCAGCTGATCGCCATTGGCGGCACGATCGGCACCGGATTGTTTTTAGGGTCCGGTAAGGCGATTCAGCTGGCGGGTCCTTCTATCATCTTTGCGTATTTTATTGTAGGTATTGCGCTTTTTTTCGTCATGCGGGCGCTGGGAGAACTGCTGTTATCTAAAGCGGGGTACCAATCATTAACGGATATAGCCGAGGCGTATTTAGGACCGCGTGCAGCGTTTGTCACCGGCTGGACCTATTGGTTTTGCTGGATTATGACGGCTATGGCGGATGTGATCGCCGTCGGTGTGTATGTGAAATATTGGTTTGATATTCCGCAGTGGATTCCGGCACTTATCTGTTTGCTCATTTTATTAGGGCTTAATCTGTTAACGGTTAAGATTTTTGGAGAATTGGAGTTTTGGTTCGCCTTAATTAAGGTAGTCACGATTCTCGCGTTAATTGTCATCGGGGTGGTTCTGCTGGTGATTGGGTTCAAAACGCATACCGGAACGGTTTCAGCGGCGAATCTGTGGGAGTACGGCGGCTTGTTTCCGAACGGATTTTCAGGCTTTTTGCTTTCGTTCCAGATGGTGATCTTCGCCTATGTCGGTGTGGAATTAGTGGGTGTATCAGCGGCGGAAACGTCAAATCCGAAAAAAAATATTCCGTCCGCTATCAATAAAATTCCATTGCGGATTTTATTTTTCTACGTCGGGGCATTGATCATTCTTTTATGTATTAATCCGTGGATGCAGCTGAATGCAACGGAAAGTCCATTTGTAAAGACCTTCAGTCTGGTCGGCATTCCGTTGGCCGCGGGAATTATTAATTTTGTCGTATTAACGTCTGCCGCTTCTGCTTGTAACAGCGGGATGTTTTCAACAAGCCGGATTTTGTATAACTTAAGCAAAACGAAACAGGCGCCGGCAAGTTTTGCGAAGCTGAATAAAAATCATGTGCCGAGCCGCGCGTTATGGATATCGGTTATTGTGCTGTCAGCTGGCGCTCTTTTAAGCAAATTGATACCGGAAGCGGCCTTTGGCATCGTGACCACCATCAGCGCGATTTGTTTCATTTGGGTGTGGGGCGTGATTCTTGTCTGTCATATCAGATACAGGAAAACCCGTCCGGACTTACACGCAAGCTCGTCTTTCAAGGCGCCGTTTGCGCCGTTTATCAATTACGCCGTGCTGTCGCTGTTTGCCGTCATTCTGGTGATTATGCTGTTTGCGGATGCGACGCGCCCGGCTTTGCTGCTGACGCCGCTGTGGTTTATTGGATTATTTCTCATCTATCGGGCGAGAGGGAGATAGACAGATTGAATGGCTTCAGACGGTGTACTGCCATGCAGTATGCCGTTTTTTGTTTTGATTGGAAAGCGAGAATATTTGTTAGAAATCAGGCTATAATGATTGTATAATTTAAAAAAAGTGTATAATTTTAAATTAAGCGAGGTGATGATATGAAGTATGAGAAGTTATCTAAGCTTTTTTATAAAATGGATGCTGATTCATATGAGAAAGAATTTAAAAAGAGAACGAGCAGCTATGGCAGTTATTCAACATCATTAAACATACGGGGGTTCCGAAAAGGCCGACCCACGGACGATTCATTTGAGCTATTCTATGTAAATACACATAGTCTCATGAAGCTGAATAATGAAGTGTTGTTAAACAGTTCCAAAATTTCATCCCTTATCAGTCAGCTCCCCGAATTTGCCGTCAAACCTTATTTTGATAAATTAATTATTAATGAAGCACAGAGTAATAATGAAATTGAAGGAATTCGCAGTACAAAAAAAGAATTGAAAGAGGCTCTTAAAGCGTTAGAACAATCCGAGCCCTCACATAAGCGGTTTGTCGGATTGATGAAAACATATCAATTTATAGACCGAATTCCGTCGTTTACAAGCATTCATGACTTTAGGGAATTATACGACGAGCTGGTCGCAGATGAAATCGGAGCAGAAGATGCGCCGGATGGTGAGCTGTTCAGAAAAGGCTATGTTGAAGTGAACGATGGGAACATGACCACCCATATCGGCGTCAATTCTGAACAGAAGATAACAGAAGCGCTTGAGGCTTTAATTGCTTATCTTCATGATGAAACACATCCTCAGCTGTATCGTTACATGACAGCTCATTACTACTATGAATACATTCATCCTTTTTATGACGGCAATGGAAGAACAGGACGCCTTATCGTTGGGAGTTATTTGTCCCGATATTTAGAAAAATATTCAGCCATCACTTTTTCTTACGCAGTTAATAAGAACAAAGATAAGTATTATAAGGCATTAGAGGAAATTCCCGCACCTTTAAACCGGGGAGAGCTGACTTTTTATTTAATGGATATGCTGGAATTGCTTCTGTCAGGACAAAAAGGGATTATTGAGGATCTTGAATTTAATTTAATGAAACTGAAACGAATTAGGAACTATATTGATAGCGATCAATGGGCTGATTATAAAGATGAACGTGATATTTTTAATATCATTATCACGATTAATGTATTTGTAAATGATCAGGTTACGCTGTCGGTGCAAGATTTAATGGAGCTCTCAAATAAATCGAGACATAAAATTAACAGAGTAATGGATTATTTAGAACAGCAAGGATTTGTTGAGCTCGTAAGCAGAAGGCCAAAATCTTATAAAATCAGCGAGGATTGTTTAGAGGAGATACTGCCTTCTTAATTCATATTTAAAAAAGCCGCCATATGAATGGCGGCTTTCACATTAATTCCGGATCAAATAATCAAATGCGCCTAAAGCGGCAGTTGCACCTGATCCCATGGAGATAATGATTTGGTTGTACGGGCCGTCTGTGCAGTCCCCTGCGGCAAATAGGCCGGGAACGCTTGTCGCGCCGCTCTTATCGACGATGATTTCGCCGATGCGGTTGCGTTCGACGGTTTCGTCTAACCATTCTGTATTAGGCACGAGACCGATTTGGACGAATACACCTTGGAGTTCAACGTGTTTTTCTTCGCCTGTTTCACGGTCAACGAACGTAATGCCGTTTACGTTTTGGTCGCCTGTGATTTCTTTCGTTTGTGCATTTTTGTGCACAGTGACGTTTGGCAGGCTGTAAAGACGTTTTTGCAGGACTTCGTCTGCTTTCAGTTCAGGCGCGAACTCCAGCACAGTCACGTGATTGACGATACCTGCAAGGTCAATCGCCGCTTCGATTCCGGAGTTTCCGCCGCCGATAACGGCTACGTCTTTGCCTTCAAACAATGGTCCGTCACAGTGCGGGCAGTATGCAACACCTTTGTTTTTGAACTCTTGCTCACCAGGTACGTTGACATTGCGCCAGCGGGCACCTGTTGAAAGGATCACTGTTTTACTTTTCAGTACAGCGCCGTTTTCAAGTTCAAGTTCGAAGAGGTCTTTTTTCTCAAGGCGTTTCGCGCGCTGAAGGTTCATGACGTCAATATCATAATCTTTCACGTGCTCTTCAAGGCTTGCAGCGAGCTTCGGTCCTTCAGTCGCTTTGACGCTGATGAAGTTTTCGATGCTCATGGTGTCGAGTACCTGGCCGCCGAAGCGTTCAGCGACGACACCGGTGCGGATGCCTTTACGCGCCGTGTAGATCGCCGCGCTTGCGCCGGCAGGTCCGCCGCCGACAACAAGAACGTCAAACGGATCTTTGTCGGCAAACTCAGACGCATCTGCGCCGCTGCCCATTTTCGCGAGAATCTCTTCGATGGTCATACGGCCGCTGCCGAAAGATTCACCGTTTAAGAAAACAGTCGGAACAGCCATGATGTTTTTGCTTTCTACTTCTTCTTTGAATGCCGCGCCGTCAATCATTGTATGTGTGATATTCGGGTTGAGCACGCTCATCATGTTTAATGCTTGGACGACATCAGGGCAGTTGTGGCACGTCAGGCTGATATAAGATTCAAAGCGGTATTCTCCGCTGATGTTCTTAATCTGGTCAATGACCTTTTGATCAGCCTTAGGCGCTCTGCCGCTGACTTGAAGCAATGCCAGCACTAATGATGTAAATTCGTGGCCGAGAGGAACACCGGCGAATGTAACGCCTGTGTCTTCTCCGGTACGATTAACGCTGAAGCTCGGTGTTCTGTTTAATTCAGTTTTTTCAACTGAAATTTTAGATGACATGGAAGCCAGTTCGTCAACGAGAGCCAGCATATCCTTAGAAGTGTCATCGTCACCGGCGCTTACTTTGAGAACAATGTCGTTCTCAATTAGCTGCATGTATTGATTTAATTGTGCTTTGATATTTGCATCAAGTACCAATGGAATGCACTCCTTAGATTTTACCTACCAAATCAAGGCTAGGTGTAAGTGTTTCGCCGCCTTCTTCCCATTTAGCCGGGCAGACTTCACCTGGGTTTTGACGAACGTATTGAGCTGCTTTTACTTTGTTTACTAGGTTGCTTGCGTCACGGCCGATACCGCCTGCATTGATTTCAACTGTTTGAATAACGCCATCAGGATCGATGATGAATGTTCCGCGGTCAGCAAGACCAGTTTCTTCGTCAAGAACGTCGAAGTTGCGGGAGATCGTTTGAGATGGGTCACCGATCATTGCGTAAGTGATTTTGCCGATTTTTTCAGAGCTGTCATGCCAGCCTTTGTGTACGAAGTGAGTATCTGTAGAAACAGAGTATACTTCAACACCTAATTCTTTTAGTGCAGCGTATTGTCCTTGAAGATCTTCAAGTTCAGTCGGGCAAACGAAAGAGAAATCTGCTGGGTAGAAGCAGAAAACGCTCCATTGACCTTTCAAATCTTCGTTTGTTACATCGATGAATTCACCGTTTTTGAAAGCTTTTGCTTCGAATGGCAGTACTTCTTTTCCGATTAAAGACATAATATCTTCCTCCTGAAATGTGATTTGAAATATATTAAAAAGACAAAGCATTCACTTTATCTTTCAATAATAATTCTAATTATATATAGATTATTAAATAACATTTATTTTTTGTCAAGCTATATGGGGTATTATTTTCTGCTTTTTTTGCTTTAGACATTTAATAACGCCTGGTATAAGCGGTTTGGCGCTGCTTGTCATGTGTAGCGCCGGGCGAAAGGGGGATTCTCAATTGGTGAATCGAAACAGTAGGAATCAACCCCTCTATATGGCAGTATAAACCAAAGGGGGTATGATCATGCAAATAAATCACATTACTTTGTACAGTTGTGCGTTGGAGGAGACGAAACACTTCTATGAACGGGTGTTAGGTTTTCCTTTAATTGATGAGTCCGGTGATTCGTTTACCATCAAGGCGGGAGAAAGTGAGTTGGAATTCAGGCGCGCCGATTCTCACTCTCATCCGACGTATCATTTCGCGTTTAATATTCCGAATAATCGTTTTGATGAGGCGAAGGCGTGGATAAAGGATAAAGTCGTTTTTCAAACGGAAGATGGGGAGGATGAGGTGTATTTCTCTCATATTCAGGCGCGTTCCTTTTATTTTAAAGATCCGTCCAACAATCTGGCGGAATTCATCGCGAGAGGCACATCGCCGGCAAGCGCGGAACGTTTTTCGATTGAGTCCGTCCTTAATATCGGCGAGGTGAATCTGACGGCTGCCGAGGTGGTATCGACGGGGAAGGAGCTGCAGCGTTTCGGCATTCCGGTGAGAAAGCATGCGCCTCTTAGTGAAAACGGGTTTCATTTTATGGGTGATTACAATGATGGGGCGTTTTTGCTTTTAGGGCCGAGCGGCCGCCGCTGGATTTTTTCTGATCAGCATGCGGAGTTCCATCCGCTGTCTGTCATTGTGAACGGGACGATCCGCATTGAGGCTGACGGAGAAGGCGGCATTGACATCAGGAGGGCACAGCCGTCATAAAAAAGCCCGGGCTCAAAAGGCCCGGACTTGGGGACATTATTTATAAACAACCCGGGTGCTGCACATGATGTCGTGCAGCGTTTTTTTCTCTCCGAAGGCACCCATGATGAATCCGATATAAAGAATGAGCTTGGATATGATATAGGCGAAAGCGCGTCCGAAGGCCTGGCCGATGGAAATGCGTCCGCCATCTTCATTGACGACCTTAAGGCCGAGCAATGCTTTTCCCAGGGTCCCCTGCATCTTTGAGGCTGTGAGCAGGCTGAAATATAAGATGCTGATCACAATAGAGCTCACAAGAATCGGAATGACGCCGAACACCAGAAAAGAGATGTTAAACTGATTTTTGGTCATGAAGGGGTCAGCCGCCGCAACGCCTGCCGCAAATAAAAAAGAGACCATAAATTGAATGATAAAAATCGGAATTCCTATGATGATTTGATCAATGACGTAAGCCAGAAACCGAATCCAAAATCCTGCCGGTCTTTCCATGTATCTTTTTCTCTCCCTTGCTTTAATCTGGAATATTATACGTAATCATTCCGGATTTTGCAACGGAGCTTAGGCTTCTGCGAGCAGCCTCTTTCCCCATGCCAAGCGTCCCATGATCAGCCCGAAAGCCAGAAGGGCAAACATGATGCCGCACCACATCAGCTGATGGATTCCCAAATGTGAAATAAACCAGCCGCCCGCCGCCGTTCCGATGGTGATGCCGAGGTTGGAAAAAGAGACAAACAGGCTGTTGCCGAATTCGGGCGCCTCCTTTGCTTCCGCAGTAAGCCATGTCTGGCTGACAATGAGACCGCCGGAATGAACGGCGCCCCATACGAAGACGAGGACAGCCATCGGCGCGAAAGACGTCCCAAACCCGTATATGAGCAAGTAGGCGGCTGTATAAAGAAGCGGAAACAGGATGACAGTCTTTTTCATATTTTTATATAACAAAGCACCGAAGACGAAATTCCCGGCTATCATAATCACCCCGAAACTCATCAGCATGAAGCTGACCCATGTGCCGTTCATATGGGACACCTGTCCGAGATACTCCGCAAAATAGCTGTAGACAGAAAACATGGCCGCAAAGAGACAGGTGACGGCAGCGATATTGAGCCACAAAGCCGGTTTGCGAAGAATGCCGAGCTGGCTTCTGAAAGACATTTTTTCTGTGACCGGCATGGATGGCAAAAAGAGAAGAATGCCCGTGAACGCGATGAGACTAATGATAGCGCCGAATAAGAAGGCGGCTTCAAGGGAGAGACGATCCGCCAGATAAGACGTGAAAGGCACGCCGAACGCAAAGCCGGCGGTGATGCCTGAAAAGACTTTCGTTACGGCTTTTCCGGATTGGCCGGCGGGGACAAGCCGGGCCGCGGCCGCAAGCGCTACAGAAAAGAACACCGGGTGGCATAAAGCCGGAATGATCCGAAACGCCATCATGACACTGAAATGCGCCGTATACGCGTAGACCGCATTTGAAACGGCAAACATCAGCACCGCTAAAAGCAGAATGTATTTCCGGTTTATACCTGAAGCAAGCAAGGTCAAAAACGGTCCCGACACAGCGACGATGAACGCGAAAATACTGACAAGCCATCCCGCTTTTGAAGCAGAAATATGAAATCTGTCCGCCACTTGCGGAAGAACGCCGATAATGCCCATCTCGGTCGTGATAATTCCGAAAACCCCTAATGCCAAAAATAGAATGAAGATGGAACTGCTTTTTTTCATTGTTATGTATGCCTCCTTTTATAACTACATATACAGAAAAATAGATATGTTAGAACAAAAAAAGCCCTCCTTTCATGGTTATAGCTGGTGCTGAACATAGTCAGCAAAGGCTTTAATTTGTTTTTCGTTCCTTCTGTAATAGGTCCACTTTCCGATTCGTTCAGATTCCAGCAGGCCGGCTTTTTGCATGGTCAGCAGGTAGCTGGAGATGACGGACTGCGCAAGCCCTGACTTTGCCTGAATATCACCGACGCAAATTCCGGTGCGGAAACTGAGTCCCTGCTCAAGATAAGGCCTTTCAACAAAATGGTCTTCCGGGTGTTTAAGCCACGTCATAATATCACTTCGTGTTTTGTTAGATAACGCTTTATGAATCAATATCGGTTCCATAACGTTTATTATATCTATTTTTCTGGATTTGTAAATTCATTTTTAACAAAACATTCTCAAAATAACTAAATATCGTGCTAAAATATAACATATTATCAGATTACCGGTAAAAAAGCCGGGTTATTGTCAGGAGGATATTCACATGAATCAAAAGAAAAAAGGTGCGGTTGCGGTGACCTTGCTTTCCGCTCTGATGTTTTGTTTATTGCCGGTCCTCGTCTCGCTTTCTCCGCTTTCAGAAACGGGGCCGAACGCGAATCGTTTTAATTCCGCGGGCATGTGGGCCGCCGTCGGCCAGATCCTTGTTATATATGCGGTCCCGCTCATTATGTATATTCTCGGTGTTCGTGGCATGAAAATCATCATGGCCGTTTTTTGCGGAATCGGGCTTATCATTTGCGCGGCTGTCTTGTTGGTGGCGTTATTGACCGCAATTTCCTTAGGGCAGGAGCTGTCTCTTTATTACGGCCTTTTCGTTTGGTCAGGCGCGGCTTTCATCGTCAATGTGGTGTGGTATATTGCTGCGTTTCGATCATCCCCGAAGCATCAGCAGGCTATGTGACATTTGTTCTATAAATCTACCAAAAATACAAATATTTCATAGGGTGATTATGGTATGATGAAAGCGGTATAGCAGTTTTTAATAGAAACGGGAGGAACTGACATTGAAAAAAAAGACAGCTTCATTGCGAATGAAAACATTGGCGGCCGGCGCTGCGGTTGCTGCGGCTTTATCTGTGGGGGCGGTTTCTGATCTGCCGGGGGCAAAATGGCTGCATCCGGCCGCTGCTCAAGCTGCGGAAACGGTATTTAAACAAAATCATGCGGCATCCGGTTTCTTGGCGGGACGGTATGACGCGCAGGCGATGTCTCCGACGATGTTCAACTGGTCAAGAGAAAGTCGGTTTACAAGCACTGCCGATGGCGCGTTAAAATGGGAAAAGAATGTTCCGGCCACCCCTCAAAACGGTGCGGGAGCCGCGGTTGACGGGGACGGCACCGTATTTATTCAATCAAAGGACGGGAAGCTGACGGCGTATCATTCGGACGGTACTGTGAAATGGGTGACGGAAAACCTCGGGACGACCTATACGCTGACTCCGGTGCTCGGAACAAACGGTGTCATTTATCTTCCTTCTCACGATAAAAAACTGTATTTCATCGACAAAGAAACCGGAAACATTTTAACATCGGTTCCGCTGAGCGGAGCGCCGAGTTCCGATGCGGCTATCGGCTCTGACGGCACGCTGTATGTGTCGACGCTGGATAACTATATCTATGCGATTAAACCGACGTCGCCTTCGACATGGACGCAGAAGTGGAAGTTTAAAACAAACGGCGTGGTCGGTTCCGCTCCCGTGTTAGCATCAAACGGCACTCTGTATACGGCAACGTATAATAATATCTTTTACGCGATCAATTCCGGAACGGGCCAAGTGAAATGGTCAAAAACGACGTCCAACGGGTTTAAAGGTTATCCGGTTATTGATAGAGACGGCACCGTTTACGCCGGAAATCAGGACGGCAACTTATACGCCTATACATCAACGGGTGCTGTAAAGTGGACGTTCCCGTTAAACGGTTTCTCCAGCTCTTCATTAGCGATCGACCATAACGGCAATGTGTATATCGGTTCGGGAAGCGGCGAGCTGTTTTCCATCAGCAAAACCGGTAATATGAACTGGTCTTTCTATACGGACGGGCCTGTGAGAACGGCGCCGCTGATTGATGCGGACGGCAATGTGTACTTCGGTTCTGACGATAAAAATGTCTATGCGGTTGACGCTGACGGTAATGAAAAATGGCGCTATCAAACAGACAGCAATGTCATTTCCTCCCCGGTTCTGGCTGAAGACGGTACGCTTTATGTCGGCACTTATACGAAACTGCTCGCATTCGGGGCAAAAAAATAATAAAAAAGAATCCGCGTGCGCGGATTCTTTTTTATTTAGAGGCTTGAATAAATACGCCTTTTTCATGAGAGAATTCTTTAAAGCCGTACACACCGTGATATGAACCGATCCCGCTCGTATTGACACCGCCGAACGGAAGGTTGACGTCAGTGAAATGAACGACGACATCATTGACAGAAGCGTTGCCGGACGTCGTATGCTGCAGAACATAATCGATCAGCTCCTGATTATGGCTGAATACATACAAGGCAAGCGGCTTGTCCCGTTCAGTGATGTAATCAACGGCTTCACTGATATCTTCGTAATTCATAATCGGCAGAATCGGTGCGAAGATTTCTTCCTGCATGATCTTCATATCAGGCGTGACGTTTGTCAGCACGGTCGGAGAAATCGTGCGGTCATGCGCATCGAATACGCCGCCGAACGCCGTTTTCGCCCCTTTTTCAATGGCATCATCATACAGGGCTTTGACACGGTTAAAGTTGCGGTCGTTGACAATCTGCGTGAATTTGTTGCGGTCAACCGTATGATCATCCTCCATAAAACCTGCATTGACAATGGTCTGGAGAAGATCTGTAAAGGTGTCCTGTACATCTTCCTTCATAAGGAGATAGTCAGGAGCGATACATGTTTGCCCCGCATTGACAAATTTGCCGACGGCGATTTTTTTCGCCGCGTCCATCAAATCATAGCCGCTGTCGATGATCGTCGGGCTCTTTCCGCCAAGCTCAAGCGTGACGGACGACAAATGCTTCGCCGCTGCCGTCATGACGATTTTACCGACATTTGTGCTTCCGGTGAAGAAAATGTGGTCAAACGGCTGGTCGAGCAGTTCTGTCGCGACATCGACCTCACCTTCAAAAATGGCGACTTCTTCTTCGTGAAATGCCTCGCGAATAACTGTCGCGGCGATATGGCTCGTCTCCATCGTAAAATCGGACAGCTTCACAATCGCGCTGTTTCCCGCCGCAATGGCAGCCGCAAGCGGAGCCATCGTCAGCATAAACGGATAATTCCATGGGCCGAGAATTAAGGTAAGGCCTTTTGGCTCGTACATTAATACGCCGTCAGCATCGGGGCTGACGGATGAGCCGACGCGTTTCGGCGCCATCCAGGTGTCGAGATTGTTCATATTATCTTTAATCGCCTTGATTGTTCCCTGCGTTTCCGCTCTTTTCACCTCATGATAAGGCTTGCGGACGTCCCGTCTGATCGCCTCGATGATTTCTTCTTCATGTGCGGTGACGGCATCTAAAAAGCGCTGAAGCTTTTCTCTGCGCTGCCCGGCTGTTGAAGCACGCAGCGTTTTTTGATTTTTTTTCTGAAGCGCAAAGACGCGTTTGATGTCTGCTTTTATATGCTGATCCATCGGTCTTCCTCCTCTGGTTGCTTTTTTGTTTCTTCAGGGCCTATTATAATGTGATGTGATTTTGCGGCAAAGACAGCGTAAACGCATCTATACGTTACCGTACAAATTGCCGTGATCTGTCTAATGAAAGGAGTGTCTCTTATGCCGGATTCTGTGACAAATGACATCAAACAAGCGCTTTTGGCCATGCTTGGAGAGCGGGATATCCGCCGTGTGACCATGAAGGACATCGCCGGACGGGCGCACGTGAGCCGGGGGACACTGTACCTTTATTACGAAGATAAATATGCGATTTTAGAGGATATAGAGGAAGAAATGAAAGACGGGCTGAGCGAAGCGCTGTATGATTCGCTGAAGAATAAAGATGTGCTTCATTTACAGGGCGGATGGCAAAAAGTGCATCCGACACTGTCTTTTGTTGACCGGCATCGGGTGTTTTTTCAAACGATGATGGACCGTCATAAAATGCCGTATTTTCACTTTCATGCTTTTTTAAAAGATGTGTTCCGGCATGATGTGCTGCTGTCACCGGTCAATGCGGATTTCTCACCGACTGAACAGGATATGTACATTCATTACCGCGCGTTATACACGTATGCCATTGTGTTGTACTGGCTGAATGAGGAGCCCGGGGCATCCCCGGAAGAAATCAGCGGACAGGTGTGGGATTTGATTTCTCAAAAACGGTTTTACTGGCTGTTTGGCCGCCGGGTGCCGGAACAAGAAGAAAAAAAGCCCGCCGACCGCCGGGTGACCCGAACGAGGCAGGCCTTGCAAGAAGCCATGATCGGCTTAATGGCGGAAAAAAAAGAGTACGCGGCGATTACGATTTCCGATATTGCCCGTCAAAGCAACCTCCGCCGTGCCACTTTTTATGACCATTACGCCAACAAAGAAGCATTGCTGAAAACGATCATCCATCAATCATGCCGGGATCTGATCGGATTATTGACGGTAAAAGGAGACCCTGCCGACTGCTCCGTGGAAGAAGCGGAAGCCGCGCTCGTCCGTCTCTTTTCGGCACTGTCGGACGGCCTTCCGCTCGTTCATTTTCTGAGAGAGGGTTCCGAAGTGCCTGACGTCATCCCGGAAATGTTCAGAGCGCTGCAATCGTTTTATCTTCATCAGCCTCTGCACATTCAGGCGGGCAAAAAGCTCTATGCATACTATGTCGCGTCCATGCTCGTCGGCCTGATTCAATATCGTCTTCATGAAGGAAAAGACCACGCGCCGGATATGCTGGCCCGGGAGTTTCTGCAGTTTTTGGATGTAAAGAAGTATCGGGTGATTTTGCTGTGAGGATGATGAAAAAGAACTCGGCCGAAAACAGGCCGGGTTCTTTTTTGCTGTTTTCTTTGAGAAGTGCCGATATGAAAGAAACCTTCCATATGGCGCCTGATCAGCATTCTGCCGCCAAACATGACAAATGTCATATTCGGGGCATGATGGCTGCTACTACAAAAGCGTCTGGCGCCCCGTTATACTTGGGATCATAATGAAAAAGAAGGGACATGACATTCATGATCAATCACGCCGCAACTCAAAAACAAGCGTCTTTAAAAAAGCAGGTTGCCGCATTTTCCGGCGCCGATACAAAGCATAGTATCATTCAGCTTTTCAACACGTTTGTGCCGTTTTTTGCCCTTTGGTTTCTTGCTTACTTCAGCCTCAATATCTCCTATCTTCTGACCCTCGCCTGTACTGTTATAGCAGCGGGATTTTTGACAAGAATCTTTATTATTTTCCACGACTGCTGCCATCAATCCTTTTTCAAACAAAAGAAGCTGAACCGGCTGTTCGGGTTTATTTCAGGTGTTCTGACACTGTTTCCGTTCCTTCAATGGCAGCGAAGCCACTCCATTCATCATGCGACAAGCAGCAACTTAGATAAACGGGGCACCGGCGATATTTGGATGATGACCGTCAAGGAATACAACGAAGCGTCAGCCTGGACAAAAATACGCTACAGACTTTATCGCAATCCGTTTATTATGTTTATTCTCGGTCCGATTTACGTATTTCTGATTAAAAACCGTTTCAATGTAAAAGGCGCCCGCCGCAAGGAGCGCTGGAACACCTATTTCACGAACGCGGCGATTGTCTTATTGGCTGCTGCGACGTGCCTGCTTGTCGGCTGGGAAAACTTTTTGCTTGTTCAGGGTCCGATTTTCCTTATTTCGGGGTCAATCGGCGTCTGGCTCTTTTATGTTCAGCACACGTTTGAGGATTCTTATTTTGAAGCCGATGAGCATTGGGATTATGTGCAGGCCGCGGTAGAAGGAAGCTCCTTTTACAAGCTGCCGAAGCTTTTGCAATGGCTGACGGGCAATATCGGCTACCATCATGTCCACCACTTAAGCCCGAAAGTGCCGAACTACAAGCTGGAAGCGGCTCATGAGGGGCACGAGCCTTTAAAAAACGTACCGACCATTACGCTTAAAACAAGTCTTGAATCCATGAAATTCCGTCTGTGGGATGAGGACGAAAAGCAGTTTGTCACCTTTCGGGAGGCGCGGAAAACACCGGCGCCCCATCCGGTGCCGAAAGAACCTTTAAAGAAAAATGCCTGATACGGCGCACGGCTGGCTCTTTCTCTTATCAGAAAGAGCCTTCTCTTCATGCGTGAGGGTGCAATGAAGGCGGTGTTTTGATAAAGTGATGGTAGACACAAGCAGCAGAAGGTGGAACAAAGATGAAGAAGTATTTTAAATTTCAAAAACTGAACGGGATTTCTCCTTATATATGGACGATTTTTTTCATCCTGCCTTTTTATTTTATTTTTAAAAGCTCTTCTACCTTCGTCATCGTGGCCGGCATCATTTTCACGCTCGTTTTCTTTGGCGCATACCGCTTTGCATTTGTTGCAAAAGGCTGGCCGCTTTACTTATGGGCGCTTCTTCTGATCGGCATTTCGACCGGCTCAGCCATGCTGTTCAGTTATATTTATTTCGCTTTCTTTATCGCCTACTTCATCGGCCATATCCGAGACAAAGTTCCATTTTACATCTTATATTACATTCATATCATCAGTGCGGCGGTTGCCGTCAACTTCAGCCTTGTTCTGAAAAAAGAGTGGTTTTTGACACAAATTCCGTTTATCGTCATTACATTGATCAGTGCCATCCTGCTTCCGCTCAGCATTCGAAGCAGAAAGGCACGGGAGCGCCTTGAGGAGAAATTAGAATATGCAAATGAGCGAATTGCCGATCTTGTGAAGCTGGAAGAAAGGCAGCGCATCGCCCGGGACCTTCACGATACACTTGGACAAAAGCTCTCCTTAATCGGACTGAAAAGCGACCTCGCCCGAAAGCTGATTTACAAGGACCCTGAACAGGCCCGCGCTGAGCTGAAAAGCGTGCAGCAGACGGCCCGCACCTCTTTAAATGAGGTCAGACAAATCGTCTCATCGATGAAAGGCATCCGATTGAAGGATGAGCTCGGCAATGTTCGGCAAATTCTTGAAGCGGCAGGAATTGAATTTGTGTATGAAGAAAAAGAAGCGCCCAAACATATCTCTTTGCTGAACGAAAACATCGTCAGCATGTGCATTAAAGAAGCCGTCACCAATGTCGTGAAACACAGCGGCGCCAAAGTATGCCGCATCACCATTCAGCAGCTTTGGAAAGAGGTCGTCATTACGGTAGAAGACGACGGCAGCTTTCAATGCAGAGAAGACCGCTTTTTTTCAAAGGGGCACGGCCTGCTTGGAATGAGGGAACGTCTTGAATTCGCAAACGGCAGTTTAGCCATCGATACAGCCGCCGGAACAAAGCTGACCATGAGAATCCCGAATGATTCAAAATCAAAAGAAAAGGATGGTAGCAGATGATCAACATCTTCATTGCCGAGGATCAGCAAATGCTGCTCGGCGCACTCGGTTCGCTGTTGAATTTAGAAGAGGATATGACGGTTGTCGGCAAAGGCACAAGCGGCCAGGATGCCATCGATTTCGTGGAAAAACATGCGCCCGACATCTGTCTGATGGATATCGAAATGCCCGGGAAATCAGGTCTTGAAGCGGCAGAAGAACTCAAGGACAGCGATGTGAAAATCATCATTTTGACGACCTTTGCCCGCTCCGGCTATTTTCAGCGGGCGCTAAAAGCAGGCGTCAGCGGGTACATGCTCAAGGACAGCCCGAGCGATGAGCTCGTCAGCGCCATCCGCAGCGTCATGAAAGGAAGACGCGTCTACGCACCTGAATTAATGGAGGACATCTATAGTGAAGAAAACCCGCTGACCGAACGGGAAAAAGAGGTGCTCGAGCTTGTCGCAGACGGAAAAAACACGAAAGAAATCGCAAACGCCCTCAGCATCAAAAGCGGCACAGTCCGCAATTACGTTTCGATGATTCTGGATAAACTAGAAGTAAAAAATCGAATTGAAGCCATTACCCGATCAAAGGAAAAGGGCTGGTTTAAGTAACCCGCCCTCAGCTTGTTCAACCAGTGTTTTTTTACACTGGCTTTTTTTATTATCTATCGTCACTCCGTCTCTTCCTTCCACTTCTTATCAATCAGCATTTTCCCCGGCCAAGTGTATGCCATGATGCCGCCGTCTGCGGTGATGTCTTCTCCCGTGACGTAAGAGCTGTCGTCTGAAGCGAGGAAGAGCGCGACAGCCGCCATTTCTTCCGGTTTTCCGAGCCGGCCGAGCGGCGTGATCCATTTGTTGGCTTCACGGAACGCCTCGCCCATTTCGTCTTCTTTCGTGCCTGCCAATTTATCAATGAGCGGCGTTTCAATTGTGCCCGGCGATAAGGAATTGACGCGGATTCCGCTTCTGGCGTAATCAATGGCCATCGCTCTCGTCAGGTTCGTGATTCCGCCTTTTGCGGCGTTGTAGCCGGAGCGGTCAAGGTCTGCGGCCCGGCCGGACATGGAGGAGGTGTTGATGATGGAGCCTCCTTTTTCGAGCATGAGCGGAATCAGGTATTTGCTGCACAAAAATGTGCCGCGCAGATCGACGGCGATGATCCGGTCAAAAAGCTCGACCGGGTATTCATGGACTTTGCCGCCCTCTTGGTCAACACCGGCATTGTTAAACAGAATATCAATTGTTCCGTACCTTTGCTGAATGCCGTCCGCAAAAGACTTTACGTTTTCTTCGTCTGATACATCAAGGTGAAAGGCTTCTGCTTCTCCGCCGTTTTTTCTGATGGCGCTGACGGTTTCATTCAGTTCGCTTTCATTGATGTCACCGCAGATCACGCGGGCGCCTTCATCGGCGAAAACCCGTGCCGTCGCTTGTCCGATGCCTGTCGCGGCCCCTGTGATGATTGCGGTTTTGTCTGTTAATCTTCCCATATTGCGATGCCTCCTTTTTTTATAACTGTTCCCGCTGAATAGGGGGATAAACATATGGAGGTTTCTTTCTAAATACCTAATAAATATGTTAATATTATGTATATACATCATTGGGAGGTTTACATATTTTGAAGATACAGCATAAGAAGGAGATAGCGTTTTATTGTTATGCCATTGTTCCTATGGGATTTGCGATTTACACCGTTATCTCTATTCTGTTTCAGGACATCACGTTTCCTCTCACTGTAAGAAATGTTCTGCATGAGTCTTTGCGAAACTTAGGATCTCTTATCTTATTTAGTTTGTTTTTCTACCCGTCATACATATGGATGAAGAAGGAATTCGGCCGCCGGAAAGAAGCAGAGAGGAGAGGATGATCAACATTCTCTCTTTTTTATTGATAAAATGGGTGAAATGAATCCATTAACATGTTAAATTTACAATATATGCATCTGCTAATCCTAGTTGACAATTGTCACTGTATATGATAAATAGATGCTGAAAAGATTTTACATAACATCAAAGCATAATTAAAGGAGAGATCTGAAGTGCGGAAAAAAAAGTTTAAAGCAGAATCCAAGCGATTGCTGGACATGATGATTAACTCCATTTACACGCAGAAGGAAATTTTTCTCCGCGAGTTAATTTCCAACGCGAGCGATGCGATTGACAAAATCTATTACAAGGCGTTAACCGATGATTCATTAACGTTTGATCAAGACAATTACTATATAAAAGTGACGGCGGACAAAGAAGCGAGAACGCTCACCGTCACAGATACCGGTATCGGGATGACAAAAGACGAGCTTGAACAGCATCTCGGCACGATTGCGAAAAGCGGTTCACTCGCTTTCAAGCAAGAAAATGACTCGAAAGACGGCCATGACATTATCGGCCAGTTCGGCGTCGGATTTTATGCGGCGTTTATGGTGGCTGATAAAGTCACGGTGAAAAGTAAGGCGCTCGGCAGTGACGAGGCGTATGTATGGGAGTCGGAAGGGGCCGCCGGCTACACGATCGCGCCGTGTGACAAGGAAACCGTCGGTACGGAAATCACCCTGAAAATAAAAGAAAACACAGAAGATGAAAGCTATGATGAGTTTTTAGAAAACTACCGCATCAAAGCGATCGTGAAAAAGTACTCTGATTTTATCCGCTACCCGATCAAAATGGAAGAGACGGTCAACAAGCCGAAAGAGGGCAGCGAGAACGAATTTGAAGAAGTTCAGGAAGAACAGACGGTCAACAGCATGGTGCCGATCTGGAGAAAAAACAAAAGCGAGCTGACGGATGAGGATTACGAGGCTTTTTACGCTGAAAAGCATTATGGCTTCGATAAACCGCTGACCCACGTGCACATCAGCGTCGATGGAGCGGTGCGCTACAATTCGATTTTGTTTATTCCGGAAAACATGCCGTTTGACTATTATACGAAGGAATTCGAAAAAGGATTGGAGCTGTATTCCAACGGCGTGCTGATCATGAACAAATGCGCCGACCTGCTTCCGGATCATTTCAGCTTTGTAAAAGGCATGGTGGACTCTGAGGATCTGTCGCTGAACATTTCCAGAGAGATGCTGCAGCACGACCGCCAGCTGAAGCTGATTGCGAAAAACATCAATAAAAAAATCAAAGCCGAGCTGAAGAGCCTGCTGAAGAACAAAAGAGAAAAATACGAATCTTTCTATGAATCTTTCGGCAGACAGCTGAAATTCGGCGTCTATAATGATTTCGGCGCGAATAAAGACGTCTTAAAAGATCTGCTTCTCTTCTATTCATCTAAGGAGAAAAAGCTCGTCACTCTGGACGAATATGTGTCCAGAATGCCTGAGGATCAAAAATATATCTATTACGCGTCCGGCGATTCATATGAGCGGATTGAAAAGCTGCCGCAAACTGAAATGGTGGCGGACAAAGGCTACGAGATTTTATATTTCACGGAAGATATTGATGAATTCGCGATCAAAATGCTGACAAGCTACGAGGAAAAAGAGTTCAAATCCGTCTCAAGCGCCGACTTAGGCATCGACAGTGACGAAGATGATAAGCAGACTGAAGCCGAAGAAAACGAATATAAAGACCTGTTCGCAAGCATGAAAGAGATTCTTGCGGATAAAGTCAAGAATGTCAGAGCCTCAAAACGCTTAAAATCTCATCCGGTCTGCTTTGCGACAGACGGCGAAGTGACGATCGAAATGGAGAAAGTGTTAAACGCCATGCCTGACAGCCAGCAGGTCAAAGCGGAAAAAGTGCTGGAAATCAACCCGAATCACGAAGTGTTTGAGACGTTAAAGAACGCGCACGGACAAGATCGGGAAAAGCTTGCATTGTACACAAACCTGCTGTACAATCAGGCGCTTCTGATTGAAGGGCTGCCGATCCATGATCCGGTCGAGTTTACGAATGATATCTGCAAAGTCATGGTATGACGCCAAAAAGGAATCGCCCGGCGGGGCGATTCCTTTTTTGATTACAGTGTGCGCTGTTTAAGAATTTGATTTTGTTTGCTGCGCTTCTTTAAGGAGAACCGTTTTTTCAAGTGCGTTTCGATTTCTTCTAAACTTTTGCCCTTCGTTTCAGGAACGATGTAAGCGGCAAAGAAGAAGGATGTAAGGCAGATGACTGAGAATATTCCGAACACCCAGCCGATGCCCATGGCGCTCAGCATAAGCGGAAATACCAGCGAAACGATCAGGTTGGTTGCCGACAGAATCAATGTCGTAAATCCGGTTGCGGCTCCGCGTGCGTTTGACGGGAACAGCTCCGGCATCAGAACCCATACGACGGGACCCCATGTCGCCTGATAAAAGACGATATAGATTCCGAGAAACAGCACGGTCAGCCAAGCTGTTGAAGCTGACAGGCCGGCCAGAAGGAGAATGGCTGATAGTGACGCCAGGCTCAAGGTAATGCCGACACTTCCCCACATCAGCAGTTTTTTCCGGCCGATCCGGTCAATTAAGATCATGGCGGTGATACACATGATGACGTTTAAGACACCGATGCCCATCGTGCCGAGAACGGACGCCGAAGTGCCGAGTCCGGCCTTTGTAAAGATGGTCGGCGCATAGTAAATCACCGTGTTGATCCCGACCGCCTGCTGGAAGATGGCGAGGCCGATCCCGATCAGCAGCATAGGACGGATCCATTTTGCTTTCAGCAAGCCGAGCGTAGATTCTTTTTTCTCAGCTTCTCCTTGTTTCATTTCCGCCAATTCAACGGCGATATCCTCTTTGTCGTGAGTCATTTCCATGACTTGTCTGGCTTCCTGCTCACGGCCGCGTTTGACGAGCCATCTCGGAGATTCCGGCATAAACGCGATTCCGATTAATAAAAGCGCCGCCGGTACTGCCGCGAGACCGACCATCCAGCGCCAAGCTTCAAACGGGGTGAATATGTAATTCACAATATATGCGAGTAAAATTCCGGTCACAATCATTAAGTTATTCAATGTGCCGAGCGTTCCGCGTATTTTTGTCGGCGCCATCTCAGATAGATAAACGGGAACCAGCGCCGTTGAGCCTCCGACGGCTAACCCGAGAATGACACGGGAGATAATCAGCATAGTGACGGTTTGCGAAGCCGCACAGGCAAGCGCGCCGATAATAAAAATGAGTGAAAGGACGAAAACCACTTTTCTCCGGCCCCATCGGTCAGAGCATGTCCCGCTTAAGGCGGACCCGAAAATCGCACCGAGCAGCAGCATGCTGACGACCAATCCCTCGGTCAGTGTGTTTAAAGGAATATCATTGTTAATAAATAACAAAGCCCCTGAAATCACACCGGTGTCATAGCCGTAAAGCAGCCCGCCCAATGCTCCGAAAAAGTAAATCAGGTATTTTTTGGTGTTTTTCTTCACAGATGATCCTCCTCATCTTTTGGAACGCATAATAGTTTATTTAGATAACTATTTCATTCCCCGAAGAGAAAAATATAAACATAAAAAAACACGCCCTTTCAAAAAGGCGTGTTTTTTTTTCTTAGGAAAACAGCTTATCAATAAACGCGATTTCTTCAGCAGATAGCGTAATGGAGGCTGCTTTCATGTTGTCTTTTAATTGATCCGCGCGTTTGGCGCCCGGAATCAGGATATCGATTTCAGGTCTCGCCAAGTACCAGGCAAGCACGATATGCGCCGTATCGGCATTGTGCTTTTCAGCAATCGGTTTGAGCTGGTTGACTTTTTTGATGTTTTCTTTAAACTGCTCCCCTTGGAAATGCGCCTGATCATTGCGCAGGTCGCCTTCCGGGAAGGTTGTGTTCTCGTCGTATTTGCCGGCCAGCAGTCCGGATACGAGCGGGAAGTACGGAATGAATGAGATGCCGTGTTCTGTTGTATAAGGGAAGAAAGTCTTTTCCGCCTCACGGTTCAGCAGGTTGTATTCTCCTTGAACCACGTCGACTAAGCCGTCTTTATTGGCTTCTTTCAGCTGCTCCAAAGAGAAATTGGATACGCCGATGGAACGGATTTTTCCTTCTTTTTTCAGCTCATTCAATGCTTGAACGGCTTCGTCCTTCGGCGTGTGCTCATCCGGGAAATGGATGTAGAATAAATCGATGTAATCCGTCTGCAGGCGTTTCAGACTGTCTTCGACCGATTGTTTCAAAAAGGCCGGTGAGTTGTCGAAAACAAAGTCATCGCCTTCTTTTCTGTGAGCGGCTTTTGTGGCGATGAAGACATCCTCGCGGTTATATTCTTTCAGCACCTCGCCGATCAATTCTTCAGAACGGCCCACACCGTAAATATAGGCAGTATCTAACATGGTAACGCCGCTTTTAATCGCTTCCCGGACCAATTCTTTTCCCGTTTCTTCATTCAGATTCGGATAGAGATTGTGTCCGCCGACCGCATTTGTTCCCAAACCGATCGGAAATACCTTTAGGTCAGTTTTGCCGATTGTTACTTTGCTCATGTTTTCGCCCCCTGAAAAAATTGGATATCATAGCGCCTGCCGGGAAAATACGGCAGCGTTCTCTATTAACTATAACGCTATGCCAAGTGAATGTCGATTTGGTGCTCTTGGCAATACTTCGTATATTCCTCATCGAGCTGCTGAGAAGTGACAATGCTGTGAAGCCGGTCGAAAGGCGCGTATGTCAAAAGCGTGGATTTGCCGAATTTGGAATGATCCGCGAGCAGATACACTTCGTTCGCCTTTTCGGAAATTTTCTTTTTCACCTCGTATTCCAGTAAATCGGAATTCGTCAGGCCGTGGGTGATCGTTGTCCCGGTAGCGGACATGAACGCCTTGTTAATGTTGTATTTATTGAGGGTGCTCGGATCATCAATGCCGACAAACGACCTTGTCTTCCGCTTGTAGTTATTGCCGATGATGATCAGGTCGATATTTTTCATGGATGAAGCGGCGTTAATAATATCAAGGCTGTTCGTCAACACCGTTACATTCTTATCCGGGTCAAGCGTCTCCAGCATCGATTTGGTCGTCGTGCCGGAATCAATAAATACAAGATCGTGATCCTCGATAAACCGCGACGCATAGCGGGCGATTTTGATTTTTTCATCCTGATGTTGAATGGTGCGGTTCTCAAAAGGGACGAGCACAGATTTTTCTGCTGACGTCACGCCGCCGTACACCTTTTTGATCACCCCTTTTTCCGCAAGCTTATTAATATCGCGTCTGACCGTGTTTTTAGAGACGTTGAATACCTCGCACAGCTCATCCAGCGAAGTGGCTCCGTGTTTGAGAATGTATTCTTCCATCTCCTGAATCCGCATCAGTTTCATAAAAAAACTCCTTCTAGAATTCTTAAAGTAATTAAAATATATAATAAACACCAAGAGTTAATCAATAGTTACTTAACAAATGATAAAAAAGAGGGTTCCCACCGTACGATTCGACACGGTTCGCCAAGTTCCTGTTTTCCCGCTTAAAAAAAGTATGATAAAAATAATGAAAAAATTTTGATTTTTTAGATTGACTTGAAGGTGTGTTGGGCTTACAATGTAACCAAGAAATGACCAAAATATAACCTGTAAAATCAAAATTGAAAGATGTAATCGTTTGCTTTATCCGTCACATGACCAACTTTTACATGGAAAGATTGGGATTCACCATCATTTTAGCATTTGTAAGCGTTTAATTCATGTCTTTTATATGTAAAAGATGAATATATTCATCCGTTATTATCCAGCTGACAGGATGTTTACTATTTAAGGAGGCAATGAGAATGGCAGAGATCAGAAAACTGAAAAACTACATCAATGGTGAATGGGTTGAAAGTAAGACAGATCAATATGAAGACGTTGTCAATCCGGCGACAAAAGAAGTGATGTGCCAGGTTCCGATTTCTACACGGGAGGATGTGGAATACGCCGTCCGCTCAGCGTCAGAAGCGTTTCAAACATGGTCGAAGACGGCGGTGCCGCGCCGTGCGAGAATTCTATTTAACTATCAGCAGCTTCTCCAGCAGAACAAAGAAGAGCTTGCCCGTCTGATCACTTTGGAAAACGGTAAAAACACGACAGAAGCACTCGGTGAAGTGGGACGCGGAATTGAAAACGTCGAATTCGCAGCGGGAGCGCCGTCACTCATGATGGGCGATTCACTTGCCTCTATCGCGACGGATGTAGAGGCGGCGAATTACCGCTATCCGATCGGGGTGGTCGGCGGTATCGCACCGTTCAACTTCCCGATGATGGTCCCGTGCTGGATGTTTCCGATGGCGATTTCGTTAGGAAACACTTTCATTCTGAAGCCTTCTGAGCGCACGCCGCTGTTAACGGAAAAACTGGCAGAGCTGTTTGAACAGGCCGGTCTGCCGAAGGGTGTCTTCAATGTCGTGCACGGCGCGCATGACGTCGTAAACGGCATTCTTGAGCATCCGGAGATTAAAGCCATCTCATTCGTCGGTTCAAAACCTGTCGGCGAGTATGTTTTCAAAAAAGGCAGCGAACATTTGAAACGCGTGCAGGCGTTAACGGGAGCGAAAAATCATACGATCGTGTTAAATGACGCCCACCTTGAAGATACGGTCACAAACATTATCGGCGCGGCATTCGGTTCGGCAGGAGAGCGCTGCATGGCATGCGCGGTCGTGACGGTTGAAGAGGGAATCGCCGATGAGTTTATGGCGAAATTACAGGAAAAAGCAGCGGACATCAAGATCGGAAACGGACTGGATGACGGCGTATTTTTGGGACCGGTCATCCGCGAGGACAACAAAAACCGCACGCACAGCTATATTGAAAAAGGCATCGAAGAAGGAGCGAAACTGCTTTGTGACGGCCGTGAACATGTAACGGAAGACGGCTATTTCGTCGGACCGACGATTTTTGACAACGTGACGACGGATATGACGATCTGGAAAGATGAGATCTTTGCGCCCGTTCTGTCGGTCATGCGTGTGAAAAATTTAAAAGAAGCGGTTGACATCGCCAACCAGTCTGAATTTGCGAACGGCGCCTGCCTGTTCACGTCAAATGCGAACGCGATCCGCTACTTCCGTGAGAATATTGACGCGGGAATGCTCGGCATCAACCTTGGCGTCCCGGCGCCGATGGCATTCTTCCCGTTCTCGGGCTGGAAGTCTTCTTTCTTCGGCACATTGCACGCAAACGGAAAAGACAGCGTCGACTTCTATACACGTAAAAAAGTCGTGACGGCACGATACCCGTCTCCTGACTTCAATTGATCAGACAGCCGGCCCGTCCGGCTTTGTGATTCCGTCCGGGTTTTCTTTTACCATCCATTAAGGAGGAATAAACATGAGTCATTTGCTGCGCAAACCGCAGGCCGATGAGATTTCTCAAGGCGTGACCATCATACATGACGTCACTTCAGCCAATTCAGACCTCAAATATGTCGGATTTAAAGTCGTTGATCTCGCTCCCGGCTCAACATATACAGAAGATTTGAAAAAGACGGAGTGCTGCATCGTTGCGGTAACGGGAAAAGTTACCGTCACTGATTATGATCAGACATTTGAAAGCATCGGCACCCGTGAAAGCGTATTTGATAGAAAACCGACGGACAGCGTTTATGTGTCCAATGACCGCTCTTTTGGAATCACAGCCGTCAGCGGGGCGAGGGTCGCGCTGTGCTACTCTCCGTCCGAACACCAGCTTCCGACAAAGCTGATTAAAGCGGAAGACAACGGTGTGGAACATCGCGGCAAGCTGGCAAACAAACGAACCGTTCATAACATTCTCCCCGATTCAGATCCATCGGCAAACAGCCTTCTCGTTGTTGAAGTTTACACGGACAGCGGCAACTGGTCGAGCTACCCGCCTCATAAACATGACCAAGACAATCTGCCGGCTGAATCCTTTTTAGAAGAAACCTATTACCATGAAACGGACCCGCCGCAGGGATTTGTCTTCCAGCGTGTGTACACGGACGACCGCTCGATTGACGAGACGATGACCGCAGAAAATGAAAACGTTGTCATCGTGCCGGCGGGCTATCACCCGGTTGGTGTTCCGGACGGGTATACCTCTTACTACCTGAATGTCATGGCGGGACCGACACGAAAATGGAAGTTTCATAATGATCCGGCCCATGAATGGATTCTGGAACGCTGACAAGTGAGGAGTGGCAGATAACGATGAAATATACGTTTAATGAAGAAAAAGAGTTTGATATTGTCGCGATCGGACGCGCGTGTATTGATTTGAACGCGGCGGAATACAACCGGCCGATGGAAGAAACGATGACGTTTTCTAAATATGTCGGCGGTTCCCCGGCAAATATTGCGATCGGCAGCGCTAAGCTCGGATTAAAAGCCGGTTTTATCGGCAAAATCCCGGATGACCAGCACGGCAGATTTATCGTTTCTTATATGCAGGAAAAGGGCGTTGATACGTCACAAATGACCGTTGACAGAGAAGGGCGCAAAGCGGGGCTCGCTTTTACGGAAATTCTCAGTCCCGAAGAGTGCAGCATTCTGATGTACCGGGATGACGTGGCGGATTTGCATCTAGAGCCATCCGAAGTCAATGAAGGCTACATCGCAAACGCGAAAATGCTGCTCGTATCAGGTACGGCGCTTGCGAAAAGCCCGTCGCGCGAAGCCGTCTTAAAAGCGGTGCAAATCGCAAAAAAACATGACGTAAAAGTCGTGTTTGAGCTCGACTACCGTCCGTATACATGGCAATCGGCAGAAGAAACAGCCGTGTACTACACGCTGGTTGCGGAACAATCCGATATCGTCATCGGTACGCGTGACGAATTTGACGTAATGGAAAACCGCAGCGGCGGAAATAACGATGAAACCGTCCGCCATTTGTTTGCGCACGCCGCCGACCTTGTCGTCATTAAGCACGGCGTTGACGGATCATACGCATACAGCAGATCGGGGGAAGTTTTCCGGGCGCACGCCTATAAAACAAAGGTGCTGAAGACCTTCGGAGCGGGTGATTCCTATGCGTCAGCCTTCATCTACGGACTTGTCAGCGGCCGGGATATTGAAACGGCTTTAAAATACGGGAGCGCTTCCGCTTCCATCGTCGTCAGCAAACACAGCTCCTCAGAAGCAATGCCGGCTGCCGGTGAAATCATCGAACTGATTGAAGCGCAGCACAGTCTTAACGGTAAATAGAACGTATAAAAGGTGGGATCGTTTGTGGGTAATACCATTCGCTTAACGACAGCACAAGCGCTGATTCAATTCTTGAACCGGCAGTACATTCATGTTGACGGAAAAGAAGAGCCGTTCGTTGAGGGCATCTTCACGATTTTCGGCCATGGAAATGTGTTGGGGATCGGGCAGGCGCTCGAGCAGGACGCCGGGCACCTGAAAGTCTATCAAGGCAAAAACGAACAAGGCATGGCGCATGCCGCGATGGCATACAGCAAGCAGATGCTGAGAAGAAAAATTTACGCGGTATCGACATCGGTCGGTCCGGGTGCCGCTAACTTGACGGCTGCCGCGGGTACGGCGCTGGCCAATCATATTCCGGTGCTGCTGCTTCCGGCCGATACCTTTGCGACGAGGCAGCCTGACCCGGTGCTTCAGCAGGTGGAGCAGGAATACAGCGCCGCCGTCACAACAAACGATGCGTTAAAGCCCGTGTCCCGCTATTGGGACCGCATCACCCGCCCCGAGCAGCTGATGAGCAGCTTAATCCGGGCATTTGAAGTGATGACAGATCCGGCAAAAGCGGGCCCGGCGACCATCTGCATTTCTCAGGATGTAGAGGGAGAAGCATTTGATTTTGATGAAAGCTTCTTTGAAAAACGTGTTCATTACATTGATCGGATGCAGCCGAGCGAGCGTGAACTGAAAGGCGCCGCGGAGAGAATTAAGGAGAGCAGCCGTCCCGTCATTTTGGTGGGCGGCGGCGCGAAGTACTCCGGCGCGCGTGAGGAATTAATCGCGCTTTCTGAAACATACGGCATTCCGCTTGTCGAAACGCAGGCCGGCAAGTCAACGGTTGAAGCCGATTTCGCCAACAATCTGGGCGGCATGGGCATCACGGGCACACTCGCCGCAAACAAAGCCGCCCGCCAGGCTGATCTGATCATCGGTGTCGGCACACGGTACACGGACTTTGCGACATCCTCGAAAACAGCGTTTGATTTTGACAAAGCAAAATTTTTGAATATCAACGTCAGCCGCATGCAGGCATACAAGCTTGACGCGTTTCAGGTCGTAGCCGATGCGAAAGTGACGCTCGGCAGGCTGCACGGCTTATTAGACGGATATAAAAGTGCATTCGGCACGGCGATTAAAGACTGGAAAGATGAATGGCTGGCTGAACGGGACCGGCTCGGCAAGATCACTTTTACACGTGACGCGTTCAAGCCGGAAATTAAAAACCATTTCTCACAGGACGTGTTAAACGAGTATGCCGACGCGCTCGAGACTGAGCTGCCGCAAACAACGGCGCTGTTGACCATCAATGACACGATTCCTGAAGACAGCGTCGTCATCAGTTCGGCGGGATCTCTTCCGGGGGATCTGCAGCGGCTGTGGCATTCCAATGTCCCGAATACGTACCATCTGGAGTACGGCTATTCCTGCATGGGATATGAAGTATCGGGCACGCTCGGCCTCAAGCTGGCTCATCCCGACAAAGAAGTCTATTCACTCGTCGGCGACGGAAGCTTTCTGATGCTGCACTCAGAGCTGATTACCGCGCTTCAATATAACAAAAAAATCAATGTCCTGCTCTTTGACAACTCCGGGTTCGGCTGTATCAACAACCTGCAGATGGATCACGGGAGCGGCAGCTATTTCTGCGAGTTCCGCACAGAGGACAATCAGATTTTAAACGTTGATTACGCGAAGGTGGCAGAGGGCTACGGCGCTAAAACATACAGAGCCAATACGGTTGAAGAACTGAAAGCGGCGCTTGAAGATGCGAAAACGCAAGAGGTATCCACTTTAATTGAAATGAAGGTTCTGCCGAAAACGATGACGGACGGCTATGACAGCTGGTGGCATGTCGGCGTGGCGGAAGTGTCGGAGCAGGAAAGCGTTCAGCGGGCATACGAAGCGAAAGAGATGAAGCTGAAGTCTGCGAAGCAGTACTAGAGGGGAGGCATCACGATGGGCAAACAAAATATTCTGTGGGGCATCGCTCCCATTGGGTGGCGCAATGACGATATGCCGGAGATCGGAGCCGGGAATACGCTGCAGCATTTGTTAAGCGATATTGTTGTCGCCGGTTTTCAAGGTACGGAAGTGGGAGGGTTTTTCCCTGAACCCTCCGTCCTCAATAAGGAGCTGGCTCTCCGGAACTTGCGGATTGCGGGGAAATGGTTCAGCAGCTTTATCATTCAAGACGGTATTGAAAAAACGGCTGAACAATTTACAGAACACTGTGATTATTTGCAGAAAGTCGGAGCGGATGCCGCCATCGTTTCTGAACAGACGTACAGTGTCCAAGGCTTGGACATTGATGTATTTAAGAAAAAACCGCACTTCTCAGATGAAGAATGGGATACACTGTGCCAAGGCTTGAACCGTCTCGGGAAAATCGCTGACGAATACGGGCTGGACCTCACGTTTCATCATCATCTCGGCACAGGCGTCCAGACGGCGGAAGAAGTTGACCGGCTGATGGATGGAACGGACCCGCGGTATGTCCATTTACTTTATGATACCGGCCATGCCTATATCTCGGACGGAGACTATATGACGATTCTCAACAAGCATATGGATCGGATCAGACACGTTCATTTCAAGGACGCGCGGTTTGACATTATGGAGCGGTGCAGACAGGAAGGCAAGTCATTCAGGCAGTCGTTTTTACAGGGCATTTTTACGGTTCCCGGAGACGGATGCATCGATTTTACAGAAGTGTACCAAACGCTCGTCCGTCATGATTATTCAGGCTGGATCGTCATTGAAGCCGAACAAGACCCGGCAGTCGCCAATCCGCTTGAGTACGCGCTGATTGCGAGAAAGTACATCGACAGTGAACTGCTTGATCCTGCAAATTAGAGGGGGACTTATATGAATCGTGCCAAGGCGGAATCAGCTTTCAGCAAAAGGACCATCGCCGCAGCATTAGCAAATTACATTGATGCAGGTTCCATCGTGGCAGGATCAGCGGGTTTATCTATGTGGGTCAGCTATTTGAAGCTGTCCGACAGTCAGATCGGATTGCTCGGCGCCTTCAGCGCAAACGCGATATCAGCGGCCGTCGGAGCGCTGCTCGGCGGGTATTTGGCTGATAAGGTCGGCCGAAAAGCTGTATATACAAACAGTATGCTCGTCTACGCTTTAGGAATTTGTTTGGTTTTGTTTGGATTCAACTTTCCCATGCTGTTATGCGGATACATGATTATCGGGATTTCTGTAGGCGCGGATATTACGGCTTCATGGACCATTATCGCGGAAAACGCCCCCGAAAAAAACCGGGCGAGGCATTGCGGAGTGGCGCAGGTGGCGTGGGCCGCAGGAGCCGTTGTGGTCCTGCTGTTATCCGTTTTGGTCGGTGACCTCGGGCTTTTAGGAAATAAAATTGTCTTTGCGCATCTATTGGTGATCGCCCTGATCACATATGTGATAAGAAAGCGTTTACCTGAGTCGGATGCCTGGAAAAACAGTGAAGAGCGCCCTGCCGCCGTGAAAAAAACATCTTATTTTGACTTGCTTCAGCCGAAATTTTTCAAGAACATTTTGTTTTTAATGGGTGTGTTTCTCGTATGGAATCTCGCCGCGGGCGTCATGGGATTCTTTATGCCGTACATCTACCAGCAGGTCGGCGGCGTATCCGCAAATACGGCCAACATTCTGCAGATGGCCCTGTTTATCTTCACCGGTCTCGGCGTCGCCTGTATCTTCATGCCTTTTGCAGATCAATATCGGAAAACGGTGTTCGGAATCTGCGCCTTTATGGCTGTTGTCGGCTGGTCGCTGTTTTTGCTGCCGTTTCAGGGGCTCCCGATGCTGCTTTTGTTTGTTTTAGCGATCGGCATCAATAACGGAGCCGGCCAGCAGGCGAACTACCAGCTGTGGGCAAGCGAGCTGTTCCCGACAGAACACAGAGCGTCAGCACAAGGGCTCATGTTCTTTCTCGTCCGTATTTCAATCGGAATTTGGAGTTTATTTGTGCCGGTCATCATGTCACAATTCGGCATCGGTTTTATGGCCGGTATTCTGCTCATATGTGTGACGGCCAGTATGATCATCGGGCTTGTTTTCGCACCGAATACGTCCGGCAAGTCGCTTGAACAGATACAGGAGGAACTGTACGGTGCTCCTCAGGACGGCTGCGGGAAAAAAAAGACGAGAACCATTATTTGATTATCAGAAGGAGTGGCGATCAATGAATTTACGTATAGGTGTTATCGGAACCGGTGCTATCGGAAAAGAGCACATCAACCGCATCACAAATAAGCTGTCCGGAGCGGAAATTACCGCTGTCACAGATGTGAATGAGGAGGCCGCGCAGCAGACCGTTCAGCATTTCAATTTGAACGCCTCCGTTTATCCTGATGACGACAGCCTCCTCGCTGCTGAAAATGTGGATGCTGTCTTAGTGACAAGCTGGGGCCCGGCTCACGAGTCCAGCGTGTTGAAAGCGATTCAGCACGGCAAGCACGTGTTTTGTGAAAAGCCGCTTGCGACAACGGCAGAAGGCTGTATGCGCATTGTCGAGGAAGAAATGAAGACGGGAAAACGATTGGTGCAGGTAGGTTTCATGCGCAGATATGACAGCGGTTACGTTCAGCTGAAAGAAGCGATCGACAACCGTGCGGTCGGCGAGCCGCTGATGATTCACTGTGCGCACCGCAACCCGACAGTCGCAGCGAATTATTCAACGGACATGGCCGTCGTCGATACGCTCGTTCATGAAATTGATGTCCTCCACTGGCTTGTCAATGACGACTATGAATCCGTACAAGTCATCTATCCGAAGAAATCAAAAAATGCGCTGCCGCATCTGAAAGATCCGCAGATGGTCATCATCGAAACAAAAGGCGGCATCGTCATCAATGCAGAAATCTATGTGAACTGTAAATACGGCTATGACATTCAATGTGAAATCGTCGGGGAAGACGGCGTCATTAAGCTTCCGGAACCGTCAAGCATCAGCTTGAGAAAAGAAGGGAAATTCAGCACCGATATTCTGATGGACTGGCAGCGTCGATTTGTGGCTGCGTATGATGTGGAAATTCAGGACTTCATTGATTCGATCCGGAAAAAAGGCGAAGTCAGCGGTCCGACGGCATGGGACGGTTATATTGCCGCGGTGACAACAGACGCGTGCGTAAAAGCTCAGGAATCCGGACAGAAAGAGCCAGTGGTGTTGCAAGAGAAACCGGCATTCTATCAATCATTTACGACTGTGAACAAATAATAGATTTGGAGTGAAAGCAATGAAACTGGCCTTAGATCCATCCATGTACCGCGATGATTTAACGTTAGAGGAAATGGTCTATAAAACGGCGGAACTCGGATACGAATATATCGAACTGTCCCCGCGTGAGGATTTTTGTCCTTTCTACAAATATCCGAAAGTCGATTCAGCAAAAATCAAACAATTGAAGCGCCTTTTAAAGGATACAGGTGTGAAGCTGTCCTCTCTTCTTCCGCTTTACCACTGGGCGGGTCCTGATGAAGACCGCCGCCAGGCCGCCGTGCGCAACTGGAAACGGGCGATCGAAATTGCGGTTGAACTTGAAGTGGATTTGATGAACAGTGAATTCAGCGGTTCAAAGTATGATCCGTTGACAAGTGAAGAAAAATTCATCAAATCCATGGATGAGCTGCTGCCCGTCTTTGAAAAAGAAGGCGTTAAACTCAACCTTCAAGCCCATCCATACGATTTTATCGAAACGCACAAAGGTGCGATGGATATGATCCGCGCGCTCGATAAGGATTGGATCAACCTTGTCTACTCGACTGCGCATACGTTCTTCTATGATGACGGCAAAGGCGATATCGAAACCATGTTTGATGAAGCCGGCGACCGCCTCACGCATGTTTTATTTGCAGATACTTTTAATCATAAAGCGGCGCACGGCCTGCGTTACATCGTCAATCCGCCTGATGCGAAAGTAACGGTTCACCAGCATTTGGACATCGGGCAAGGCGAGGTCGATTTTGAGACGATTTTCAGAAAGATGAGAGAGATGAAATTCGACGGAATTGCGACGAACGCCGTGTTTGCTTGGGTCGGCGAAAGAGCGGATGAATCAAGCCGGATCATGCTTAAGAAATTAAAAGAAGAACTGGGTATGGCATAAGCTGAGTATGGAGTTCGGCGGATCGGAGTAAAAATGCCCTCCAGCCGGACTCCCTTCATATCGAAAACGCGGATGGGAGAGGCTGACATGAAACTTTGCTTTAATGAAGCGACTACGCTGGAGAATTCAAACCTGAAACAGGATTTAGAACTGTGCGAAAAGCACTGCTATGATTATATTGAAATCCGCACAATGGATAAGCTGCCGGAATACTTAAAAGACCATTCACTGGCCGATCTGGCGGAATATTTTCAAACCCATCACATTAAACCGCTTGCCCTGAACGCCCTGGTTTTCTTCAACAACCGTGATGAGAAGGGCTATAGGGAGATCATTTCGGAATTCAAAAGCATGATGGAAACCTGCAGGACGCTCGGCGTGAAATATGTGGTGGCCGTGCCGCTTGTGACAGAGCGGAAAATCTTGAAAGAAGAGATTAAAAAGAGCAGCGCAGAGGTGCTGACTGAGCTTTCGGACATCGCGGAGCCGTATGGCGTAAACATTGCCCTTGAATTTGTCGGCCACCCGCAATGCACGGTCAATACATTTGAACAGGCGTATGACATCGTGAACGCTGTCGGCCGCGATAATGTCGGACTGGTGTTTGACAGCTTCCATTTCCACGCGATGGGCTCCAATATTGAGAGCTTGAAGCAGGCGGACGGAAAGAAAATTTTCATCTATCATATCGACGATACAGAAGACTTTCCGATCGGCTTTTTAACGGATGAAGACCGCGTCTGGCCTGGGCAGGGTGCGATTGACTTAGACGCCCATCTGTCAGCGTTAAAAGAAATTGGATTCAATGATGTTGTCTCCGTAGAGCTGTTCAGACCTGAATATTATAAGCTGACTGCGGAGGAAACGATCAAAACGGCAAAGGAAACAACGGAAGCCGTCGTATCAAAATACTTCATGAAGGAGGCGTGAACATGGCTTTTGTCACCATGAAACATCTTCTTGCAGAAGCGAAACGGGAGCATTATGCAGTCGGCCAGTTTAATATCAACGGCCTCCAATGGACGAAGGCGATTCTGCAAGCGGCGCAAAAAGAGCAATCGCCGGTCATCGCCGCGGCTTCCGATCGTCTGGTCGACTATTTAGGCGGGTTTAAAACAATTGCCGCCATGGTCGGCGCGTTAATGGAAGAAATGGCGATTACCGTTCCCGTCGTGCTCCATCTTGATCACGGAAGCAGTGCGGAACGCTGCAGACAGGCCATTGACGCCGGATTCAGCTCAGTGATGATTGACGGCTCTCATCATCCGATTGATGAGAACATCGCGATGACAAAAGAAGTCGCCGATTATGCCGCAAAGCACGGCGTCTCAGTAGAAGCAGAAGTCGGCACGGTCGGCGGCATGGAAGACGGGCTGGTCGGCGGGGTCCGCTATGCCGATATCGCCGAATGTGAGCGGATCGTGAAAGAAACCAATATCGATGCGCTGGCCGCCGCCCTCGGCTCCGTCCACGGCAAATATCAGGGCGAGCCCAATCTCGGATTTAAAGAAATGGCGGCTATCTCCCGCATGACTGATATTCCCCTCGTTCTCCACGGAGCATCCGGGATTCCGCAGGATCAGATCAAAAAAGCCATCACGCTCGGCCACGCGAAAATCAATATCAACACGGAATGTATGGTAGCCTGGACAGACGAAACACGACGCATGTTTCAGGAAAACGGCGATCTGTACGAACCGCGCGGCTACATGACACCCGGCATTGAAGCCGTGGAAGAGACGGTGCGAAGCAAAATGAGAGAGTTCGGATCAGCCGGTAAAGCCGTAAAACAGCAGGTCGGCTGAAGAAAAAGCACTCACAACATCGTGAGTGCTTTCGTCTTTCCGGTTATTTCGTTCTTGCGTTTCACCAAAGTATCACAATCAAATCAACCTGTTGCTGACTGAGAGCGATTGGTAAAGGTAGATGGTGTCAAAGTCATTGATAAACACATGGTTATGTTCGACAGCGGCAAGATTTTTTCTAAATGGGGGATTGCTCTGGCTTGTTTTGTTTCAGTCTTTCAAATTGTAGTCTGCGAACATGGAGATAAAGGGTATAGCACGCGTTATTGAAATAAAATAAAGTCAGCGGCCCAAAGTTTTTCCAGTGGGTTCATTGAGGAAAAGGGGCTTTTCCAGCGTAGCTTTCTGTCTATCCCCTACTTGTTTTATCCATAAGTCATAATAATATCCCCTTTTCTCTAATAACTCTTGATGTTTTCCTTTTTCGACTATTTTTCCTTGATCTAATACCACTATTAAATCAGAGTCTTGGCTGCTTAAAAGACGATGAGTTATTACAATACGGGTAATATTTGATTTTGCAAAGTATTCGTCAATTTTATGCTCTGTTAATGTATCCAAGTTACTTGTTATTTCATCTAAAATGACTACAGAAGGGTTATCGACGATAGCTCTTGCTATTGCTATGCGCTGACGCTGCCCTCCTGACAACATACTGCCATTTTCCCCGATAATTGTGTTATATCCCATTGGCATTCTTATTATATCTTCGTGTAACTGCACTCTCTTTGCTGCTTGTTCAATTTTATCTTGAGATAAGCTTTTAAATCCAGCTATATTGTTTGCAATAGTATCATTGAAAAGAAAGCTTTCTTGTAATACGACCCCCATTTGTTTTCGGAGCTCGTAAAGGTTTAAATTCTTCAAGTCTTCTTCACCATATAATACTTTTCCCTTAGTGGGTTTGTATAACCCCAGTATAATTCTTGATAAAGTTGTCTTTCCACTACCTGTACGGCCTACCAGAGCTAATTTAGTACCTGACTTAATGTTTAATGAAACTTCTTTAAGAATATGTAAGCTCTGGTGCGTAAATGTGACATTTTCAAGTTTTATGTCCTGTTTTGATAGTTCAGTTTCAATTATTGAAGTTTGGTTGAGTTGTTCGGGCTCAGTTTCCATAACATCTTGCATTCGTTCAAAAGTGTCACCGACCAATTGAAATTGTTGCATGCTTGTTATTAAAGAAGCAATCGGCAACAAGAAAGATGTTCCTAAACTGCTAAACCCTAATAAGCCTCCGAGTGTTAAATTTCCGGTGATAACTTCTTTTGATCCAAACCATAATAAGAGAAGGGGTGCACAATATCGGATGCTTATACTTATGCTATCCATTATAGCGTCTAAGTGGTATCGCTGTGAAAATGCTTCGATTTGTTTATCATAGTAATTTGACCACTTTGTTAGGATAGAATGATCTAAACCATTTGATTTAATAAAAGTGATAGCTCTTAGAGCTTCCACCAAAAAACTTTGTGTAGTTGTTTGAATTGATAAGTCATTATGGATTAAATTTTTTATTCTTGGAATCAAAATCATCATTAGTAAGAATTGAATAATTGCCAATCCAATAGCAAAAAATGCAAGCTTAAATGATTGAGTTAACATAGCAATAAAAAATGAAATCAAAGTAATAATATCTAGTACTACTGTTACTCCATTCTTAGCCATAATCTCCCTTATAATGGAAATGTTACTTACTCTCATTGCAATATCACCGGTTGTTCGATTTTCATAAAAATTAAGAGGTAATTTTAATAAATGTTCCACAAAATCGTTTGAAATGCTTTTACTTATAATAGCTTGAAGTTTAATTGTGAAATAATTGCGGAGAAACATAACAAGTCCCAATATAAAAACTGCTATGATGACTACAATTCCTAAAAATAGAAAAGAATTTGTTGATTTACTTATTAAAGAATGATCCACTAAATATTTAATTAAAAAAGGAACGGCTAAGAAGACTACTTGTGTGATCAGTGAAAAGAGAATGATAAGTGAAACAATAGTACGGCTTTTAACTATATAACGTAAATAATACTTTGCTGCGGGTGATGGCATCATCTCTTTAAATCTATCTGACTTCGTAAAAGTCAAGATTACCTTGCTATAATGTCTTTTAAATTCTTCTTCGGATAATCTCAACTTTCCTCTGTTGGGGTCAATTATATGAAAAAGACCTTTTTTAATCTGTTCTAAAACCACAAAGTGCCGTTCATCCCAAAATATGATGCAGGGAAGATATGAATGGATATATTTTTTCAAATCTTTAAATGAAACTTGGTATACTTTGCAGTTAAGCCCATAGTATTCTGATACTGATTTTAAAATGGATACAGATACGCCATTTCTTTGGGCATCACATTGTTCACTTATTTTATTTAGAGATATAGTACTCCCATAGTAACTTAAAATCATGGTGAGGCAGGCGGGCCCGCACTCATATTGTCCCATTTGCCTTACTAGAGGAACTCTTCTTCTCATTGGATCACTCCTAAGAAATAGAGCCTTAACAAAGTAAGGCTCATTTTAATTTTACAATTTTAGTTCTAAAGGTGATTGGAGTCTCAAAACTGATGGCACTTCAGTCGGTGCAAAAATCTTAAGCAATCCAAGTCCTATACCTGCATACCCCATCATTAAGGATGGGGATTCGTTATTTTTTTCAAATCCAGTTAACCATCCTCTGAGCTTTATATCATTTAAAATTTTATGGCTTAGTTCTGTTACATTTACGCTTAACTTTTTATTAAAGTTTTCCGCTGCGTACATAAGGATGTCCAGATTACCTAAATCACCATGGCATAAAGAATGATCATGTTCAAAACCATATTTTAGGGTTGTATTAATGGCGACATGTGCTTCATCCTTTATCAATTCATTTTGATTGTGTGGCAGGATCAATATTCTGCCTAATCCTATGCCTGCTGCGCCATTACACCAAGCAACAAAATTATCATTTCGAAACTGTCCGTTTTCAAGTTTAATATCTGCCCAATTGTTTTTTTCCGGAATAAACAAAGTTCTTTCAAATTCTAATGCTTTTTCAGCTACCTCTTTAAATACAGTTTGCTCAGTAATTGCGTAAATTTCATAAAGAGCCCATATAATTCCTGAGGCACCATGAGCAAACCCGGAGGCTGGCGTTGGGTTTGCCGGGACTTTCCATCCAACTCCCTTTTCCATAACGTTAATATTTTGAATAAGACGATTTCCGCATTTTGTAATCAAGTTTAAGATTTGTTCTTCTTTATACCGTTTAAACAAATTTATTAAAATAACTGCTGTTCCAGCCACCCCTGTTAAAATATCGTTGTTTTCATCCCTTTCGATCAAAGAATCTAATTTGTTGAGGGCAGAATGAAGTTCGTTTTTCAATAGTTGTTCATCATTCCATAATTTTGATAAATGATCCAACAAATAAAGGTAAGAAGCAATCCCCCCAAAGGCACCCAAATCACTAGATGCAGACATATTTTTGTGTACTGCCACTAAAGCTTTTTTAGATAGTTTGGTGTATTTTTCATCGTTAGAGAGGCGACCTAAATAAGCAAGGAAGAGAGAAATACCTCCTACACCCTCGTATAATGAACTATTTGCAGCTGAAATCTTGAATTGATCCTCTCGTTGATTGTCAACAAACGATCCAATCCAAGATACATCCTCTTGTCCATCTAACTGTTCACCTTCAATCGCCCTACTAGCAAGAAAGTCTCCAATTTTAATAGCTTCTTGAAAAAAATCTTTTGGGTTAAATACGTGTAATCGAGGATTTATATCAAATACTTTATGTTTACGATAAGAATCCTTAATTACTAAAATAGCTGTTTTTATAAAGCTTACTTGTTCATGACAGTCACTTTCATTCATTTCATTTATTTTTTCCTTTGTCTCATTTAAGGCACTTGTTTTAAAAAAATTGTTGATTTTTCGACCGTTGGAATCCCACATATTTGTAGATTCAGGCTTGCTTGTGAAATATGGGATATCCCCAAGAAATAAGTCGTCCTTTTCACTATTTACAACTTGGTTCAATCGTGGATTCAATTTGGTATCTAACCACAATTTATCTAAAATCATTTCACGATCTAAGCCGTCTCTCATGAAATCTGGATGTAAACTTATTTTCAGAAGGTTTGCATAGCGAGATGTACCACGCAATATTTGTCTTACAGTAACTCCTTTAAAAGAATCTATTTGTTCGAGCATGTCTTGTTTATATTTCATGAAAAGGAAGTAGGTTTCTTCAAATCCTTTTATAATATCTCCTTCGTAAGCAACACTATTAATGATTTGCCCATGCAGCATAGGTCTATGTTGACTAACTGGAATTGGAAAGTTTTTTTCTTCTATCCTGACCGTATCTTTATCTCGATCAACTATTGTACTGGTTTTATGCGGAGATACTTGTCCTTCTTGTGCACCTAATGCACTAAGGTCAATTCCTTCAAATCCAGCTTTACTATTTATTTTTCTCGGTAATAACCCAATCCGCAAAACTGAACGTTCAATATGTTCTTGTGCGCGACTAAAAGCACTGGTATCTGTATACGTGGAATTATTATGAAATAAAGATTCTAAATCAACTAAAATAGGATATTCTCCCTCAGCAATTAAATTTTGCATATGAAAATCTACCGCATTCATTGCATATAAGATAGCTAAATAACTTCCAATACGCCAATAAAATTTTCCAATTTGCAGTTCTTCCTGACATTCTTTATAAGAGATAAACTGGGTCCATCCATAAGATTTTTTGTTAAGTGTGTGCACAGTTTTTAAGTCAAAACTTAAATTTTTACCATTTAGATAATTTACAAACTTATTGAATTTTACGTCTATTTCTAAGGAACGAGGTTTATACACAATTTTAATTCCAGTCTCAAAGTTTAAAATGGCGACTGTTTTTCCTTTGTTATGAGTATCTGAGACGCTACTTCCTGTATCGATGGATATAACTTTTCCTAATTTTTGACCATTAGTAAACTCAGATTCTAATAGCCCTTTATCCTGATGAAATCTTATAAGGAGTTCAGAAGTATTTTGAATCCAATACATTGTTTTTGTTGCTAACAGTCTTGTTAAAACTATGTATTCTTCTCGAATTGATCGAACATATGCCGGGTCATTTAAAAGGACTTTATTGAAATAAGAGGCTCGTTCTTCAGAAGTTTCACCTCGGAGCTTTCCTGCTACCCTTGCTACATTTAACTCCAATATTAATATCCGACTACTTATAGCTGACAAAGTTTCACCAAGAATATTAAGTGAATCATCAATTACAGACGGACTAAGTTCTTCCTTTATCAGAGATTTATTAGAGTGAGAATATAATACTTCCTCTAATTTTCCTCTTGCTATTTTCAAAAATGGTTTTATAAAACTAAAGAAGAGAATATCTTTTCTAACTTCTATATTTACATCTTTATAGGATTGTTCATCAACTAGCTGAATAATTTCTAGCCATCCTAGATGATCACTTTCATTAATAAATTCCACTTCTTTTGCATTGATAGTATGCTTTAGAGTTTCTTCATCAATATTTTGGGTGGCTAATACATTCTCAATTCGAATCCCCTCATCACTTTCAACAAGGCTTTTCCATCTTTCGAAGCGTCTGTTTGTTAGTTCATCCCAATTAGTATTAAGTGGACGCCTTACTTTTCTTTCACTTATCGAAGAAGATCTATTCCATACCGAATTCCATTTTAATTTTGTATGCATATTGAACACCTCATTTTTAATAAATTTGAACAATTAAGATTCCTTAATTATCCATAAATATAGCAGGGTTATTTAAAAGTTAAAAGAATTTCAAAAGAAGTTTAGGTTTATTTTATATGTGTTTATTAAGAATATTTAATATTTGAAATAAACACCACAAAAAGAATAATTGTGTAGTATGATAGTTTAAAATTTACAGGAGGAGAAAAAATGAGTATTTCAATATTAAAAGATAAAAAGTTATTGATCGGGATTTGCGGATCAATCTCATCTGTCGGCATCTCCTCGTATCTCTTATATTTTAAAAGTTTCTTTAAGGAAACAAGGGTTGTTATGACAAAAACAGCGGAAGACCTTATTCCAGCTCCTACTGTTTCTTATTTTTGTGACCATGTATACTCAGAACATGGGGAAAACGGAAAAAGACATAGCCACGTAGAAATTGGCCGCTGGGCGGACATATATTGCATTATTCCAGCTACAGCGAACATCTTAGGACAAACTGCTAATGGTGTAGCAATGAATTTAGTTGCAACTACTGTATTAGCTCATCCACATAACACTATTTTCTTCCCTAATATGAACGATTTAATGTGGAATAAAACAGTTGTTTCCAGGAATATTGAACAATTAAGAAAAGATGGGCATATTGTTATTGACCCAGTTGAAATTATGGCGTTTGAGATCGCGACGGGTACAAGAAAACCTAATCGTGGTCTAATTACACCCGACAAAGCTTTATTAGCAATAGAAAAAGGGTTTAGAGAAAGAACAAAACACCCCTCACTAACATAAATGGGATGACTCAAAAGTCATTTTAAAATGATTTTTGGGTCATCCTTTTTACACAACATTTTTTGAGTCTGCTTTTTTTTCAAGACAAATATATGTACTGTCAGATAGGAGGTACCCTTTTCCAAACTTTGTTTGAAGAATCTTTGGATCTCCAGGATTATCCTCTACTTTTTCTCTAAGAGAACTAATGTGTACATAGAGACTTGACCTACCAGTAAGGTCAGCGTATTCAATAAGTTCTTCAGAACAGACTATTTTATTTGAATTTAAATAAAGCAAATATAAAATTTTAAATTCTTGTATTGCCAGAGGGATATATTCATTCTTTTTCCAAATACAATGCTTTCCAACGTCGAAAAAAGTTGTAAAAGACAATTGAAAAACATTATGTTTTAGGGTTGAAACATTATTTATTTGATTTAATATTGGACCAGGGTTATAATCTGAAACGTTAGTTTCTAAGGAGTTAAGTATTATGACTGGGCAAGATATCGATTTTATCAGTTGCAACACTAAATCATTAGGGTGGCAAGTATCGATGATTACAGAGGAAAAATTTTCCTTGGATATTATTTGTTTTAATTCATCCAATGTGTTAACATTTATTATTTCATTACTATCTGGCGTTAATAAATGATTCATATATGCTTGGAAATAGCTATTTTCTGAACAAACGAGAGTTTTCCCCAACGATTTACCCTCCTGTTTTTTAAGAATTTTCTAATATTTTATATAATAAAATATAGGCTGTTCCTTCTGAAGGGAAACAGCCTATATAAATCAAATTAGCAAATACATTCAGAAGTTAGAGTACAAACACCGCCGCCACCAGGCAATGTAAAAGTACATGCTGCTTCCATGTCTCCCGCACCTACTAACTTATCCATTTGTGCTTCTTTCAGCTCACTGAATGGGTTACCAGCTGGATTTTGTGTAGAATTTTCACGGGAAAAAGGATCTTTCCATGAACGAATGATAGCTTCTTGACTCATTGTATTCACCCCCCTTATTAAGTATAGTATTATATTAACTCATAATCAAAAAAATGGAAGAGATATTATTAAATGTAAAAAATGTTTAAATAAAGAGTCTTAAGATATCTTTATATTTCTTATGTCTTATGCCTTGAAACATCACCTTTTCCATTAGTCGTTTAGTTTCAAAGAATACAACCAAAAAGATTTAGTCTTACCTTCATATAAATTTCTGTTTTACATAGCGCTAGTCAAATTAGTTTACCTTGTCTCGAATTCTCATAAGTTTAGACCGTATATACCCTACGTAAGGTCTCGTTTAGTAAAACTTCTTATTCCGTAAACCAAGAGAACGAGGCAGGTTATTACCATAATTGAGTAAAACAGGAAATTTGATTGAATCGGTGATTCATCTGCGGGTGACATTGCTAACATAGGCTGTGTCCATGGATATACTTGACCTAATGGTGTACTGGCAATAATAATGGCCGGTAATGTAAAAACAATGCTAACAGCGAGTGGTATGCCAAATGTTTTAGACCTGATTGAAACAATAAGCTGCAATAAAATTAATGGTAAACAAGCTAAGATCCCTCTAATTCCATATCCTAGAATTGTAAGTAAAGGAAGACTCCCGCTTATGCCTAACATATAACCGAATCCAATAAATAAGAGGATTAAAATGAACATACTAATGAATATCATGCGGACCACTGTTAGAAACTTTCCCAGAAAGATATCTGAGTGTTTAACTGGTAAGGCTAGAAGCTGTTTCCAACCGCCTCCTACATGTTCCCCCCTGCAAACAAGGGCGGCGAAAATTCCCACTACGATAGGCAATACAAAAGGGCCCATAAATAAGGCCACTTGTGTCCAAGCCTCTACCCAGGGATTGTCTCCAGGATTCATAAAAAGGTTATAGTTTTTAATAAAGTTAGTGTATGCCAGGGATACACCTAACAAAGGCCCTAGTAAATAGATGATCCATAACTTTGATCGCCTAAGTTTTAAACGTTCTACAAATAAAATGTTTTTCAAGTATTTCGCCTCCTTTTTACAAAGCATCCCGTTTAGCAAAATGAATAGAGCCTAGAAATAATATAATTATCCCTAAGAAAAGGCTAATGCAAAGGTAAGATGAAAGATCTGGGTTATATCCTATACCTTCATACTGCAGAATGACTGTCGAAGATTGACTAGGATAAGCCAGCGGAAACCATCTCGTTGATTGAGCAGCAGCCAAAAACAAACCCATTATAGATGATACTGATCCTACAAGAATTGAGAATGCTTGGTTGCTAAACACCATAGATAACCATATCTGGAATGCCATTATAGGCAGTACTGTAACTAACATGCTGTAACTATCTCCAAACAAAAGTCCCCAAGGTACACTGCCTTCGAATCCTACCAGTTTGCCCAGCAGTACCATGCCGAGCAAGAAGATTGTTGACGAAATAAATAAACTGACTACTAAGCAAATAAATTTACTTACATAAATTCGCATTCTAGATACGGGAAAAGAAAGGGTTTGCTTCCATCCGTTTGCTTGATGCTCTATATTTGCTATTATTGACGCAGAAAGTGTGGCGGCTAATGGAAAACCCAGACCAAATAACAAACTGTTATCATACAGTAAATACATCCACATTGACCCAGCATGGAACATTTCAGCTTGTTTTTCCACGTATTCAGATCGATAAGTAAGATTCACCAACTCGTATGCTATAATGAGTAAGGGAACCAATAAGACTACAATCAATAACGACGAACGTTTCAGTTTTAATTGATCTGCCCATAATAACTTTTTCATAGACTTCCCTCTGTACCAGTTAATTCTAAAAAAATATCCTCAAGCGATCGTGTCTTTTCTTCAAGTCGAAATACAGACAGCCCTGAATGAAGAAGTATGGAATTGATTTCTGAAACAAATTCCGGTTCTGTTTGAGACAGCCACAAATAATTTTTTTGTAAATCAACCTTTAATCCTTTCCTGTTTAGTATTGTTTTTGCTTCGATTACGTCACTAACACCGACTTTTAATAGTGGTTTTCGTTTTTGATGTAAACTTGCAATTGAGTCCTGGAAAATCATCCTCCCATTGTTTATAATCCCCACTTGAGTAGCCATTTGATCTATTTCACTCAACAGGTGGCTGGATACAACGACACTCATTCCCGATTTAGGCAATTCTTTAATTAACTCTCTTATTTCTTGGATACCGGATGGATCTAAACCGTTTGTCGGTTCATCCAGAATTAATAAATCAGGACTGCTTAACAGGGCAACTGCAATTCCCAAACGTTGTTTCATTCCAAGGGAATACTCCTTAGTCAGTCGATTTGCTACTTTAGATAACCTTACAGTTTCCAATACTTCATTGACCCGTTGTTCCGGAAGCCCTCTTAACCTCCTAACAGCTTCTAAGTTTTCGTAACCGGTTAAATTACCATAATAAGTTGGAGATTCTACCAGTGACCCGATTCTTTGCAATATCTGCAAACGATTCTTGTTTAGGTTTTGGCCAAAGATTTCGATGTTTCCTTTTGTTGGTTTAATTAAACCTAATAACATTCGGATGGTTGTTGTTTTACCAGCACCATTCGGTCCAAGAAAACCATAAATTTCGCCGCGCCTAATCCTTAAGTTTAATCCATCAACTGAAGTATGCTTTTTATACTTTTTAGTTAGATCGTGTGTTACCACTATTTGATCATTCATTTGTCTCTCACCTCACTTTTATCATAAGCGATGTTCTTTAAACACAAACGAAACTCTTCCTAAACATTCACTTAACGACATCCATTGTTTATTTTCTGTATGTAGTTATATTGATCCCTGAATATCAAGGTTAAAATATTAAAAGAATATTCTGAACCCTTAACGAAAGTTAAATTCTTTCCTTTTCTGACCTTTATGTCCTTGATCTCATATAAAATAAGAAATAAAAAGGAGGATAACTTATGACTTTAGAAGAGAACAAAATCCTCATGGTGGATGATGACGAACATATCTTAAACTTATTAATAACTTGCTTTGAAAAGGAAGGTTTCAGCAATATTTCCACAGCTATGACAGGGAGCGAAACCCTTCTGAAAATCGATCAGGAACTTCCAAATATTATTTTATTAGATGTCATGCTTCCGGACACTGATGGCTTCACCTTATGCAGCAAAATACGCTCCCATACAAATGTGCCGATACTCTTCTTAACAGCAAAAACAACAGATTTAGATAAATTGCAAGGGTTTAGTTTTGGGGGAGATGACTATATTACTAAACCATTTAATCCACTGGAAATCGTAGCTCGTGTAAAAGCCCAATTAAAGAGAACGACTCAGCTCTCTTCTTCTTACCCTCTAAAACAGGTATACGATTATGAATACTTTAAAATAGATCCCAATACCGGAAGACTTGTTGTTAACGGGACAAGAATCGATTGCCCTGCTCAGGAAATGAAACTTCTGATTTATTTCTGTGAACATCCCAATCAAATTTTAAGTAAACACCAAATTTATAAAGATGTATGGGGGGAGTTTTATGGCGGAGATAGTACTGTAATGGTACATGTAAGACGATTACGTGAAAAATTAGAGGAAGACCCGAGCAGACCAAGATGGATAAAAACAGTTCGAGGACAGGGCTATATATTTGAAGCAGAGCCTATAGATGAGGAGTTATTGTGAAGCTGAGAAATAGGATAGCATTTTACTTCGTATCGAGACTTTTTTTACTCATGTTTATTTGGGGTCTGCTCATGGTGGGCAGTATCATATTTTTCAGCCTCGTCTTAGGTCAAAATAAAATGGAAACCCCACAATTATCCTTGAAAAAAATTGTTGCCCAAACAGTTGTTGCAGATAAACAATTTTCAATAAACACGAAAGCAAAAGAAGATTTATTAGAGAACCGGATGTGGATTCAAATTTTAGATGAACAAGGAGATGAGGTTTTTTCTTTTAATAAACCTAAAAATATACCTAAGCATTATATTCTTGGAGAATTAATATCAGATTACATGTATCCTGCCAAAAAAGGTTATCAATTATCTACGTGGTACGAAACGAAAAACAATCAGGATTTAACATGGGTATTGGGAAAACCGATGGAAAAAAATAACCCTTTTTTCTATTGGGTGAATAACTTGTGGATTGTTTCTATTATTATGGCAGGGATTGTAATTGCAATATTTTACGGAAAAAAACTAGGTGCTCCCCTGCTGTTTATTGTATCTTGGATTGAGAATTTGTCTAAAGAAAAATATGAAGAACCTTATGATCGGAAGTTTCATTCAAGCAAATATAGACATAATAAATCTGGATATAAGACCTATCAAGAATTAATGCAGGCTCTGTCTGAACTTACCTCAACGCTTCAAAGGAATAAGGCTGAAAGAGAATTATTGGAAAAGACACGAGAAGAGTGGATGGCCGGTGTCTCACATGATTTAAAAACCCCTCTTTCGGTTATTAAGGGATATACGGTTCTTTTATCTTCAAATGAATATGAGTGGGAAAATCAGCAAGTGCGTGATTTTTCCTTAATAATGGAAGAACGTGTCGAATATATGGAAAAGCTGATTGAAGATTTCAACTTAACTTTTCAATTGAAAAATGAGTCGCTTCCAATCCATCTTGAAGAAAAAAACGTAGTGAAAGTAATTCATGACACTTTAGAAAAAATGAAGTTGCTACCGGAGTCAGAAAATAAGAGATTCGCTTTAGAATCCAGTCACAATAAGATACTTTTTAATATGGATGAAAGGTACCTAAAGCGCGCAGTTGAAAACTTGATTGCTAATTGTATTAAACATAATCCTCCGGGCACTAAAATAAAGGTCATATTATATCAGGACGTGTTACATGACAACGAAATACAAATTACAATAGAAGACGATGGGATAGGAATGGACGAAGAGACGGTTGAATGTTTATTTGATCGGTATTTCAGAGGGATAAGCGCTTCGTCAAATAACTCCGGGACTGGATTAGGAATGGCTATTGCTCAGCAAATTATCAAGGCGCATGGTGGAAATATTGATATATACAGTCAGCCGGGAGTTGGCACAAGATTTAAAATTACCTTTCCGAAGCCGCCATCTAAGTATAACAATGTCAATTAGAAATAATCTATCTTACGTTGAGAAAGGGTGAAGCGGGTCTTTTATAAAGGCCCGCTTTCTCATGTTGCAGAGAAGCGATGAAAGCATTATGATGGGGGCATCAAATAATGATGGCTCCGAAAAGCCGTATCCTTTTGGAGGATGGTTGCATGAATAAAATCATGATTGTGGAAGATAGTGAAGACATTCGCGGACTATTGCAGAATTACCTTGAAAAATACGGATATCAAACCGTGGCCGCTGCGGATTTCACGGCTGTTCTTGATGTCTTTTTGCGGGAAAAGCCTGATGTGGTGCTGCTTGATATCAACCTGCCGTCTTATGACGGCTATTATTGGTGCCGCCAGATCCGCCAGCATTCTACAAGCCCGATCATTTTCATCTCAGCCAGAAGCGGGGAAATGGATCAGGTGATGGCGATTGAAAACGGCGGAGATGATTATATCGAAAAACCGTTTTCCTACGATATTGTGCTGGCGAAAATCAAAAGCCAGATCCGCAGGGCATACGGAGAGTATGCCGCCAAGCAGGGTGAGAAAGTGGTTGAATATGCCGGTGTGCAGCTCTTTGTGGAACGGTTTGAACTGCGCTTTCAGGACGAAAAAAGTGAGCTTTCTAAAAAAGAAAGCAAGCTTTTGGAAGTGCTGCTGGAGCGGGGAGAAAAGGTGACGGGAAGAGACCGGCTCATGGAAAAAACGTGGGACACCGACATTTTCGTCGATGATAATACGCTTAACGTGTATATCACGCGGCTCAGAAAAAAACTGCGGGAGCTGAACGCGCCTGTTTCCATTGAATCGGTGCGGGGCGAAGGCTACCAGCTGAGGGCGCTGTCATGAAGCTGTTTCTCCGGTCTCATGCCGTGCTGATTCTGCTTTTTCTCCTTCAAGGGCTGTTTGTCTTCTTTTATTACTGGTTTGCGGGTCTCCATTCTTTTTCCCACCTGTTTTACATATTGGGCGTGCAGCTTCTTATTTTGGCGGGGTATCTTGCCTATCGCTGGTACAAAGACCGCGGTGTGTATCATTGGCTCAGCTCGGAGCAGGAAGGGACGGACATCCCGTATCTCGGTTCTTCAGTGTTCTGTTCAGAGCTGTATGAAAAGCAGATGGAGCTGACCCGGCTGCAGCACCAGAAGCTCTACGAGACCGAAGCCAAGCTCGACGCGCGGGTGACGTATATGAATCAATGGGTGCACCAAGTAAAAACGCCGCTGTCGGTCATTAATTTAATCATTCAGGAAGAGGATGAGCCCGTCTTTGAACAAATCAAAAAAGAGGTCCGGCAGATTGAATTCGGGCTGGAGACGCTCCTTTATTCATCAAGGCTTGACCTGTTTGAGCGGGATTTTAAAGTCGAAGCGGTTTCCTTATCAGAGCTTCTCCAATCGGTCATTCAAAGCTATAAACGATTTTTTATTCAATACCGCGTTTATCCGAAAATGGACATTCGCGATGATCATCAGATTTACACCGATGCCAAATGGCTCAAATTTGCGATCGGCCAAGTGGTTACAAATGCGGTCAAATATTCGGCAGGCAAGAGTGACAGACTGGAGCTGAATGTCTTCCGCGATGAAGACAGGACGGTGCTTGAAGTCAAAGATTACGGTGTCGGCATTCCCTCGCAAGATATCCAGCGGGTGTTTGACCCTTATTACACCGGCGAAAACGGGCGGCGTTTCCAAGAATCTACGGGAATCGGCCTCCATCTCGTCAAAGAAATTACGGGCAAGCTCAATCATACGGTGGACATCAGCTCGTCCCCCGGTGAAGGGACATCGGTCCGATTTTCATTTCTTACAAAAATGTAAGACTGCGTTAAGAAAACAACATAGCTCATTCTGTTTCCCCTTGATAACATGGATTTACGTCAAGGGGATTTTTTATGCTGAATGCCCCGGCACTACATGAAAGCAGCCCAGATCAACAAGAATAAAACCATAAGGAGGATTCTCATGGCGAATATGCTTGAAGTCAAACATATAAATAAAACCTATAAAGGACAAGTATCCTATCAAGCTTTAAAACAAATTTCGTTTTCAATAGAAGAAGGCGGGTTCACGGCGGTGATGGGACCGTCCGGCTCCGGAAAAACAACACTTTTGAATATCATTTCAACGATCGACCGGCCGGATTCAGGCGATATCCTGATTCACGGAGAAAACCCGCACAAGCTCAAGCGGACAAAGCTCGCTCATTTCCGCCGCAAGCAGCTCGGATTTGTGTTTCAGGATTTCAACCTTCTGGACACGCTGACAATCGGTGAAAATATCATGCTGCCGTTAACGCTTGAAAAAGAAGCGCCGTCTGTCATGGAAGAAAAACTGCACGGCATCGCGAAAAAGCTCGGAATCGAGGACCTGCTCAATAAACGGACGTTTGAAGTATCCGGCGGACAGCGCCAGCGGGCCGCCATCGCAAGAGCGGTCATTCATAAGCCGTCACTTATTCTGGCCGATGAACCGACGGGAAACCTTGATTCCAAAGCGTCAAAAGACGTCATGGAAACGATGCAGAGCCTGAATCAGGATGATCATGTCACGGCTTTGATGGTGACCCACGATCCGGTTGCGGCAAGCTACTGCCGCCGCGTCATCTTTATAAAAGACGGCGAACTGTTTAATGAGATTTACCGCGGGGAAAACCGCCAAGTCTTTTATGAGCAGATTCTTGATGTGCTGTCTATGCTGGGGGGAAACGCAAATGACCTTTCTTCAGTTCGCTTATAAAAACGTCACGAGAAACAAAAGGGCCTATCTTGCATTCTTCTTGAGCAGCGCCTTTTCCGTTTTGATTTTCTTTACCTTTGCGATGTTCCTGTTTCATCCGGCGTTAAAGGAAGGCTACCTGAATAACATCGCCAGAAAAGGCTTAACCGCCGCGGAATGGATGATCTTTGTTTTTTCTTTCTTATTTGTTCTGTATTCGGTTAACGCATTTTTGAAATCGAGAAATAAAGAATTCGGTATTCTGCTGATGCAGGGTATTACGCCGGTGCAGCTGAGAAAGCTCATTACGGCGGAAAACATGATCATCGGCGTCATGTCGATCGCAGCCGGGATTATCGGAGGCTTCATTTTTTCGAAAACGTTCTTTACGGTAGGCGCTTATATTTTAGAAATGGACGCGCTGCCTCTGTACATGCCTTGGAAAGCGCTTGGCATTACGGCCGGCGGATTTCTGCTCTTATTTTTCCTTTTATCGCAGTTCACGATCCTTTTTGTCAGATCAAATACGGTGATCAAATTAATAAAGGGCACTGACAAGATCAAGCCGGAGCCGAAGCCGTCCGTGCTTCTGTCCTTATTCGGCATCGCCTGCCTGTGCGGCGGGTACGGCATGGTTCTGAAAGGCAATGTCCACGGGACCGAGCCGTTCATCATTTTACTGCTTACCGTCATCGGCACGTATTTCTTTTTCAGCCAAAGCAGCATCTGGATTCTGCGCGCGCTGAAGAAGTGGAAAACCTTTTATCTGCGCGGGAAAAACGTCATTTGGGTTTCTGATCTTGTTTATCGTTTAAAAGACAACGCCCGCCTGTTCTTTATCGTCAGCATTATTTCCGCGGTTGCCTTTACGGCGACGGGCGTGCTCGCGATGTACAAATCGACCGTCGGGGCGGAAGAGTCCGCCTATGAGATGGAGTATTTATCTTTCAGCAATAACCCGAAAGAACAGACTCATTTGAAAGATATTGACCATGAACTGAAAACACACGGCTTTACGTATAAGAAAGACAAAATAAATGTTTCCTATGTCCGCTATCAGGAAGGAGGTACTGTTCCGCCTGTTTACATGATCAGCGAATCGGATGTGTCAACATACTTCCATGTCAAGCTGAACGGGCTGAAACATGGTGAGGCTGTCTATTTCCCGGGCACGTATGACCGCAATTTCAAAAACGAAGCGCCGGATCAGCTGAAGCTGCTGAACCAAAAAGGCAAGCCGTCTGACCAAAAACTGACGGTAAAAGAAGTCAAAAAACCGCTGATTTCACTGAATGCCATCATCGCGGTGAACGATCAAACCTTTGATCAGCTGAAATCACTCGGTGAGAAAGCGTCATTATACGGCTACAGCTATGATCATTGGAAAGACAGTCTTGGGATCAGCCAATCCTTGAAAAATGAGATTTACGGCAACTATATCGACGTGCATTCTGATTTTATGGCAAAAGCCGGGACGTACTATGATACGGTGCAGCTGCCGAGCCTGAGTTTATTCATCGGCCTGTTTATCGCGATCGTTTTCTTTGTCGCGGCAGCGAGTTTCTTATATTTCAGGCTGTTCACCGATTTAGATGAGGACCGGGAGCGCTACCGCTCATTGGCCAAAATCGGTCTGAGCGAGCGTGAAATGGCACAAAGCGTGACGATACAATTGGCGATTCTCTTTTTCTTTCCTTTCGTCATTGCCGTCATGCATACGCTGTTTGCTTTGAGAACATTAGCGGTGGAAGGCTATTCCGATGTAGCGGGGCCGCTCAGTCTGACCATCGGAGGGTTTTTCATCTTTCAGCTTCTGTTCTTCCTAGCGGTGCGGACAAGCTATTTGAAAAAAATGAACAAGTAAGGGGAGTGCACAGATGAAAAAAGCATTGGCAATCCTGGCCGTCTTGGCAGCCGCTGCCGTCATATACGGACTTCTCTTTTTTCATAATGATGTTACAGACAGATTTAATCCGTTTATTCACCAGCAAGATGTTTATGTACAGATTGATCGAGATGGCAAACATCTTAGCCCGGGCGGTACTGAGTATACATTAGACGGATATAACGCATCCGGGAAAAAAGAAGAAGTGACCTTTTTCGCCGGGAAAGACCTTCGGAAGAACGCGTATTTGAAGGTGAAGGCGAAAGGAAAGTATGTCGAGACCTGGGAAGAAGTCAGATTTGAAGATATGCCGGGCTCCGTACAGTCAAAATTAAAGTGAACATGAAAAACGGCACAGTGTCATGACTGTGCCGCTTTTTTTATTTTTTATTTTCTTCAGCCCGTTTGATCAGCATGTCGGTGATGATATCCATCTGTTTGCTGACGGCAATCGGGTCATACGGATAGAAGGTGTTGAAATCGTTGATAAAGACACGGTTGTTCTTTACGGCATCGAGATTTTTCCAAACGGATGACTCTTTCAGACGCTCAAATGTTTTGCTTTCTCCATTCGGGTTGTAATCGGTAATGAACATATAATCAGCCGCATATTGAGGGATGACCTCTTGGGAAACCTGTTTCATGGCGCCCGTTTTCATGATGTCTTTTTCGATTTTGGCCGGCGCTTTCAATCCGAGCGCGTTATAAACGGCTTGGCCGCCGCGGCCGGAATTGTCATTGAAAATCCAGATTTCGCCTTTATCTGTCGTTTCATAAAGGCCGACTGTCTCGTCTTTGCCGATCACGTTTTTGAGGCGCTTTTGATCGGCTTCGGCCTTTTTGTTGAAGTCTGCCATAAAGCTTTTGGCTTTATCCTTCGCCCCGGCAATGTCGCCGAATAGGCTGACCGTATCTTTCGTATTCTTTGCGGTGTTAAAAGGAATGACAATCGTCGGTGCGATTTTCGATAGTTTCTCGTATTGGTCATCCTTCATCAGCACGATTAAATCAGGCTTCAGCTGCATCACTTTCTCCACATTGACGGGATTGCCGATGTCCGTGGTGTTTTTCAGCTGTTTTTTGATAAACGGATTTTTGAAAGCCCATGAGCCCGCCCCGACGACATTTGCGTCAACGGACAGCAGCTCACCCGCATAAAAGTCAGTGACGATCCGTTTCGGATGTGCGGGTATGTCAATATTTCCTTTTGTTGATTCATATGTACGCATGTCTGTCTTTCCTTTGCCTGATGCCGATCCGTTGTTTTCCTTCGCGCCGCTGCAAGCGCTTAATGCGAAAACAAGCAGAAGTGCCAGGCCGATCAGCCATGATTGTTTCTTCATAATGATCCCCCTATTTCGGTGATAATGATTATCATTATTAATATAGCAGGAAGACGTCATTCCGTCTATGTTTTTTATAGAAAACCTTCCTTGATTATCCATGTTATAGTAGTAAAGGAGGAGGAATGAATGTTGATTACGAAAAGAGGGACTTGGTGGGAAGTGCTGCACAGCTGGTGGCTGCTGCTGACTTTCGCGCCGTTTGGGCTGACCGCTTTCTTGGCCTTTTTCTATATCGGCTACCGGGCCAAGAACAAAAAATGGCTGAAATACGGACTTATCTATTTTATTATTTTAGCAATTGCTTTTGTGCTGCCGAGCACGCCGGGCGTGTATATCGTGCTGCCTTTATGGGTCATCTCCATCATCCACGGGCTGAAAGTGCGGGCGGCTTATTTAATACAGCTTGATGTGTTTAAACAAAACGTCGAAGCAAGAGCGTTTGAAGCGGTAAGGCATGAGGCGGAGGAAAAATTCGGCGGAAAACCCGCTCAACGCATTGATCTGACAAAACAGAGATAAAAACAAATGACAAAGCCGGTATCTCGCGCTTTGTCATTTGCATGACCGGCCTATTGCTGGTATGAATGCTGCTGAAACGGTGTGTGATGCTGTGTTTGCGGGAATGAAGAAACATTAGCGTTTGCCATCGGTGCAGGCATGTGTCCGCTTACTTCCTGCTGAAGCTGATTGCACACATTCACGATTTGCTGGCATTTCTGAATGGCCAGTTCATGCCCCTGCAGCGCTTGCTGAATGGTATGAACGGCATGCTGTTCATGGTTAAGCATCTGCTGAAGCATTTGAATGTTTTGCTGTTCCTGCTGGAGCATTTGCTTGTACTGCTGACTGCTTTGCTGTGTCTGCTGAATAAGCTGCTGTGCTGTTTGGCGGCATTGCTGCAGCTGATTTCCGCTGTATTGGTTTTGATACATCATGAAGACCTCCCGGAGTGATTGATTTTACACATTTATCATGTGAAAGAATAGGAGAGGCATTCATGCAAGAAGGGGATTCAAATATTTACCTGTTATGTACAGAGCGGAATACAAGGCTCGGGATGGCCTGTCGAGCTTTGTATTCCGGCCCTTTTTCTCAGAAGCCGCCTTCTGTAGCGTGAAAAGGAATATTGAGTCTGTTTTCGACTGCGCGCAGGCGCTGATTCAAACGGTTTAAGCGGCGGGTATGGATTTCAATGGACTGGCTCAGACGTCTGATCTGCTCATTCATACGCGTGATTTCCCGGTTTTGGCGCTGGTCTTCTTGTGAGAGGCGGGTGAGCTCTCTCGTTTGCTGGGCGTTTTGTCTTTCAAGCTGGGCGACTCTCCGTTCTAAAGCCGTCGGCTGCCGCTCTTCAGACTGAGGGGGCGCATAATAATAGCTTTCCTGCTGCTGATACGGCTCATACTCAACGGGGCTCACTTCGTATTCCTGCTGCTGAGGGAAATAGGCAGATGGGGTGTAGTACTGATATGGGTTCATTCATCATTCTCCTTATCTAGTGAAGTCTTTATACACTATGTAGTCAATTGCACAGTGCCACGGCATCCGCCTAACTTACAGGCGTAAAAAAAGCTTCAAAAGAAGGTGGTCATGTTGCGGAACATACGGATTTTCATCATGACGGTTCTTGTTATCGGATGCGTCATAATAACAGGCTGCTCGCAAAAGAAAGCAGACGAACTCCCTTTTTATTACGGGACATGGGATGCGGGGCTGAAACCGGGCCCGATGGACGGGGTCAGATCTGAAACCGTTACGTTTACGAAAGACAGCGTTCTGACAAAGCAGGTCATTAAAGGCCGCGGCGAGGTTCCCATGCCCTCAGATGTTTACAAGGTGGTCTCACAAAACACGTACGGAACGATCGAGATTGAATACCTCGGACATCCGCACCCCGTCAAAAGCACGTTGAAAAGAGGAAAAAACGATACGCTCATTTGGAAGATATACGGAGAAACAAAAACAATGACAAGAATAAAAACCGGCGGGGAGGATGCACATGAGAAATAAGGCTGCCGACAGACTCGTTTTGACGGGTGTCATCGTACATATCATTCAATGGTTTTCACTGTTATGGTTATTTTTTATGCTTTTTGATCAGTTCGGGCGTTTTACCATTTATAATCCCAATGTCGTCAACGGCAGCATGCAGTCTTTTTCATTCTTTGATATGATGCGCGCTCTTCTGTTTTCCGGCACGCTGCGGAATACGCTCCTGCTGTTTCTGTTTGCGGCGATGCTCATTTACTTATGGGTGAACGCTCTGTTTATCCTGCTGGAAATCGTTTCTTATATCATGATCAGGCGGAACAGCCGTTCATTATGGGCATACTTTCCCGCAGCGATGGGAATAAAGCTTGCCCTTCTGGACATAGCGGCCGTCCCTTTCTTTGCGGCGGGGCTGATGCTCTTGAAGCAGAAAACAGATGACGGCGGCGAACAAGCTGACAAGGGGAAAAGACGGCCCCGCATCCGGAGGCAGGCCCGGTATACGAAGAGAAGGCGGAGAAACTTGTCCGTTTGATTTTTCATTGAAACGAAAAAACGATATCATGAAAGCATAAGCAGAAAAGGATACAAAGGAGATGCAGGATGTACAAGTTAATCGCAATAGATATGGACGGAACACTATTAAACGATCATCATGAAGTGACGGCTGAAGTCCGCGGGGCGCTTGATGCCGCCAAAGCGGAAGGGGTCAATATCGTCCTGTGCACGGGACGGCCGATCGGCGGCGTGCGTCGGTATTTGGAAGAGCTGAATTTACAGGAAGAAGGCGACTTTGTGATTGCCTATAACGGCGCACTCGTCCAAAATACGTATACAAACGGTGTCGTGGCCGAGCAGTCATTAGGCTTTGAAGATTTGGAGTCGCTTTACGAGCTGAGCTTACAGCTGGATACCCCGATGCATTACTTTGACACAGCCAATCTGTACACGCCGAACCGGGATATCAGTGAATACACGGTTTACGAATCATATATCACGAAAGTGCCGCTTCATTTCCGCACGATCGATGAAGTGCCGAAGGATATTCTGATTCCGAAAGTCATGTTCATTGACGATCCGGACAAGCTGGAGAAAGCGATCGCTTCCATTCCGGAATCATTCAGGGAAACATACACAATGGTCAAAAGCGCGCCATTCTTCCATGAGATTCTTCACCCGAAAGTCAGTAAAGGAAACGCGGTCAAGCTGCTGGCCGAAAAACTCGGCATTGAACAGAAAGACGTCATGGCAATCGGCGATAACGGCAACGACATGTCCATGATTCAGTGGGCCGGCTGCGGTGTGGCAATGGCCAATGCCATCCCGGAAGTAAGGGAGATTGCTGATTTTGAAACGAAATCAAATAACGAACACGGCGTGGCGCATGCGATTCAGGAGCTTGTGCTGAAAAAATAGGCACCCCATCAGAGGGTGCTTTTTTACCGCGTGTTTTGGTGATATGATAAGCGGAGAGGGGAGGCGCGACATGGATCGTGAAAAACAGCAGCTCAGCATAGAAGCGGCAAAACTATATTATCAATCAGATTACAGCCAGCAGCAGATCGCCGAACGGCTTAATCTGTCACGCCCCACCGTTTCAAGGCTGCTTCAGTACGCAAAGGAAAAAGGGTATGTTCAAATTCGCGTCATGGACCCGTTTGAGGATCTGGACGAACTCGGCGCAAAGCTGGAAGAAAAATACGGGCTGCTTGAGGCGCACGTCGTCTTTTCTCCAAGCGACGATTACCAGGCCATTACACATTACTTAAGCCGCTATGGCGCAGACTATATGCATAAAACCGTAAAGGACGGCGATATACTCGGCGTAAGCTGGGGGACGACGATGTACCAGATCGCAAGCCGCATGGAGCCGAAGCAGGTAAAGAGCGTTGAAGTCGTGCAGCTGAAAGGCGGCATCAGTCATTCCAATGTCAATACGTATTCGTCAGAAACGATTCAGCTGTTCGCCGAAGCATTTCAGACCATGCCAAGGTATTTGCCGCTGCCGGTTATATTTGACAGCGCTGATGTGAAGCAGATGGTCGAGCGGGACAGGCATATTAAGCGGATCATTGAAATGGGCAGACAAGCCAATATCGCCCTGTTTACGGTCGGAACCGTCCGGGATGAGGCGCTGCTTTTCAGACTCGGCTATTTCCGGGAAGAAGAGAAACAATTGCTGAAAGCACGCGGAGTCGGCGATATTTGTTCGCGCTTTTTTGACGAGGAAGGCAGGATTTGCAGCAGCAGCATTAACGGCAGGACGATCGGAGTTGAGCTCAGCGACTTGAAAATGAAAGAGCGTTCGATTCTGGTGGCGGGCGGCAGCAGAAAATGCAAGGCCATTCACGGTGCCCTGAAAGGAAAGTACGCCAACGTTTTGATTACCGATCAGCATACGGCCAAAAAACTCATTCAAGAATTGTGACAATTCATGAACATAATTTCAATTACCAATTTACATATGTTCAAAATTCGGTTATTCTAAACGTATCCTAGGAAAAAGGAAGTGCATACAATGTCAATTGCAAGTCAAATAGACCATACTGCTTTGAAACCGCATACACAAAAAGCGGATATTTTACAACTGATAAAAGAAGCAAAAGAATATAAATTCGCTTCCGTTTGTGTGAACCCGACTTGGGTCAAACTCGCAGCGGAGGAACTGAAGGGCACGGGAGTTGACGTTTGCACCGTTATCGGATTTCCTCTCGGCGCAACGACATCGGAAACAAAAGCATTTGAAACGAAGGATGCCATCTCAAAAGGAGCCACTGAGGTTGACATGGTCATCAATATCGGCGCATTAAAAGACGGCGATGATGAAGCGGTTGAAGCTGATATCCGCGCGGTAGTTGAAGCAGCAGATAAAAAAGCGCTCGTCAAAGTGATCATCGAAACATGCCTTTTGACAGATGAAGAAAAAGAGCGCGCGTGCCGCTTGGCGGTATCCGCAGGCGCCGATTTCGTCAAAACGTCTACCGGTTTTTCTACAGGCGGGGCAACGGCTGAAGATATCGCTCTCATGAGAAAAACAGTCGGACCGGACATCGGGGTCAAAGCATCAGGCGGCATCAGAACAAAAGCTGATGTTGACAGCATGATCGCTGCGGGCGCGAGCCGGATCGGCGCAAGTGCGGGCGTCTCTATCGTGAGCGGCGGAGACAGCGGCAGCAGCGACTATTAATCAGCAGTGCGGAAGCTGAAAGCTTCCGCCATCCTCTTTCTTTGTTGATGCATAAAAAATTGTAAGCGAATACAAATAAAAGGAGAACACATATGAAGTATCTCATCGGAATTATCGGAATCATTGTGTTTTTAGGTCTTGCCTGGCTTGCCAGCAACGGCAAAAAAAGAATCAGAATCCGGCCGATCGCCGTCATGCTCGTGCTGCAGCTGATTCTCGGTTATATTCTCCTCAACACCGGTATCGGGAATTTTCTTGTCGGCGGTTTTGCAAAAGGATTTAACTACTTGCTGGAATATGCATCAGAAGGGATTAACTTTGTATTCGGCGGGCTTGTGAATGCGAAACAGACGACGTTCTTCATGAGCGTGCTTCTGCCGATCGTCTTTATATCCGCTTTAATCGGAATTCTGCAGCATTGGAAGGTCCTCCCCTTTATCACGAAGTATATCGGACTTGCGTTAAGCAAGGTGAACGGAATGGGGAAAATCGAATCTTACAACGCTGTCGCATCCGCGATTTTAGGGCAATCAGAAGTCTTTATCAGTTTGAAAAAACAGCTCGGTTATCTTACTGAACAGCGCTTATACACGCTTTGCGCGTCCGCAATGTCGACGGTCTCAATGTCGATCGTCGGTTCTTACATGATGATGCTGAAGCCTGAATACGTCGTGACGGCGCTTGTGCTGAACTTATTCGGCGGATTTATCATCGCTTCTATCATCAACCCGTACACCGTCAGCAAAGAAGAGGATTTGATCGTCGTTCCTGAAGAAGAAAAGCAATCCTTTTTTGAAGTGCTCGGTGAGTATATAATGGATGGATTCAGAGTCGCCGTTGTCGTAGCGGCGATGCTGATCGGATTTGTCGCACTCATTGCCCTGGTCAACGGCGTTTTTAACGCGGTTTTCGGCATTACATTCCAGGCGCTGCTCGGATATGTATTCGCGCCGTTTGCGTTTTTAACCGGTATTCCGTGGAATGAAGCGGTGAGCGCCGGAAGCATTATGGCGACGAAAATGGTATCGAATGAATTTGTGGCGATGCAGACGCTCTCATCCGGCGATTTCCATTTCAGCGCGCATACACAGGCAGTGGTATCTGTATTCCTTGTCTCATTCGCGAATTTCTCCTCTATCGGGATCATTACCGGTGCGGTGAAAGGGCTGCATGAAAAACAAGGAAACGTCGTCGCGCGGTTCGGGCTGAAGCTGCTGTACGGCGCAACGCTCGTCAGCTTCCTGACAGCGGCGATCGTCGGATTGATTCACTGAACATAAATGAAGGACAGGTGATAGATCATGAGAATGGTAGATCTTATTGTAAAAAAACAAAATGGAAAAGAATTGACAACAGAAGAAATTCAATTTTTCGTAAAAGGATATACGGACGGAAGCATCCCTGATTACCAGGCAAGCGCCCTTGCTATGGCGATTTACTTTCAGGATATGACGGATCAGGAGCGCGCCGATCTGACAATGGCGATGGTCAATTCAGGGGAAACGATTGATCTCTCCGCCATTGAAGGCATTAAGGTCGACAAACACTCTACGGGCGGGGTCGGCGACACGACAACTCTCGTACTCGCTCCGCTCGTCGCGGCGCTCGGCGTTCCCGTCGCTAAAATGTCCGGCCGGGGCCTTGGCCATACGGGGGGAACCATTGATAAGCTGGAAGCGATCGAAGGCTTCCACGTGGAATTGTCAAAAGATGAATTCATCAAGCTTGTGAACCGCGACAAGGTAGCCGTCATCGGACAAAGCGGGAACTTGACGCCTGCCGATAAAAAGCTGTATGCGCTGCGTGATGTAACGGGTACGGTGAACTCCATCCCGCTGATCGCAAGCTCAATTATGAGTAAAAAAATCGCCGCCGGAGCAGATGCCATCGTGCTTGACGTCAAAACGGGAGCCGGCGCGTTTATGAAAACGGATGAAGACGCCGTGAACCTCGCCAAAGCAATGGTCCGCATCGGAAACAACGTCGGCCGCCAGACGATGGCCGTGATTTCTGACATGTCGCAGCCGCTCGGTTTTGCGATCGGGAATGCCCTGGAAGTACAAGAAGCCATTGATACATTAAGAGGGGAAGGGCCTGAAGACTTAAACGAACTCGTCCTCACGCTCGGCAGCCAAATGGTCGTATTGGCGAAAAAAGCTGAGACATTGGAAGAAGCGAGAACGAAGCTTCAGGAAGTCATGAAAAACGGCAAAGCGCTTGAAAAGTTCAAAGAGTTCCTGAGCAATCAGGGAGGAGACGCTTCCGTCGTTGACGAACCGTCCAAACTTCCGCAAGCGGCGTACAAAATTGACGTTCCGGCAAAAGAAGCGGGTGTCGTTTCAGAAATCGTCGCTGACGAAATCGGTGTCGCAGCGATGCTGTTAGGCGCGGGACGTGCGACAAAAGAGGACGAAATCGACCTAGCCGTCGGTATTATGCTCCGCAAAAAAGTCGGTGACAAAGTTGAAAAAGGCGAGCCGCTCGTCACCCTTTACGCCAACCGCGAAAACGTTGACGACGTGACCGCCAAAGTCTATGACAACATCCGCATCTCAGAAAAAGCGGCAGCGCCGAAACTGATTCATACGCTGATTACGGAATAACAGAAGAAAGGCACATACCTCATCAGTATGCGCCTTTTTTTTATGGCATGGTTTTATCCAAATGAATGTCACGGACGGATTGTTTCGGCTGTTTCTTTCTCAAAAAACGAATGAGATAGCACAGGATCATACAAGGAATTCCGCAGAAGAGGGCGATTCTTTGATTGGGATCAAATGCAAGGCCTACGCATGAAGCGAAACATAAGATCACAGCGGCGATCGGAACGAGAGGGTATAACGGTGTGCGGAAGGTCAGATCCGCGACGCGTCCGCCGTTTTTCACATAATGTTTTCGAAATAACAGCTGAGACAGGGCGATGCTCATCCACACCACGACGCCGGCAAATCCGGCTATTGCCACGAGCACTACGTAGACCGTGCCCGGGGCGGCGATGCTTGAGATCAAGGATATGCAGGAAACGGCCATGCTGGCGAGCAGGGCATTCAGCGGAATGCCTTTCGGCGTGACTTTTTTGAACCGGGCGCTGATCATGTTTTCATTCGCAAGAGACCACAGCATCCGGGTGGAAGCATACAGTCCGGAGTTGGCGACCGAAAGCAAAGCCGTTAAAATCACGAAGTTCATGATATCTGCGGCGTATGGGATACCGATCTGGGAAAAGACCGCGACAAACGGACTTTCAATCACACCGGCTTCCTTCCAGGAGATCAGTCCGGACAGCACAAAAATGGCGCCGATAAAAAAGATGACCGTTCTCCAGGCGACATTTCGGATCGAACGCGGAATATCTTTTGCCGGATTGGCGGTTTCACCCGCTGTAATTCCGATCAGCTCCGTCCCTGAAAAGGCAAAGCTTACGGAAATCATTGCGATGAAAACCGCAAGAAAGCCGTTCGGAAACAGTCCGCCGTGTGAGGTGAAATTCGACAGCATCGGAGCTTCACCCGAACCGTGCAATGAAATCAAACCGAACATCGCGGCGCCGCCTAAGATGATAAATAAAAGGATGGTGACGATTTTGACGCTGGAAAACCAAAACTCTGTTTCTGCAAACAATTTAACGGAGAATGCATTGGCGGCAAAAAGGAGAGCCGCGAAAATCGCGCTCCACATCCAGACGCTGCTGTGGGGAAACCAGCGCTGCATGAGGATACCGGAAGCTGTAAACTCCGATCCTACCGTCACCACCCAATTCACCCAATACATGATACCGACCATAAACCCCGTGGACGGCCCGATAAACGTTGTCGCATACGTTTGAAATGAACCGGTCACAGGCATGGCTACTGACAATTCTCCGAGACACTGCATGACAAGATACATCATCAAGCCGCCGATCAGGTAAGCGGCGATCGTCCCGCCCGGCCCGGCCTGGCTCAATGTATACCCTGTGCTCAAAAACAGCCCCGTGCCGATGACCCCTCCCAATGAAATCATAAATAAGTGCCTGCTTTTCATCGTGCGCTTTAGTTGATTGCCGCCTTGATCAACATCCATCGTGATCTCCCCCTTTTTGCGTGGCATGAGAATCTTCCGGCAGCCGAGAGCACGCGTGCCGGATTTGACTTTAACGTGACAATTTAAATCCCTTCAATGCATGTAAAATGACGTGTGCGGCTGCCCTGCTTGTCATATCGCGAAAATCAAGTGTCGGATCAACCTCAACGATCTCAATACCCGAGATGTCAGCCTCCTGGGCTAAAAACCGGACCGCCTGAAGCAGTTCCTCGGTATACAGGCCTCCGGGGCCGATCGCAGGGCAGCCGGGCGCATGAGCTTGATCCAGCACATCCATATCAACCGAAATAAAAATGGCGTCGGCTCTTTTTTGAACGGCCGGCAAAGTGTCTTGTATCGTTCGGAGAAGCCCTTTCTCACGGATCATCTCCATTGTATGCACGTCTGCCTGACGCTCTTTTACATATTGTTCATATGCCAAGCTGTTGCTGAACTCCCTGATTCCAAGCTGAATCAGGTTTTGTCCGCTTATGATATTTTCATCTAACAGACGGCGGAATGGCGTGCCGTTTGTCGGCCCTCCGTCTTCTGTGTTGCGAACGTCATGGTGGGCGTCGAATTGAAAGACGGCCGTTGTTCCTTTCGTTTCCGCAATGGCTTTAATGGCGGAATAACTGATGGAGTTGTCGCCGCCGAGAATGACGGGCACCCAGTCAGGCTGGTCCGTCAGAATATCATAAATGGTCCGATAAATGTGTTCGTGAGATTTGACGACATCCGTGACGTGAATCTGAATATCGCCGATATCGTACAGATGGTCAATGACATGCTCCCGCAGCTCCGCGGAATATGCGGAAATGCCGCCGAGCGCCCGGCGGATCGCACCGGGTGCAAAGCAGGCGCCGGAATGGCTGATTGACGACTTAGAAAGCGGAACGCCGATCAAAGCCGGCCCTTTGATCGTTTGTCCCGCCCACGCTTCCGTCACATCGCCGATCCTTGTCACATGGCGGTCGTTGAAGAGGGAGCCGGCTTTTTGCAGAAACGGATACTTATCCAAGAGCGGCTCCCTCCCTTGAAACGACCGTCTTCCCGTTCTTGATGACACGGCGGACATGATTGACGCCGTAATGATACGGGATATACATGTAATTCGGCGCTTCCCAAATGACAATGTCAGCCGCCCGTCCGGCTTTGATTTGTCCGGCCTCTTCGCCTTTTCCGATCGCATACGCAGCGTTAACGGTGACAGCGTGCCAGATTTCTTCTGCGGTCATTTTTAAATGAAGCGCGGCAATTGACATAATGAGCTGGAGATTTTCCGTCGGTGAGCTGCCCGGGTTGAAGTCAGTCGCCAAACTGACCCGTACGCCCGCATCAATCATCTCCCGGGCTCTCGCATAAGTGTGTTTTCCGAGATAGAAAGTCGTGCCCGGCAGCAGGACGGCGATCGTTCCGGACTCCGCAAGCTTTTCGATGCCTTCGTCAGATGCCCCCACCAAATGATCGGCAGAAACAGCATGCAGCTCTGCCGCCAATTCCGCGCCGCCGAGCGGGTCAATCTCATCAGCATGGATTTTCAGGCCGAAACCAGCTTCAGCCGCCTTTTTCAGGTAGTCCCGTGACTGGCTGACGGTAAAGACGCCTGTTTCTGTGAAAATATCGGCAAATTGCGCAAGGCCTTTTTCTTTTATGTCAGGCAAAAGCTGCAGCATGCGATTCAGAAATTCGTCAGGGCTGTTCCGGTACTCAGGCGGAATGGCGTGTGCTCCCATAAAGGTCGTGACAAGGTCGACCGGCTGGCGCTCACCCAGTTTTTTCGCCGCGGTCAGCTGTTTCAGCTCCGTGTCTTTGTCGAGTCCGTACCCGCTTTTTACTTCCGCGGTCGTGATGCCGTATGACAGCATGCGTCCGAGGTGAAAAAGCCCTTTTTCAATCAGTTCTTCTTCGGAGGCGGCTTTCGTGTCTTTGACCGTTGACAAAATACCGCCGCCTTGCGCCAGAATATCCAAATAAGACATGCCCTGAATTTTTAAATTCAGTTCTTTTTCGCGGGACCCTCCGAATACAAGATGGGTGTGGGGATCGACGAGGCCGGGGGTGACGAGCCGTCCCCCGCAGTCGATAATGTCTCCTGCCTCGTATCCTTTCTCCGCTCCTTGATGTCCGGCAAAAACAATGCGCCCGTCGTGAACGCCGATGACGGCATTTTCCGTGACATGAAGATCCTGCATGCTCCCGCCGGATCGGGGGCCGCCGGATTCCATCGTCAGCAGCTGGCCGATGTTGGTGAGTATGGTATCTATTTGTTTCGGCATGTTACCGCTCCTTTTTCATCGGTATCATAATGTCTTGTTCCTCGGCGACTTGAACCGCTTTTTCATAACCTGCGTCCGCATGGCGGATGATGCCCATACCCGGATCGCTTGTCAGAACGCGGGAAAGCCGTTGTTCCGCAAGGATGCTGCCGTCAGCGACCGCGACCATTCCCGCGTGAAGGGAATACCCCATGCCGACGCCCCCGCCGTGGTGAAAAGAAACCCAGCTTGCGCCTGAGGCCGTGTTGATCAGCGCGTTCAGCACCGCCCAATCGCCGACCGCGTCGCTTCCGTCTTTCATCGCTTCTGTTTCCCGATTCGGAGAGGCGACAGATCCGCAGTCTAAATGGTCTCTTCCGATGACGATCGGGGCTTTCAGCTCGCCGTTTCTGACCAATTCATTGATGGCGAGCCCCATCTTTTCCCGTTCACCGTAGCCGAGCCAGCAAATACGGGACGGCAGGCCTTGGAACGTGACTTTTTTCTGCGCCATGTCAATCCAGCGGTGAAGGGCTTGATTTTCTGGAAACAGCTCTTTTAATAAAGCGTCCGTGCGGTATATATCTTCAGGGTCACCGGACAGCGCAGCCCAGCGGAACGGCCCTTTTCCTTCACAAAATAAAGGCCGGATGTAGGCGGGAACGAATCCCGGAAAATCAAAAGCATCGGCGAGACCCTCATCTTTGGCAGCCTGGCGGATGTTGTTGCCGTAATCAAAGACGATAGCCCCTTTTTTCTTGAAGGCGAGCATGGCTTCCACATGCTTTTTCATACTCTGCTTGGAAAGCCTTACGTATAAATCAGGCTGATCCCGGCGCAGGCGGTCGGCCTCCTCAAGTGAGTATCCTGCCGGAATATAGCCGATCAGCGGGTCGTGAGCGGAAGTCTGATCGGTCACGATGTCAATATGGACGCCGCGGTTCAAAAGCTCATGATGCACCTCTGCCGCATTGCCGAGAAGGCCGATCGATAAAGGTTCTCCGGCTTGTCTGGCTGTTTCGGCCCAGCGCAGCGCTTCGTCAATTGATGCGGTTTTCCGGTCGCAATAGTTTGTTTCTATCCGTTTATCAATCCGTGTTTCATCCGCTTCAACGGCGATGACGACGCCATCATTCATCGTGACGGACAGCGGCTGGGCGCCTCCCATTCCGCCAAGTCCGGCCGTCAGCGTAAGGGTTCCTTTCAGACTGCCGCCGAAATGCTGTCTCGCAAGCTCCGCAAAGGTTTCATAGGTGCCTTGCAAAATACCTTGTGAACCGATATAAATCCAGCTGCCGGCGGTCATTTGCCCGTACATCATCAGTCCTTTTTTCTCAAGGTCATGGAAATGCTCCCAATCCGCCCATTTCGGCACGAGGACCGAATTAGCCAGCAGGACGCGGGGCGCGCGACTGTGCGTGCGGAACAGTCCGACCGGTTTTCCGGATTGGATCAGCAGTGTTTCATCATCTTTTAATGTTTTGAGGGAGCGCTCAATCGCGTGAAAAGCATCCCAGTTTCGCGCGGCCTTGCCTATGCCGCCGTATACGATCAGATCCTCCGGCTTTTCGGCAACCTCCGGGTCAAGGTTGTTTCGGAGCATGCGGAGCACGGCTTCCTGCTCCCATCCTAAGCATTCAAGTTCGGTGCCGCGGCCGGCGCGGATTGATTTCTTTACATCAGTCATCTTGTAAGTCCCCCTTCATTGGTCATCAGTTTTTGGTGATGCTCATTCGGCAGAAAAGACTCCTTCTTCAGCCAGTCACTCAGATGTTCGATGTCATAAGAAAACACGCGGTCTTCTTGTATGGACGGCACGATGTTTCTCATTTCGAGATAGAGCTGTTTTGTGTACGAGGCGCAATGTTCCGCACCCCGGTATTCCACGGCCTGCAGCGCGCAAATGGCTTCAACGGCAAGCACCCGTCTCGTATTCGCGATGATCTGGTAGGCGTGCCTTGAGGCGATGGTTCCCATGCTGACGTGATCCTCCTGGTTTGCCGATGAAGGAATGGAATCGACACTGGCGGGATGGGCCAGGGTTTTATTTTCTGACACGAGGGAGGCCGCCGCATATTGCATGATCATCGCTCCGGATTGTAAGCCGGGCTGAGGGCTCAGAAAGGGCGGCAGGTCATTCAGCTGCGGATTCACAAGCCGTTCAATACGGCGTTCAGAAATATTCGCAAGCTCGGCCGCCGCCACTTTGAGAAAATCCATGGCAAAGGCGATCGGCTGTCCGTGAAAGTTTCCGCCTGAGATGATTTTGGCGCCGTCTTCGAAAATGAGCGGGTTATCTGTCGCGGCATTCATCTCAATTTCTAATTTTTCTTTTACATACGCTAATGTCTGCCATGATGCGCCGTGGACTTGAGGGATACAGCGGATCGAATAGGCGTCCTGGACACGCAGCTCCCCTTGGACGGTCGTCAGCTTGCTGTCTGACAAGTAATAGCGGATTCGCTCTGCGACATCCATCTGTTCCTGATATCCGCGGGCAGCATGAATGTCCTCGTCGAACGCATCGATAATGCCCTGAAGGCCTTCGATCGTTAAGCTTGCGATCCGTTCCGACTGATAGGCCAGCTTTTCGGCCTCGAGGTAAGCGATCAGTCCCATCGCGGTCATGGCCTGCGTTCCGTTGATCAGCGCGAGCCCTTCCTTAGAGGTCAGGACGGCCGGCTGAAGGTTTGTCTTTTCCAAAGCATGAGCTGCCGGCATCCGGGCCCCTTCGTAAAAGACTTCGCCTTGCCCGATAAGCGCCAGTGCGAGATGAGAAAGCGGCGCCAAATCTCCGCTCGCCCCCAGTGACCCTTGCTGCGGGATGACCGGGTGAATGCGATGATTGAGATACGCGAGCAGTTGATCAATCAGCTCAGTCCGCACGCCGGAAAAGCCTTTCAGCAGGGCATTGGCGCGCAAAAGCAGCATGGCCCGCGATACAGATTCCGGAAACGGATCACCGACACCGCACGCGTGAGAAAGAATCAGATTCAGCTGCAGATCCGCGGCGTCTTCTTTTTGAATCAGCACATCGCTGAACTTGCCGAACCCCGTCGTAATCCCGTAAATGGTCTTCTCTTCTTGAACGATCCGTTCAACCGCCGCCCTGCTTTTTTTCACACGTTCCATGCTTTCGGCAGATGCTTGAACCTCTTCAAAATCAAACAGCACACGCTGGGCATCTGCGGTTGTCAGTGAGGAACCGTCTAACGTTACCATCATTTCAACCCCTTTTTCTTTACTTTGGTAAAGCGCCCATAGAAAAAGGAGCTATGCCATGAAAATGATATTTCACGCATAGCCCCCTATCATCTGAAATCTATGGGCTGATTCATATGTGATTAATTCCGACTCCGAATGTTTCGTGCTCAAGCCCCTTAATCGGAGCTCCGATCGTGCCGTAAAGTGAAACGGCGATCCAATCGCCTTCCGCCTCGCTTTCATACGGATTTCCCCGCAAGACGGCAAACTTCAGGCCCACGGTACGAAGCAGCGAGCCAAGCAGCATTTCGCCCCGCGTCACTCCGTGCAAAGCTTCCATTGTGGCATGATACAGCGCATGTGATTCGCGATAACCCTCAGATTGAATGACGCCGCTCTTTTTGGAAGCGGTTTCAATTGCAGCTACCACCTTATGCGCATCCATTGAACCCACCCTGCCGAGACAGACTTTCCAGCCGTCCCGTTCCAGCCGGCTGATCTGCTGGTTTTCTTCAGTCTCATGAAGCAGAAGAAGGACGGACAATCGCCCGATGCGGCGGTCTTTGTGTAAGGTCATATATGCTTCACTCAATTCTTAAATATTCTGATAACTAGTAACTGTTTTTTATATTAAGTGTTTGCGAATCAGAAGTCAAAACTTTTTTTCCAGTCTTTCACAAATCAGATTGCTATTGTATTAAAGCGGTACATCGGGAAGCCGGCGCTGTTGATCACATATTTCCGCCATCCGCGTCATAAAATGGAGCGTTGTCTTGAAAGCGTTTTAAGAAAAGAAGAGAGCGAGGAGATTTCAGAAAATGAAAACCAGTTTCTTTCGTGTGTGCCTGGTCTCAGCAGCGGTTATCGGGTTCACTCTGCCGCAGGCAAAAGCCCAGCATCCCGTTTTTTCAGAGGTCAGCGTGCATGACCCGTCCGTCATCAAAACAGGCGATACATACTATGTATTCGGCTCGCATTTGGCTTCCGCCAAGTCGAAAAACCTGATGCAGTGGCAGCAACTGTCTTCAAGCGTCAATCCCAATAATCCCCTGATCCCGAACGTCTACTCCGAATTAAAAGAGACATTCGACTGGGCCCAGTCTGATACGCTGTGGGCGCCGGATGTGGCTCAGCTGGCTGACGGGAAATATTACATGTACTATAACGCCTGTAAAGGAGACTCGCCGCGATCCGCTCTCGGTGTCGCCGTGAGTGACAAAATCGAAGGACCCTACAAAAACAAAGGCATCTTTTTGAAATCAGGCATGGAAGGAAAAAGCGAAGACGGCACGACGTATCATGCAAACGTTCACCCGAACGTCGTAGATCCGCAAACGTTTTTTGACCATAAAGGCAAGCTCTGGATGGTGTACGGCTCTTACTCCGGGGGGATTTTTATACTGGAAATGAATCCGAAAACCGGTTTCCCGCTCCCGAACCAAGGCTACGGAAAAAAACTGCTCGGCGGAAATCACAGCAGAATCGAAGGCCCGTACATCAGCTACAATCCGGAAACGAAATATTACTATCTGTATCTGTCATTCGGCGGACTTGACACAGCCGGCGGTTACAATATGCGTGTGGCGCGTTCCCAAAATCCGGACGGTCCGTACTATGACGCCGCAGGCCATAACATGCTTGACGCCAAAGGAAAAGACGGCAGTTTCTTCGACGACAAATCAATTGAACCGTACGGGGTCAAACTCATGGGCGGCTACAGCTTCGCCTCACAATCTGAAAAAGGCACGGGCTACGTCTCTCCGGGACACAACTCCGTGTTTTACGACGGGAAAACGAAACGATCATACCTCATTTTCCACACCCGTTTCCCGAACAGAGGAGAAGAGCACGAAGTCAGAGTGCATCGGCTGTACATGAACAAAGACGGATGGCCCGTTGCAGCGCCGTACCGCTACGCGGGAGAACCGGATACACACATATCGGCAGCCGCCGCATCCGGAGCCTACAAACTCATCCAGCACGGAAAAGACATTACAGCTACGATCAAAACCCCAAAAACCATCCGGCTTAACAACGACGGCACCATTTCCGGGGAAATGACCGGAACCTGGACAATAACCGACAGCAGCAAAGCCCGAATCAACCTGAACGGCACAAATTATGACGGCGTCTTCCTGAAAGAATGGGACTCAGCGAGAGAGAAGGAAGTTGTGACGTTTAGTGTGCTGAGCGGTGATGGGGAGGCTGTTTGGGGAGTGGAGTGAGGCGGACTCAGAATCTTCTTTTAATTAAGAAGGTTCTTTTTTTTGTAATATAAAAAATCACTTGAAAAGTAATTAATACTCTATAGAGTATAATATTGTTATAGAGATTGTTTTATTATAGTTGTAAGTTCTTTTAAAACAAGTTCATTTTTTGAAAGAGGAGAAATATGAGTAATGTTGTACTTCAAAGCTTTTTAGAAAAGGTTATAGCGAAAAAGATTTTAGATAAGTTAAATAGTATCCGGGATAATAGTAATATTAAACAAACTCATTTAAGTACAAAAGCCGGTAAGAGTGATAATGCTTTTAACAAAATGCTGAATGAAATGAAGGTTCCTAAAATATCAACAGTTTTGAGATACCTCGATGCTACTAATGAGCTGCTGAAAGAAAATAAAATGAATGAAATAACAATAGACGAGCTTTTGGATATTGAAATTCTAGAAATAGTGAGAAGAACAAATAACATTACAGATGGCGATTTTGACAGTTATATTGAACACAATAAGGATTTTTTAAAAGGTATAACGTTCTATTTTGAAATTATGAAAAAGAAAAAAATAATGAGTATTGAAGAAGAAAAACTTTATATGAAAATTAAAGAATTATAAACAGAAATGGAGACTGAGATATGGCAGCAGAAAGGCTTATTTGGTTCATTACAAGGCCGGAAAGGGATCCAAAGTTTCACAAGGAAGCCATAAAGGCTTTATATAAAGCAACTGATGAATTAAAACTGACTTGGTCAGGTAATAGAGAAGTACACAAAAGATATGAACAAGAGTTAGCAGATATAGGTATTAAAAGACAGAATATAAGTGAGAGCGGATCGGGCGGGAGAACATGGATGGCATTACTAAGGACTTTTGCTTATTGTTATTTAGATGAAGAGGGAAAGGTTGTACTGACTAAAGCCGGAAGGTCTATACTAAAAGAGGAAAAAGTATATCAAAATATTCGGAAGCAGATACTCACCTTTCAATATCCAAATGCATACTTCTTAGAAAAAGGATTTAAACCTAAGTTTCATGAGGACTTTCAAATACGTCCCGTAAGATTTTTAATTAAATTAGTTAATCAAGAATCGCTAGATTATTATGTTACAAAAGAAGAAATTACCTATTTTGTAATGGTGGCCCAAAAAGATAATCAAATAAAAGAAATAACAGAAAGTATTATCAATTTCCGAAATTCTAGTGTTGAAGAACAAAATAAATTAAAACAAAATATAGCTGAAAAGTTCGAACATAGAGAGAGGTCAGATAAAGGAGCTCGAGATTTCAATACTGCTCATTCTGATGTTGCGCATACTTTTATGCTGATAAGCGAGTATACAGGATTGGTGAAATATGTTAGAGGCAAAGCATTAATAGTTGAAAATTCCAAAAAAGAGGAAATAAAAAATGAGATGGAAATATTGGATGCAAAGTATCCGTTTAATAAACGCTATCTCATTTCTTTGCAAAGAATGTTTGAAAATAACGGATTAGATGTTGACAGCTACAAAGCAAGCTCCTTCCATAACATAAAACCTGCAACTAATTCATTAAAAACAAAAAGGAAGCTTCAAAGTATTCTTAAAAATATACCTACTCCGTCTATGCTTGATAAAGAAGATCTTGTTGGAATTCTAAATGAAGAATTTCCTCGGAGTGATGCAGAAGAGTATGCCGATGAAATCCTGGCTGATAATCAATATAAAGCCTTAAATATTAACTTTGTCGAGAGCTACTTAAATGAGAACAGCGATCATCAATTTGAAAAAAGTACGGGAAACATTTTTAAAGCGTTGGGTTTTGAGGTCACAATGCATCCTAAAGCTTTAAATGGGGAAAGAACAGAAATTGATATTTTAATCAGTTATGGTAACGTGTATGGAATAATAGATGCAAAGAGATACAAGGATAAGTTTACATTAAGTGCTTCTTTTGCCTCTCATATGGCTTCGGAATATATACCAAATTATAAAGGTTACGAGGATAAAGAAATGGTTTTTTATGGGTACGTAACAGCATCAAATGAATTTAGAGGTGTTAAAAATTTAGAAAAAATAAAAAGATTAACTGAAAGAAATCTTCAGGGATACTCTGTTGATGGTATTATGCTGAATTCTAAAACTTTATTAGGATTACTGGATTATTGTATAGAAAATGAATTAATGCCTGAACAAAGAGTAAGTATTTTTCTCGGAGCAGTAAAAAATAAGAGCTTTTCATCATTTGAACAATTACTAAAAGAAGTCAACAAAAGTTAAGAGATTGAATTATGCATTTAGAGTAGAAACTTTAAATTATCTATTAGTACTATGTTTTTAAGCGTGCTTACAGAGTTGTGCTTATATTTATAGAGTGCCTGAATTAGAAAAAGGAATCTGACTGCAGATTCCTTTTTCTTAAATCATATAAGGAACTTTTTCCTCTTTAACTAACTCTTTAAAAGTCCATTTTGGCTCAATGGAGTCATATTCAATTCCAGCAAACGTTTTTAGTATCGCTTCTGCAATAATTTGAGCAGCTTTTGGAGGAACAGCCATGCCGATTTGCTGTCTTACCTTTTCTTTCTTTCCTTCAAATACAAAATGATCAGGAAAGGTTTGCAGGCGTGCCCGTTCTCTATTTGTTAAGGCGCGGGGCTCTTCCCAATGGTACACGTGAGTGCCGCCGCCGCCGCTTCCAGTCACCGTATAAGATGGTTCATCCGGATGAAGACGTTTATAAATCTGGCTCATTCGGGCACCTTTCACTTTAAGTCGTAATTCTTCCGGGATGCCCTCATACCAGGCGTTCTTTCCGGGAGGAATATAGTTCAGCATCTCAATAGTTTTTTGATTATGTTTCGTAGGCTCATGATTTTCAGTAAAATCAAGAATAGGCGGATTATTGAGTGCGTCGTATGCAGTAACATACTGATTAGGAGTAGTAGGAGCAGGAATTTTGAATTCTAAATTCTGGTCTTTTCTGATACCTACTATAATAATACGGTGTCTTTTTTGCGGTACGCCGTATTCCTCAAATTTATATAAGTGAGGAGTGATTGTATAACCCATCCCCGCTTCTCCCAGTTCTCTCAATATCTGAATAAAAGCTTTACCTTCATTTGCACTTTGCAGACCGCCCACATTTTCAGCAATAAAAAATTTCGGATTATGATAATTGAGCACCTTTACACCATATGAGTAAAGAGGGCCGTAATCTCCGCTCATTCCTTTATGTTCTCCAACTATACTGTAATCATTGCAAGGGAATCCAAAGGCTAATGCATCTATAGGAGGGAGGCTTTCTATATCCAATTCTTGTACAGGACCCTCAATTACTGACGGGTCATCAATATTTTTGCAGATATTTCTTCTGTATGTTTTACATGCAGATTCGTCATAATCATTAGACCACTCATGTTTTATGCTGTATTCATTACCGGAACTGTCAACGACACGGGCACTTGTAATTCCTAAAGACAGTCCTCCTGGTCCGCTGAACAATTCTCCTTTTCGGAAGATCATATAAAAACCTCCATTTGTTGATCTCATACACATTATAAACTATAACACATCTTAACGCTAAAAAGGGAACGTTTGTTTCGCGAATTTAAAAGGAGAAAACTTTTGTTTTAATAGAAGATTTAAATGTTTTCATTGAGGGAAAACTTTTACAAATCGGGAGGGGAATCGTATGGCTGATACTCATACAAAAGAACAAAGAAGAAAGAATATGCAGGCGATTAAAGCAAAATCAAAATTAGAAGATAAAGTATCCGCAGCCTTATGGAACAGGGGGCTGCGATTCAGAAGAAATGTTTCATCTCTTTTTGGTAAGCCAGATATAGCTATTAAAAAATACAAAATTGTTATCTTTGTTGATTCTTGCTTTTGGCACGGATGCAGCTCTCACGGAAATCAGCCAAAAAGCAACAAAGTGTATTGGGAGAAAAAACTGAAGCGGAATAAGGAAAGAGATCAAAAGGTTACTTCCTACTATATAAAACATGGCTGGCATATATTAAGGGTTTGGGAACATGCTTTTAAAGAGAATTTTGAAAGAACAATAGATGAGATAGAAACTTTTATAAAAACGAATATGTAAATAACTGATTATAAATTTTTCCGGTGATAAATAATCCCTTTTTTCTATTCATCCAAATAAACCCATATTGTAACATGAAAATAGTCTATAATGCCCAAAATTTACAAGCGGGGTGTTTACTTATACTAGCAGAGATGAACGCATTACATTCGGCAAGAGCCGACTTTGCTATAAAACAAGAGCACATTCATGCCTTGAAACAAGTCAGACATGAAATAACAAATTTAAAACATGAGTTTGCAGATATCAACCATTTGATCAGTCAGCCTCATTTATCCCCGCATACGTGGAAAGGGAGCCATGCAAAGGCCTTTGAAGAGTGTTGCGAAGATATGGCACATGCCTGGGCTGATATCAAAAAGGACCAGGTGAACGGGATAATTGAACGCATTAATGAAAAGATTTCTATATTAGAGGGTGACGTGCATACACTTCAGCACAGAATACGATCAATTGAGAATGAGATCCGAAAACAAAAAGAGAAGAGATGAGGTGCGATATGGGACAGGAGATCAAGATGGATTTCCATATGGTAAAGCAGGGGACAAACTGAAGCTGTATCAAGCCCGTTTTTGCAAAGTGAGGTTATGCCCTATGTGTGCGTGGCGCCGGTCGTTAAAAATTGCTTATCATAATAAATTAATTGTAGAAGAAGCTAACCGGCAGTACGGTTGCGGGTGGATCTTTCTCACGCTGACTGTCAGAAATGTAGCAGGAGAAGAGCTGAAGTCTAAGATTTCTGACATGATGAAAGGGTTTAATCGTCTCATGAAATACAAAAGGGTCGATACAGCGGTACTTGGCTATTTTAGAGCTTTAGAGATTACTAAAAATCATGAAGAAGATACATATCATCCGCATTTTCATGTGTTATTGCCTGTGAAGAGAAGTTATTTTGGCAAAAATTATATCAAGCAGGCAGAATGGACAAGTCTTTGGAAAAGGGCGATGAAACTGGACTATACGCCGATTGTTGACATTCGAAGAGTCAAGGGAAGAGCTGAAATTGATGCTGAGCAAATTGAGAGCGATGTGCGGGAAGCCATGATGGAGCAAAAAGCAGTTCTCGAAATTTCTAAATATCCTGTTAAGGACACGGATGTGGTGCGTGGCAGCAAGGTGACGGATGATAACTTAAATACTGTGTTTTACTTGGATGATGCGCTTTCTGCGCGAAGGCTGATCGGGTACGGCGGCATTTTGAAGGAGATAGGAGATACATAAAGATCTGAGATCTGAACCTTGAAGATGCGGAAGACGGCGATCTGGTTAAGATTGATGAGGAAGACGATGAGGTGGCAAACAGCGCTTTTGAGGTCATGGCTTATTGGCATCCCGGCATCAAAAATTACATAATCAAGTGAAAGGGAGCAGGCCATGTGGCTTGCTCTCTTACTTTGTGGAACCGTTATTCAATACAAGCAGAAACGATGGCCGTAATGCCAAAGAAGTCCATTATCGCCTCTTTTATTTCAGGGCTGGCTTTTGAAGCTGCTTTGGAGACTGCTTTGTTCCAAGCGGTTTTTTTACTGCGGTATTTTTTCTTGTAATAATTGTAGTACTGATATGTTTTAGTGACGAATGTCTTTACTCCACCCAAGGCTTTTATTGCCTTTTTGATCTTTAACAATTTTGCAGGAGCGAAAGCTAGGCTGGCAAGTGCGGTACCAACAGCACTTATACAACCTAGGACACCTTGAGTCTTGAATGGTTTGTCCGATTGATGAAGCTCAGTTGCAGCGGCGTTCATATCATTGATTAGCGATTGATCATCGATGTTATTTCTGAACCAATCTAAAATTGCATCAGAACCTTGGTTGACCACTGAGTCAGGTATGTTTTCAATTGCGTATAATGCTTTTTGACTAGAAAGCAAACTTGAAAATTCTTTTTCGAGATTAGTGTCTCGAACTAATGATTGATTATTCGGTGATTCAGCGGCTTCAGCGGCTGTCGTTCCAAGGATTGAAAATAAAAACACTGAAACAACTGCCAAAATAATTTTACTTCTGTACTTTAGAACAAATTTCATATTATCCCCCTTTTTTACTTGAAAATACCTTGTAAATTATAAACCATTTTACCGCTTGATTCCATAGCGGAAATTGTGTCATGATGGATTTAGGTATATAAAGTGTTTAACAGAAAGAGTGAGGGGATCAGCAATGAGTGACAAAAAATATGAATCTATACACTGGTTTGCGTCAGTACTAGCGTTTTTATTAATAATTTTGAATAGCTTTTTTACAAAAATTGAGGGTGTAACTGTTGGTATTGCGATTGTATACATAGTGATCATGGGAATTGTTAGGAGTGCATGGAAAAAAGCTAAAATAGATTAAGCAGGCCTTCAGGCCTGTTTTTTTATTGCGGTGCAAAAGAGAGAAAATTGTTATGCATGAGTGAAAAAATAAAAAAGTGGACTCGGTGAAAGTCTCCTTTTTTGTAACACGCCTGACGGAAATCGAGAGATTTAGCATGTACACAGGGTTGTGTGTATAAGTGCGCCATTTTCCGTGTGTTCTATTTCCAAAATTGCCACTACTTTTTTTGTTTAGTGGCTGCGATCATTCTTTGTGTCTCTAGCGACTTCCGTAATGCCGCAGTGAGTGTCTCGTGTCTTTCATGCTGTCTTTTTTCGAATTGTTCCATCCGTTCCGCCATTCTTTGGTGGAATTCTTGCCTGTCGCTTCATGAATTCCACCAAAGGATTGTCCTGTAGCGATGTAGCGGTATCCGATATGGTCAGTTTTGAACGATACAGGCTTGCTATATGCTTTACCGTTTCGTCGAGTGAGTGTCCATTGATCTTAGTCATTGTACATAGATACTCTAAAGTCTTTACGTCATCTTCGGTATAGAGTCGCCATCCTTTCGAATCTTTATTGAACGAGTAGCCTTGTTCTTCAAGCATACTGGCATACTTGCGGACAGTCACCGGCTCTATACCGAGGTGTTTTGCGACGTCCTTGGACGATAATTTGACTCCCATATCCATCACGAATCACCTCGTAAAATAGGTTCGCTATGGCGAGGTCAGACACCTTTAAGTGTTGCACCCTTTATTATGATTTGAGTTGTTTTGAAAAGGGTGCATTTTAAAAGGCGCTGCATACCTAAACGAGAGGAAAAATCCAGTCATGACAGGGGACTGACTGGGTTCTTTTGTGTTTGAGTTTGTTTTGGAATTTAGGAGCGGTCACGGAGTGCCCAGTTATACGCACCAAATAAATTGGGGCGTACTGGCGAAAATGACCCGCAGGGCCTTTTGATAAAGAGGAGGGGGTAGTAATGCAAGAGATTGATTTTGAAACAGGGATGAAATATGTAAGAGCAACCCTTGGCTTTGAGGGCTTAGTGCTGACGGAAGAAGAGGAAAAGCTCTTAGAAAGGCGGTTTCATGGAGAAATCACAGAAGAAGAATACATACGAAAAGCGCTAGAGCTGTCTTATTCCGGTAGTTCAAAATAAGGGATGTGAAGTTTTCGAGGGGTTGGGAAGGAGCCGAAAAAATGAATGTTGATAAGAAGAGGGAAATCCAAAGAAAATATAAAGAGCAAATGCGAAGGAAAAAAGTGACCTACACTGTAGAAGCAGTGGTTGTTACTGCGATTGTTGTGTTAATTATTTTTTTGAATTGCGTTATTAAAGGATTTTAGGGAAGCAAGCGAATAGGGCGTGAGTCAACGGTAACCGGACCGTAGGGAGGATTAAGGAGTTGACTCACTCAGCGCCACCCGAACCCTTTTAGAATGAAAAAACGCTACGGCTATATCTATGTCGACCGCGGCAATGACGGAAAAGGCACGTTTGAAAGAAAGAAAAAGAAAAGTTTTTATTGGTATAAAGACGTCATCGCCACAAACGGAGAAAGTCTGTAAGCGCAATGTTCCGGAGAAAGCCGGCAAAATTGACATTCAGCAAAGAGAGGAGGACAATAAAAGCAGAAAGGCGGGATTCATATGTTTAAAAAAATTCTTGCAGCAGTAGACGGTTCAGACATGAGCAGCAAAGCTTTGGACGCAGCGATCCATCTGGCGAAAGAACAGCAGGCTGAACTCACCATTCTCTATGCAGGACGTGAAGCCGTTGTCTCCACATCAGCCTTAACAGGGATTGTCTATGTTCCGGAAAACTTCATTGAAGACATCAAACATGAAGTCGAGCAAAAAGGAGCGGCCATTCTGGAAGATGCCAAGCAGAAAGCGGCTGAAAGCGGGGTAAACGCGGAAAGCCTATACGTCCAAGGCGAACCTGCGCATCAAATTTTAAACATAGCGAAAGAACAGCATTTCAATCTGATTGTCGTCGGAAGCCGCGGAATCAGCGGATTTAAAGAAATGATGCTCGGAAGCGTGAGCCATAAGGTCTCACAATTGTCTCCTTGTCCTGTACTGATCGTTCATTAAACAGAAGACCCTGCTGATGCGGGGCTTTTTTTAATGAGAAAAGACCGCCGTCTTTCGAAAAATAGGATGAAATCTTCCTCTGAATCAAGTAAAATGGCTGTTAGTATTTGTCTGAATAAACAGTCAATGATATGGGGGAAGCGAATCAATGCAAGCTGAACAAACATCAAATGCCGTCATCAAAATGGTCATTTCCATGGTCATTTTCGGATCAATCGGCTTTTTCTCGGAACATACGAATGTGCCTTCAATTGAACTGGTCTTTGTGAGATGTCTGTGCGCCTCATTGTTTCTGGGCGTTTGCTGGTTTGGTTCCGGACGGTACCGCACCGAACAATGGAACCGGCGTGAGGTGCTGCAGACACTGGCCTGCGGATTTTTTCTCGTGCTGAACTGGGTGTTTTTATTTAAATCATTTGAGGAGACATCAGTGACGATAGCGATTTCCGTTTATCATCTGGCTCCGGTTCTCGTCCTTCTTCTAGGGAGCCTTATATACCGGGAGAAACTGCATATTGTGTCCGTCACTTCCATCGTGATTTGTTTTCTGGGCACCGCCCTGATTTCCGGCATCAACGGAAGTACATCATTTTCTCAGCTGATGGGATCGGGTATTATTTGGGCCGTGCTGGCCGCCCTTTTTTACGCCTTTACGACACTGGCCGGGAAAGGTATCAACAGTCTCAGCCCATATGCGGTCACCTGTTTGCAGACCGGGTTGGGCGTTATCATTCTTCTCCCGTTCGTCCGTTTCGGCGCTTTTTCTGATTTGTCGCATGTGAACTGGATCATGATTGTGTCAACCGGTATCATTCATACGGGAATTGTGTATTTGCTCTTTTTTGACAGCTTGCGGTTTTTATCCACCCGGTTTATTTCAATCATCGTATTTCTTGATCCGGCGGTGGCGATTGTGCTTGACACCGTATTTACGGGATTTCGCCCCGACCTTTATCAATCTTTGGGGATTGTGATGATTTTTGCGGGGATGGCGCTGTCCTTGATTCGAAAGCAAAAAGCCGTGCCGGCGGAAACTCAGGCAGACAGCACCCGTATATAGGCGGCCGTATCGGCTGCTTTTTTTGTTTTGGGGCTTTTCAGCCATAACGAAAAAGCAGACAAACAGATCATGGAAAAAGAGGATAGTAATTGTATAATACTTCATGTGTTTACAATTTAAGAGATTAAAGGAGTGAAGGGCATGAAAAAGAAGACGCGTCATCTCGCTTTCTTGGCTGCACTCGGCTTTGCGCTTTGTCTGGCCATCGTATGTTCCGCATCCAAGCAGACAGAAGCGGCAGCGGCTTATCCGGATGTGATGCAGGGACTTACCGGATTCGCTGGCAATGCGAAGGATCATAACGGAAAAGCAAAATCCGCCGTATCGGGAGGCCAGGGCGGCCCCGTCGTCTACGTCAGCAATCTCAATGATCTGAAAAACAATGCGGGCGGAACGGACCGCAAAACCATCGTCATCACAAGTGATATTTCTTCCCCGGGTAAAGCCGTTGTGACAGTCGGCGCCAATAAAACCATCGTCGGCTCTTATACCAGCCACAGGCTGACCAACATCTATCTGACCACCGGCTCCGGCTCAAACAATGTGATTTTCAAAAATCTCATTATCAGCCATAATGCCGCCATTACAGGCAACAACGACATTCCGATGTACATAGCGAACGGGCAGAATTACTGGATTGACCACGTGTGGTTTGAAGGCCACAGCTACAATCCGAACAGCCGCAGCGATTTGGGAAAGCTTCTGTATGTCGGCGCCAAAGCGGATTTTGTGACGCTGTCTAACTCTAAATTCACAGACCATCTGTACGGCCTGATTCTCGGTTATCCGAATGATGATAACGAAGGACGCAATTATATCGGCTATCCGCATATGACGATCACCAACAACTATTTTAATAACGTCTATGTGCGTTCACCGGGCCTGATGAGATACGGCTATTTTCACGCAAAAAACAACTATGTGACCAATTTCAATTTAGGATTCACCATTCATACAAACGCGACTGTCTTCTCAGAAGCCAACTATTTCGGTAACGGAAATGAAAAAGGCGGAATGATAGACGACTACGGGACGGCCCAATTCACTGACATCGGTTCATTCCCGTCGCTCAAAGCCCCGAAATCACCGCGCACCGGCTGGAATCCGAGATCAAATTACAGCTACGGCACGCTTTCAGCCCAGGACGCCAAAAACTTCGCCCAATCCTACGCGGGAGCGCAAAATACAAATCTCCGCTATCCATAATACAAAAAACCGCCGGCTGCCGGCGGTTTTTTTATATGAATAAAAGGTTCAAAATTCCTATAATCCTTAAAATAACCTTAAATACCTAGGGAAATATTGATAAACAATTTCAATAATATTACTATTGTTAAAACTGTGTTGCACAAGAAGTGGAACTTAACTCACCCTAACCGCCAGAATACCGGAGAGTAACATGAAAACATCAACCTGAATAGAAAAACATTTTGAACGAATCGCATTAAACAAATTATGAAACAATCAAGAAACGTTTAGAAAAATGGGATTGAAAATTGAAGCTGCTTTTGGAAGAGTCGGGAGAATACCTATCATTCACTGATATTTTTTTTTGCAGCCTATTTGGGCGGCACCGGCTTTCACGATAATGAAGACGGCTATTGTGTAGATCATTTTGATATATGGGTTTGTGAAAAAAAGTTGTTTTCAGGTAAAGCGGGATATTTATCAGATCTAGAAAGTGATGAAGAAATCGCAGAAGAAATTCAAAACAGGATAAATGAATTGTACTTAGAAGCGGCAGAAATGATTGAAATGTTAAATGAATCCTAGTCTATTAATGTGAAGAGAGGTTCCCAGCCTCTCTCACTCAAAGGGAGGAGACAGCGACCAAAATCGGAGACAGCTGTCTGGAACTTGAAATAACACCAAGAAGGTATCAAGAGGCGGAGGATGATCCTTTTATCTCAACAATGTTTGAAATGTTGGAACATAATAAAGTAATCGCCCGCGATTACTCTGCCGTTTATTAGAAAGTGAATATAAAATGCTGACATCAGTGATCGAAGCGTTATTAGCAGGCAATCAAGACAGGATACGTTTAGAAACAATTGAACCATTTTTTATTTTGAGTATAGATAAAGAAAACGAATATTCGTAATGAAGAGAAGCTAGAACTTTTCGTGTAGACTCTAAAATCAGATCTCAAAGACTCCAAAACTTTAGGGAGATAAACGATGTACAAAACAATAAATGAATGGGTAGATTACATAGGTGGGGGGTGCGCTGTCCTTCATTTTGATTTTCAAGTGTTTAAAAAAGAACTTTCACTTAAGATTCAGGTCGTTGAAAATAAAGCCGAATATACGCATAACATTCTTTTTCAAAATGTAGCATCTGTTTATTTCAGTGCAGATATTGGTGATATGAGATTAGAAAAAATAGATCCTGAAGAATACAATTGGCAAGTATTTGAGATGAGTTACCACCCGGAAGGAATCGGTAATCTATCAAATGCTGTAATTCCGGAGTATCAATCAAATGCTAATTTTCTCATTGACATGAACAGAATGCTGATTGCTGTAGAAGCTGAAACAGTTCGCTTTGACGACCAATCATTTTATGCGTATCATTCAAAATCATAAATAAACAAATAAGAGAGGTTCCCAGCCTCTCTTTTCTTACATAACGAAATCGTTCGCGGAGGCAAACATGAACACTCCTTTAAATTTACAAAAAGAATCATTGAAGGCTATAGGGAATCTGGATGTGATTAATCCGCTTAAATACAATTCGATTTATTCATGTGATCTAGTGAGTAAAGATACTTTTTCTCAATTAATGAATGACTTAGAATTCGAAACAGTTCTGATAGAAGTAATGGCATCACCTTCTTTTATTGAAGAATGGAAGAAGAAGGTTGAAAAGAAAATGATAAATATGAATACTGTATCGAAAAAGTTCATTCATATTGAATGTGCCCTAACCAAAGAAGAATTGATGGCAGATCACTTATTAGATGAATTATATTTTTTAGCATCGATCAATGACTTTGTTGTTATAATAGCAAATCCTGCCAAAAATAAGTCCTATATGAACCTGAACACTCAAAAGGTTGATGTAACTACTGAAAATAATGAAAAAATCATTTGGTTTGAATTTGATGCAGCAGATTTATATATCATTGATTAATTTGATATAAATTCCAGATTCTTAATCTATGGAGTGTTGCTGATGTTGAAACTTACCGCGGAGCGGGTTGGGTCATATAAAAGAGAGCACATCATCTATTTCAATGCGGGTCGGGATGATCAGGTATTTATTGTGTCGGTGCACGATCACAAAGTAATATTGGAGGTTATGAAAGGCAGCTCTCTTTTAATCAAAAAAGAGTTACACGGATTTTCTGAAGATGCCCATTTCTATCTGATTGATTCGTATGATAACACAATCGTGATCGTTTACCTGGAAAATCATACGTGTCAATTAGCCGCATACTGCATAAACAGTAATAAAATCAATCCGATTTGTTCTTTTCTATTAAGCGCCAATGTATTTCATCTGGGTGAGGATGGTTTATTATGGATCGGATTAACGGACGAGGGTATGTATGATGAGAGAAATCCTCAAGGAAAAGCGATATTTGCTTTTCATGCAGAAGACAGAACGTTTTATTTTGAAGACGATTTTAAAGAAATGATGCATGAATGCTATGCCGTACAATCGATCAAATCTGATTTGTATGTATGTTTCGAGGGAGAGGATTGCTGTGTCATCGGGCATTATCAGATTGGACGGGACAGAATTCGTACTGTTGCAGAATATGTGCTAAACGGCGATCAATACTCCTATTGTGATCAGCTATCCGTTTCGAAAAAAAGGGTGCTTCTGATTCAGAGTCACGAGGATACCCTATTTGCATTTCATGAAGAGAACAAAGGCTTATCAGAGGCTGACGTCATGATACACGGTATTGATAGAAAAGGAGAAACAACGTACAGAGCCGTCCAGGACCGCATTTTTATCTTTAGTGATAACGATTTATATCTGATAAAGTATTGATCAATCCTATGCAGATGGCTTTTTACAGCCATCTGCATATCATTTTACGGAGTGAACGATCGATATAAATAAAATACCATCCAAGACTCAAGGGGCAATGACATGAAAATAAAAATGAATAAGATAGTCGAAGAATCAGTAAAAGGATGTTTTTGTCTTTTTGATAACTGCGGACGTTTGTATCTCGGACGGCATCAGAATGACGGGCTTTCGTTTACGATCATCGACGAATCCGGCGCTACCCGAGTGCTTCTAAGATGTTAAGATCCAACAGATATTCTTTAAATAATGACGTCATCCGAAACCTGAAATTATACAAAAAAGAATTAGAGGGGCCGCTGCCTTCAGATGCAGGGAGATTCGAAGAAGACTTTGAGGGTGCTGCCTGCGCTGGGGATTTTTATGAATACTTCGCACTTGTCTGCGGCAGCTTAGATTTTGTGTTGGCGAATAAACAAATCCCTGTGCGGCAGCGTAAAGCCTTATATAAATCCTTTTTTGAGCTGTATCCGCAATATGCGCAGCTGAAAAACGCTTTAACGGATTATCCGGAGCTCAGCCGGGAAATCGGGCGGCATGAACGGGCCAGGAGGCTGTTAGTCAGCATTTTAAACAAGAAATGAAAGGCAGGCTTCTGACGTGAAAGAACCAACAATAGCAGAATGTCTGAAGAAGGCTGGTCTGATCCTGAACGGTCAAGCGGCGAGGGAAGAAGTGTCGGATTGGGCGTGCGAGTACGTGGCTGCAGATGATCCGGCGGTTGAGGACGAAACCGTTTGGGAGATGCTCGTATATTTGAGCGGGCTTGATCTGAAAGATTCGCCTGATGCGTATCTGCATACGTTGGAAGAATTAAGAGATTGGGTGCAGGAATATAAAGAAGTTCATGGGGGTTTGTAAAAAAAATTCATTTGAGTCAGACATGTCAATTCAGGTGAAAAAAAGGAGGCGCAAAATGGAGTGGCACAAACATGAGAAAGCAGTTCTGCTGGGGCCGGATTCGCCGGGTTGTTTTGAATTGACGGAGTTTACGTTCTATACCGGGTATAACGAGTATTATGATAAAATCCCGGTGTTTGAGCTGAAGCTGACTGACGGACAGTATGATGCCGTGCTGCGCTTTGAGGATGTGAGGTCTGCCCGGCTGGATGATCTTGAAAGCATCACCGACATCCATCTGGATATCAGCCCGGTCGACAGCGGCTGGGAATCGATCCGCTACTATGTCGATGACGGGGAAGGAAGCATGTGCTTTTATTGCGCCAAATGGGTCGTGCTCGACATGAAGAAAAAGCAGTCCCCCGAACGGCCCGGCAAAACGTCAGGGTAAAGCGGCGGCATTTCGCGTATAATGAGGGGAGCCGGACAGAGAAGGAGTTTAGTCATGAATGAGTTTAATGAATATGCGATCAGCCCCGAGATCCGACGGGCGCTGAATGGCTTGCAATACACCGAGCCGACTGAAGTGCAGCGGCGCGTCATCCCCGCCGCGCTGCAAAAAAAAGACCTCGTCGTCAAATCGCAGACGGGCAGCGGCAAAACCGCGGCTTTCGGCATTCCGATCTGCGAGCTTGCGGAGTGGGAGGAAAACAAACCGCAGGCCCTGATTTTAACGCCGACCCGCGAGCTTGCGGCGCAGATTAAAGAAGATATCACGAATATCGGCCGTTTCAAACGGATAAAAGCCACGGCGGTTTTCGGAAAAGCTTCTTTTGATAAACAGAAAACCGAACTGAAGCAAAAAAGCCACGTCGTTGCCGGAACACCGGGGCGTGTGCTTGATCACATAGAAAAAGGGACGCTGCCGCTTGAACGGCTGGCGTATGTGGTGATTGACGAAGCGGATGAAATGCTGAATATGGGATTTATTGAACAGGTGGAAGCCATCATTCAGCATCTGCCGAAAAACAGAGTCACCATGCTGTTTTCAGCGACGCTGCCGGATGACGTCGAGAAGCTGAGCCGCACATATATGAAAGACCCTGAATTGATTGAAGTAAAAGCGGAAGGCCTGACGACAAAAGACATCGAGCATTTTGTCACCAGAACAGAAGAAGAAGACAAAACATCTTTGCTGCGTGATGTTCTGATCACCGAAAACCCGGACAGCTGCATCATATTCTGCCGGACAAAAGAAAGGGTCATCCAGTTAACCGATGAGCTGGACAGGCTGGGCTACCCTTGCGATAAAATTCACGGCGGCATGGTGCAGGAAGACCGCTTTGACGTCATGAATGAATTCAAGCGCGGCGAGTTCCGCTATCTCATTGCGACCGACGTTGCCGCCAGAGGAATTGATATCGAAAACATCAGCCTCGTCATCAATTATGATATTCCGCTTGAAAAAGAAAGCTATGTGCACCGCACAGGCAGAACGGGCCGCGCCGGACACCGCGGACGGGCCGTTACGTTTGTGACGCCGTCTGAATCGCGGTTTCTGAATGACATTGAGACATATATCGGTTTCCGCATCCAAAAGCGGGAAGCGCCGTCGGAAAAAGAAACAGCGGAACGGAAAGCGGCATTTGCGGAAAAATTGAACGCCCGCCCCGATGTCAAAACAGACAAAAGCGAACAGTTAAACAAAGACATCATGAAGCTGTACTTTAACGGCGGGAAAAAGAAAAAACTCAGAGCGGTCGATTTTGTCGGGACGATCGCGAAAATCGACGGCGTTTCAGCCGATGATATCGGGATTATCACGATTCTGGACAACGCATCGTACGTCGAAATTCTGAACGGCAAAGGCCCGCACGTTCTTGACATCATGAAAAATACGACGGTCAAAGGCAAAAAACTGAAAGTCCATAAAGCCAAGAAATAAAAAAAGAAAGCCTGCCGCGTGCAGGCTTTTTTTACGCCGTTTCCTCAGGCACAAACGCAAGGATGGCAATGCCGATCACAAATAACAAAATCAGGCTGAACACGGCGGCTGACGAATTTCCGGTCAGCTGGGCGGTCACGGCAATCAAAAGCGGGCCGATAATTGAAGCGAACTTGCCGAAAATATTATAAAAGCCGAAAAACTCATTGGCGTTCTGTTTGGGGACAAGCTTGGCAAAGTAAGAGCGGCTCAGCGCCTGAATACCGCCTTGGGAAGTGGCGACAAGCATAGCCAAAACCCAGAAATCAAAAGCGGAATCCATAAAATAAGCATACGTGCAGACAATCATATACACGCCGATGCCGGCATAAAGCATTGTTTTTCCCTTAAACCGTTCGGCCAGCCGCCCGTACAAAATTGAAAAAGGGGCGGCGACGACCTGAGTGACAAATAAAACAATCAGCAGATTTGCCGCGCTGATACCGAGGTCAGCCCCGTATGACGTGGACATCGTAATGATGGTGCCGACCCCGTCGATGTAGAAGAAATAGGCGAGCAGAAACAAAAACAGCGCCCGGTGCTTCCTGATCTGCTTCAGCGTGCCGGCCAGCCGTATAAAACTGCTGATCACAAGCCGCGGCTCCCTCTCGATATAATAGCGCTGGCGGACGCGGAGAAGGAGCGGAATCGAAAACAGCCCCCACCATGCCGCCGTAATCAAAAAGGTAATGCGGCCGGCAGCCTGGGCGGACAGCGGAATCATCTCCGCTTGTGCTGACAGAATCACGGCAATGCTGAGGAGAAAAGGGATTGTACTGCCGATATAGCCCAGCCCAAACCCCCTGGCGGACACCATATTCATCCGCTCCTTTGCGGCCACATCAACGAGAAACGCATCATAAAACACATTAGATCCGGCAAAGCCGATCGTGGAAATCGTATAACAAATTAATAACAGCATCCAAGGTTCGCCGGGAATCAAAGCCAGCGCGGCGGTGCCCGCCACACCGATCAGAAAAAAGAAGGCAAAAAACCGTTTCTTGCATCCTTTGTAGTCGGCAATCGTTCCTAAGACGGGGCTGAGCATCGCCAAAATAAAAGTCGCGGCGGCAATCGTATAGCCCAAATAAGCGGTGGAATCAGCCGCGCTGACGCCGTTTTCCGCCGCCGCCGCTTTAAAAAACAAGGGGAACACCGCCGTCATAATAATGACCGAATAAGCTGAATTGGCCCAATCATACAGCATCCAGCTGCTTTCTTCTTTCGAAAACCGTTTCATCACACACGCTCCTTCCCAAAAACCGGTTCTCTGCATTATATGCGCCTCTGCCTCATCGTTGGACAATGATTTCTGAACGGCGTTTTCTGATTGACCTGGAGATATTGACCTAGTACAAAAAGGATGTACAATCAAGGTGTAGCAGGTAAATGGTCAGGCGGGAGGGAGACGGAATTGAAGATTGCGAAAGTCATTAATAATAATGTCGTCAGTGTGCTCAAAGAAGGCAATCAGGAATTGGTCATCATGGGCCGGGGCATTGCTTTTCAAAAGAAAACGGGAGATCCTGTAGATGAAGCCCGCATTGAGAAAGTGTTCACCCTCGATAACAAAGATGTATCCGAAAAGTTCAAAACCCTTTTGTATGATATTCCGATCGAGTGTATGGAAGTATCCGAGGAGATTATCAGCTATGCGAAATTACAGCTCGGCAAAAAGCTCAACGACAGCATCTATGTGTCGCTGACCGATCATATTAACTTTGCGATCCAGCGCAATAAGAAAGGGCTGGATATCAAAAACGCCTTGCTGTGGGAAACGAAACGGCTGTACAAAGACGAATTTGCAATCGGCAAACAAGCGTTGGCCATGGTGAAAAACAAGACTGGCGTGTCTCTGCCGGAGGATGAAGCAGGCTTTATTGCGCTGCATATTGTAAATGCCGAGCTGAATGAAGAGATGCCCAATATCATCAACATTACAAAAGTCATGCAAGAGATTTTGAGGATCGTAAAATACCATTTTAAGATTGAATTCAACGAAGAATCGCTTCACTATTATCGATTTGTCACCCACTTAAAGTTTTTCGCGCAGCGTCTTTTTAACGGCACACATATGGAAAGCCAGGACGACTTTTTGCTGGAGACAGTGAAAGAAAAATACCATCGGGCGTATGAATGCACGAAGAAAATCCAAACATGCATTGAGAGGGCGTATGAGCACAAGCTCACCAGTGACGAGCTGCTGTATTTAACGATTCACATAGAAAGGGTAGTCAAACAAGCATAATGAAAGCGTTGGCATTTTTGTTTTCTTGTATTCATTTTTTCTTACATTCACATATGATCTTGTTAGGATTGTTACTCATAAGCAGGCAAAACCTAAATTACAATGAGTGCGGATCATTTCTTACTATGCTGATGGTAATTTAGGTTTTTTTAAGATTCGTTATTATCATTATTCTGACCGATGTTCCCTTTTAACAGAATCATGTATGATCGATAAAGAAATCGCTTTCAAAGAAAGGGGAATGCCGACATGTTTTATCGTATGAAACGAGTGCTGCTCATTCTTGTCACTGGATTGTTTTTGAGTTTGTGTGCGATCACTTCTGCTGCATCAGCTCAAACAGGCGGATCGTTTTTTGAACCTTTTAACAGCTATAACTCCGGTTTCTGGCAAAAAGCAAATGGTTACTCCAATGGAGATATGTTCAACTGCACTTGGCGTGCAAATAATGTATCCGTGACGTCATCAGGTGAAATGCGTTTGGCGCTTACAAGCCCGTCTTATAACAAGTTTGACTGCGGGGAGAACCGCTCCGCTCAAACCTATGGCTATGGACTTTATGAAGTCAGAATGAAACCGGCTAAAAACACGGGGATCGTTTCATCGTTCTTCACTTATACAGGTCCAACGGATGGTACCCCTTGGGATGAGATTGATATCGAATTTTTAGGAAAAGACACGACAAAGGTTCAATTTAATTATTATACAAATGGCGCGGGAAACCATGAGAAGGTTGCGGATCTCGGATTTGACGCGGCCAATGCCTATCATACGTATGCGTTCGATTGGCAGCCGAACTCTATTAAATGGTATGTCGATGGGCAATTAAAACATACTGCGACAACCCAAATCCCGACAACACCAGGAAAGATCATGATGAACTTGTGGAATGGGATAGGTGTCGATGACTGGCTCGGTTCCTACAATGGTGTAAATCCGCTATACGCTCATTATGACTGGGTGCGCTATACAAAAAAATAATGTACAGAAAAGGATTTCCGCCAGCGGAAATCCTTTTTTAATTAAAACGAAATAATCCCAATCAAAAGCGCCGCAATCGTCATCACAATCGTTGTCCCCACGGCCCATTTGATGGTGAATTTTTGATGGTCGCCAAAGCTGACGCCTGCCATTCCGACCAATAGATAGGTGGATGGCACAAGCGGGCTGAGCAGATGCACCGGCTGGCCCAGCAAGGAGGCTCTTCCGATTTCAGCGGCGTCTATTCCGTAAGTGGAAGCGGCTTCGGCGATGATGGGAAGCACACCGAAGTAAAAGGCGTCATTCGACATGAAAAAGGTGAAAGGCATGCTGGCAATCGCCGTGATCAACGGCAGATGCGGGCCCATGGCATCAGGGATGAGGGAAACGAGAGAATGCGCCATCGCATCGACCATTTTTGTGCCTGAGAGAATGCCTGTAAATATGCCTGCCGCAAATACCATTGAGACAACGTTTAACGCATTACCCGCATGCGCTGAAATCCGTTTCTGCTGCTCTTTGACATTTGGATAGTTGATCATCAAGGCGATGGCGAACGCGATCATAAAAAGAACAGGGATGGGAAGCAGGCTGGTGATCAGCGCGGCCATCAGAGCGACAGTCAGCAGCAGGTTAAACCACTGGAGAGCGGGACGCTTCAGCGGCGCCGCCTCCGGATCAGAAGACGGCGCGTGTTCAATCGAAATGATGCCGAGACGCTTCCGTTCTTTTTTTCCAAGGAGATAAGCAACGGCGATCACCCAGAGAACGCCGGCGATCATAGCGGGAATCAGCGGCGTAAAAACTTCTGACGTGTCCAATTTCAAGGAAGCCAAAACCCTCGCCGTCGGCCCGCCCCACGGAATAATATTCATGACGCCCGAACCGAGCATCGCAATCCCCGCCAGCACCAAACGGTTCATGCCGAGCCGTTTGTAAAGGGGCAGCATTGCCGCAATCGTAATCATATACGTTGTTGTCCCATCTCCGTCCAGCGAAATGGTCATCGTCAGAACCGCTGTGCCGATGGCGATTTTTAACGGATCCCCTTTGACAAGCGATAGGATTTTGGCAATGAGGGGATCAAACAGACCTGAGTCAATCATAATGCCGAAATAAAGGATGGCGAATAACAGCATGATCCCGGTAGGAGCGAGGTCTGTAACGCCCTGAATCATCATCCCGCCGAGATCTTTGCCAAATCCGCTGATCAGGGCAAACACAACAGGAACGACAATCAAAGCAATAAGAGCGGAAAGCCGGTTAGACATAATAAGATACATAAAGACAATCATCATCACAAAACCGAGTATGGCAAGCACGATATGACCTCCCCTGTTCAACAGCTGTTTTGGTAAGCGTTTTCACATTTTGTTTCTGTGAAAAGGGCTTATTTCAAAATGTGTATGACCGCATATGTAAATACAGACCTAAAATCCTAATGAGCGGATCAGCAGTTTATTTGAAGAACGCCGCGGGTAAATGTGCTGTAGAATGTTTCGTTTCAGAAGGGGGAACTGACATGAGTGATGATCAAAACAAACGAGTAAATGAACACTCAAAGGACGAACAGCTTGAGCAGTACCGATCTGATAACAGCGGCAAAAAAATGACGACCAATCAGGGGCTTCGCGTGTCTGAGGATGAGCATTCCTTAAAAGCGGGCGTCCGCGGCCCCACGCTGATGGAGGATTTTCATTTTCGTGAAAAAATGACGCACTTTGACCACGAGCGGATTCCGGAACGGGTCGTTCATGCGCGCGGGTACGGCGTTCATGGGCATTTTCAGGTGTACGAACCGATGACGGAATATACACGGGCGAAATTTTTGCAGGACCCGTCCGTCAAAACACCTGTTTTTGTCCGTTTCTCAACAGTGGCGGGCTCCAAGGGGTCAGCCGACACCGTCCGTGACGCCAGGGGATTTGCGACGAAGTTTTATACTGAAGAAGGGAACTATGACCTCGTCGGAAACAATATTCCGGTGTTCTTCATTCAGGACGCGATTAAATTCCCGGATCTCGTTCACGCCATAAAACCGGAACCGCACAATGAAATGCCGCAGGCTGCGACGGCTCATGATACGTTCTGGGATTTTGTCGCAAACAATCCTGAATCCGCGCACATGGTCATGTGGACGATGTCTGACCGCGGCATCCCGCGAAGCTATCGGATGATGGAGGGCTTCGGCGTGCATACGTTCCGTTTCGTCAACGAGAAAGGAAAAGCGCGCTTTGTCAAATTCCACTGGAAACCCGTGCTCGGCGTTCATTCCCTCGTATGGGATGAAGCGCAGAAAATTGCCGGGAAAGATCCCGATTTCAACAGGCGCGATCTGTGGGAAACGATTGAAAACGGCGGCAAAGTCGAGTATGAGCTCGGTGTTCAGATGATTGACGAAGAAGATGAATTTAAATTTGATTTCGATATCCTTGATCCGACGAAGCTGTGGCCGGAGGAGTTGGTTCCCGTCAAGCTGATCGGAAAAATGACCCTCGACCGCAATCAGGACAATGTCTTTGCGGAAACGGAACAGGTCGCCTTTCATCCGGGAAATGTCGTGCCGGGCATTGATTTCACCAATGATCCGCTCCTGCAGGGACGGCTTTTCTCTTATACAGATACACAGCTCATCCGTCTTGGCGGGCCGAATTTTCACGAGATTCCGATCAACCGGCCGGTCTGCCCGTTCCATAACAACCAATACGACGGCTACCACCGGATGACGATTAATAAGGGCCCTGTCGCCTATCATAAAAATTCTCTGCAGAACAATGATCCGTCGCCGGCCTCAGAAGAAGAAGGCGGATACGTTCATTACCAGGAAAAAGTAGAAGGCAGAAAAATCCGCCAGCGCAGTGAGAGCTTCAATGACTATTTTTCTCAGGCCAAGATGTTCTGGAACAGCATGTCTCCCGCCGAAAAAGAACATATCATCTCCGCGTTCTGTTTTGAGGTCGGAAAAGTGAACAGCAAGGATGTGCAGCAGCAGGTGGTTGATGTCTTCAGTCATGTCGACGCCGGGCTTGCCGAGCGTGTTGCGAAAGGAATCGGCGTGAACCCGCCGCCGAAGGACCGTGAATCTGATGAAACGTTCACTTCCCCTGCCTTAAGCCAGGAAAACACGGTGAAGACGGCAGCGACAAGGCAGGTTGCGGTTTTAACCGACCACGGGTTTTCTGATGAGAAAGTCAAACAAGTGCTTGACGCATGCAAACAGGCGGGAGTCAGAGCCGATATCATCAGTCCTGCGCTGGGAACCGTCAAGGGAGAAAACGGTACGGAGCTGAAAGCGTCAGCCACTTTCCTGACAGCGGATTCTGTCCTGTACGACGCTGTTTTCATTCCGGGCGGAAAACAAAGCACAGACAGCCTCAAAGCCCAAAAATCGGCCAGAGACTTCGTCAACGAAGCTTTCAGCCATTACAAAGCGATCGGCGCCTCCGGTGAAGGAAAAGAACTTCTCGCCCTCGCCGCCGGAACCGAAAGCGGCCCCGGTCTTGTTCCGGACGGAAACCATGAACAATTTCTGAAAGCCGTGGCTGAGCATCGGCATTGGGACAGAAACGTATAAGAATGAAAAAGCGCCTTTGATGAGAGGGGCGCTTTTTTCTTGTGAAAGAATATTGGGAGAAAACGAAATTGCTTCCGTACAAATCCGTACCTTCCGCTGTCCTGGACATTCAGACAACAGTTTTAGAGAGTCAGGGCATGCGCCATTTAAAGCAGGCGTGTTGATGAAATAATATGTTTCACCCTCTTTGGTTTACTTCCGCTCTGTGTTTGTGTATCTTAGGGGTAGATTTTCTGGAGGAGCGATTGATAGTGAAGCCGTTTACCGAAAAACAACTTGAAGAATATTACCGGCGTGACGAAAACATGATGATTTTGGTGTTTGCCCAATGGTGCGTCAATCATGACCTTGATCCGATGGCCATTTACAGCAAGGCTTACCCCGGACAGCCTTTAAACGAAGAGCTGCGAAAAACGGCTGAAGAGCTTGTCGTGCCGAAGGAGGAATCAGAACCGATTCCTGATCAAACCGTCATCGGCGTTTTGGAGATGTTCGGCAACTCCGATTTGGCGGAAGCCGTTTATGAAGCCATTGCACAAAGACCTTCACGGTAAAAGAGGCGTGGATTATCCATGTCTCTTTTTTTCATGGAGAAAATGTGAAAGAAGGCCCAGAAACAATTTGCTGATCTGCGCTGTCTATAGAGTGTAATCCGTTTTCAAAAAGGGAACGGTAATGAAAAGGAGGAGTTGTGATGAAAAAGGCATTCAAAATGATGGCGGCCGTGCTCTTAACAGTGCTGACAGCCGCGCCGTTCGGAGGTTTCGCGCCTTCAGCCGAGGCCGCGCAAACCGCAAAGCCCGTCGTCAAAAGCCAGACGTATAAGCATGTAAAACAGCTGACGTACCCCGAGGTCACAAATACGGGAAACGCATCTTTTGAAAAGAAAATCAATCAGGACTTCAAACGCTATATTGAAAACTCGTACAAAGAATATGTAAAAAACAAAAAAGACGGTGAAAAACAAGGCTACAAAGCGGAATACCAGGCAGATTTCAAGGTGAAGTATAATCAAGGCGGCAAGCTCAGCATTCAGACGGAAAACTACAGTTACACAGGCGGCGCACACGGGCTGACAGCCGTTCAGACCTTTAATTACGACCTGGCCGCAAAAAAACGGGTCACACTCAATGATGTGCTCAATACAAAAACGAAAGCCAACAAAACGAGAGACTATCTTTACGGCTACATCAAGAAACATGACGATCTGTTTGACCAGGACGTCAAAAAACAAGAGATCATCCTCAATAACGAAAGACCTTTCTTCTTTACGAAAAACGGCATTGCCGTTGTGTTCGGACAATATGATCTCGGACCGTACGCGGCAGGAATCCGGGACGTTTTCGTGCCTGCATCCGTCTATCAATAAAAAAAAGCGATATCACTCCAAAACGGAGCGGTATCGCTTTTTTTCTTTTACCAGACAAACAATCCGACAATCGCCGCGCTCAATAAGGAAACGGCAATTCCGCTGACAAGCAGCTTCCAGACGTTTTTTCCGATGATGGCTGACTTTTCACCATCAAGCAGAGATTGATAAGATCCGTAGATCATACCAATGGTGCTGAAGTTTGCGAATGATGTCAGGAATGTCGTAGCCACGGCAATCGTGTGCGGCGGAAGTGATTTCAGCTGCCCTTTCAGATCGGCCATTGCCACAAATTCATTCGTCGCGAGCTTGATGCCCATCAGCTGTGCGACATACATCGCGTCATGTACGCCTAATCCGAGAAGGAAGGCAAACGGACTGAAGATGTATGAGAAAATCTTTTGAATGGTCAAACCGTGCATGAACAGTCCGAGTACGCCGTTTAACGCAGCCGTTAACGCCACATAGCCGATTACCATCGCTAAAATGACAATGACCATGTTCATGCCGACAAGCATACTGTTAGAAATCGTGGAGAAGAAGTCTTTTTTCTCCGCTTTTGAAGGAACGTAAATAATATCATCCTCTTTAGAAACGTCCACGGGATTCAGCATATTGGCGATTAAAAGCGCGTTTAAGCAATTCAGCGGGATGGCTGTAAACACATAAGTGGACGGAACCATCGTCAAGTACGATCCGATGATCGAACCGCTGATGCTGCTCATGCTCATCAGCCCGAATGTCAGAAGCCGATTGTTGCTGACGGCGGCAAGCTGCTGGCGGATGACGGCTAAAGCTTCCGTATTTCCTAAAAACATCATCTGGATGGAGAAAAAGCTCTCCAGCTTCGGCAGACGGGATATTTTAGAAATCAGCCAGCCGATTTTATCAATGAGCCACGGCAGAATACCGAAATACGACAGCATATCAAAGAAGGTCACGACGAAGATAATCGGCAGCAATGCGCTGAAGAAAAAATCAACCGTCGGGTTCGCCATGACAGACGGAAAGGCGAAGGCAATCCCTTGACTGGCGCAGGAAATCAGCCATGTAAAGAACGCGCCGATCTTCCCGATGACAAAGCCGCCGACTTTTGTCCCTAACATAAACCAAGTAATCAGAAACTCAAAGACGAGGAGCATGACAATCGGACGCCATTTAATCTTCTTCTTGTTGGGAGAGCATAAGAAAACAACAGCCATGACAACAATGAGACCGACAATGTTCAATAAAAAGTACATGTGAGCAACTCCTATAAGGGTATTATGGAAATAAAAAAAGCTCTTATTCGTCACAAATTCCTGAAAGCCAGAAAGTGTGATAAATAAGAGCCAAAAGAAAAGAATAGACTGACAGCATCATATGCTTTTCACTCGTTCAAATTTATGCAAACTTTCTTGTAGTCTAGTCTTTTACGGCACTAGGTAGAAACAATCAGACCATATTACTGATCATATACAAGAATAACGATATTACATGAGATAGCAGTATTTTATCGTTTCAATTTTTGAAAATCAACCTTTTTAGATATTTTCAAAATAATAAATTTATATTATAAATAAAGAAAATAAAGGATGTTCACAAGTAATTGGATTAAAAAGGTATAAAAAGCCCCCGAAAAACAGTTCCGGTTCATTGTAAAGACGGGATGCAGCTGATAAAATGTATCTGAGGGCACCGCCTTCAAAAGACGGCAGAAAAGGGGTCATTTTCATGATCATTCAGTTCATTCGTTACAGATAATGAGAGGTATAGATAAATAGGTTAAACTTCCAATTTTGCGAGGTTTATTTGTCTATGCCTTTTTCATTTCATCGGAATAACGAATGAATGAGGTGTTTTTATTGACGTCTATAAAAAGAAAACGCGCGGAATTACTGCAATCATACCAGTCCGTATTCAGGTGTCCGCTATGCAGTTCGGCCATGGCGGTCTCACAATACAAAAGCTTGATGTGCGGACACGGGCATACATTTGATATATCAAAGCAAGGATATGTGAATTTCCTCAATAAATCGGTCAAAACCCGCTATGACAGGCAGCTGTTCGAAGCGAGACGCGCTCTTTTTGACAGCCGGGAATTTTTTGGGCCGGTTCAAAAGGAGATCGCCGCCATCATCAGCCGCATTCAATCTCCGCAAACAACGGCGGCGATATTGGATGCGGGATGCGGAGAAGGCACTCATTTAGCCGCCGTATGCAAATGGCTTCAGCCCGCTTTTTCCATGACGGGAATCGGCATTGATCTCTCGAAAGAAGGTGTGCTGCATGCCGCAAAGGCCTTCGGGGATCATTTTGTTTTTGCCGTCGCTGATGTGGCGGATGCGCCGTTTGCCGACAGCTGTTTTGATGTCGTGATGTCTGTTTTATCACCTTGGAATTACAAGGAATGCAGCAGGCTTTTACGAAAGGGCGGCACAGTCATTAAAGCGGTGCCGCGGCGTGATTATTTGAAGGAAGTAAGGGAATTCTTCTTCGGAGACAGTCCTCGGCGGAATGACACCGCCGATTCTGCGGCCGGACGATTCCAAGCGGGCTTTCAAACCTTTGAGCGCAAACGGCTGTGTTACACGAAGACCTTATTGCAGCCTGACCTCGAGCGGCTTGTGAAAATGACGCCCTTAACATGGAAATGTACTGATGAAAACATCCGGCGGTTTATCAGCCGAAAAGCGGCGGATATTACGATAGATATCGATATTTTAATCGGAACCGGTCCTCTGTAAACAGAAAAGACACGCTGATCGCGTGTCTTTTTTTTATTTCCAGACTTCACCGGCAATGCTGACGACATGACGCAGTTTCGCCCATTGCTGTTCTTCTGTGATCAGGTTTCCTTCCTCAGTGGAGGCGAATCCGCATTGCGGGCTGAGGCAAAGCTGATCCAGGCTGACATATTGTGAAGCTTCTTCAATCCGGCGTTTAATCGCGTCCTTGTCTTCAAGTTCGCCATGTTTTGATGTAATCAATCCAAGCACAAGCTGAAGATCAGAGCGTTTGACATAGCGGAGCGGTTCAAAGCCGCCGGAGCGGGAATCATCATATTCCAGGAACAATCCGTCAAGGTCAAGCCCGTCAAAAATCGTTTCAGCCGCTGCATCATAGCCGCCTTCAGCCGTCCATGTGGATTGGAAGTTGCCGCGGCAGATATGCATCGTAACCTTCAGATCGTCAGGGCGGTCCTTGATCGCGTCATTAATGGAAGCGGCAAACAGCTTGCGCAGCTCATCCGGCGTTGTGCCGAAATCTTCAATCTGACGAAGCCCCGCTTCCGATAAGAAAACGGCCCATGCGGTGTCATCAAGCTGAAGGTAGCGGCACCCGGCGTCATAGAAAGCCTGAATCGCTTTTTTATACGCTTTTGACACATCGTGCTGAAATTGTTTGTAATCATTCTGGTAGGCCGCTTTTTCCAATTTTCCGCGGAAAAACAGCATATTCGGACTTGGGATGGTCATTTTCGGAACAGCATCGCCGGCAATGCTGTGCAGGAATTTATAATCTTCGAGCATCGGATGCTGAGAAAAATCAATATCTCCCGTTACTTTAATGCCGCGCGCTTTCGTCTGTACGTTGTGAAACTGAATGCCGCTTTCAGGCGTAAATGCCTCAACCCCGTCTAAATTTTCGAGAAAATCAAAATGCCACCAGGCACGGCGGAATTCGCCGTCAGTCACGACATTGAGGCCGGTTTCTTTCTGCTTTTCCACGCTGCGGATGATTTCTCTGTTTTCGATTTCGCGCAGCTGTTCTGCCGAAATCTCACCCGCCGCTCTTTGCAGGCGGGCTTGCTTCACAGCCGCCGGCCGCAGCAGGCTTCCGACCTGATCCGCGCGAAACGGCGGGTTTTTTCTTAGAAGAGTATGCAATGGTTGTTCTGTGTTTTGCTGTGACATGAATGATTCCTTCTTTCCTGATGAAATATAAAAAAACTCTTCCCTCGGATAGGGAAGAGCTTGCGTCCGCAAATCTCAACCTTATCTTCAGGATTTAGCACCATTCTGCTGAACAGCGGTTGCCGGGTATCATAGGGCCAGTCCCTCCACCTCTCTTGATAAGGAAATATGCTATTTTTCAGAATAAACTGTAATACTCTTAATCTTAGTATGTTTTCTCATATTGTCAATATATTTCGATAAATATTTTTATTTGTCACCCTCAAATAGAATCATATCTATCACGATGGCGATCGCAAGACAAAGAGCAATATCCTCTTCCTTTTCAATCTGCAAATGATAGGAATCGCCCCAGCTCATCCATGATTTGGTGACGGTCATCCGGTTTGATTTTCCGTCTGTCACTTGAAAATTCCGGCCCCACACATCGCCGGTAAGATCCCAGCCGAGTCCGGAAATTTCAAATTTCGGTTTGAAAAACGTGACTTTCTTGATGACTTGGCAGACGGGTTTGCCGCTGACGGAAATCTCGTAACGGGGAACGAGCGACATCAGTTTCTGATTGACGCTGGCGAGCGTGCGGCCGTCCAAATCAGTCAGCTTCAGTTCATCACCGAATGAAAACAGCTTTCCTTCAACATTGTAGACTTCTTTTCCGCTTTCAAGAAACACTTGAAAACGATTCTTAAACGTAAACATTCGCTCTTTGATGTAAAAATGGTACATAAAAAAACTCCTTTTTTATGTTGTACGAAAAAAGGAGGCGGAAGGTTTCATATCGGCCGGGTGCATAAAAAAAGGCTGCCGATTTTGCGGCAGCTGTCGTTTTTATGATAGCGGCATCCGGCGTTTTTGACGGATCGCATTTAAGTCAATGATGTTATTCGTGTCGGCAGCTGTCACCAGCGGGCTTGTCTTTGGCGTTTTCCGGCGGTTGTCCTTACTGAAAGAGAAAACAAGATACCCTGTCAAAGCAGCGAAAATAAGTAGCATCATTTTACATACCTCCCAAAAAAAGTTTTGGTATTATTATTGTACGAAAAAACAAACGAAAAGTATTCAAACAATTGTCACTTTTTTAAAAAATAACGTCATTTTCCGTAAAAATGACTATGGGTTGAAGAAATTTTTCTCTTGTTGTGGTTCTATAGATTGTATCGGATGATGAATGATGAACGTTTATATAACTTTTTCACTATTTTTTGTAAGTGTCTAATTAACTACTTCAGTGTTTTCGTTTGCCTTGTGTTATTCAGTACCCTAAAAAACCGTATGATATGCAAAATAACTGCTTCTAACAGATGACTGCGAGTTGACAGCGCTTTCTTTATTTTTTTAACGAAAACGAGATGTTATCTTAAAAAAATCGTTTGAACATTTTCCGCAGTTTTTTAAAAGGATTTGATTTCGTCTCCAGAACACGCGGGTCTTTTAAGGTTTTTTTCAATTCTTTCGCTACAGTCCCTCTTGCCATAGTCTTCACTCCTTCTTTCCATTTCATACCTTATATACGGAAAGAAAGAAGGAAAGGTTTCATGTGAAAGAAAAAAACCAAAGCAGGGGCTTTGGTTTTAAGCGCGCTCTTCAAAGAGCCTGGCGATTTCAACAATGACGTTTACCGCCTTTTCCATATGATCGACGGAAATGTATTCATATTTTCCGTGGAAGTTTTGGCCGCCCGTGAAAATGTTCGGTGTCGGCAGTCCCATGTAAGAGAGCTGTGAGCCGTCGGTTCCGCCCCGGATCGGTTCGATAATCGGTTCGATGTCGAGGTTTTTCATGGCTTGATACGCGACATCGACTATCTCTTTGACCGGTTCGATTTTTTCTCTCATGTTGTAATATTGATCACGCAGTTCAAGCTTGATGCTTTCCTTGCCGTATTTGGCCGCTAGCGCATCGGCGGTTTTCTGCATATATTCTTTTCGTTCTGCAAAGCGGTCTCTGTCAAAGTCTCTGATGATGTACGACAGGGCGGCTTCAGAAACGTCTCCGTCCATGGAAAGTAAATGATAGAAGCCTTCATACCCTTCCGTATATTCCGGCGCTTCTTCTTTCGGCAGCGCGTGATGAAATTCCATCGCGATTTTTGAAGCGTTGACCATTTTGTTTTTCGCCGTCCCCGGGTGGACGCTTTTTCCGTAACAAGTAAGCTTTGCGGCGGCTGCGTTAAAGCTTTCATATTGCAGTTCGCCGAGGGGGCCTCCGTCTATCGTGTAGGCGAATGCGGCGTTGAAGCGGCCGACATCGAATTTGTGAGGGCCTCTGCCGATTTCTTCATCGGGCGTGAACGCGACCCGGATCGTTCCGTGTTTGATGTCCGGATGTTTGATCAAGTACGCCATTGCCGTCATGATTTCGGCAATGCCCGCTTTGTTGTCGGCTCCGAGCAGCGTCGTGCCGTCTGTTGTAATCAGCGTCTGGCCCTTATAGCGGGAAAGTTCCGGGAATTGCTCAGGCGACAGGACGACATTGAGTTTGTCATTCAGAACGATATCATGCCCGTCGTAGCTTTCAATAATCTGAGGATTCACATTTTTTCCGGTAAAATCGGTCGCGGTGTCCACGTGAGCCAGAAAACCGACAGTCGGCACGTCTTTATCCGTATTCGCCGGCAGAGTCGCCATGACGTACCCGTTGTCATCGACTGTGATTTCTGTCATGCCGACCGACTTTAATTCATCTGCCAGCATGTTGGCCAATGTCAGCTGGCCGGGTGTTGAAGGGCAGTTTTCATTGTTTTCGTCAGACTGTGTATCGACTTTTACGTAAGAGGTAAAGCGTTCAATGATTTCATTTTTCATACCGTCATCTCCTTTGTCTTATCTTACCATGCGCGGGGGAGGGATTTCTATTTCACAACCCGTTTGAATCGAGGGCTCTGTTTTTTACGCGAATGAAAATAAATTATGAAGAAACGATGACTAAACGATTAAACTTTTTGGAAATGGATGATTGAGGAAGAAAAAACCGATATAATATGGTCAATTCATTCAATAGGGGAGGCTTTCTTCATGGCGATTTTAGTGACAGGCGGAGCGGGTTATATCGGCAGCCACACATGTGTCGAGCTGTTAAACGGCGGCTATGACATCGTGGTTCTGGATAATCTGTCAAACAGTTCACCGGAAGCATTGGAGCGTGTGAAAGACATTACCGGAAAAGGGCTTGTGTTTTATGAAGCGGATCTCCTTGACCGTGACGCCGTTCACCGGGTGTTTGCTGAAAATGAGATAGAAGCCGTCATTCATTTTGCGGGATTAAAAGCCGTCGGTGAGTCTGTGGCTGTTCCGCTCCGTTATTATCATAATAATCTGACGGGAACGTTTATTTTATGTGAAGCCATGCAGGCACACGGTGTGAAAAAAATCGTCTTCAGTTCTTCAGCGACGGTTTACGGCGTTCCGGAAACAACGCCGATCACTGAGGATTTTCCTTTAAGCGCCACCAATCCTTACGGGCAGACAAAGCTGATGCTGGAACAGATTTTACGCGATCTGCATAATGCGGACTCTGAATGGAGCATTGCGCTGCTCCGCTACTTTAATCCGTTCGGCGCGCACCCGAGCGGCCGGATCGGAGAAGACCCGAACGGCATCCCGAATAATTTAATGCCGTACGTCGCACAAGTCGCTGTCGGCAAGCTTGAGCGATTGCAGGTGTTCGGCAATGATTATCCGACAAAGGATGGCACCGGCGTGCGGGATTACATCCATGTCGTTGACCTTGCCGAGGGCCATGTCAGAGCGCTCGAAAAGGTGCTGAACACAACGGGCGCCGACGCCTATAATCTCGGCACGGGAAGAGGCTACAGCGTTCTGGAGATGGTCAAGGCGTTTGAAAAAGTATCAGGAAAAGAAGTGCCGTACCGTTTTGCCGACCGGCGCCCGGGAGACATCGCCGCATGCTTCGCAGACCCGGCAAAAGCGAAGGCTGAATTAGGCTGGGAAGCAAAGCGCGGGCTTGAAGAAATGTGCGCCGACTCTTGGAAGTGGCAGTCCTCCAATGTGAACGGGTACCAAAAGGCGTAAAAAGAAAGAGACCTTCAAATGATGAGGGTCTCTTTTGTTATGATGATTATTTAATTTTCACTTCAACATCGTTGCTGAACTTTAATTTCCAAGTGCCTTTAGAGTATGCATTTTTATCCACTTCAAAAGCTTTTACGTCAGTCACTTTAATGTTCGGGTTCAAGTCACTTAAAATTTTACTGTTGTCTACTTTTGTTTCTGTTGCATAGCTTGAAGAAGCATCAATATCTGAATCATAAGATGTTCCTTTAGAATCTACTAATTTCGCTCTTGGAATGGAGAAAGAGCTTAACGGCTTGTTTGAAACATTTTTAACCGTGTATTGAACAGCTACGATAACGCCGCCGTCAGACGCTTTTTTCTCGACAAATTGAGAGCCTACTGAATCTCTTTTTTCCACTTTCGTAACAGTAACTTCAGTTTTCTCAGTCTTAACAGTGTCACCGATGTTATACAGTTTTTCTTTAGATTCCGAAGCTTTTGAAGACGCAGTTTTAGATGATGAAGAACCGCCTCCGCCGCCGATGTTTACGAGAATGATAATAACCACCACTGCCAGAAGCAATGTGATGATTTTATGTCTCATGAAAAAGTTTCTCTGATCTTTACCGCAGTTTGGACATTTTTTAACGCCTTTAGCGATTTCTTTGCCGCATGCCTTACAAGACACCAGGTTGCCTGCCATAATATTTCCTCCTATGTAAACTATTTCTTAAAAACTACATACTATAATGCCTGTAAAATAACCTATAGTCAATAATATTTTGAGAAAAAAAGTATTTTAATGATTTTTTAGTCATGTATTTTAAGGTCCTTTTTAGTATCGGCAGATCGTTCGCATTTTTCATAGGTTTGTTGAAAAAAGAGTGGTTGAACATGTTCGTGATTTCCCGTATAATCTTGAAAGATAATATAAAAACTGAACATAAAAAACAGTGGTTTTCTAGGGTTCCGCAATGCTGAATTGGTCTGGACCGAGAGAAAACACACAGCAGGTTCCTGCTGTGACACGTTGGGATAAAAGCCCGGGAGTTTCTGCTCTTTTAATGAAGAGTGCTCTCCCGGGCTTTTTTGATTTTATAAAAAGGGAGTGTCTGGGATGAAAAAGAGATTGCTGGATGTGCTGATGCTGATTATTGGAGCTTTTATCTTTGCTTTGGCCGTTAATTTATTCGCCATTCCGAATGATCTTGGAGAGGGCGGGGTAACGGGAATCACCCTGATCTTGTACTATGTGTTTGAATGGTCGCCCGGGGTGACGAATATCATTTTGAACGGGATCTTATTGATGATCGGATATAAATTTTTAGACGGAAAAACAACGCTTTATACGATCATTACCGTTGTCGCCAACTCACTGTTTCTGCATCTGACGCATGATTGGCACTCGCCTTCACATGAACTCATTATTAATACTATTTTTGCGGGTGTGTTTGCCGGTGTCGGAATCGGGATCATTATTCGAGTCGGTGGCACGACTGCGGGTTCTGCCATTTTGGCGAGGATTGCGAACAAATATCTCGATTGGAATATCAGCTATGCGCTTTTGTTCTTTGATCTGATTGTCGTCTTCAGTTCTTATTTCATCATCGGTGCGGAAAAAATGATGTTTACCATTGTTATGCTGTACATCGGAACGAAGGTGATGGACTTTATCATTGAAGGCCTGAATACGAAAAAAGCGGTGACGATTATATCTGAGCATAAGCACGAAATCGCTGAACAGGTCAACACGCTGATGGACAGAGGGGTTACGCTGCTGTCGGGTAAAGGAAATTACACGGGGCAGTCGAAGGAAATTTTATATATCGTCATCCAGAAACAAGAGCTTTCCATGCTCAAAAAAATTATTAAAAGCTGTGATACAAAAGCGTTTGTCATTGTTCATGATGTGCGTGATGTCTTTGGTGAAGGCTTCGTCGATATCTCTAAATAAAAAGGATCCCTCTGCCGGCGCGGAGGGTTTATTTCTTATGCCGGCAGAAGCGGTTATGATTCGTTTCCCGGGAAATAGCCTGAAAGCTGTTTCTTAAAACGAAGTGGATACAATCGGCCGGACGTTTTATACTGAAAATATGATAGAGCGATAGAAAGGAGCGCATATGAACCCGTTATTGGCAATTTACCCGAGGGCTGTGTTGTCTGATACGTGCTGTACGGCGGAGGATGTCTTTTGCTTTTATGATGAGAAAAGGCGGGTCTATGTCGCCATTCCGAAGGAGGATATCACCCCGAAGGAGAAACTGCTTCTGGAATCATTTTTGACGCCCGCTGAAGAAAAAGGCGTTTTTTTTCCGGAGACGGCGGCAGCAAAGAGGTGGCGGCGTTTTCTGCTGGAAGAAGGTCCGGTGCCTGATGTCAAGGAGCCGCGTGTCCGTTTTATCCATTATGACTTATTGGGAGAACGGGACTGGGGGGCATTCACAGAAGCGCTGCGCCATTTCTGGCCGGTTTCATATACAGTTGTCCGGACGGGGAGGGATCATGGCGTGATTGTGGAGGAAGAAAAGCTGGAAGCGCCAGATTCGGATGACATCGCATCTTTTGTGAAGATTCTCGAAGGCGATTTTTATTTCAGTGTCCGTTTTTTCGTCGGAAGGTATTACTGCAAGGGGGAACGTCTGCGCCTTCATTATCAGAGAGAACAGCAATATTGTCAGATCGGCCGGCGTCATCTCCCGCAGCTGAGCACGCTGACCGCGGAAACGATATTTCCGGCCATGCTCACGGAGGAAAGCAGAGAAAAGCTCTCAGCCTTGCTTCACGAAGAAGCGGCGCTGCTGTTTCAGAAAGAACCGGAGCTGAAGCATACGATTCAGACTTTTATTGAACATAACTCGAACATGTCGCTCACATCGAAAAAACTGCATTTGCACCGCAACAGTCTTCAATATCGGATTGATAAATTTGCGGAACGCTCAGGTATTGATATTAAGACATATCGGGGCGCCCTGCTGGCTTATTTCATTTGTCTGCAATATGAAAAATCACATTAAATGGGAAATGTGCACGAAGGCAGCGGACTTTTTTTATGAACATTGCCTATATCCGCCGCCGTCTGACGCTGTTACAATCCTATTTAAGAAAGCGTTTACAAATAAAGGGGGATATACATGGCGGAACTTCGGCTCGAGCATATTTATAAGTATTACGATCAAAAAGAAGCGGCTGTCGATGATTTTAACCTTCATATTAAAGATAAAGAGTTTATCGTGTTTGTCGGTCCGTCGGGGTGCGGCAAGTCGACAACTTTGCGGATGGTAGCCGGGCTGGAAGACATTACGAAGGGCGATTTCTATATCGGTGACACGAGAGTGAATGACATCGCTCCTAAAGACAGGGATATCGCCATGGTGTTTCAAAACTATGCGTTATATCCGCACATGACGGTCTATGATAATATCGCATTCGGTTTGAAGCTGAGGAAGATGCCGAAACCGGAGATTAAAAAACGGGTCGAAGAAGCGGCGAAAATGCTGGGGCTCACAGAGTATCTGCACCGCAAACCGAAGGCGCTCTCCGGCGGACAGCGTCAGCGGGTTGCATTAGGGCGGGCGATTGTCAGGGACGCCAAAGTGTTTTTAATGGATGAGCCGCTGTCAAATCTGGACGCAAAGCTTCGGGTGCAGATGCGGGCAGAAATTATTAAGCTCCATCAAAGGCTGCAAACAACCACAATCTATGTGACGCACGACCAAACAGAAGCACTGACGATGGCGACACGCATCGTAGTCATGAAGGACGGAAAAATTCAGCAGATCGGCACCCCGAAAGAAGTGTATGAACATCCTGAAAACGTATTTGTCGGCGGGTTCATCGGCTCCCCGGCGATGAACTTTTTCAAAGGAAAGCTGACGGACGGCGCCATTCAGATCGGTTCAGCCGCTCTCAGCGTGCCGGAAGGGAAAATGAAAATGCTCCGGGAAAAAGGGTATGCCGGCAAAGATATCATCTTCGGCATCCGCCCGGAAGACATACATGACGAGCTGATTGTGGTAGAATCTTATAAGAATTCATCCATCACAGCTAAAATCAATGTCGCGGAATTGCTCGGGTCAGAAATTATGGTTTATTCCCGGATCGGGGATCAGGATTTTATCGCCCGGATTGATGCCCGCCATGACATTCGTGCCGGTGAGGAATTGACCGTCGCTTTCGACATGAATAAGGCTCACTTTTTTGACAGTGAAACAGAAATCAGAATCCGCTCATAACGCAAAGCCGGACAGCTGGATGTCCGGTTTTTTTGATGTAACAATTTATGACGCATAACCGATATAAAAAGTAAATAGAAGACAGAAAGCAGGAAAACGATGAAACGCATGATCATGTGCATGTGCCTTTTGGCTGCCGTGTTTACACTTGCCGCCTGCTCGGGTCACGAGGCAAGCGCCGAACAAAGCATTCCGAAGGCAGAAGCGCACAGCGAAAAAAAGTCCGTAAAGCGGCAAATCAAAAAAGAGCCGGACACGTCCGCCTGGGTTCAAACGAAAGGAACGGCGAGACTGCCGATTCTGATGTATCACAGCATTTCAGAGGGAAACAGCCTGCGTGTGCCGAAGGAAGAATTCCGGCAGCATATGAAGTGGCTTCATGATCACGGCTATTATACGATGACTCCTGAAGAAGCCTATCTGATGCTGACGGAGGATAAGGAGCCGCGTGAAAAATGTGTTCTGATCACATTTGATGACGGCTATACAGACAATGTGAAAGCAGCCTATCCCATTTTAAAGAAATACAAGATGAAAGCGACAATCTTTATGATCGGAAACTTTATCGGGCATAAGAATCATCTGACTGAGAAGCAGATGAAGGAGATGGCCGCCCACGGCATTTCCATTCAGAGCCATACGATGAACCATCTCGAATTGAACGGGCTCACACCGCAGCAGCAGCGACGTGAAATGAAGGACTCTAAGCGTTTATTTGATCAAATGTTCGGGCAGCGGACGTCTATGATCAGCTACCCTGTCGGACGATATAATAAGGAAACATTAAAAGCCGCCGCCTCGTCAGGCTACCGTATGGCGGTCACGACAGAGCCGGGAGCGGCGTCTAGAGATCAGGGGCTTTACGGGCTTCACCGCGTCCGTGTGTCGCCGGGCATGTCCGGCGCGGCATTCGGCTCTTATATTCAAAATGTGATGAAATAACAAAGCCTCCGCGTATGCGGAGGCTTTTTTTCAGTTTAATAGAATTGATGAAGCAGCAGAAGGGTGACGCTCACGGTAATCGCTCCGCCGATTCTGGTCGACACTTGGGCGAACGGCATAAGCTCAAGCCGTTCAGCGGCGCTCAAGATCGCGACGTCGCCGGTGCCGCCCTGGCCGGAATGGCAGGCATTAATAACCGCCGTCTCAATCGGGTACAGGTTCAGCCATTTTCCGGTCAGAAAACCGACGGCCATCATCGTGACGACGATTGATAAAATGGTAATGATGTTGCTGATCGTAAACGCCGCAATCAGCTTGTCCCACGGTGTCATTGAAACGCCGATCGCAAATAAGAGCGGATAGGTCACGGCTGTCGAGAAAAAGCGCGAGACGCCGAAGGCTCCGTTTTCAATCGAAGCCGGCGCCAGCCTGAACAGCTTAATGAGAACGGCAAGGACGAGCATCACGACAGGAGCCGGAAGCTGAAAGAAATCATGCGCCAACATGCCAACCAAATAGAGGGAAACCGCTAAAATACCGCCTGAAGCGAAAAAGGACAAATCAAACGTTTTATCATCGGCCGGCTGTTCCAATGCGGGAGCGGAATGATCAGACTTATCAACCTTCCCGTTGCCCGTCCATTCCGGTTTGCGTTTCCCGATGACATTCAGCAAACCTGATAACATAATGGCGCACAGGCTGCCTAGCATGATGGACGGCAGCACAAGCGCAAAGGCGTCTCCCTGGGACATCGGCATAATATCGGAGTAGCCGATGGATAAAGGAATCGCGCCTTCACCGACACCCCCCGCCATAATCGGAACGACGATATAAAGCAGCGTGTGCTGAAAGCCGAGCCCGAGCAGCGTCCCGACGCATAAGCCGACGACGGCGGCCGCGATCGAGCCGGCGATCAGCGGAATAAAAATCTTAACGAAAGCTTTGACGAGCGTCTCTCTTTTCATCCCGAGAATACTGCCGACGACGATACCGGCAATAAATAGATAGAGAAAGTTGGAGCTTTCCGTGAATTCTGTTGTTGAAGTAATAATGTCTTTCGGAAGCAGGTGGTAGTAGACGACAGCGGATGGAATAAAGGTTGCGAGAATCGCAGGGCCGCCGATGGACCGCACGATCGGAATGGATTTTCCGATCTGGCCGAAGGTAAATCCGAAAAAACTCATGACGGCAATTGATGTCAGAATGTCGCTTTTTACATCACGGCTCATGACAAACACCGTAATAAGCAAGAAAAGCAGGATATAGATAGGAAGAGGAATAATGCCGATTCTTATATTCATTGCTCTGGCAAACCAGTTATCAGTCCGTTCCTGTTTTTGGATTGAATCCGTTTGCAATTTTGGTTGAAGTTCTCCCATGCTTGTTCCCCCAGTCGTTATGTAGTGAAAAAATATCCCCATTTAAAGTATACTAAAAAATTTAAATTGTTCATATATTATGAATTTACTAGAGGACATGCTTTCTTCACATTTTCTTTCTCAAAATGGCGATTTGGCGGGCTTTTTCACCGAGAAAAGCATTTTGTTCGCCACACGAATAAAAAAGAGGTACGATATCAAAGGGACAAATATCCTAGGTGCTGACATAAAATCTCTACAAATCCGACAATAATCAGTCACAATTTCAGCCTGATTTTAGGTATATTGATCTTTTTTTTTGGGCTGAATCGTTGTAAAGTAATGATATTGAATCATTTCTATGACAGCCGCTGTCCCCCAGGGTGTACAGGCTGATATTTCAATAGTTTTGACGAATTTGTGAAACGTTGAGCAAATATATCATTTTTTGTGAAATACCGAGCAATGATTCCACTATGTTTGTGAAATGTTGAGCAATTTACCAGATTGGAGGAAAAACATCATGAGTGAGTTGGTATTAGCCCGCATTCAATTTGCATCTACAACATTGTTTCACTTCTTGTTTGTGCCTATGTCTATCGGGCTTGTGTTTATGGTTGCTTTGATGGAGACGCTTTATGTTGTCAAAAAACAAGAGACCTATCTCAAAATGGCTAAATTTTGGGGGCATCTCTTTTTAATTAACTTTGCTGTCGGCGTCGTCACAGGAATTCTTCAGGAATTCCAGTTCGGATTGAACTGGTCTGATTATTCCCGTTTTGTCGGGGACGTATTTGGGGCTCCGCTTGCGATTGAAGCGCTTTTGGCATTTTTTATGGAGTCTATTTTTATCGGATTATGGATTTTCGGCTGGGACCGTTTATCTAAAAAAGTGCATTTGCTTTGCATTTGGCTTGTATCCTTCGGAACGATTATGTCATCTTTCTGGATTTTGACGGCAAACTCATTCATGCAGGAGCCGGTCGGCTTTACGATTAAAAACGGCCGCGCGGAAATGAATGACTTCGGAGCGCTTTTGACAAACCCTCAGCTTTGGGTTGAATTCCCTCACGTCATTTTCGGAGCGCTTGCGACGGGTGCTTTCTTTATCGCCGGTGTCAGCGCATTTAAATTATTGAAGAAAAAAGAAGTGCCTTTCTTCCATAAATCTTTCAAGCTTTCGATGATTGTCGGTCTGATCGCCGGTATCGGTGTTGCGTTCAGCGGACACATGCAGGCTGAACATTTAATGGAATCACAGCCGATGAAAATGGCCGCCAGTGAAGCGCTTTGGGATGACAGCGGTGATCCTGCCGCGTGGACGGCTTTTGCGAATATTGATACGAATAAAGAAAAAAACACATCAGAAATTTCAATTCCTTACGCACTGAGCTACTTGGCTTACCAGAAGTTCAGCGGCAGTGTGAAAGGGATGAAAACACTTCAAAAAGAATATGAAAAAACGTACGGAAAAGGCGACTATATCCCGCCTGTCAAAACGACGTTCTGGAGTTTCCGCATTATGGCGGGAGCGGGCGCGCTTATGATTTTTGCCGCGATTGCAGGCTTTATTCTGAACCGCCGCAAAAAGCTTCATACGAGCAAGTGGTATTTACGGGGCATGATCGCACTGATCGCATTCCCGTTCATTGCGAACTCTGCCGGTTGGATTATGACTGAAATCGGCCGCCAGCCGTGGACGGTTATGGGGCAAATGACAACCGCACAATCCGTTTCGCCTAACGTAACGACGGGATCTCTGCTGTTTTCAATTATCGGTTTCGGCGTCATGTACTTGATTTTAGGCGCGCTGCTTGTCTTCCTATTCGTTCGTGAAATTAAAAAAGGTGCGGACCATGATGATCACAAGGATGTTCCTGTATCAACGGATCCGTTCAGTCAGGAGGTCTACCATGGGGTCACTTCATGATCTTTGGTTTGTACTCGTTTCAGTTTTGTTTGTTGGATTTTTCTTTTTAGAAGGTTTTGATTTCGGTGTCGGCATTTCGACCCGATTTCTTGGCCATAATGAATTAGAACGCAGAGTGCTGATTAACACCATCGGCCCGTTCTGGGATGCGAATGAGGTATGGCTGCTGACAGGTACGGGAGCGATCTTCGCGGCATTCCCGAACTGGTATGCGACGATGCTGAGCGGATATTATATTCCGTTTATCATCATCCTTCTTGCTTTAATGGGCCGCGGGGTGGCGTTTGAATTCCGCGGAAAAGTGAATCATTTAAAATGGGTCAAAACATGGGACTGGGTGATTTTCTTCGGCAGCCTTATCCCGCCGTTTGTATTCGGCCTTATCTTCACAAGCTTGTTCCGCGGCATGCCGATTGACGGCCATATGAATATGCATGCGGGTTTCTCAGATATTGTGAACGTGTATTCCGTCCTTGGCGGAGCAGCCGTCACCCTTCTTTCATTCCTGCACGGTTTAATGTTTGTCACACTGCGCACGATCGGTGATTTACAAGAGCGTGCGAGAAAAATGGCAAAACGCGTAATCGGTGTTATCTTTCTTGTTGTACTTGCTTTCTTTGCGATGTCTGCATACGATACGGATATGTTTACACGCCGGGCAAACATCACGATTCCGGTATTCGTGCTGATTGTCATCTGCAACGTTCTTGCTGTTGTGTTCATGAGCAAGAAAAAAGACGGCTGGGCATTCGGTATGACCGGCGCGGGTCTTGCTTTGACAGTTGCGATGATTTTTATCTCTCTGTTCCCGCGCGTCATGGTCAGCTCGCTGAAAAGCGCGTATGACTTAACAGTAGCTAACGCGTCATCCGGTGATTATTCACTTAAAGTCATGACAATTGCCGCACTGACTCTGCTGCCGTTTGTCATCGGCAGTCAGATCTGGAGCTATTATGTCTTCCGGAAACGCGTCAGCCATAAGGAGCCTATGACTTATTAATGGGAAAAGACCTGTTTCTTTATAAAGGAATGAAGCGGATTCTTGCGATCATTACGGGATTAACGATTATACAAACGGCCGCCATCATCTTGCAGGCGGAATGGCTGAGCCAGGCGGTAACCGGATTATTTAACGGGAAGCGGATTGCTTCTCTTTATCCGGTTATCGGCTTTTTCCTGCTTGCGTTTTTGGTCCGGCATGCGGTAACAGCGGTCCGGCAGAAAATCGTATACCAATATGCCGCGCAAACCGGCGCAGACTTAAGAAAAAGATTTCTTGAGCAATTGTTCCGTCTCGGCCCCCGCTTTGCGAAAAAAGAGGGGACAGGCCGGATGGTGACGCTGGCGATGGAAGGCATCAGCCAGTTCCGCCGTTATTTAGAGCTGTTTCTGCCGAAAATGGTCAGCATGGCGATTGTGCCGGCGGCCGTTGTTATTTACGTGTTTTTTCAGGATAAAACATCGGCTTTGATTCTGATTCTTGCGCTTCCGATTTTGATTGTATTTATGATTCTGCTCGGACTTGTCGCACAGAAAAAAGCCGATCGCCAATGGAAGTCCTATCAGACGCTTTCCAATCATTTCGTGGATTCGCTCCGCGGACTGGAGACATTGCGGTTTTTAGGATTAAGCAGATCACACAGTAAAAACATCTTTCATGTCAGTGAGAGATACCGCAAGGCGACGATGAGCACGCTCCGGGTCGCGTTTTTATCATCATTCGCCCTGGATTTCTTTACGATGCTGTCGGTGGCGACAGTGGCGGTGTTTCTCGGCCTGCGGCTGATAGACGGACAAATTCTGCTCGGTCCGGCATTGACAGCGCTGATTCTCGCGCCTGAATATTTTCTCCCGGTCCGCGAAGTGGGAAATGATTACCACGCGACGTTAAACGGGCAGGAGGCGGGGAAAACCATTCAAGCGATTTTGGCGCAGCCCGGTTTTAAAGAAGAAAAGCCGCTCGAACTTGATACGTGGACTGACGGGGATGAATTACAGCTTGCGCGTTTGTCCGTCCGAGAATCGATGTCTGAATTTCATCTGTCCTTTAAAGGGAAGAAGAAAATCGGGATTATCGGGGAAAGCGGTGCGGGAAAATCGACACTCATTGATGTGCTGGGCGGCTTTTTAGAGCCTGCGTCCGGTGAGATCAAGGTAAACGGTGAATCCCGCTCGCATCTTCAGTCGGACGGCTGGCAGAAGCAGCTGCTTTATATTCCGCAGCATCCGTACATTTTTGATGACACGCTTATGAATAATATCCGGTTTTATCATCCTGATGCTTCCCGTGAGGAAACGGCGCGCGCTGCTGATTCAGCGGGTCTTTCCGGACTGATCCGCGATCTGCCCGGCGGCCTTGACGGCCGGATCGGCGAGGGCGGACGGGCGCTCAGCGGAGGGCAGGCTCAGCGTGTCGCGCTGGCCAGAGCCTTTTTAGGAAACCGGCCGATTCTCCTTTTGGATGAGCCGACCGCTCACCTTGATATTGAAACAGAATATGAAATAAAAGAAACGATGAAAGACCTGTTTGAAAACAAACTTGTCTTTCTGGCCACTCACCGTCTTCACTGGATGCTTGAGATGGACGAAATTATCGTGCTTGATGACGGCGCGGTGGCGGAAATCGGCACCCACGACGAATTGATGGCGAAACAAGGCGTATACGCCAAACTTGTAAAGGCGCAACTGGGGGAAAGAACATGAGAAAAGAAGAATGGATTCTGCCGTATATAAAGCAAAATGCCCGTTTGTTTGTTCTTGTGATTTTTTTAGGCGCGGTGACGATTTTTTCGGCGGCCTTTCTCATGTTCACTTCCGGTTTTTTGATCTCTAAGTCGGCGACAAGGCCTGAGAATATCCTGCTGGTGTACGTTCCGATTGTGGCCGTGCGGACGTTCGGGATTGCCCGTTCAGTCTCACGGTACGCCGAGCGTCTGACGGGACACCATATCATTTTGAAAATCGTGTCCGACATGAGGGTGCGGCTTTACAATATGCTGGAGCCGGCCTCGCTCATGCTTTCATCCCGTTTTCGGACGGGCGACATGCTCGGCATTTTGGCTGAGGATATTGAGCATTTGCAGGATGCGTTTTTAAAAACGATTTTCCCGGCGGTTTCCGCTTTGCTGCTGTATGCGGCATCCGTTATCGGACTCGGCTTTTTTTCCTGGCCGTTTGCCGCTTTTGCGGCGATTTACCTGTTTATATTGGTTGTATTGTTTCCGGTTGTGTCGCTTCTTGTGACGAGAGCGAAAAACATAAGGCTGAAAAGCGGCCGGAATACGCTCTACAGCCGGCTGACAGATGCCGTGCTCGGCGTGAGCGACTGGATGTTCTCGGGACGACAGGCGGCCTTTATTTCCTCTTATGAAGAGAAAGAGAAGGCATGGTTTGACCTTGAAAGCAAACGTCAGCGGTTTACGAGATGGCGTGATCTCGCCGCGCAATGCCTCGTCGGCGGTTTCATATTAATCATGCTGTTCTGGACGGCGGGTCAGTATGCGGACGGCAGCATCGCCAACACGATGATCGCGGCCTTTGTGCTTGTCGTATTTCCATTGACGGAGGCGTTTCTGCCCCTTTCGGATGCGCTGACGGAAGTGCCTTCTTATCAAGATTCCATCAAAAGAATGAGTAAGGCGGCTCCGGAGCTGCGAAGTCGTGAGGTGAAGCAGACCGATGAGAAACTGGATGTATCCGATGTGACACTTACATTTGATAACGTGACGTTTTCTTATGATCAGCACAGTCATGTGCTTGACCGTTTTTCCTTCACTCTCCGCCAGGGGGAAAAAATGGCGCTGCTCGGCAGGAGCGGCTCCGGTAAGTCGACCTCTCTCGCTTTAATTGAAGGCGCCTTAGTTCCCGATTCGGGCAAGGTGATGCTGAACGGGCTGGAAACTGCGGCCGTGCAGGAGCAGATTTCCTCAGCGGTGGCCGTTTTGAATCAGAAACCTCATCTCTTTAACACGAGCATTATGAACAATATCCGGCTCGGAAACGGCAAGGCGAGTGATGAAGATGTTAAGCGTGCGGCTCGGCAAGTGAAGCTGCATGATTATATTGAATCACTGCCTGACGGATATGAAACGTCCGTGCAGGAGACGGGGATTCGTTTCTCAGGCGGGGAACGGCAGCGGATCGCGCTTGCCCGTATTCTGCTCCAAGACACGCCGGTCATTATCCTAGATGAACCGACGGTCGGCCTTGATGCGGTCACTGAACGTGAATTGCTTGATACGATTTTTGATGTTTTTAAAGAGAAAACGATCCTCTGGATTACACACCATTTAGCGGGTGTGGAAACAGCTGATAAAATCGTCTTTTTAGAAAATGGAAAAGCAGAAATGGAAGGAACCCATCAAGAACTGCTTGCAGAAAACGAACGGTACCGGAAGCTTTACCGTCTTGATGTTCCGATCAGAACATAAACAGCCGCAAACGAGCGGCTGTTTTTTTTGTGCGGTTTAAAATCTCTTCTTGTTTGGAATATAAATAGGAGACAGAAGAGGAGGTACAGAGATGAATATAATAGATTGGACGGAACAGGATGTGAAAGATACGCTGCCGAAACGGGAGGCGGACAGCCATAAAGGAACGTTCGGGACGGCGTTATTGCTGGCCGGGAGCGATGACATGCCGGGAGCCGCCCTTCTGGCCGGATTGGGCGCGATGAGAAGCGGTGTCGGCAAGCTCGTCATCGGTACATCGGCAGGCGTCATTCCGCTTATCGTCCCAGTGCTGCCGGAAGCGACGTACTGGCGGGACGGCTGGAAAAAAGCCGCGGCGGGCCAGCCCGGGGAAACCGTCCGGGCCGCTGCCATCGGGCCGGGCCTTCCCCAAACAGACGAAGTGCAGCAGGCGGCTGATCAGCTGCTTTCTGGCGATTATCCCGTCATACTGGATGCGGGCGCCATTACGAAAAGAACCTATCCGAAGAGGAAAGCTCCCGTGATCTTGACGCCTCATCCCGGCGAATTTTCCAGAATGACAGGCCTTCCGATACAAGAGATTCAGCAGAACAGAGCGGGATATGCCGCGGAATGGGCGGAGCGGCTTCATGTCACGATTGTCCTGAAAGGAAACGAAACCATTATCGCTTTTCCCGACGGGGAATGCCGCAGGAATACAACCGGAAACGGCGCGCTTGCAAAAGGCGGGACCGGCGACACGCTGACGGGAATGATTCTCGGCATGCTGTGCTGTCATCAAGACCCGAAGCATGCCGTATTGAACGCCGTCCGCCTTCACGGCGAATGTGCGGAATTATGGACGAAAGAGCGCTCCGCCCATACCTTGTTGGCGCACGAACTTTCTGAACTGCTGCCGCGTGTATGGAAGGAATATGAATAAAGAAAAGGCGTCTTCACAGGGAAGGCGCCTCTTTTTGTTTTACCCTTGATTTCATCAGGACATAATACAGCAGCGATGGAACGGCCAGGCCGATGACCCAGGCAATGTCGCCTCCGCCGAATATTTCAGCGAGCGGCCCGATGTAAAAGGATGTATTGATGAACGGGATTTCTAATATAATCGACAAAACGAAGGCGGCCGCTGTAATCCAATTGACCCTGCCGTATTGCCCGTTGACGTCAAACATCGATTTGACGTGGTATTTTCCGCGGCGGATAAAATAGTAATCCACGAGGTTGATCGCCGTCCATGGAATTAAGAAATAACTGATGAAAAAGATGAAATTTAAAAACAGTTCCATGAAATTGCTTTGGCCCAAGAGACTTAATACAGTACCCGCTGCCGTCACACAAAGGATCATTACCACTCTCGTTTTCGGCGTCACCTTCAGTTTTAAAAACGGCTCCAAGGTAGTCGTGGTTGACATAAAGGCTCCGTATAAATTAAAGACGTTGATCGCCATTTGCCCGAACAGGACGATGATCAGCATAATAAAGGAAAACGGACCGAACAATCGGACAATCTCATTTCCCGCATTAGCGGTAAATTCCGGGAGCGCCGTCGTCAAAATGGCGCCGAGAAGCATCATCCAGATGGAACTGACTGACGTACCTGCATAGCTGTACCAAAAAGTATGCGATGCCGGTGTTTTGACCGGCAGATAACGGGAATAATCTGCGACATATGGCGCATATGCCAGCTGCCATGTGGCCACCGCGCTGACCGCCACTAGAAAAACAGGCAGATCTAATGAGCCGGGCACCCAGCTTCCTGAAGGAATCGGCAGTTGAAAAATAAGAATCGTTGCAGCAAAAAAAACGGCAAAGGAGGTCCAAGAGAGGATTTTCTGCATTTTGTGAATCAGATCATGACCGTAGATCGTGAGTAAAAAACAGATGGCGCTTAAGCCGATAATACACCATGAAGCCGGAATCGGGACAAAGCTGCTCAGTGTACCGGCTGCGAGAATCGTACTGCTCGCAAAGAAGCCCAGGTAGATAAACATGACCAAAAAGAGGGGCAGAATCGCTCCGATCACGCCGAATTGCGCGCGGCTTTGAATCATTTGCGGAATTCCGAGCTGAGGTCCTTGTGCGGAATGAGACGCCATAAAGATTGCGCCGATAAAGGTTCCGATTATAATGGCGGCGATACTCCAAAAGAGATCGAGTCCCATTGTAACGGGCAGTGTGCCTGTGACTAACGTCGTAATATGCATATTAGCCCCGAACCAGACGGGGAATAAATCTTTGGCCTTTCCGTGTCTTTCGTCATGCGGAATATGTTCAATCGTTCGCCTTTCTACTTTCAATAGATAATCTCCTCCGTATGTTCTTCTTTAACATAAAGACATAGCTTAACAGATTGACCTGCCGTTTACAAATTCCAGCATGCAGGAAAAACATTGTAAAGCCCCGCTGACAGCCGTTCAAAGGTTTTTTTGAAAAACGGTACAAACACTGCCGCCAAAACGATTTGCCAGGGTTTAAAAGGCATGGATACGCTTACGGACTAATATGTATGAAGGAGAAATGTGTCAATCTTTTGACGAATGGAACCATTATTCGTTAAGCTGAAAGAATAGTTTACTTTGTGTAAATTTCATTAATGAAAAGGGGATTGATGATATGTGTACAAGTCTTACATTGAAAACGACAGACGGTAATCACCTATTGGCGCGAACGATGGATTTTGCATTTCAGCTCGGTACGGACGTCGTGCTTTACCCTCGTCAGTACAGCTGGAAAAGCGAAGCTGACGGCAGGATGCATAAGACGAAATACGCATTTATCGGCATGGGGAGAAATCTCGGCAATGTTCTGTTTGCCGACGGCGTAAATGAAAAAGGGCTGTCGTGTGCGACGCTGTATTTTCCGGGCTTTGCGGGATACGAGAAAGCGGAACGGGAGGGCACCTGTCACATCGCTCCTCATGAGTTTGTCACCTGGGCCTTATCAAACTGTGACTCTCTTGAAGACATAAAGGAAAAGCTCTCAATGCTGACGATTGTAGAGAAGAAGTTAATGTTATTGGATACGGTGCTGCCTCTTCATTGGATTTTATCAGACCGCACGGGCGGCTGCATTGTCATCGAGCCGACACCGGAGGGAATGAAAGTATATGACAATAAACCCGGAGTGATGACCAACAGTCCGGAATTTCCTTGGCATGTGACCAATCTGCGCCATTATATCGGAATCAGGCCGCAGCAGTCAGAAAGCAAAACATTGGGCGGAATGACATTAACCGCTTTCGGCCAAGGATCTGGAACGATCGGGCTTCCCGGTGATTACACGCCGCCATCCCGGTTCATCAGAGCCGCTTATCTGAAAGAGCATTTAGAGCCTTCCGCCCATGAAACGGATGGCGTTACGGCCGCTTTTCACGTGCTGTCCAATGTGAATATTCCAAAAGGCGCGGTGATCACAGAGGAGAATGAAATTGATTATACGCAGTATACGTCGGTCATGTGCTGTGACACCGGAAACTACTACTTTCATCTGTACGACAACCGGCAGATTCACAAAGTAAGTTTATTCCATGAAGATCTTGACCGTCCGGAGCCGAAAGTATTTGCGGCCGCGGCGGAGCAGAATATGCAGGAGCTGAATTAGCTCAAAAAAAACAGGACGCGATTGTCCTGTTTTTTTATTTAATACGGATCAGACGGATGGCTTTCCTGTTCAGCCTGTTTTGCGGCTTGGGCCGTATCTGTAGTGCCGATCGGCCCGCCGCTGCTGCTTTCGGTGGCTTTTTTCAGCCCTTCCGCAACACGTTTTCCGTAGTCCGGATCTGCTTTTGTGAAATTCTCAATCATTTGATCCTGAATGTCTTTCCGGCAGGAAGAAAGCGTATTGACCAGGTTTGTGATCAATTCGTTCCGTTCAAATTCCGAAAATCTGCGGTATGTTTCTCCGGCCTGGCCGAAATTATTCGGCCGGTCGATCGCTTCCCGCTTCACATCGCCTTCGACATGAGGTGTATGGTCTTTCCCATCCTGCTTTGCTTCGGTGAGTCCTCCCATAATGGACGGCTCATAGTTGACGTGCGGGTTTTGTCCTTCTGCCCGATCGACACGATACTGCATTTGCCCGCCTTCCTGGTTGGTGGCGACATGCTTTTTCGGCGAGTTGATCGGAAGCTGCAGGTAATTTGCGCCGACGCGGTACCGCTGGGTATCTGAATAGGCGAATGTCCGCCCCTGAAGTAATTTGTCATCTGAAAAATCAAGGCCGTCCACAAGCACGCCCGTTCCGAATGATGCTTGTTCCACCTCGGCATGGTAGTTTTCCGGGTTTTTGTTCAGAACCAATTTACCGATCGGCTTCCAAGGGAAATCGTCTTTATACCACAGCTTGGTCGGATCAAGCGGATCAAAATCCAGCTCGGGATGCTCGTCATCAGTCATGATTTGCGCATACACTTCCCATTCAGGATAATCGCCTTTTTCAATCGCTTCATACAAATCCTGTGTCGCATGGTTAAAGTTTTTCCCCTGAATCTCTTCCGCTTCCTTCTGTGTCAGGTTGCGGATGCCCTGTTTCGGTTCAAAGTGATATTTGACGAGCACGGCTTTTCCTTCTTCATTGACCCATTTGTAGGCATGGACGCCTGAGCCCTGCATCTGCCGGTAGTTGGCCGGGATGCCCCACGGCGAAAACAAGAAAGTGATCATATGAGTCGCTTCCGGTGATTGGGAAATGAAGTCGAAAATACGCTCGCCGTCCTGAATGTTCGTAACGGGATCAGGCTGAAATGCGTGCACAAGATCCGGGAACTTCAGCGGATCACGGATAAAAAAGATTTTCAGGTTGTTGCCGACCAGATCCCAGTTGCCGTCTTCGGTATAAAGCTTAACGGCAAAACCCCGGGGATCACGCAATGTTTCCGGGGAATGCTTCCCGTGGTTGACGGTAGAAAACCGCACAAACGCCGGAGTTTTCGTTCCTTTCTTTTGAAACACTTTCGCTCTTGTATATTTAGAAATCTCCTCGTCTCCAAAACTTCCGTACGCCTCAAAGTATCCGTGTGCGCCGGCGCCGCGCGCGTGAACGACGCGCTCGGGAATCCGTTCGCGGTCAAAGTGGCTGATTTTCTCCAAAAAATCATAATTCTCCAATGTCGTCGGTCCTCTATTGCCGACTGTCCTGACATTCTGGTTGTCAGTGACCGGATGGCCCTGCCGGTTTGTCAGCGTGTCTTCTGACTCGCCTTTACCGGTCGTCTTACTGGAAAGCGTTTCTTCGCTGTTTTTGTTATTTTCCATTGTTGAACCCTCCTTTTTGAACGGTAACAATATGCCCAGCAGAGCCGTTTTTTAAAACCGATTTTCAAAAGAAGCGGTTATTCCGCGATCGGCGTCAAGGACCCGCCGTTCCATATTTCGCCCTTGTTCAGCGTCCAGCTGTTTTGATAAAGGCTTTGCGCGCCTTGATTGGCCGCCGGACTTAATTGTTCATCCCATGTCAAAAAGTACGTGGTCTGAGGGTATTTTTGCCTGATCGCATTAATAAAAGCAGCATAATCAAAGCTTCCGATATTGCCGGACGGACCGGTTTCGGCAAAGGCAAACGGTTTTTTCAGAGACAGCATTTCATCATAGCCTGATATCGCATACGGATCAGTGAAGTAAGCGTCCAGACCGGTAATATCCACATAAGATGAGCCTGGGTAGAAGTCTGTTTTAAAGTCTCTGTTGGCATCCGGCGAATACACCCACAAAAGGTTATCCAATCCTCTTGTTTCTGTCATATAGCGGTATATCTTCTTGTAAAGCTCTTTGTACAGCGAGATTCTCTCCGTGTCTTTTTGGTTGTAGCCTGTCAGCCCCCACCAGAACCACTCGCCGTTCATTTCATGCAGCGGTCTGAACAGAACGGTGACGCCTTGATTTTTCAGCTGAGTAAGGCCGTCGGCGATTTTGCTGAGCAGCGCCTCAAGCCGTTTTCCTTCCACAGTTGAAGGGTCCAGGATGTTTTTGTACTGGCTGTTTGAGATGGCCGTTTTATAGTTTCCGGATGGAAAGGCCGGATTTGCGAGATGCAGGCTGACCTGAGGGAGGCCGCCGCTTTTCCAGTATGAGATTAAGCTGCTGTTGCAGCTGTAATCGATAGTATCGGTGATATCCGCTGTTTCCAGCCACCCTCTCCCATAGTCACAGCCGTAGATGGCGGGAGACTGTCCCGTCGCGTTTTTCAAGCGGTTTTCCTCTGTCATTGAAAAAGTGACATCGCTGTACCCGCCGAACGCTCCGGACATGACCCTGTTTTCTGAACGGTTGGGCAGGTGCGCCAGCCAGTTCATGATATCTTTTGTCGTCTGCTGGGCATTTGGGTTGACGGGATAAACGGTGTGAGCCGATATCGGACTGGCGGCTCCTAAGAGTAATAAAACGATAGACAGGCAGACTGCTAACTTTTTAAGCATATAAAAGACCTCCTGATTTTTAAGATGATGAAGGATGTGAAACGATAACCTCACAATCTCCTTCTATAACAAAATCTCCGGAATCCGCCGGCACGATAAAGTGATCGCCTTTGTGAACGGGGCATCCATCCAGTTCTCCGCGCCCTTTAATGACGCTTGCGAGTAAATACCGGCCGGGTGCGGGGAATGATGCTTTCCCGCTCACATCCCATTGATAAACTGAAAAGAAAGGTGTTTCGGCGAGTATCGTAATAAGAGCATCTCCGATCCGATGCTTAGTGCTTTTTACATTTTCATCGGTATGGGGAATGTCTGTTACGTCAATTGCTTTCTGAAGATGAAGCTCGCGTTTATTCCCGTTCCCATCCGTCCGGTCATAGTCGTAAAGCCGGTAGGTGGCATCAGAGCTTTGCTGGATTTCAAGGACGAGCGTACCTTCACATAAAGCATGCAGGGTGCCGCTCGGGACATAGAAAAAGTCGCCGGGCTTAATGGGGATGCGGCGGAGCAGGTGATCCCACTCGTTTCGTTCAATGAGCCGAACGAAATCTTCTTTTGTTTGGGCGCGGTGCCCTAAAATGAGCTCCGCGTCTTTTTTGCAGTCCAACACGTACCAGCATTCCGTTTTTCCGAGTTCTCCGTTTTCATGCCGATGTGCATATGCGTCATCCGGATGAACCTGCACGGATAAGTCCATATTTGCGTCAAGAATTTTTGTGAGCAGGGGAAAAGCGTCTTCTTTCGGATGTCCGAACAGGTCAGGGTGTTCATTCCAGAGACGGTGTAATGATGTTCCGGAAAAAGGCCCGTTCCGCACGATGGATGTACCGTGCGGATGAGCTGAAATCGCCCAGCACTCTCCCGTCCGCTCAGAAGGAATCTCATACCCGAATGTATCGCGCAGCTTCGTCCCGCCCCATAATCTTTCTTTAAAAACCGGTTCCAGAAATAAGAGTTTCGTCATTTTCCCGCCTCCCGGTTTGCCGTCTCTAATGCGCGCTCCGCCAATACGAGCGAACCGGCAGCGCCGGAGTGAATTCCTAATTGAGGGGGAACGATGAAGTGTTCAATGTCGGGCAGATCAATATATTGATTCAGCCGCTTTTTCACGTGCTGACGGATATAAGAGAACAGCTGATGCTGCTTCATGACGCCCCCGCCGAGAATGATCTTTTCCGGCGAAAGTATGAGAATATACTGCACAAGCGCTTCGGCAATATAAAAGCCCTCAAGCTCCCACACTTCCTGCTGATCCGCCAGCAGATATGCTTTTTTCCCCCAGCGTTTCTCAATGGCGGGACCTGCCGCGAGGCCTTCCAGGCAATCTGTATGGTAAGGGCAATTGCCTTTGTAGCCGTCGTCCGGGTGTCTTCTGACATAAATGTGGCCCATTTCAGGATGAGACAGCCCTTGAACAAATCTGCCGTTCATGATGGCGCCCGCTCCGATGCCAGTGCCGACCGTCAAATAGAGGCAGCTGTCCGCGTTTTTGGCCGCGCCGAAAGAAGCTTCTCCGAGCGCCGCCGCATTAACGTCGGTGGTGAAGCCTGCGGGAATATGCAGTGCGTTTTTGATCGTTTGAAGAATAGGGCAGTTCCGCCAGGCTGTCTTCGGCGTCGCGGTGATGCACCCGTATGTTTGACTGTCGGGGCGGATGTCAATCGGTCCGAACGACCCGATGCCGATGGCTTCTATCGGGAAATCTTTAAAGTAACGGATGACTTGTCTGAGTGTGTCATCCGGTTCTCCCGTCGGAAACTCCGCCCTGTCCAGAATGGTGCCGTCTTTTTGTCCGGCGGCACAGACAAATTTCGTGCCGCCGGCTTCAATACCTCCAAGCATGGCTGTACCTCCTCATCTGTTAAAATCCGTTTTGATCGGAAACGGCTTTGAACCAGCGGCCGCTTTTTTTGACGGTCCGTTCGCCCCCGTTTTCCAGATTGACAGATACAAAGCCGTAGCGGTTTTTATAAGCATTTGTCCAAGACCAGTTGTCCATAAAAGTCCACAGATGATAGCCTTTTACATTTGAACCTTCTCCGATGGCCCGATGCACCCATTTGAGATGTTCCCGAATAAATTCAATCCTGTAATCATCCTGAATGATGCCGTTTTCATCGCGGAAGCGTTCCTCGCCTTCAACTCCCATGCCGTTCTCGGAAATAAAACATTCGATATTTCCGTAATGTTCTCTGAGATTGGTGAGAATGTCATAGATTCCTTTTTCGTATATTTCCCACCCGCGGTGAGGGTTCATTTTCCGTCCGGGCATAACATACGGATCGAAGAAACGCTCAGGCAGGAAAGGGGCGTGCGGATTCGGAACATGTTCTTTTGCCTTGACGCGTCTCGGCTGGTAGTAGTTCACGCCTAACAGGTCAACCGTATGCTCCTGAATGAGGCGGAGATCTTCTTTCTCATAACGCGGGAGAAAGCCTTCCGCCTTGAGAATCTCGACAAGCTCCTCAGGAAATTCGCCCTTTACGGCGGGATCTAAAAATGAGCGGTTGAAAAAGGCGTCGGCAATCCGGGATGCTTTCAGATCTTCAGGGTGTGAGCTTCTCGGATAAGAAGGCGTCAGATTCAGAATGATTCCGATTTGTCCGTCCTGTTTCAATTCTCTGTAGGCTTTGACAGCCCTTGCATTCGACAGCAGGGTATGGAAGCCGGCCTGCACCGCTTCTTGAAAATTAACGTGATTCGGATAGTGAAAGTCGTATAAGTAGCCGCCTTCAATCGGCACAATCGGCTCGTTGTGAGTGAACCATTTTTTCACTTTGTCACCGAATAGCGAAAAGCATGTTTTGGCGTAATGTTCAAACGCGTCAACGGTGTCCCGGCTGACCCAGCCCCCCTTACGCTGAAGGGCGAGAGGCATGTCAAAGTGAAACAAATTGACAAACGGCTCAATGCGATGGGCAAGCATTTCATCGATGACGTCCTGATAAAACGCGACCGCTTTCTGATTGACCTCTCCAGTTCCGTCCGGAATCAATCTTGACCAGGAAATAGACAGCCGGAAGGAGTTGTGGCCGATTTCTTTCATCAGCCGGATATCCTCCTTGTATTGATCATAAAAACGTGACGTGTCGCCGGGGCCGACGCCGTTAAAAAAACGGCTCGGCTCTTTTTCATACCAGTAATCCCATATGTTTTGGCTTTTTCCGTCTCTGTCGGCGGCGCCTTCTGTTTGGGTGGCGGAGGCGGAAGACCCCCACCAGAATCCTTCCGGAAAACGATATTGAATATTTGATTCAGTCAATTGATTTCTCTCCCTTACTGCGATTTTGATTACATACTCATGCTGTCATCCCGTGCATGCTGCTCGGTCTCGGCTTCTTTTTCCTTTGCCATATTTAATTTGTCCAGCGCTTTAAGAAACGGGAACCAGATGACAAAGACAATACAGAGGTTGACCAGCTGCATAATGCCGCCCATGACGGAATTGGTCGCCATAATCCCGTTAATGAAAAGGGGGACGGTCCAGGGCACGGTCACGCCGGTAGGAGGGGGCACGATCCCCGCCGACATGGCCAGATAGGTGACGAGCGTGACAACCATCGGCGCGATCACCCACGGAATGATAATGATCGGGTTCATCACGATCGGCAAACCGAAAATAACCGGCTCATTGACGTTGAAAATACCTGGCGCGAGACCGAGTTTGGATATCTGTTTCATCTGTTTGCTTTTCATAAAAAGCAAGATGGTGATCACTATGGCCAATGTCATTCCGGTTCCGCCCATTCCGACGGTGTAAATCTCCATAAACGGCTTAGAAATAATATGGGGAATCTCTTTTCCCGCTGTATACGCAGCCAAATTTTCGACCTGTAATGTATTCCAGATCGGGTCCATCACGGAATTGATAATGATCTGTCCGTGAAGTCCGAAAAACCATAAAATCTGAATAAAGAAAACAGCGATTAATGTAGGAATGATGCCGCTTCCAAGTCCGACAAGCGGGGCTTGAACCGTATGATAAATGACATCATGCAGATTGGTGTGAAAGATCTGGGTGACAGCCGCATTGATCAAGAGGAAGACGGTAAGCGTGATAAAAGCCGGGATCAATGCGGCGAACGATTTAGCAACAGCCGGAGGAACACCGGCAGGCATCTTAATCGTTAAGTTTCTCTGGACGATTCTTCTGTAGATTTCACCTGACAAAAAAGCGGTCATCATGCCGAGAAACATTCCTTTTGCTCCAAGCCGGTCAACCGGAATGACGCCTGCGACCGCTTTGCCCGTTTCCGGCTCTAAGACGAAAGGGGTGAGCAGCAGAAAAGAAACCAATGCGATCGCTCCGCCGAATACGGCCTCCACTTCGTAGCTTTTGGAAAGGTAATAGCCGATCCCGAAGACGACAAAAATAGACATAATCCCCATCGTCGCCGTCGAAGCGCCGCCAAATCCGGATTGAAAGACAGACAGGGCGGAGCTGCTCATGATTTTGTTTAAAAACGGCAGGTTCGTCAGCACGACGAACACCGAACCGAAAATGGTCAGCGGAAACGCCAGCATAAAAGCATCCCGTAAAACTTGCAAATAGCGGTTATTGTTTAATTTGCCCGCGATCGGGACAAGGAATTGGCTGATTTTCTCAAACACGTCTTCACCCCCGGCTTTTTATAAATTTTTTGATTGAAATAAGTCGAGCATTTCTTTGACGAGCTCTTTCATTGAAAGCGCTGACATTAAGTGATCTTCAGCATGCATAAAAAGCAGAGAGACATCCGTTTTGGCGCCGCCGGCTTCTTTTTGAATCATCTGAAAATGGATGTCGTGCGCTTTTCCCAGTTCTTCTTCAGCCTTTGTCAGAAAGGTGTCTGACTCATCTGGCCGGCCGTCTTTATAAGCGCGTATCGATTGAATAATACAGCTGCGGGCATTGCCGCTGTGAAGAATCAGCTGAAAACTGATCTGTTCATCCGTGTACGTTTCCATGCTTATCGCCTCCTTTATTTGTTCTCTATCAAGGCAACGGCCTGTTCGTATGCTTTTTTGCCGTCTCCCATGCCGTATGCCATCATATCAATCACATCAACGGGGATGTGAAGCGGGTCCGCCTCTTTTTGAAGCTCGCCTTTTAAAAAACTCATCTGCGGGCCGATCAGTACGACGTCTGCGTCTTTCATCGCTTCTTTTGCTTTATCCTGTCCGACTGCCCAAATCTCGGCCTCCTCACCGATGGAGCTGGCGTAATTCTGCATTTTCGTGACAAGAAGGCTGGTGGACATGCCTGAGCTGCAGGCTAATAAAATTCTTTTCATGAGGAATCCCTTCTTTCATAAAGTTAAAACGTTTTCATGAATATTATAATCTTTTGAAATTAAATGTCTATACTTTTAAAATATAAAAGTTTAACTTTTCGGATTTTTGACACAAAAAAACCTTTTAAGATTCAACTTAAAAGGTTTTTTTCTCAAGCGAGCCATAACAGCCATATATAAAGTCCGATCAGGGTGATGAATAACGTCGGAATGGTTAATATCAGACCTGTTTTGAAATACATTCCCCAGGAAATTTTCACGTTTTTCCGGCTCAGCACGTGGAGCCATAACAATGTCGCCAGCGACCCGATCGGCGTGATTTTCGGCCCAAGGTCAGAACCGATAACATTCGCGTAAATCAATGCTTCTCTCATCAGCCCGTGAGTGTCCGTTCCGCTGATGGCTATGGCGTCAATCATCACCGTCGGCAGGTTATTCATAACGGAGGAGAGGATCGCAGCGATAAAACCCATTCCGAGTGTGCCCGCAAACAATCCGTGATCCGCCGCTTTCTGAATAAGCTGAGAAAGAAGATCCGTCAGTCCGGCATTCCGCAAGCCGTACACGACAACATACATGCCGACAGAAAAAAACACGATGGCCCACGGGGCGTCCTTGATGACTTGTTTCGCAGGGACGGCGGGGCTTCGCTGCGCCAGAATGAGAAAAATGACCGCGATGGAACCGGCAACGAAGGAAACGGGTATCGACAGCAGCGCGCTGACGAAATACCCGATCAATAAAACGGCCAGGACAGCCCACGATAACCGGAAAAGGCGCTCATCCTTAATGGCGGATGCAGGATGTTTCACAAGGCTGGTGTCAAACCGTTTCGGAATGTTTTTTCTGAAATAGAGATACAGCACCAAAATGCTTGCCGCCAAAGAAAAGAGGTTGGGCACCAGCATGCGTGATGCATATTCAATGTATCCGATATGAAAGTAATCGGCGGATACGATATTGACCAAATTGCTTACAACGAGCGGCAGCGAGGTGGTGTCGGCGATGAATCCTCCGGCGATAATAAACGGAAAAACCAGTTTTTCAGGTAAATTCAAAGCCCGCACCATCGCCAGTACGATCGGCGTCAAAATGAGCGCCGCTCCGTCATTGGCAAACAGGGCGGAGACAACAGCCCCTAAGACCGACACATAGAGAAACATCCGCAGCCCGCTGCCTTTGGCCGCCATGGCCATATGCAGCGCGGCCCACTCAAAAAAACCGATACTGTCAAGAATTAATGAAATGATAATAATGGCGATAAAGGCGAGTGTCGCATTCCAGACGATCCCCGTCACTTCCGCGATATCGTGCAGGCTGACTGCTCCGGCGATCAAAGCGAGGACCGCTCCGCCGCAGGCAGACCAGCCGATTGATATATGTTTCGGCTGCCATATGACAAACACAAGTGTCAGCACAAAAATCAGCGCTGATAAAACCGCAACTCCCAAGAATATATCCCCCTTACCGGCATGTAACAGTGACTTCTTTTTGCCGCAATGTCTGTAAAACTTCGTCCTTTTCATCTATCTGCTGCAGAATCGAGCAAACCAGCGCGTATTCCGGTCCGGACGGATGAATGGCATAGTACCGCCATTGGCCCTCGCGTCTTTCCCGCACAAGGCCGGCGTTCTTTAATTTCCGCAAGTGCTGGCTGATGCCGGGCTGACTTATATGAAAAATAGCCGTCAGCTCGCAGACACAATATTCCTTATCCTCCAGAAGCTTCAGCATCAAAAGCCTCGTCGGGTCGCTTAGAAGTTTGAGGCACTGGCTGATCCCTTCGGAACTTAAAGCATTATGCCGCCGTTCCATGCGCTCACTCCTTTTTTAAACTATTATATAAGCGAATGTTTATATAAGTAAACGGTAATATAAAAAAGCCGGTCTTGCACTTTTTGCAAAACCGGCTCATGTTTATTTTTGGAACAGTTTTTTCGCTTCATCCATTGCTAATTTATTTCCCAGTGCCGAATAATCAAGCCAAGGCTGATCGGCAATTTTATAGACATGGTTTGCTTTCACGGCCTTCAGCCCTTTCCACACAGCGCTTTTTTGCAATTCTTTATAGGCTTGCTGTGACTTGTCGTCTCTGTTAACGACCACGAAAATCGCATCCGCGTTGTAATCAGGCAGCACTTCTTGAGAAATGACTTCATAAGGGCGGGAGGTGTTCATTTCTTTAATGCCGTCAGCCGGTTTCAGCTTCAGATCGTCAAACAGAATCGGTCCCATCGGGCGGCGTGTGCTGAAGACGCGAAGCTCTTTTGCGTTCACGCGGATCGCCATGACTTTGGCGTTTTTCCCTAATTCCTTATTCATCATGGATCTGACTTGTTTTGTTTCATCTTCATAATCTTGAATAAATGTTTTCGCTTCTTTTTCACGGTTGACGATTTTTCCGATGTCTTTTAAATGATCACGCCATGTGCCTTTATCAAGGTCGAAAACGTGTGTGTTTCCGATTTTCTTGTATTTTGACACATCTTTTCCCGCAAATTCTTTATCAAGATAAATGTTGTCTGGATTCAGCTCAAGTAAAGCTTCCATATCCGGGTCTGAGGCAGGTCCGAGTTTTTTCGTGTCTTTCAGCTGATTTTTCACATGAGGGAGAAAATCTTTTAATTCTCCGCCCACGACGGAACCGGCAGGTGTAACGCCGAGAGCCAGCAGATCATTTGTCAGGTGAATGGACATCGAAGCGATTTTATGATCGCCGGATTTCTTTTTTGACTCCGGCTGTGATGAATCGGATTGGCAGGCAGCCAGTAAGAAAATACACATGAAACTGATGAGCGCAATTATTTTTTTCATGGGAATACTCCTTGTTTTATGATTTGATTTTCATGACGAGATAGAGAAAATACGGCGCGCCGATGGCTGCCGCAACCACGCCGGCCGGAATGGCGTTCGGCTGAAACAAAGACCGGCCGATGGTGTCTGCCGCGACAAGAATGACAAGGCCGATTAATCCCGCAATCGGAATAATATGCTGATGCATGGTGCCGACGAGCCGTCTTGCCAAGTGAGGGGCGGCAAAGCCGATAAAGCCGATTCCGCCGGCCATCGCGACGCTCGCGCAGGACAAGCCGACCGCTATGGCGATCAGCATGATCCTTTTTCTCTGCACGTGTGCGCCGAGCCCCGCGGCTGCCTGGTCACCGAGCATTAAAATATTCAAAGACCGGGCGTTCAGCCATGCAAGCGGTGCGAGAATGCCGATCCAGGGCAATAGCGACCACACGTGAATCCAATCTCTGCCCCAGACGTTTCCCACCAGCCAGCGGGAAGCGAATGTATAAGTTTCTTCATTCAGGCGCAGCGACATAAACAATGTAACGGCGCTGAAGCCCGCGGAAACGGCGATCCCGACCAACAGCATGCGGATCGTTAAAAAACCGTTCAGCCTGTCGTACGTAAGCACTACGATCAGCAGGGCGGCGAGTGTTCCGCCCGCAAACGTAAACAGCGGGATGAACATCGACGCCTGCGCCTCCAGGGAATGAAAGAATGTGATATACATCATCAAACCGAAGGAAGCGCCGGCATGCAGTCCGAGAATGCCCGGATCGGCAAGCGGATTTCGGGATACACCCTGCAAAACAGCGCCCGACACGCCTAAGCCGATACCGGCCAGCATCGTCACCAAAATCCGGGGGAGCCGGTAATCGAATAAAACGGTCGTGCTTTGAAACGTGCCGTATCCGAACAGCGTTTTTCCCACGGTGAGGGGAGAAAGCCGGAATGAGCCCGTATGCAGCCCGATCAGAATAATGCAAACGGCGATGACCAGCAGAACGAGACCTGCCGCCGCCGCTTTTTTTGTTTCTTTCTGCACTTTCATTTATAAGTCTCTCCCTTCCTTGCGGGCAATATAAAGAAAGAAAGGGACACCGACAAGTGCGACCATGATGCCTATCGCCAATTCTCTCGGGGGACTGACCGTGCGTGAGGCCAAGTCGGCCAAAATCAAAAGAATCGCGCCGAGCAACGCGGACATCGGAATAATCAGCCTGTACGTAACGCCGACGATCTTGCGGGCGATATGAGGAATGACCAGCCCGACAAAGCCGATCGCGCCGGCAGCGGAAACAGACACACCGGCAAGAACGACGGCGATCATTAATCCCGCGGCACGCGTCAGAGCCGTGTTCACCCCTAAATTCGCCGCCACGTCATTTCCCATTGAGAGAAGGGTGACGGACCGGCCCATGAATGTCGCGAGAATGATGAAGACCGCAATCACGGGAACAAGGACTTGTAAATGAGCCCACTTGATCCCTGACACCCCGCCGGCGTACCAGAAGGCCAAATCCTGGCTTAAATCGTAATAAATCGCTACACCGGTACTGAGTGAATGTAAAAGCGCGGCCACGACCGCCCCGGCAAGCGTCACCTTTAAAGGTGTCATGCTGCCTTTTCCCGCCGCACTGATAAAGAAAATCAAGCCGGTGCTTGCCAGTGCTCCCAAAAATGACATCACCATCAGCAGGGCATATGACAAATGAGGGAAAAAAGCAAAGCTGAGCGCAACAACAAACATGGCGCCCGCGTTTACGCCTAAGACACCCGAATCGGCAAGCGGATTTCTCGTGACACCCTGCATGAGGGCGCCGGCTGCGGCAAAAGCGGCTCCTGTAACGGCCGCGCCGAGCACTCTCGGAAGACGCAATTCATGAATGATCTGCTGGCCCGTTATGTTCGGATTGTAATCAGCAACAGCCGACCAAACCGTATGTAAAGTAATGTCTTTCGCGCCGAATGAGACGGCGAAAAAAATAGAAACAAGCAGCCCGACCACCGCGATCAGGAAGAAAACCCCGTTTTTTAAGATGCTGATCAGACGGCTTGCGGACGTGACAGAATCGCTCAAAAATCAATTCACCTACTTTTATGATCATTGTCCGGCATTTATTGAATATGAGAATCATTTTCATTTGAACCATCATATTATACCGGGCCGATTTTCAAAACGCAATAGAGTGTTCAACAATGATGCCCTTTTTTCTTTCATGTTTATATTGTAAAAAAGAAGTGAAAAACGTGAAAGAGGAAATCGCTATATTCAGAAAGGAGGGAGGCAAATGGCGGGAGAAGGAAAGCCTTTGCCGATTGAATTTTACCAGAGACCGTCAGTGGAGCTTGCCCCTTTATTGCTCGGCTGTCTCCTGGTGAAGGAGACGGATGAGGGAACGGCTTCAGGTTTTATCGTGGAAACGGAAGCTTATATGGGAGCGGATGACCGGGCGGCGCACAGCTTCGGCAACCGGCGCACGAAACGGACGGAAATTATGTTCCATGAGGCGGGCCGCATTTATACATACGTCATGCACACTCATACATTAATGAACGTCGTCGCCGCGGACATCGGCATTCCGCAGGCCGTGTTAATCAGGGCGGCGGAGCCTCATGAAGGACAGTTCCTGATGGAGAGCAGGAGACCGGGCAGACCCCCGAGAGAGTGGACAAACGGCCCGGGAAAACTGACGAAGGCGATGGGCATTTCAATGAACGACTACGGCGGCATGATCACGGAACCGCCGCTGTATATTACGGAGGGCTTTACGCCTGAACATATATCAACAGGCCCGAGAATCGGGATTGACAACAGCGGAGAAGCCCGGGATTATCCGTGGCGCTATTGGGTGACGGGGAACCGGTATGTCTCACGCTGACCATGTTTATAAACGCTGATAACAGGGGAAAGACAAGGTAAAAGAAAGGGGATTCAGACATTGAAAAAATTTTTCAAAACGATTATCAAATGGGCGCCCGTCATCTATCCGATCATCAGAAAAATCATAAAAGAACGGAAGGCATCTAAGCGGAACCGCATGTCCGCATCCCGAACAGCCGGCTGATCCGGCTGTTTTTTTTACGGGCTTGGCATCGGATTGCCGCATTGACTTGAAATCCTCCCCAGTATAGAATTTACATACATTTACCCCTTCCTCATTCTTTTTGCCCATTTTTCACGTCTGCATCTGATCTGATAGGAGGTTTTTCTCATGCTTCATGGGCGGCTTCGTGAACTTCTGCGCTTGCTTTTAGCTGCTGAAACACCGGTTACAAGCTCAGTCATCGCTGCAAATGTAAAGGTAACGACGCGGACGGTCCGCAATGACATAAAGGAACTGCAAACCATTGTAGAAAAACACGGCGCATCCATTCAATCTGTCAGAGGGAGCGGCTATAAGCTGCTGATCCGGAATGAGCAGCCGTTTAAAAACTGGCTTCAGGACAATTTCCAGCAGAACAGCACCGTGCCGATTTTTCCCGATGAACGGATAGATTACCTGATGAAAAGAATGCTTCTGGCCGACGGCTACCTCAAGCTGGATGACTTAGCGGAAGAACTGTTCATCAGTAAATCCACACTTCAATCTGATTTAAAAGAAGTCAAAAAACGGCTCCGCCCCTATGACATCATTTTGGAAACAAGGCCGAACTACGGCTTTAAGCTGCGCGGCGAAGAGCTCCGCCTCCGTTATTGTATGGCGGAATACTTAGTGGACGACCGCGAGCCCGAGCCTGATCTCCTGAGTGAAAAGGCCGGTATTCTGCCGAAAGACGACATTCATGTGATTCGCACAGCCATTATGAAGCAGGTTCGAAACCATAAGATCCCGCTTTCTTTCTTCGGCCTGAACAATCTCATCATCCATATCGCCATTGCCTGCAAACGAATCCGGACAGAAAACTATGTATCTCTCATTCCGGAAGATCTTCATGATATTAAGCTCGAAACAGAATATCAGTCAGCGGAAGCCATCGTAAAAGAGCTTGAATCGGCACTTTCGGTCACCTTTCCTGAACAGGAAACCGCCTATATCGCCATTCACCTGCTCGGGACAAAGCGCATGACCCAGTCACAAATGGAAGGAAAAGAGCTTACAAGGCTGATAGACGGGGAAACCAGCCGTTTGACGGAGGCCATGATTGAAGCCATTGAGCGGGAGCTGAAGCTCGGAATCACGGACGACAATGAGCTGAAAGCGGGTCTTGCGCTCCATATCAAGCCGGCGATTAACCGAAACCGGTACGGAATGAACCTGAGAAACCCGATGCTCTCCGCCATAAAGGAAAATTATCCGCTCGCATTTGAAGCGGGAGTGATTGCGGGAATCGTAATCAAGGAGCAAACCGGCATTGATATTCATGAAAATGAGATCGGGTATTTGGCGCTTCATTTCGGAGCCGCGATTGAAAGGAGAAAGACGGAACGGCCGCCTAAACGCTGTCTGATTGTCTGTGCGTCCGGCGCCGGCAGCGCGCAGCTTTTAAGAGAAAAGCTCCGATCCCGGTTCGCAAAGCGTCTTGAAATCGTCGGAACGGCTGATTACTGCAGCCTTGACCAGCTTTCCTTTGAGTCGATTGATTTTGTGGTCAGCACAGTGCCGATCAAAAAAGACCTGCCTGTTCCCGTATTGAAGGTTCATACGCTGTTGGGCGGCGGGGATTTTACAAAAATCGACGCCATGCTGGAAGAAAATCGGGAACAATTGAACTTTCTGAAACCGGAGCTGGTATTTTTGCAGCAGGATCTGGAGACGAAGGAGGACGTCATCCGTTTTCTCGGACAGCAGGTTGCAGAAGCCGGCCTCGCTTCTGATTCTCTGACCGATTCTATTTTTGAAAGGGAAGCGATTTCTCCTACGAGTTTCGGCAATCTTACGGCGATTCCGCACCCGCTCGTTCCGCAGACAGACACGACGTTTTGGGCGGTATGCACGCTGAAGAAGCCGATTGACTGGGCGGATAAGCGTGTCCAATTTGTCTGCCTGCTCTGCGTCGAGAAAGAAAGCAAAGCCGACCTCCAGCATATGTACAAATGGCTCGGCGGGATGTTGGATGATCCGGCCGCGGTAAGCCGTCTCTTAAAATGCACAACCTATCAGGAGGTTTTACGAGTATTCAGAGACAAACGATCAGCACCTTTTTTCCGTTAGCAGCGGAAAAAGCCTGAGTAGTTATGAAAGCGATTTCATAATATGATGGTACTAACATCGAGACATACAAAATATCAAACTTTCAGGAGGTCTTTTACATGAATATATTACTCGTTTGTGCAGCAGGGATGTCAACAAGCTTACTCGTCACCAAGATGGAAAAAAGCGCGCAGGAACAAGGAAAAGAATATAAAATCTGGGCGGTGTCAGGCGATTCAGTCAACCAGCATATTGATAAAGCGGACGTATTGCTGCTTGGGCCTCAAGTCCGTTATTTGCTTCCGCAGCTGAAAAAATTGGGTGAATCAAAAGGAGTGCCGGTTGAAGTCATCAATACCGTCCATTACGGCACTTGCAACGGAGCGGAGGTTCTGAAATCAGCGGAACAGCTCGGAAACGCATCGTAGAAAGGGGCGGGCCGTGTGAATAAGGTGAACCAGTTTTTAGAAGAGAAAGTCATGCCCATTGCCGGAAAAATTGCCTCCCAGCGGCATCTGCAAGCATTGCGTGACGGAATCATCCTCACCATGCCGCTTATCATCATCGGTTCGTTTTTTCTGATCATCGGCAACCTGCCGATTCCGGGATATGCGGATTTCATGGCAAAGACGTTCGGAAGCGCCTGGTCTCAAAAACTGCAATATCCGGTTGATGCGACCTTTGAAATCATGGGCCTTGTCGCCGCTTTCGGAATCGCCTACCGCCTGGCCGAAAAATACGGGGTGGACGCATTATCGGCCGGTGCGATATCTTTGGCGGCGTTTCTCTTGGCAACGCCGTACAAAGTTCCGTTTCTGCCTTCCGGCGCCAAAGAGGAAATCATGGTGGGCGGCGGCATCCCGCTGTCTCTCATGGGAAGCAAAGGGCTGTTTGTCGCGATGATCATCGCCATGCTGTCGACGGAAATTTACCGCCTGATCATCCAGCGGAATTTCGTCTTCAAAATGCCGGACGGCGTGCCTCCCGCGGTCAGCAAATCATTTGTCGCTTTAATTCCCGGCTTTGCCGTCATCTTTCTGATCTGGGGTGCGCGTTTAATTGTCGAAGCGACGCCGTTTGAAAGCCTTCATAACATTGTAAGCGTTGTACTGGGGACGCCGCTCTCGATTCTTGGGGGAAGTCTCGGCGGAAGCCTGGTAGCCGAAGCGGTTCAAATGCTCTTGTGGGCGTGCGGATTACACGGGGCGAACATTGTCGGCGGCGTCATGGCGCCGATCTGGTTCGGAGCGATGGATGCCAACCGGATTGCGTTTCAGGCGGGCGATGCGCTTCCGAATATTTTCACCCAGCAGTTCTTTGAAATCTGGATCAACATCGGCGGAAGCGGCGCGACACTGGCGCTCGTGGTCACCATGTTTCTCCGTTCGCGAAGCAAGCAGATGAAGCAGCTTGGGAAACTCGCCATCGGGCCGGCTGTCTTTAATATTAATGAGCCGATTATTTTCGGAATGCCGATCGTCATGAACCCGATGCTTCTCATTCCGTTCATTATCACACCGCTTGTCACACTGGTCTTTACCTATATCGGCATGAGCACTGGCCTCGTCGCCAAACCTGCCGGCATTGCCGTCCCATGGACGATGCCGCCGATTTTCTCCGGCTATCTTGCCACGGGCGGAAAAATATCAGGGGCTGTCATGCAGGCGATTAATATCATCACAGCCTTTATCGTGTACTATCCGTTCTTCAGAATGTGGGATTCGCAAAAGCTGAAAGAAGAAAACGAACTTGAACAATCGCAGGCGCCAGCCGTACAGGGAGACGAAAAAGCCGTGCTGTAGAGAAAGGGAGTGAAACACATGAATGAAAAAATGGAACAGACCATTTTTCAGATCATCCTGCATGGCGGCAACGGCAGAAGCGCATCAATGGAAGCCATTGCCGCCGCAAAGCGGGGGGACAGAGCCATGGCGGAAGAAAAGTTGCAGGAAGCCGCAAGGGAACTGACCGAAGCCCATCATTACCAGACAGAATTGATCCAAAATGAAGCCGGCGGAGAAAAAACAGACATGACGCTTTTAATGGTGCATGCGCAAGATCATTTAATGAATGCCATGACCGTGAAAGACTTGGCCGCTGAGTTAGTCGAGATTTACGAAAAAGTGAGTCTGCAAGGGGGAGCAAAAATATGACAAAAGGAATTAAAATTGTAACGATCGGCGGAGGTTCAAGCTATACACCGGAGCTTGTGGAAGGCATCATTAAGCGCTATGAGGAACTGCCTGTCAGAGAATTATGGCTCGTCGACATTCCCGAAGGCGAGAAAAAACTCAATATCGTCGGCACGCTTGCAAAACGCATGGTCGAAAAAGCGGGTGTTCCGATAGAGATTCACTTGACGCTTGACCGGAGAGAAGCCTTGAAGGATGCGGATTTCGTAACGACTCAATTCCGCGTCGGCCTTCTTGAGGCCCGCGCCAAAGATGAACGGATTCCGTTAAAATACGGCGTAATCGGCCAGGAAACAAACGGTCCGGGCGGTTTATTCAAAGGGCTGCGCACCATCCCGGTTATTCTGGAAATCGCGAAAGACATCGAAGAGCTTTGCCCGAATGCATGGCTTGTGAATTTCACAAACCCTGCCGGCATGGTTACCGAGGCCTTGCTCCGCTACTCGAACCTGACAAAAGTCGTCGGCCTCTGCAATGTGCCGATCGGCATTAAAATGGGCGTCGCAAAAGCATTGGATGTGGATGTCAGCCGGATCGAAGTGCAATTTGCCGGGCTGAATCACATGGTCTTCGGATTAGATGTTTTCTTAGACGGCGTCAGCGTGAAGGATCAAGTCATTGAAGCCATGGGAGACCCGGAAAACGCCATGACGATGAAAAATATTTCCGGAGCGGAATGGGAGCCTGAATTCCTGAAGGCGCTCGATCTGATTCCTTGCGGCTACCACCGCTATTATTTCAAAACGAAAGAAATGCTCGAGCATGAAATAGAAGCGTCACAGACGGAGGGCACACGCGCCGAGGTCGTGCAGAAGGTTGAGAAAGAACTGTTCGAACTGTACAAAGATCCGAATCTCGCCATCAAACCGCCGCAGCTGGAAAAACGGGGCGGAGCGTACTACAGTGACGCGGCCTGCAACCTGATCAGCTCCATCTATAACGACAAACATGATATCCAGCCCGTCAATACGATAAACAACGGCGCGATCGCCAGCATTCCGAATGACTCAGCGGTCGAAGTGAACTGCGTCATGACGAAAGACGGTCCGAAACCGATCGCCGTCGGTGATCTGCCGGTGTCTGTCCGCGGACTCGTCCAGCAAATCAAATCATTTGAGCGCGTCGCCGCTGAAGCAGCCGTCACGGGAGATTATCAAACGGCGCTTCTTGCGATGACGATCAACCCTCTTGTCCCGTCAGACTCCGTGGCAAAGGCCATTCTGGATGAAATGCTTGAGGCCCACAAAGAACATCTGCCCCATTTCTTTAAGTCGATTGAAGCATAAGAGCAGTAAAAAAACCCGGATTCGCTTCCGGGTTTTTTGCTTATTTTGATTCGCTTAGTGAGGCGACTTTCGTCGTCCAGCCGAACACGTCGGCTTCCGCGCCTTTTTGAATGCCTGTAATGGTATCGTACAATTTCTTCGAGATCTCTCCGGTTTCACCGCTGCCGATGACAAGACTTTCATCATTCCAGATCAGTTCGCCGACCGGAGAAATGACCGCCGCCGTACCGGTTCCGAATGTTTCTTCCAATCGGCCGTCACGATGCGCCTGGATGATTTCATCGATCGAAATCTTCCGCTCAGACACAGTCAGTCCCCAATGTTTGAGAAGGGTGATGACGGAATTTCTCGTAATTCCTTCAAGAATGCTTCCGTTCAGCTCCGGCGTCACGATCTCGCCGCTGATTTTGAAGAAGATGTTCATGCTGCCGACTTCTTCGATGTATTTTTTCTCAATGCCGTCAAGCCATAGAACCTGGGAAAATCCCTTTTCTTCCGCAACCTGCTGCGCCTTCAGGCTTGAAGCGTAGTTGCCGGCCGTTTTCGCATTCCCGGTGCCGCCTTTGACGGCGCGCACGAATTCGTTTTCCACGGCGATTTTTACCGGTTTAATGCCTTCTTTGTAATAAGAGCCGACCGGGGAAAGTATGATAAACAGCTTGTACGTATGGGATGCCGCTACACCGAGGAAAGGCTCAGTCGCAATAATAAACGGACGGATATAAAGGGAAGTGCCTTCCGCTTTCGGAATCCAGTCTTGGTCGATGGCTACGAGCTGTTTCAGGCCTTCAAGAACAAGCTCTTCATCAATGAGCGGGATGCAAAGGCGGTCATTTGACTGGTTCAGGCGCTCCATATTTTTCTCCGGTCTGAACAGAAGCACTTCCTGATCCTTCGTTACATACGCTTTAAGCCCTTCAAAAACGGTTTGGCCGTAATGATAAACCATGGCCGCAGGATCCATTGAGATGGACTGATAAGGGATAATTCTCGGATCATACCAGCCTTGACCGGCGTCGTAATCCATAACAAACATATGGTCGGTGAAAATTCTGCCGAACGCAAGGTTATGGGGGTCCGGTTTCGGTTTTTTGGCTGAAGTCAATTCAACACGAATGTCTTGTTTCATAATGTTCTGTCTCCCTATTGGTGTTATTGTCAAACTTATTTGAAAATAATTTATATTCTATTGTATACCTTCAACAAATATTCGCAATAGTTTTCCTCAAATTTGTGAAAAAATCAAATCACATAAAAAGCAGGGGAGAGAATGCCCCCTGCGTGTTCGTTTTTACGTATTCTGTCATCACCGTGCTCAGTGAACCGTCACCTTGCCGGTTTTGTAAAACTGCTCCATTGCTTTATCGACGTACACCCAGCCCTTCCAGGCGATATGGATGGTGTCTTTCATAAAGTAGGGATCATATTCGTGCCCGGATAAGTCGGCAACCTGAAAGCCCTTCGCTTTAATTTGCTTAGTGACTTTTTTGTAGTAATCAGTCCGGCCTTTTTTCGGGAAGCCGGTGTAGTCATACCATTTTCCGTTGACCGGAATAACCACGAACATCGGTTCAGCGCCGGCATCTTTCAGAATGTCCAGCATATCCTCAAAGTCGTGATATTCGACTGATTTGGCGTACGTTCTTCCTTTGTTGATTCCTTTCACTCTCTTTACTTTCTTCTTAATCTTTTTATAAGAAGCGTCATCGATATAGAAAGGATTGGACTTGGAGCTCCGTTCTCCTAATTGAGCGGCAGCTGTTTTTAACTCTGACCACGATTTCCCTTTCAGGTTTTCAGAGATCGTCCGTTCAGGGCCCTTGGTTTCTCCCATTGAATAATAAAGATCTTTTTTCTCAAGCAGAGAATAATAAGCTTTGGCAGCCGGCATGACCGCTTTCACTTTCCATGATTGTCCGTTGACCATTCCCTTGTATAATTCAGAAAGGACGGCATCATGCTGAACGACTTTAAAACGGAGCATGCGCTTCATCATGTTCTTTTTGACCGCGGGATCAATCTGGTTATTAAATGCTAAATCCAATGCTTGAAGTGATGAAAAATTCGGCGCAAAGTGCTGTTCATCAGAACCTTTTTTGATAAACCATTGCGGAGAAACAATGAATACCAGCTTTTTGCCCTTCAGCTGCTGATAATGCGCCGCAAAGTTCACGGCGTGTATCAAGGATTGGTCCCCGCCTTTTCCGACAAGATAAGGCGTAAAGCCTTGGTTGTTCACTTGGAAATAGTTGGACGGATGAAACTCATCCAGTCTTGAAAGCTCGGAAGAACCGAAAATCGGCATATACTTCGAGTCTTCGAACATTTTGTTTTGCAGATAGAGCCCCTGGAACATATTCGGATTTAAGGCCGCCGCCGACTCTTCGACACGTTTTTCAGGAATGAAGCGCGTAAGCCATGAAGCCGGAACTGCGATAGCTCCGACAAACAGGACAAACGCTAAAATAATTGGTCCAAAGAAACGCTTTTTCATTTACTTCAACTCAGTCAGTTTGTTTACAATGTTGTTTGGCGTATTCCACTCGTCACGGTCAAATTCAGTGATCGGCACTGTAATGCCGAAGCGGTTTTCGATGGCGACCAGCAGTTCTACTGTTCCGAAAGAATCAAGCAGTCCTTCTTCAAAGATTTCAATATCAGGATTTTCTTTCACAGCGTCCTCCTGACAAACTTCAGCTAATACGTCTAATACTTCCTGTTTAAATTCCATGTGTTTTCAATCTCCTTTAGTGATGAAATGGTTTTCCTGAGAAAATATAAAATCCGAAACATACGAAATGGAATGTGATGACGATGGCTAAAAAGGCCGTAAAACGATTGGCGGGCAGCCACTTGTATTTCTTATTCCATTTCTCAAAAAAGTTATACCCGGTCATTAATACGGCGTGGTACAGGCCGTATACAATATATTGCAGGGCGAGTCCGTGCCAGACGCCCATCAGCATGAACAGCAGGAAATACCCGATGTTCGAGACGGCCATCCGGTTCTTTATCCATTTTTTCTTTGTCATCCAGAATACAAAGCGCATAAATACGTAGTCTCTGAACCAGAAGGATAAGGACATGTGCCAGCGGTTCCAGAAGTCTTTAATGTTTTTGCTGATAAACGGCTTATTAAAGTTTTCCGGAGATTTGATACCCATGATATAACTTACACCGACTGCAAACATCGTGTAACCCGCAAAATCAAAAAACAGGTACAAGCTGTATCCGTACATGTACAGCACATTACCCCACAGTTTACTGTGGGTGATATGAGACAGATTCATAATGAAATACGTGTTAATCGCATATCCGATAATGAATTTGTACAAGAAACCGATAAAAATTTTATGAATGCCGGTATACAGTAAATCAGCGTATTCTCCCTTTGTCCATACTTTCTGTTCGTCCTTGGCAAATCTGCGGTATCTGTCGATCGGGCCGGAAGAAATGGTCGGGAAAAACATAATAAAGTACAAAAGGCGGTGAAGCGGCATTTTTTCTTTAATCAGTCCGTCTCTCGTTTCCATGATCAGCTGGACGCCTTTAAATGTCAAATAAGAAATTCCTAAGAAACTGATCAGGTTATGAACCGGGTGATGAGGCGCCGGCGGGAAGAAAAACGGCCATAATTTAGATAAAAACAGGGGTAAAATGGACGCGATCACGGCCATACTGAAGACAAAGCCGCTGTTGGCTTTCAGTCTGTAAGCGAGATAACCCCTGATTAAAAGCACCTGCCACAGCGTAAAGATACATAGTGCGATCACGCCGTGCAGATCATGCGCGAAAATCAAAGCCAATACGATGATGGATATAAACATGTTGTATCCTTGGAATCTCTTGCCGTTCAGCCCTAAAATAATCGTCGGCAAAAGAAGGATTCCAAGTAAGATAAAGAAGAAAAACGAGCTGTAAGGCGTCATACAAGAACCTCTTCGCCAATGCGTTTACGGTCGATTTTTCCGTTCGCAGTCATTTGAATGTGATCCTGATAAATGAATTTTCTCGGAATCATGTAGGCCGGAAGCGAAGCGGCCAGTTCTTTCTTAATGGCGCTTGTCAGCTGGAATTCTTTTTCAAAATCATGTTTTTCAGGCACGATGGCGGCGATTAAATATTCGACTGGTCCGTTAGGCTGATACGGGATGACAACCGCCGTGCGCACATATTGAGACTGCCTTACATGTACTTCGATTTCCTCCAGCTCCATGCGGTAGCCGTGAAGCTTAATCTGGAAATCAAGGCGTCCTTGGCAGAAAATCTGACCATCCTGAACATAACCGGCATCACCCGTGTGATATGCCCACTGGCCGTCAATTGAGAAAAACGCTTTTTCCGTCAGAGACGGTTCACCGAGATAGCCTTTGCTCACGCTCGGGCCGGCGATGATGATTTCCCCTTTTTCTCCGTCCGGAAGCTTATTCCCGTTTTCATCCATGATGAAGATATTCATATCGGGTTTTGCAAAACCGACGGGCAGAGATTCATTTTCATCGATAATCTGCTGCGTAATTTCAACGGAGGTGACGGCAACCGTTGTTTCAGTCGGGCCGTATGTATTGAATACGCGGGCCTTCGGAAAACGGTTTAACAGTTCCTGTGCCACGGCAGCCGGAAGCGCTTCTCCGCAAAACATAAATACTTCTGCCTCAGGCAGGAGCTCCTGCGTAAAGCCGGGGTCCATCAGACACATTTGGACGAAAGACGGCGTCGATGTCCACACGTTCAGTTTGGATTTCTCCAGCTCTTCAAATAGTACTTTCGGTTTATTGATTTTGTCTTTCGTTACGCAGTGCAGCGTACCTCCCGTTTGAAGCGACGGGAAAATGTCCATGACAGATAAATCAAAAGAAAACGGAGCTTGGTTTAAGAATGTCTTACCCCCGCCCACAGGAAAATCCCTGCAGATCCAGTCAGTGAAGCTTTGCAGGTTATCAGCCGATATTTGTACGCCCTTCGGATTTCCCGTGCTGCCGGACGTGTAAATAATGTAAAACGTATCCAGCTCTTTTACCCAGTTCTCACGGCTGAGGTCTGCATCTCCGTCAGCTGCAAGCTCTTCGGGCGTAACGGTTTTAATCAGATTGCTTCCCGTATCGACTGCATCGCCCGATACGCTGATAAGCAGCTCTGCGCCTGAGCTTTCAATGATTTTGACGATCCGCTCCGCCGGAATGGAAACATCGACAGGGATGTAAGGGCGGCCCGCTTTGACGCTTCCCAAGAAAGAAACGATCATATTCGGCTCCATATGTCCGTAAACCAGGACAGGCGCTTTCGAACCGTCAGCTGTATGTTTTTGAATGCCGGACGCAACCCGCTCCGACAAATCCCATAATTCCCCGTAAGTGAGGGAATGATCTAAGGAACGAAACGCTATGGCCTGCGGCTTGGCGTCTGCGTATGTTTTTATAGCATCAAGTAGTTTCATAGTTATCCTCCCCGATTAGAAATCGTTGTAAATATAAGTGCCGGTATTCGCTGTATGAAATCCATACATCCAAAAGAGCAATACTAATATCAGAAAATAAAAGCCCGTATGAAACGTCCATTTGATCAATGTATTTTCATAAGCACGTTTTAATTTTTGCATCATATTCAAAATTCCTTCCCCGCGTATTCAATAATTACACCAGTATATGACGATTAGATTAACAAAAAGTTTCAAAATATGTCTAATATCCTAAGCTTAAAATTTCCTTAAAAATGAATGAGAAACAAAAGGATGGAAAACACGCATGTATAAATTGGAAAATGATCATACTAAAAAAGCGCTGTTCAGGCGGGATTTTTAACTTATCGTAAATATAAACGAGGTAAAAAAATTTTGGCGGCTTTTTCTTAAGCAGGCTTGTGCCGAACCCCAATGGAGAAGGGCGAAAAGCCGTTTCCGGCAGGATAGCTGATAAAGCGCCGCATCTTGTGAAATGAGGAAGAAATTATTATGATAGATAAGGTAGCAGAAAACGTGAAAACCCCAATTCAATACTACTGTTATCGGCTGACTGTGAAAGCCTTTTAATAGAAAGGAAGAGGAAAATGAATCAAAACAATATGGGGGGCAGCCAAAAGACGCCCGAGAAAGAAAGCATGGGCCGCATTTTGTGGCAGCTAACCCGCCCTCATACATTGACGGCATCGTTTGTGCCCGTACTTCTCGGCACCGTATTGGCGATGTTTTACGTAAAGGTTGATTTCCTGCTGTTTTTGGCCATGCTGTTTTCCTGTCTTTGGATCCAGATCGCCACGAACTTATTCAATGAATATTACGATTTTAAACGCGGTTTAGATACGGAGGATTCCGTCGGTATCGGCGGAGCGATCGTCCGCCACGGCATGAAGCCGAAAACAATTCTGCAGCTGGCGCTCGGCTCTTATGCGATTGCCCTCGTGCTCGGTGTTTATATCTGCATGAGCAGCAGCTGGTGGCTTGCGGCTATCGGCCTTGCCGGCATGCTGATCGGCTATCTGTATACGGGCGGCCCGCTGCCGATTGCGTATACACCGTTCGGGGAACTGTTCTCCGGCATTTGCATGGGCTCTGTATTTGTCCTTATTTCTTTCTTCATTCAGACAGGCAGAATTAATGAACAGAGCATTTTGATTTCCATCCCGATCGCCATCCTGGTCGGAGCGATTAACCTGTCCAACAATATTCGTGATATTGAGGAAGATAAAAAAGGCGGACGTAAAACGCTGGCCATTTTGATGGGGCATAGAGGGGCCGTTATGATACTGGCCGCATCTTTTGCCATCGCTTACATCTGGATCGTCGGTCTTGTCATCATAGGTTACACAAGCCCGTGGCTGTTCCTGGTCTTTTTGAGCGTGCCGAAACCCGTTCAGGCCGTGAAAGGCTTTGTGAAAAACGAAATGCCGATGAACATGATTATTGCGATGAAATCAACGGCGCAAACCAATACATTCTTCGGATTCCTGCTTTCAATCGGACTCCTGATCAGTTATTTCCGCTGATCAAATGAAAGGGCAAATGCCATAATCGGCATTTGCTTTTTTTTATGACATAATCTTCACGATATTGTAAAGAACCTGACCGCGGACTGACCCGTCTCATATATGGACAGCAAAGCAAGGAGATGAAAAAAATGGACTTGTCAACAGCCCATATGGATGATTTAAAAACGGTCATGGAAGATTGGAAAAATGAATTATTAGTTTATAAATTCGCTTTAGATGAGCTGGATACGAAGTTTTCTATCATCAGCCAGGAATATAATCTGATTCACGGGCATAACCCGATCGAGCATACAAAATCACGCGTGAAAAGTTTTGAAAGCATCGTCAATAAACTGATGCGAAAAGGCTGCGATGTGACGACGCAGGAAATGAAAGAGCATATTCATGATATCGCGGGTGTCAGGATTATCTGTTCCTTTATTTCCGATATTTATAATGTCGCTGAGGTTCTGAAGCAGCATAAGGACCTGAAGATCGTAAAGGTGAAGGATTATATCAAACATCCGAAGCCGAACGGCTACCGCAGTCTGCATTTGATTATTGAAATTCCCGTTTATTTGACGAATCGTGTGGAATATGTGAAGGCGGAAATTCAAATCCGCACCATCGCCATGGATTTTTGGGCGAGCCTTGAACACAAAATTTATTACAAATTAAATAACGAAGTCCCAAAGCATCTGACCGACGAGCTGAAGGAAGCGGCGGACATCGCCCATTATTTAGACGAAAAGATGCTTGGGATTAAGAAAGAAGTCGATTAAACGATTGACCCGTCACAACCAGCCGGACCGCTTTTATGTGCAGTCCGGCTGGTTGTTTTTATGTTTAGGTGTTTTCGCTTTCCCGCGCGATTTATTCTGACGATGATTCAGGCTGAAATCCTGATTGAATTTGAACAGAGAATGCAATAGATATCAAATCGCAAACAGCACATTCCCGCAGAAAAAATGTGTAAGATCGAGGTTTACTTTTTTAAAAAAGGGAAAGACATTTGTACAACAAAAAGGGAGATGAATATCAGTGGGAAAGAATGAAACAATGCATATCGTATCATGTGCCGATGATAATTATGCTCGTCATTTGGGTGGGATGTTCGCTTCTTTATTGATGAATATGGATAAAACAAGGAATGCCAAATTATATGTGATCGACGGCGGAATTACTGCCGAAAACAAGGACAAGCTTGAACAGACCGCGATGTCATTCGGAACGCCGCTTGAATTTTTAGAAGTAGACGCTGATCAATACAAGCATGCAGTCGAAAGCAGCCACATTACAAAAGCGGCTTATTACCGCATTTCTATCCCTGATTTAATTAAGGATGAGTCCGTAAAGCGGATGATTTACATCGATTGCGATGCAATTGTGATGGAAGATATTTCGGTTTTATGGGACTTGGATATTTCCCCGGCAATAGTTGCGGCGGTAGAAGATGCCGGACAGCATGAAAGACTGAAAAAAATGAATATCAGCGACACTGCCAAGTATTTTAATTCCGGTATTATGATTATAGATTTCGAACCTTGGAGAAAACAGAATATTTCTAAAAAAGTGATTGATTTTATCAATGATAACAGCTCGGAGGATTTTCTCGTGTTTCATGATCAGGACGCGCTTAACGCGATTTTATATGATCAATGGCATGAACTGCATCCGCGCTGGAACGCGCAGACGCATATTATCATGAATGAGAAAACGCCTCCTGAACTGATCGACCGTATACGTTATAGAGAAACACGTGCCGAACCGGCCATCGTCCATTTCTGCGGCGGGGACAAGCCTTGGAATACAGGCACTTCGCACCCGTATCGTGATCATTATTTCCGATATATGTCCTTTACGAAATGGAACACGATTGACCGCCCGGCCATGAACCAATAGGCAGGTGTGATGAAAACGCTTGTGAAGCCGTTGACCGGCTCACAAGCGTTTTTTTATTATTTCACCCGAATCGCACGCACGCGTTTTTGCAGGCTGGTCTTTTCGGCAGACGGCTTCAATCGGCTGACTGCCGTTTGCGCCGCTGATTTTGCTTTTTTCGTCTTGGTTTTTTCCGCCGTTTTTACTTTGTCCCTTGCCTGCTGCAGGTTGAGTTTATCTTTTATCCGGCCAAGCCGTTTTTCCAGAGCGGTTTTTTCTTTTCCCGGCTGGATTTCGCTGACTGCTTTTTGGGCTTTGGCGGTGTTGGCTTCAGAGGTCTTTTTTTCCGCCTGCTTGACGCTGGCCTCAGCTGTTTTCAAAAGGCTTGAGTTGACAGCGTTCAGCCGCTTTTGCAGCCCTTTTTTCTCTGAACCGGCCGGTAATTTGCGGATGGCGCTTTGTGCGGCGTTGACGGCGGTTTTTTTCTTTTGTTTTTCGGCAGTCCGGACTTTGTCTCTTGCGTCCGTCACATTTCTTTCCGTCTGAACTTTATTGATCCGCGCCTCGAGAGCGGTTTTTCCTTTTGACTTGGACAGTTTGCTGACTGCCGTTTTTGCTTCATTGATATCTGCTTGCTTTTTCGTTTTTTCCGCTTTTATTACGGCCCGTTCGGCAAAGCTCTTTTGCTTTGTGTGATATTGCGCCAGTCCGTACCCGAATCGGCTGTCACGTCCGGGAGCGCCCAGATCTTTGACGTTTTGCTGCATCTGCTGCCGGAGCTGTGTATTTGTTTCCTCCGGATATTTCTGCCTGAGCAGCGCGAACATGCCGGTGACGTGCGGCGCGGCTTGAGATGTGCCGTCAGCCGTGGCGTACATTTGATTCAGATATGTGCTCGTAATATTTGTGCCGGGTGCGGCAAATTCAATTTGTTTTCCGGTCGTGGAAAAAGACGCGAGCCCGTTTTTTTCAGTTGACGCTGAGACTGCCGTTACGCTGCTGTAGGCGCCCGGATAATTGACGGGTTTTTTGTTGCCGTCGTTTCCTGCGGCGGCTACGATCACGATTCCTTTTTTGTAAGCTTTGTCAACGGCGTCGTGAAGACTTTTGCTGTCTGCGTTTGTCCCGAGGCTCATATTGATGATGTCCATTTTATTGGCGATCGACCAGTCGATCGCTTTAAGAAGGCTTTTAAGATCTCCCGCACCTTTTCTGTCTAATGCTTTAACCGCGTATAACCGGACATCCGGCGCGATGCCGTCAATGCCGTATCCGTCATGTTTGGCCGCAATGATTCCGGCGACATGCGTCCCGTGTCCGTTGTCATCTTTGTATGAGGAAGTATAACTGACTGCGGAATAGCCTCCGGCAATGGAAAGGTCATCATGAGGATAAATGCCGCTGTCAATGACAGCCACTTTCACCTTTTTCCCCGTCAAGCCTTCTTTCCACGCCTGCTTGACCTGAGTCGGTTCTATATCCCATTGCGGCAGCGCATAACTGCTGCTTTGGGCCGCTGATAACGGGCGGATATCAGAACCGCCTGCTGCCTGAAAGGATACATTGTCTTCTACATATAAGATGTCACGGTCCTGCTTCAGGTCTTTCACCGTTTGTGAATCGGCTGATACGGCGACTGCCGGGAGATGCTGATAGGTCTGTTCCACATCCGCTCCGCTGTCTATGGCGGATTCCTTGCCGTTTTGATTTTTGTACACCACGATAACGTCCCGGTCGTGCGTCTCGGCGTGCGTCTCGGCGTGCGCGGGCGCCGCGGCGGAGAACAGTCCGACGCACAAGGCCGCGGCCATTATCGGTTTCAGGGTGTGATACATTGCGATTCCCCCTTTTTCTTTATATATCGGCAGTGCGGAATTCTTTTTTTCCTGAGGGATAAGGAAAATTTCTGTATGCAAATGTAAGCGTTTCCAAAATATGATGGAGAAAATGCTTTAAGACATCTGCGCAATGAACTCAAAAAGGGGGTTTTTGATAAATGAGTACGTTCAATCGGGTCATGGAAGAAAAAATCATGCCTGTCGCCGGAAAAGTCGCCGGCCAAAGGCACTTAAGAGCTTTGCGGGACGGCATTATTTTGACTATGCCGCTTATCATCATCGGATCGGTTTTTCTGATTCTGACGAGTCTTCCGATTCCCGGTTATGCCGATTTTATGGCTGGTCTTTTCGGTGAAAATTGGGTTGAAAAGCTCGGGTATCCCGTGAATGCGTCCTTTGACATTATGGCGCTTGTCGCCGCCTTTGGGATTGCTTACCGGCTTGCGGAAAGCTATGAGGTGGATGCCCTGTCGTCGGGAGCCATTGCCCTTGCCGCCTTTTTATTGGCGACGCCGTATCAGATTCCGTTTATCCCTGATGGCTCGTCAACAGAGATTATGGTGGGAGGCGGCATACCGATTTCGCTGCTCGGAAGCAAAGGTCTGTTTGTCGCGATGATCATTGCAATGCTGTCTACGGAAGTGTACCGGTTTATTATACAAAGAAATATCGTCATTAAGATGCCTGACGGAGTGCCGCCTGCGGTCAGCAAATCGTTCGTTGCGCTCATCCCCGGTTTCATTATTATTACGCTTGTATGGCTGGCCCGTCTGTTTATTGAAATGACTCCTTTTAAAAGCCTCCACAATGTCGTAGGCGATTTGCTGGGCACCCCGCTGTCTATTTTGGGCGGGAGTCTCGGCGGAAGTCTTATCGCCGAATTCGTGCAAATGCTGCTTTGGTCGTGCGGCATACACGGCGCGTCCATAATCGGCGGCGTCATGTCGCCGATCTGGTACGGGGCGATGGACGCCAACCGTTTGGCTTTTCAGGCGGGAGAAGCGCTGCCGAGCATTTTTACGACACAGTTCTTTCAAATATGGATTAATGTCGGCGGAAGCGGAGCGACGCTTGCCCTTGTGCTGACCATGCTTGTGCGCTCCAGAAGCAAACAGATGAAACAGCTCGGCCGTCTTGGCATCGGGCCCGCGATTTTTAACATTAACGAACCGATTATTTTCGGGATGCCGCTCGTCATGAATCCGCTGTTAATCGTGCCTTTTATTGTTGCGCCGCTCTTGACCATTACGGCGACGTACATCGGGATGAGCACGGGGATGGTGGCAAAACCGGCGGGAATCGCCGTGCCGTGGACGATGCCGCCGCTGATTTCCGGTTATTTGGCGACGGGCGGGAAAATCTCCGGTTCGGTCATGCAGCTGATCAATCTCCTGATTACATTTATCATTTATTATCCGTTTTTCCGAATTTGGGATCTTCAAAAATGGAGAGAGGAACGGGCGGCGGAACAAAACGTCACAGAAGAAACATAAAAAAACGGGCGCTTTCGCCCGTTTTTTTAACGCTGGAAAAATTCGATCCATTCTCCGTCAGGTCCTTCAATGTAAAAGTAGCGGTATCCGTTCGGAAGCGTCGTGATTTCTTCATCAATGAATACGGCGCCCTGACGCTTCGCATGCGTGAACTCCGCCGCGATATCTTCAGTCAATAAAGCGACATGGTGCACTTTTCCTTCTGCGGGAAGCTCGCTGCTGTAGCCCTGGATCAGCTCAATTTCTGTCTCCGGCCCTTCTTGAAAGCCGAGAAAGGCAAGTTCAATAATGCCGTTCGTATGAGTGATACGATCCTTTAACTGCATACCGAGAACGTCTTGGTAAAAGGCGATGGATGTTTCAATATCTTTGACCATAATGCCTGTATGGTCGATTCTTTTGGCTGTCATGGTTTTCCCCCTGTTTTGAATTTTTCGGGACAATGCGGTGTTGATCATGTTTTATGGTACGATAAGAGAAAGCAAAACGAAAGAGGAATGCACAATGAAGCTACTTACAGTGAAAGATACATTTGCCGGAAAGCTGAAAAAAGGATTCCCCCTGATTGAAAAAGACGCTCTGTCCGGAAGCTCGGCTCATTTAACAGAGGGCGATCTTTTTGATGTGACATCCGAGAAGGGTGAGTTTATCGGAAAAGGCTATTACGGTTTGCAGAATAAAGGAGTCGGCTGGGTGCTGTCCCGCGCGAAAGATGAACGGATCGACGGACGTTTCTTTCTGGACAAGCTGAAAAAAGCGGCTGAAGCAAGAACTCATCTGTTTAAGGCGCCCGATACGACGGCGTTCCGGCTTTTCAACGGTGAGGGCGACGGCATCGGCGGCGTCACGATTGACTTTTATGACGGTTATCTGCTGATTCAATGGTACAGTAAAGGCATTTACGCTTATAAGGACAGCATGATTGAGGCGATTGACGGACTGGAGCTTTCTTATAAAGCAATCTATGAAAAGAAACGATTCGATACTGCCGGGCAATACGTGGAAGACGACGATTTTGTCAAAGGCGAAAGAGGGGATTTTCCGGTCATTGTTCAAGAAAACGGCATACGGTACGCGGCGGATTTAAACGATGGGGCGATGACGGGCATTTTCTTAGACCAGCGTCATGTACGCAAAGCGATTCGGGACAAGTATGCAAACGGCAGACGGGTGCTGAATACGTTCTCTTATACGGGGGCATTTTCCGTTGCGGCGGCGCTTGGCGGAGCTGAGAAAACGACAAGCGTCGATGTCGCCAACCGCAGTCTCGCAAAAACGATTGAACAGTTCAGCGCCAACGGAATTGATTATGAGGCGCATGACATTAAAGTCATGGATGTTTTCAAATACTTCGGCTATGCGGAGAAAAAAGGGCTGGCGTTTGACCTCATCATCCTTGATCCGCCTTCTTTCGCCCGCACAAAAAAACGGACGTTCAGCGCGGCGAAAGATTATAAAAACCTGCTGAAGGAAACGATCGCCATCACCGCAAAAAACGGCATCATCGTCGCTTCGACAAACAGCAGCGCCTTCAATATGAAGAAATTTAAAGGTTTTATAGAGACCGCCTTTAAAGAAACAAATGAGCGTTACGACATTTTGGAAGAATACACGCTTCCGGAAGATTTCAAAACGATTCCGGCGTTTAAAGAAGGGAACTATTTGAAGGTTGTTTTCTTGCGGAAAAAATAGGATGATCATTTATAGCGTGGAAAGAGGGGGAAAAGAAAACCCTCTTCCATCGCTTTAATACGGGACAAAATAATCTTCATATCTTACTGTTTAAAGAAAAAAACCGCTATTACTTAGTATCTCATCTGTGCCGAGTAAAGTGGCCTCACTAATCCCTCCGCCCAATTGTATCCTCGATAATGATTTTAATGGGCACCACCCTTTTTTTGAGTATCTATATAAATTGTAATGGCATCACTCATGAGCTTCGCCAACCCTTCACCATACCGGTCGATGTTCTTAGTGAAGCGTTCATCTTCAATATAGAGTTGACCTAATCCGTAAAAGGCATCAAAAGAATATTCACCAAAATTTTCATTGAGAAAATCAAACCACTCTTTGATAGCTGTTTGTACGTCTGGGGAATCGGGAGATTGGTTAATAAGGAGTGCAAATTTATTGAACATTGCAATCCACTTATCAGATAAATCTTTTTGCTCACCATCAGTCATGTTTTTCAATCTAATATTTACCTTATCGACAGGTTGATCACCCCACCGTTTGCGGGCTTCTTGCTCATAAAGATTATGATTGAAGTTCATTCCCTCAAACCGCTCTTTGTTCGTCATGCAAATCTCTCCCATCATATGTTTGATTGATTTATCGATGGTTTCAATCATCTTATCGACTCTATTCCGTTTCTCAATCAACATTTTCTTTTGTAAAATGAATGCTTCCCTTCGGTTAAATGAAGGATTAGTAATGATTTCTTTAATCTCTTTTAAGGAGAAATCGAGCTCCTTGAAAAATAGTATCTGCTGCAGCTGTTCAAGATTCTCTTCAGAATAAAGCCGATAACCGGAATCGGTCGTTTCCTGAGGAGTCAATAATCCAATTTGATCGTAATGATGGAGAGTGCGTATGCTTACTCCAATCAGTTCAGCTACTTCTTTTACTTTCATACCCATCACGTTTGCCGCCTCCTTAATGGCTACTCTAAAGTATTACGCAACGTAAGAGTCAATAGTTGGTTAAAAATTTTTTGTATATAAAGGGAGAACATATGAGGATTTCATTGCTGAAATTAAAGAAAAAAAGCCGGGCGTGAAGCTCCGGCTTTTTTCTATTCAATAATGTGCTGCACCCGGCCGATTCGCCCGTCTTCAAGGCGGACCTTAATGCCGCGCGGGTGGAAGCTTGAGTTCGTCAAAATATCCTTGACGATTCCTCTTGTCAGCTTTCCTGAACGCTGATCGGCTTTCAGGACGATATCGACTTCAAGTCCTTTTCTGATGCTGCTTCGCTGCTGGCCGTTCATATGACACATCCGTTCTTCAGTCTTTTCACTTCATGTCTTATCATATCGTGTTTTCGTCTTTTTATGAAGGACAGACAAATCAATTCTTCATGGCAACTAAAAAAAGACCGCTCTGTAAGGAGCAGTCTTTTATGACATAAACGAAAGCAAAATCGGGGCCGCGCACAGTGTCATAATCGCGGCGAGAATCATGGACACGCTTGAGATCGTTCCTGATACGGAGCTGAGCTCAAATGCTTTAGATGTTCCCGCTCCGTGCGCGCTAGTTCCGAGCAGCACGCCCCGGGCAATTTCGTTATCAATGCGGAAATAGCGGATGACCATCGGCCCGATGATCGTTCCCAATAAAGCTGTTAAAATGACGAAAACCGCTGTAACGGCCGGCATCCCGCCGATCATTTCTGAAACGTTCATGGCAATCGGCGTCGTCACGGATCGCGGCACGAGACTGTCGACTAAGCTGCTGCCGAGATGGAACCATTTTGCGATAAAGGCTGTTGACAGAATGGCGATACATGAACCGACCGCTACGTTCAAAATAATTTCCACGGCGTATTTCTTTAAAATCGGGAAATATTTATAAAGCGGGATGGCGAACGCCACTGTTGCCGGCTGAAGCATATCGGTCAGCAGTCCGCCGCCGAGATTGTATGTCTGATACGGGACATTGACAAGAAGCAGCAGGACGACCAAAACAGCGGGCGTAATCAGAAGCGGCGACGTATACACCCGCGGAAAACGAATGTAGAGTTTTTTCGCGCCCAAATACACTAAGACAGTTAAGAATAAACTTATGATTCCGATGAACACGTTTGTTTTTTCTCCTTTCTTTTTGCTATCAGCTGTGTAAGCGTACCTGTTGAAACCATCACGACAAATGTGCTGATGACGACGACAAGTAAAATGCTTACGCCGAATTTAGACATAATATCTCCGTATTCAATCACTCCGACGGCAGACGGGATGAAAAACAGCAGCAGCTCACCGAGGAGCCATGCTGCGCCAAGCTCAATCCATTCAAGTTTGATAATCTTGAAGTGCAATAATGTGAAAAGAATCACAATCCCGATTATACTGCCGGGAATATTTATATGAAGAGCCGCCGTGACCCAATTGATCAGACGCGCAAATATAAACAGCAGAGCGATTTGAATAACGGTAAGCAGCAATTTTTTCATAATGATGCCTCCCTTATATTTATATTGTACAGAAGGTTTTGCTATAGGTAAAATACATATAAAGAATAATATGTATTCCTTTTGTCTATAGAAAGGATGAAATGTAATGGATATACGGCACTTAACGTATTTCTTGGAAGTGGCCCGTTTGAAAAGCTTTACGAAGGCTTCGCAGTCTCTGTATGTTTCACAGCCGACAATCTCAAAAATGATTAAAAACCTGGAGACGGAGCTCGGCATTAAGCTGTTTTACCGCAATGGCCGGCAAGTTGAACTGACTGACGCCGGGCAGAGCATGTATGTGCAGGCGCAGGAAATCACAAAGTCATTCCAAAACCTGACGTCAGAGCTGAACGATATTATGGAAGTGAAGAAAGGGCACGTCCGCATCGGTCTTCCGCCGATGATCGGGTCCGGCTTTTTCCCGAGAGTGCTCGGTGACTTCCGCGTCACATATCCCGATGTGACGTTTCAGCTTGTTGAGGACGGCTCTATTAAAGTGCAGCAAGGGGTGGAGGACGGCTCGCTTGATATCGGGGTCGTCGTCCTTCCCGCGAATGAAGAGATTTTTCATACCTTCACAATCGTCAAGGAAACCCTTATGCTCGTCGTCCATCCGTCACATCGGCTCGCTGACGAGAAAGAATGCAATCTTCATGAATTGAAAGAAGAGCCGTTCATATTTTTCAGGGAGGATTTTGTCCTTCATAATCGAATTATGACGGAATGCGTGAAAGCCGGATTCAGGCCGCACGTCATTTATGAAACGTCACAGTGGGACTTTATCAGCGAAATGGTATCCGCCAATCTCGGTATCGGCCTGCTGCCGGAAAGAATCTGCCGCGGTCTTGATCCTGACAAAGTCAGAACCATTCCGCTCGTTCATCCGGTCATTCCGTGGCACTTAGCCATCATTTGGCGGAAGGACCGCTATATGTCCTTTGCCGCCAGAGCCTGGCTGGAGCATACGAAATCATATTTATGGAATCCGAAAAAGAGAAAAAAGGATGATTAGACATGGACGCACAAACCGCAGCTCAACACTTGAGTAAAGTGCGGGATCAAAACCCGCTCGTTCACAGTATCACCAATAATGTCGTCACGAACTTCACCGCTAACGGACTGCTCGCGCTCGGCGCATCACCCGTTATGGCTTATGCAATTGAGGAGGCCGCCGACATGGCGAAAATCGCCGGAGCGCTCGTCCTGAACATAGGCACCCTCAGCTCGGCGTCGGTTGAAGCTATGATCGCAGCCGGAAAATCGGCCAATGAAAACGGTGTTCCGGTCATTTTTGATCCGGTAGGCGCCGGCGCCACGCCGTTTCGGACGGCATCAGCCCGCAAGATCATACAGGAGGTCCGCTTGTCCGTCATTCGCGGAAATGCCGCGGAAATCGCCAATATTGCCGGCGCCCCTGATTGGAAGATAAAAGGCGTGGATGCGGGGGAAGCCGGAGGAGATGTGGTTCAGCTCGCTAAGACGGCTGCAAGCGGGCTGAAGACGGTCATTGCGATTACCGGAAAAACCGACGTCATCTCCGACGGCACCGATACATACGCCGTACATAACGGTGATAAACTGCTGACGAAGGTGACGGGGGCGGGATGCCTGCTGACGTCTGTAATCGGAGCCTTCTGCGCAGCGGGGCAGGACGTTCTGCAAGCGGCCGTTTCAGCCGTTTCTGTATACGGAAGCGCCGCTCAGCTTGCCGCTTTGGACACCTCCCATAAGGGGCCGGGCAGCTTCCAGATTGAGCTTTTAAACAAGCTGGCAAGCATCTCAGAACAAGAAGCGGCCGAGCTTGCCGCAATTGAAAGGGTGATAGAAAAATGACGCGTATTTCTCGGGAAATGATGAAGGATATGTTATCGGTTTATTTTATTATGGGATCAAACAATACAAGCGCAGACCCGGTTTCCGTGGTGAAAAAAGCAATTGAGGGCGGCGCTACGCTTTTTCAATTTCGGGAAAAGGGGAGCGGTTCTTTAACAGGGGATGAACGTGTCCTGTTCGCGAAGCGGGTGCAGGATGTCTGCAGGCAGGCCGGGATTCCTTTCATCATTAATGATGATGTCGAATTGGCCTTGCGCCTTGAGGCGGACGGAGTGCATATCGGACAGGATGACGCAGACGCCGAAGAAACGAGAGCGGCAATCGGCGATATGATTCTCGGTGTGTCAGCACATAACGTCTCCGAGGTGAAGCGGGCGGAAGAAGCCGGAGCCGATTACGTCGGAATGGGCCCGGTCTATCCGACCGAAACAAAAAAAGATGCTGAAGCCGTGCAGGGCGTTACATTGATTGAAGAGGTACGGCGTCAGGGCATCACCATTCCGATTGTAGGAATCGGCGGCATTACGGCTGACAACGCGGCGCCCGTCATTGAAGCGGGTGCAGACGGCGTCAGCATGATCAGCGCCATCAGCCAAGCCGAAGATCCAAAAGCGGCGGCGCGGAAGTTTTCAGAGGAAATTCGGCGCTCCAAAGCAGGGCTGTCCCGATAGGGCGGCCCTTTTTCTGTGTGTGCAAAAAGGCAGTGACGGACTTGGAGAATATAAGCCGTATGTCAAGAACAGAGCAATCAGCTTGCAATATCGACCGAAGCGTTTGACGGCTCTATCGCTTCTCTCAAAGTGACGCCTGAACCAATCACCGTCGGCGCCGAAGGCTCAAAAGCCCTCTATAAAACAGTGAATAGCGCGCAGTGAGAGATCATTTCGAGGTCACGGAAAAACTTAATGCGGAATTCAGCGAATTTGAAGTTTTGATGTCGAAATACAAAACGTGCGATCAATCGTATACGTCTTGTGATACATTAAGTACAGATCAAATCAGAGAGATAAGCACGAAGCTGACGGCCCTTTCTGAAACCATGTCGAAGATTGCCGATGTGCTTTAAAAGGAGTTAAGACACAGCATGAGCGATGAACATAACAAGGAAAAACAGATCCACAGACGGGATGTCCTGAAGTGGGGCGCCGTCGCGGGCGCAGCCGTCGCTGTCGGAGCGAGCGGCCTCGGAGGACTCGCGCCGCTCTTCAAACCGGCGGCCACCGCTTCAAAGAAGAATGATGAAAAACATGATCGTGATCAAATCGTTCCTTTTTACGGAAAGCACCAAGCAGGAATCACAACGGCCCATCAGACGTATGTGTATTTTGCGGCGTTTGATGTCATGTCAAGCGACAAAGCCGATGTCATCTCCCTTTTCAAACAATGGACAAGCCTGACGCAGCTGCTGACTTCAGGCGCCGTCCCGTCAGGCGAACAGAAAAATAAATATATGCCTCCGCAGAATACCGGGGAGTCGCAGGATCTGGCACCGGCGAATTTGACCGTTACCTTCGGCTTCGGCCCCGGGTTTTTCGAGAAAGACGGGAAGGACCGCTTCGGACTGAAAGATAAAAAACCGAAGCACCTCGCCGATATTCCGCCGATGCCTAACGACAAGCTCGATAAGAAACAAGGCGGCGGTGATATCGTCATACAGGTCTGCGCGGATAATGAACAAACGGCGTTTCACGCGGTGCGCAACCTGATGAAACAGGCATCGGGTGTGTGTGAAGTCCGCTTTCTCAATAAAGGTTTCTTAAGCGGCGGAAAAAACGGAGAAACACCGCGCAACCTCTTCGGATTCAAAGACGGCACCGGCAACCAAAGCACGAAGGATGAAAACCTGATGAATTCGATCGTTTGGGTTCAATCAGGAGAGCCGGACTGGATGACGGGCGGCACGTACATGGCGTTTAGGAAAATTAAGATGTTTTTAGATATATGGGACCGTTCATCCTTGAAGGAACAAGAGGACACGTTCGGGCGGGTGAAAAGCTCGGGCGCGCCTTTCGGACAAAAAAAGGAAACCGATCCCGTGAAGCTGAATCAAATTCCCGCCGACTCGCATGTCAGCGTGGCAAAATCAACCGGCAGACAGATCCTGCGCCGGGCATTTTCCTATACGGACGGAATTGATCCGAAGACGGGCTATGTTGACGCAGGCCTGCTGTTTATCTGCTTTCAAAAAGACCCGGACCGCCAATTTGTCCCGATGCTGAAGGCTTTGGCGGCAAAGGATGCGCTGAATGAATACACACAAACGATCGGCTCTTCCTTATTCGCCTGTCCCGGGGGCTGTAAAAAAGGAGAATATATCGCCCAAAGGCTGCTGGAATCGTGACACCTTCCATATGGAAGGTGTTTTTTAAAAAACTCTTGTAACTATAAAAGTTACAACTTAAAATGATAAGGAAAGGAGACTTACAATGACACTGCAGATTAAAGTATATTCGGATTATGTATGTCCGTTTTGCTATGTCGGCAAAACGGCGTTTGAAGAAGCTATCAAAGACAAGGACGTACAGGTGGAATGGATGCCGTTTGAATTGCGTCCGAGCCCCTCGCCGAAACTTGATCCGGTGAATGATCCCGCCAAGCGGCAGATGTGGAAAAACTCCATTGAGCCGATGGCGCAGTCGTTAGGCGTTGAAATCACGTTCCCCCGCGTGTCACCGCATCCTTACACGGATTTGGCATTTGAAGGCTTTCATTTCGCAAAGGAACATGGGAAAGGAAGCGAATACCATACACGCGTTTTTCAGGCGTTCTTTCAGGAAGAACAAAATATCGGTGACGTTGGCGTGCTGACAAAGCTTGCGGAAGAAGCCGGACTTGACGGCGCTGCCTTCAAAGAGGCGCTTGAGACAAGAGCGTACAAGGACGTACAGCGGGAAGCGCTCCGCCATGCTTATGAGGAAGCCGGCATTACGGCAGTGCCGACGTTTATCATCGGCGATGAGAGAATCCCTGGCGCGGCGGGAAAGGAAACCTTTGAACAAATCATTGAGCGGGAACTGAATAAACGTTAACCCGAAAAAAGCCCTCTCGATCAGCGAGAGGGTTTTGCCATATAATGTTTGATAAATGTTTGTCTGTCCGCTTCATATGCCGCGGCGTCAAATGAGTCGCCGCAAAAATGAAGGCACCAAGGGTCTTTCTGGCAGGCGACGCCGACTTGATAGCCGTGTTTTTGAAATTCGAGCGACTGTGATGTGTCGTAAAAATGAAAGCCGCGAAACAAATCCTCCCGCCACTCCACGTCATATTGAGCCGCCATTAACAAGCCGTCAATGGCGTCAGCGGGCGTAAACAGGCCGTCTTCATCACCGTGCTCAAAATCCAGCGGGTGATAAGCATTCCCCCGGTATTCAATCACTTTTCCCATCCGCTGTCCGCTTTCCCACCAAATGCCGTTCGGCGGCAGGGTTTTGCAGCCGGCGACACCGAGAAGGCCGAGCTCCTGATGAGATTGAAAGATATGAAGCATGTCATGAAGGAAATGCTGATGAATGATAAAAGTATCCTGATGCAGATAAATTTTATATTTGGAGGGGTGTTTCAGCGCTTTGTTGTAGGACGAGGCCATGCTTGCTGAATCGTATATCGGCAAGATATCAACGGAGTATGAAGGGGGGACGGTAAGCTGCATGATATGGCTCTTGCACCGGGAGTACAGCGACTCATCATTCACACAGACGACAAACAGAAATGAATGTGCATCCATTACATGCTCCTCTCGGCCTCAATCACATATTGATAGGCCGATGCTTCTGTCATAAAGTCATGCCTTATGCCAAGCTGTACGCATACTTCGTGCAATGATGCGATGGCTTTGTGGTAAGAAGGGTGATCAACGCGGATCGCCTCAATGCGTTTGACCTCATAGCCGGCGGCTTTAAATAATGAAAGAGTCTCTTCCCGGGTAAAAAAACGCAGGTGGGTCTGATCCATTAATCCGGCGTCACTGTACGTCCATTTGCCGGCTAAAAGCTCCAGCACGACTGAGATGTGGCCGACATTCGGTATGCATGCAAGCACAGTGCCGTCTTTTTTTACATAAGGACGAAGCTTTTTCAGCACTGTCCACGGGTCGATAAGATGCTCAAGAACGTCTCCGAACAGCATGCAGTCGAATTGCTCTGATTCGTACGGAAGAATGGCGGATTCAATGTCGCCGCAAAGCACATGGCTCAATTTGCTTTCCGCCTTTTTTGCGGCTTCGGGATACGCTTCAATGCCGTAAACCGTTATTCCGCGGTCTTCGATCGCCGCTCCTAAATTGCCCGTTCCGCAGCCGACATCAAGCACTGTCCGCCAGTTTTCGTCTATTTTGTTCAATAAATAAGGATTCAGGCCTTCGTAGTAGTTCTGTTGTTTTTCATCATAATAGGGATTCGTATCCATCTGTGTATCACCTCATAAATGGGCATAATACACAAGATATGCAGCGGGGGGATCTCATATCACCATGTTTGGCTGTTCAATTGCGGAATACGGACGGGAATGGTTGTCCGGTATACGGTTTGTTCTCTGATTCCCCTCTTATTGCGGGTGTTCCTTTGAAAACTCAGGTGCGGGCGGACTGTGGCAGGTCATATAGTAAAAGGATCCGCCTGTAATCTTACCGCTGGCGGATGGTGTTTTTCATTGGTGTTTTTTTCTTCACCGCTTTTTCAGTATTTAAGAAGCGCCTCACATCGTCAATGTTCAAACCCATGATTCTAGCCTCTTGAATTAACAATTGCCAATCTTGATCTATATCTTTCATTACATGAGTTTTCATAAGAACCTCCAATTGAAAAATTGATTTGCCCAGCTACAGCAGCCAATGTATAACAAATATCACACATAGTTGGCCGGTAATCCCAAATTGAAGATGAATTCACCTACCTATTCCCTAAGAAAATGACTGAAATAACCAAAATCCTTCAAGAATTCTTACATATAATAATAAACAAATAAATACTGACTGGATAGTATGCAAATAAAAATAAACCATATGACCTATTAATATTTACCCTCAAAACGTCGAATAGCATATTCTTTTTGCATAAAAAATACCGCAAAAGAATGATTCGGTGTAAGATAAAGTGAATGATCAAACAGCTGGGGTAAAAAATGAAAAAAAACAAATTTCAAATTAAGAGAGAAGAAACATTTGAAAGTTTTATTGACGCAGGCCTTCATCTCCTGATTGAAAGAGCTTACGATTCAGTCTCAATCGATGACATCAGTAAAGCGGCGGGTTTCAGCAAAGGGGCGTTTTACGTTCATTTTGAAAGCAAGGAAGATTTTCTGAAGCATTTGTTAGAGAGGCGTCAGATTAAAAAAAGGATCATCACTGGCTATCTCGACGAATTAGAAAAGCAAACAGAGCGGCCGTTGACGCTTTGTGAAGCCGCGGCCAGCGCGGCCAGCCTGTTGATGCGGTTTGTAAACAGCAAGCCTGCCTGGAATGTTGTGTCTTTTGCCGTTCATATGCCTACTTACAAAGTCGTCAGTGAATATGAAGCTTATATCCGTCTTTATAAGTTATGGATAGAAGAAAGCACCATGTACATAAATTGGCTCAAATCGAGAAATTTAATAGAAGACCATATAGATACCGAGCATACCGCTAACATGATGTGCGCGCTCATCGACGGGATGATTAAGCAATCCAATGTGCTGGGAAGGCCGGTTACTTTCCGCAGCATGTTTGACGCGCTCTATGTTTTTGTCAGCGGCAGAAAATCAGGGTAACGTTCTTCTTGATTTGACAAAAGGTTTAGAAAAGTCTTTCAGAAAGCGAGGAACTGCCATGCGCTACAGAGAAATTATGATGTATATCATTATGGGGATATTCACGACCATCGTGAATATCGTCAGTTTTTACATTCTGACGTCGGCATTTGAGATGGATTACAAGGCGGCGACTGTCGCCGCTTGGATTCTGTCCGTTCTATTTGCTTATGTTACGAATAAACGGTATGTCTTTCAGCAAAAGACCGCGGGGATGCGGAGTCTGATGAAAGAATTAACGGCCTTTTTCAGCGTGCGGGTACTGTCTCTCGCCATCGATCTCGCCATGATGATTCTTCTGGTCAGTCAATTTCATATGAACGAAACATTGGCGAAAATCGCCGATAACGTCATTATCGTAGTCGTCAACTATGCGGCCAGCAAGTGGATTGTCTTCAGAAAAGCGAAAGAAGAAGGCGTGTCATAACCGTTTCTTTCCGCGTCCCGGGGGGAAAGTGTAATGGTGGAGGGGGATGCGTTTGAAGCGCAAAATAAAGAAAGCGTTTGCTGATGTATTCGGGGAGCCCGAGACCTGCGCTTTTTCTTTGCGCCCGGCAGAGTGAATCTCATCGGAGAGCTAACGGGGGCCGCTATGAGGAGAAGACAGGGAGAAACTGACTTTTACACGGCGGATATCGGAGCGAGAGAACTAAAGGGGGATGACGATGGCAATTGAGCGGCACGTGGAACGTTTAATCCGGTACGGATTGCAAAAAGAGCTGATTTCATTTCTTGATATTGAATATACAAGAAACCGTTTATATGAAACTTTGCATATTACCCATCCGGAGGCTTCAGAACAGAAAGAAAATGAATCGGCGGCATCATTGCCGGACATATTGGCCCCGATTTATGAATGGGCGGCAGAAACGGGCCGGATTGCAGCCGATACAGACACCTATCGCGACCTGCTGAGCGCGAAGATCATGGGCTGCTTTGCCCCGCAGCCGTCCGAGATTGTGCGTCGTTTTGAAGAAACAAAGGCGGTGCACGGGCCGGAGCAGGCGACAAAGGCGTTTTACCGATTTTCAGAGGATGTGTATTATATCCGTTCGGACAGAATACAGCGGAATGTCGGGTGGACGGCTGAGACGGCTTACGGAAAGCTGGACATCACGATCAACCTTTCAAAACCGGAAAAAGATCCGAAAGCAATTGCCGCTGCCAAAGAGCAGCCTCAATCCGATTATCCGGGATGTGTTCTTTGTAAAGAAAATGTCGGGTACGAGGGGAGACCGGATCACCCGGCGCGTCAAAACCTTCGTGTCATTCCGGTCATTCTCGGCGATGAGCAGTGGTTTCTGCAATTTTCTCCGTATGTGTATTACCGGGAGCATTGCATCGTTTTGAAAGACCGGCACGAACCGATGAAGATCAGCAAAAAAACGTTTGACCGGCTGCTGTCGTTTGTCAGCCAGTATCCTCATTATTTTCTCGGTTCCAATGCTGATCTGCCGATCGTCGGCGGCAGTATTTTAAGCCACGACCATTTTCAGGGGGGCCATTATGAATTCCCGATGGCGCGGGCGGAGACAGAAAGCCGATACAGGCTGCCTGACTATCCGAAAACGGTGCTGGGAATTGTGAAGTGGCCGATGTCGGTCATCCGCCTGCAAAGCGAGAGCGCGTCTGAGCTTTCCGGCGCGGCGGATGCCATCCTGCGGGCATGGCGCGGTTATTCCGATGAGGCGGCTGATCTCCTCGCCTGTTCAGGAGAAACACCGCACAATACAATTACGCCGATTGCCCGGCAGAGAAACGGTTTATTCGAATTAGATCTCGTCCTCAGAAATAACCGCACCTCTGATGAGCATCCGCTGGGAATTTTTCATCCCCATCAGGAAGTTCATCACCTGAAAAAAGAAAATATCGGACTGATTGAGGTAATGGGGCTTGCGATTCTGCCGGGCCGCCTTGAACAAGAAATGAAATACACGGCTGAAGCGCTGTGCTCACCGGACCCGGAAGCGGTCTTAACGGCAGCCCCTTCTGCGGCAAAGCATAAAGATTGGGCGCTCAGTGTGCTGCATAAGCGGAAGGTAACGAAAGAAAACGCGGAACAGATTCTGAAAGAGGAAATCGGCCATGCCTTTGCGCGGATACTGGAGCATGCCGGCGTCTTTAAACAGACAGAAGAAGGCAGAGCGGCTTTCCGGCGGTTTATCCGCCATTTGGGCGCTCTACCGGAAAAAAGCCCCATCCCATAAGGGACGAGGCTTTTTTTTATCCTCTGCTTCTGGCGATCAGGCTGAATAAGAATACCACGATCGCAGCTCCGATGATTGCCGGAATGATGGCAAAGCCGGCAAGGTGAGGACCCCATGTGCCGAGCAGTCCGTGCCCGATCCATGCGCCGATCAGACCGGCGATCATTGACCCGATGATTCCCCCGGGCATACTGCCTTTTACAAATAAACTTCCGATCCAGCCGATAATAATAGCGACAATCAGAGATACGATAAAACCCATAAATATCACTTCCTATTTTTTATTATTTATGCCTATATGTTTCCTTCGTTTTGTCCATATTAAACATATGAATGCGTTTTTTATAATGAACATATCAAGGCGCGTTCCGGTCTTTTTTTTCACAATGCGTTGCGTTAAAATGGAAACCGTGTGAAAAGGTGTGAGCAAAGGAAAAAATATTTCTTTTGTAGAATGTTTAACAAAATGAAACTTTTTGTTGACCAGCGATTTTTATTATGGTAAACCTTTATTTGGTATTATTCGTTCTCGCTATCTTTTTTCTCTATATATGCTAAATGATCTAAAACTTTTTATGTTTGATTTACGCAAGTGGAAAAAGTTCATGCATTTTTTGACGATTTTGTGACATTAGGTCGAAAAAAAGATGAACTTTAGAAAAAAATAAAGCTAATAAGGGCAGATTTTGATAGCATAACAAGGTAGATAGAGAAAAGATTTTGAGAAAGTACATTTCAGATTCACTACATCAATAGGAAGGATGGTGATCTTCTTGTTCAGAGCATTTAAACCGTTACTTTTATTAGCGATGTTGGCTGTTGTTTTCGTACTGGGCGGATGCAGCGACATTTCCGTTTTAGATCCGAAAGGACCTGTAGCAGACCAGCAGAAAGATCTGATTCTCTTGTCAATCGGATTTATGCTGTTCATTGTCGGCGTCGTATTCGTACTATTTACAATCATTTTAGTGAAATACCGCGACCGCAAAGGCAAAGACAGCGGAAATTACAAGCCCGAGATGCACGGCAACACGTTCTTAGAAGTAGTCTGGACAGTGATCCCAATTTTAATTGTTATTGCACTTTCTGTGCCTACCGTACAGACGATATATTCGTTAGAAAAAGCGCCTGAAGCGACAAAGGATAAAGAGCCTCTTGTTGTTTATGCTACTTCGGTAGACTGGAAATGGGTATTCAGCTACCCTGAGCAGGATATTGAGACGGTTAACTACCTGAACATTCCTGTAGACCGTCCGGTTTTATTTAAAATTTCTTCAGCAGATTCAATGGCATCGCTATGGATTCCTCAGCTTGGGGGACAAAAATACGCGATGGCGGGAATGCTGATGGATCAATACTTACAAGCTGACAAAGTGGGAACATATGAAGGCCGCAACGCGAACTTCACCGGCGAACACTTTGCCGACCAGAAATTCAACGTAAAAGCTGTTACGCAAAAAGACTTTAACAGCTGGGTGAAAAAAGCCCAAAGCGATTCTCCAAAGCTGACGAAAGAGAAGTATGACGAACTGATGCTTCCGGAGAATGTCGGAAAATTAACGTTCTCTTCTACACACTTAAAATACGTTGACCACGGCCAAGATGCCGAATATGCGATGGAGGCGCGCAAACGCCTTGGCTACAAAGCCGTATCACCGCACTCTAAAACAGACCCGTGGGAAGATGTAAAGAAAAACGAATTTAAAGTATCCGACGATAAACAAGATTGAAATTGAACAAGAAAGGAGGAAGCCCGAATGAAATTGAGATGGGATGAATTTTTTGTAACAGGTGACCCATTAATTCTGGGCGCACAAGTTTCCATTGCGCTTTCCACTATCGCTATCATCGTTGTACTCACATACTTCAAAAAGTGGAAATGGCTCTGGTCTGAATGGCTGACGTCTGTAGACCATAAGAAACTTGGAATCATGTACATTATCTCTGCTGTTATCATGCTGTTCCGCGGCGGGGTCGACGGCTTGATGATGCGCGCCCAGTTAGCGCTTCCTAATAACAGTTTTTTAGACTCAAACCACTATAATGAGATCTTTACGACTCACGGTACGATCATGATTATCTTCATGGCGATGCCGTTTTTAATCGGTCTGATCAACGTTGTCGTACCTTTGCAGATCGGTGCGCGCGACGTAGCATTCCCTTACTTGAACAACCTGAGTTTCTGGACGTTCTTTGTAGGTGCGATGCTTTTCAATATTTCTTTCGTTATCGGAGGTTCTCCGAACGCAGGCTGGACGAGTTACATGCCGCTGGCAAGCAACGACATGAGTCCCGGGCCTGGTGAGAACTTCTACCTGCTCGGTCTTCAGATTGCCGGTATCGGTACGCTGATGACGGGTATCAACTTTATGGTGACGATCCTGAAAATGCGTACAAAAGGCATGACGCTGATGCGTATGCCGATGTTCACATGGACGACGCTGATTACAATGGTTATTATCGTATTCGCCTTCCCTGTTTTGACAGTGGCATTGGCGCTGTTATCATTTGACCGTTTGTTCGGCGCTCACTTTTTCACGCTGGAAGCCGGCGGTATGCCGATGCTTTGGGCTAACTTGTTCTGGATTTGGGGACACCCTGAAGTATATATCGTTATCTTACCGGCATTCGGTATTTTCTCTGAAATTATTTCAGCGTTTGCAAGAAAGCAGTTATTCGGTTACAAAGCGATGGTCGGCTCAATTATCGCCATTTCCGTCCTGAGTTTCCTTGTATGGACCCACCACTTCTTCACAATGGGGAACAGTGCGTCTGTTAACTCTTTCTTCTCGATTACAACGATGGCGATTTCGGTTCCGACCGGGGTTAAAATCTTTAACTGGCTCTTTACGATGTATAAAGGCCGGATCAGTTTTACAACACCGATGCTGTGGGCGCTCGCGTTTATCCCGAACTTCGTTGTCGGCGGGGTAACAGGGGTTATGCTTGCGATGGCTGCAGCGGATTATCAATACCATAATACGTACTTCCTCGTATCTCACTTCCACTATGTGCTGATCGCGGGTACGGTATTTGCATGTTTCGCAGGATTTATTTTCTGGTATCCGAAAATGTTCGGCCACAAGCTGAACGAAAGAATCGGAAAATGGTTCTTCTGGATCTTTATGATCGGATTTAATGTATGTTTCTTCCCTCAATACTTCTTGGGGCTGCAAGGTATGCCTCGCCGTATTTACACTTACGGACCGAATGACGGATGGACTGCATTGAACTTTATTTCAACTGTCGGAGCCTTCATGATGGGTGTCGGATTCTTAATCCTTTGCTACAACATCTACTACAGCTTCCGCTACTCTACTCGCGAGATCAGCGGAGATTCATGGGGCGTGGGACGTACGCTTGAGTGGGCGACTTCATCTGCGATTCCGCCGCATTACAACTTTGCGGTGCTTCCTGAAGTGAAATCTCAAGATGCGTACCTGCAATTGAAAGAAGACAAAACGGATATTCATCCGGAAAGCAAGTTCAAGAAAATCCATATGCCGCACAACTCCGGAAGACCGCTTATTATGTCAGTGGCGTTCGGTATTGCAGGCTTCGGACTTGTGTTTGAATGGTTCTGGATGGGCATTGTCGGCTTGATCGGCATTCTGCTTTGCATGGTGCTTCGTTCATTTGAATATGACAATGGCTACTATATACCTGTTGAAGAAATAAAAGAGACGGAAAGAAAGATTTCCGAATAAAGGAGGCGTGATTTATGGAACATGCAGAACACGGCAATTCTAACGCGCCTATGGAATATCAATCTGAAACCGGCAGACTCAATATTCTCGGGTTTTGGATCTTTTTAGGGGCAGAGATTGTGTTGTTCTCAACACTATTTGCAACCTTCTTCGTTCTTCAAAGAAGAACAGCAGGAGGAGTCTTACCGGCTGAATTATTTGAAGTGAAGCTTGTCATGATCATGACATTCCTGCTTCTGATCAGCAGTTTCACCTGCGGGATCGCTGTTCATGAAATGCGTCGCGGAAGTTTAAAAGGCGTCGTCATTTGGACGATCATTACGCTTCTTCTCGGTGCGGGCTTCGTCGGATGTGAGCTTAACGAGTTCATCCACTATGTACATGAAGGAGCATCTCTCGGTACAAGTGCTTTCTGGTCTGGATTCTTCGTCCTTCTGGGAACGCACGGAACGCACGTAACGATCGGTATCTTCTGGATTGCCGGCATCTTACTGCAATTGAAGAAACGCGGATTAACGCCGCAGACGTCTTCAAAAATCTTTATCTCAAGTTTATACTGGCACTTCTTAGACGTTGTTTGGATCTTCATCTTTACAGGCGTCTATCTCATCGGATTGGGGGGACTATAATATGGCAAACAAATCTGCTGAACACAGCCACTTTCCGTGGAAGCATATCGTAGGTTTTGCGTTGTCTATTATTCTGACCCTGCTGGCCCTTTGGGTTGCGGTATATACGGAATTAAGCCCATCAGCAAAACTGTGGATCATTTTCGGATTCGCATTTATCCAAGCCGGCCTTCAGCTTCTCATGTTCATGCACATGACAGAAAGCGAAAACGGCGGAATTCAAGTCGGAAACACGCTCTTCGGATTTTTCGGAGCGATTGTTATCATCCTTGGTTCCATCTGGATCTTTGCGGCGCACTACCATCACGGTGACCATATGGATGGAAACCCTCCTGGCGGTGCGAAGCAACATTCCGAACATCAGGAATAAAAAGAAACCCTCTTCGTTCAGGCGAAGAGGGTTTTGTGTGCCTTTATTGGCTTCTTCTCCGGCGCAGGCGCGGAAGGCCGTAAATGATAAAGGCGGCGATATGGGCAACGATGACGTTGACGGCAAACAGGATGATCATGAGTGTGTGGCCGAGAGGGGACAGGCTGCTGGTTGCGTAAAAGTAGAAGAAAACCCACATGAGAATAATTGGCGGTATGGCCGAAAGAGCGACTTTTTTGTTATCCAGCCAGATAAAGAGGGGTGTTGCGCTTGCGACCAGTAAATAAGCAAAAAACATGTCCATCTTACATGTCTCCTTTCATTTTATGGGAGCGTTTCCAAAATGAAATACAGAGAATAAAATGTGTCTGTTTTGTGGTCGTTTTTTGAACATTTTGTTACGATTATTATACCATGTTTTCCAATTTTTGATACCGCTTTTTCGAGAAATGTATTGCAACTATTGCCTCATTTTTGGATAGGTACAAGAAACCGAAAAGGTCAAATACCCTGTCACATTTCCGGACAAGGGAATGGCACAGGCTGTGAACCTTTGCTATGTTCAAAGAAAACATGCACAGCAAGGGTGGTTTTGAAGTGGACATAACAAAAGACGATGTCACAGCGCCGGACGTCATTGCGCTTTTGCAGGAGCATCTGAAGAGCATGACCATGCATTCTCCCCCGGAAAGTATACACGCGCTCAATGCGGACCGGCTGCGTCAGCCTGACGTTACGTTTTGGAGTGCGAGGGAAGACGGCGTCCTGCTCGGCTGCGGCGCCTTAAAGGAGCTAAACAGCCGGCACGGTGAGATCAAATCAATGAAAACGGCTCCGCCTCATGTCAGAAAAGGCGCAGCCAACCGGATCCTCCGCCATATGCTTGAAGAAGCAAGGCGGCGGGGCTATGAGCGGATCAGCTTAGAAACCGGTTCTATGGAGGCTTTTCTCCCCGCCAGACGCCTGTATGAAAAAGCAGGGTTTCAATATTGTGATCCGTTTGCACATTATAAAGAGGACCCGAACAGCTTGTTTATGACGTTAAACATAAGCTGAAACCCCTTTTCTGACGAGAAGGGGTTTTTTATCGGAAAAGTTTTATCATGACCGAAACATTTCCTTTTCTGACACGTCATATGTCGTGTAGTCCCCAAACCGTAAAAAATAAAAAGGAAGCAACCTCATCATGTTTTCTTGAACGGTGTTCATGTATAATAAACAATAGTGACTTCCGATGAAAATGTAAGGCGGGATAGAATGAGTCGATATAAGAAACAGCAAAATCCCTATTATCAGGGGGATTTGATTTTTATATTTGGTGTGTTTTTAATAATTAGTGTTGCGGCGATTTATGCGGCTGGACAGTTCGGGCAGTATGGAGGCAGTGCCTGGATGAAGCAGATTGTCTTCTATGTTATAGGTGCGGGATTCATCGGATTATTGCTGTACTTTGATTTAGAGCAGCTTGAGAAACTGAGTCTGTATGTATTGATTGCCGGCGTGCTGTCGCTGCTCCTTCTGCGTGTGGCGCCGGAATCCATCGCGCCGATTAAAAACGGAGCGAAGAGCTGGTTTCAAATCGGAAACTTTACCCTCCAGCCCTCTGAGTTTACGAAAATAGGAATTATGATGATGGTCGCGTCCATTATATCGAAGGCGGGCCCGAAGGATCAAAGATCACTTCGGGAAGATGTGAATCTGCTTTTGAAAATTGCGGCATGGACGGTTATTCCGATCGGGATGATCGTTTTGCAGGATGCCGGAACGGGTGCGATCTGTCTGTTTATCGTTATGGTGATGGTGTTTATGTCAGGTGTAAACTGGAAGCTGATCACCATCATCGGCGGTTCGGCCGCGCTTGTGCTTGGCCTATTCTTAGTGCTTGTAATTGAATTTCCCCATGTGGCGAATTCGATCGGTATTGCGGATTATCAAATTAACCGGATTACATCGTGGATGTCTGACTCCAGTGCGGCAACGACTCAGGCCGAGAGCGATAAAAGCTGGCAGGTGGATCAGGCCGTTATGGCGATCGGATCGGGCGGCATTACCGGAAACGGCGTTCATAATCTGAAAGTGTACGTACCTGAGGGACAGACTGACTTTATCTTTGCGATTTTGGGTGAAAGTTTTGGGTTTTTAGGCTGCGCCATTGCGGTTGTCATGTTTTTCTTTTTAATTTACAGGCTTGTGGTGCTGATTGACCGCTTGCATGCGTTTAACCGATTTGGCGCGTTTTTTTGCGTAGGGTTTACTGCACTTATCGTGATTCACACCTTCCAGAACATCGGGATGAATATCGGCATTATGCCGGTTACAGGTATTCCGCTGCTGTTTGTCAGCTATGGGGGGAGCTCGGTGCTTTCTACATTAATCAGCTTCGGGATCGTATATAACGCAAGTGTGCAGCTGACGAAATATAAAAGCTACTTGTTCAATTCTTAATGTGAGACGGCTCGTTTTTCGGGCTGTCTTTTTTTGTTTAGAGCATTTCGCTTTTGGCATGATACTCTTTCGGATATGATATATAGAGAAGGAGGCTTTTATATGAACAATACCATCGAAACCATACTTAATCATCGGTCGATCCGATCATTTACTGACGAGCTTCTGACAGCAGAAGAGATAGATACATTAGTGAAAAGCGCCCAGGCGGCGTCAACGTCCAGTTACGTGCAGGCTTACTCCATCATCGGCGTAACCGATAAGGAGAAAAAGCGGAAGCTGGCGGCACTGGCCGGAAACCAGCCTTACGTCGAAAATAACGGGCACTTGTTTGTGTTTTGCGCTGATTTGTACCGCCATAAAAAACTTGCTGAGGAAAAAGGCGAAAACATTACCGAGCTTCTTGAGAATACGGAAATGTTTATGGTCAGCGTCATTGATGCCGCACTTGCCGCACAAAACGTAAGTGTTGCCGCGGAATCAATGGGACTCGGCATTTGTTATATCGGAGGCATTCGAAATGAACTTGATCAGGTGACGGAAGTGCTTGGAACGCCTGACCATGTGCTGCCGCTGTTCGGCTTGGTAGTCGGTCACCCCGCTCATCCGTCCGGTCAAAAGCCGCGCCTGCCGAAACAAGCCGTATATCATGAAAACACGTACGATACGAATGAAGAAAACTTCCGCAGTTATATGAAGGAATATGATGAAACCATTTCTGATTATTATGATAAACGGACAAACGGCAAGCGGGTTGAAACGTGGTCTGATCAAATCCTGCAGTTCATGAAACAAAAACCGAGAACCTATTTAAATCAATATGTAAAAGATAAAGGTTTTCAAAAGAATTAAGAAAAAACCTCTCCTGACCGGGAGAGGTTTTTTTATGTTTCACGTGTAACATATTTCGACAAAATGGAACAAGGTATATAAATGTTTATCATCAGGGATGCTTATAAGCATACAGAAAGAAAAAACGGCTTAGCAGTGGTACGATGTTGATGAGGTGACAGTGATGATTTCATTAAGTATATTGGATCAATCTCCTGTATCAGAAGGGTGTTCTGCGGAAAGTGCACTGCGGAATACAGTAAGACTGGCGCAGGAGGCGGAAAAGCTCGGATATAAGAGGTTTTGGGTGTCAGAGCATCATTTTTCAGAGCGGTTGGCGGGTTCAAGCCCTGAAGTGCTGATCAGTCATATTGCGGCGAAAACGAATGACATTCGGGTAGGATCAGGCGGTGTCATGCTTCCGCATTACAGCGCATATAAAGTGGCGGAGAATTTCCGCGTGCTTGAAGGGTTGACGCCGGGCAGAATCGATCTCGGATTAGGGAGAGCGCCGGGCGGAATGCCGATCGCATCATGGGCGCTGAATGACGGAGGGAAGCGTAACGCTGATCAATATCCGCAGCAGCTTCGTGAGCTGGCGATGTATTTGCATGATGCAGCTGATGACAATCACCGTTTTCCGAATCTGACCGCATCACCCCTTATTAAGACGGCGCCGGAAGTCTGGCTTCTCGGTTCTTCGGGGGAAAGCGCGCTTCTGAGCGCAGAAATGGGAGCAGGCTATATGTTTGCCCACTTTATTAATGGAGAAGGCGGAGAAAGCACGACAGCACAATATAAGCGCAGATTTAAACCTTCTGTATTAGGAAAAGAACCAAAAACAGCCGTGGCGGTGTTTGTGCTGTGCGCGGATACGGAGGAGAAAGCGGAGGAACTCGCGGCCGTCATGGATTATACGCTGCTTGCGGGTGAACAGGGGATTCCGCTTCACGGCGTACCGTCTTACGAAACCGTCCGCGGCAATACGTATACACCGTATGAACAAAGACGAATTGCCGATAATCGGAATCGGATGATCATCGGAACGAAGCAGCAAGTGAAGGAACAGATTTTGGCTCTCAGTAAAGCATATGGAACGGAAGAAGTGATGGCTGTAACCATTACTCATCATTTTGAAGATAAACTTCAGTCATACCGTCTGCTTCGAGAAGCTTTTGCCGAATAATCAGAAAGAAACCCTGCTGATGCTCCAGCAGGGTTGTTCGGTTATTCAATGATAAAAGGTTTTTCAGTCAGCACCTGGCTTGATTTCCCTTTGTTCGCGGCATAGGCCAGCATATAATATTCTCCTGCCGGAAGTGCGGTGTCACCATTGACTTTGCCGTTCCAGTCGAAATATTGATAGCCTTTATCCTGCTTTTTGTAGATGCCGGCTTGGCCGACAAAGTCAAGATTACTGTCATATACAAGGAAGGCAAGCTCTTCGGCTCCCGCCGGAAGATAGGTTTCAATTTGGTAGGTTCCCTGCGTTGTGCCGTCCTGTACGTCGATTGACGTCACGCGCGGATAGTCCGGCTCTTTTACAATCAGGAGCGTCGGCACTTTTGCGACTGTTTTTCCGCCTTCACGCACTGTGACGGTTCCCTCATAGGTGCCCGCCTTTACTTTTTTGGCATTGACCTTTACTTTCGCATTGACCTTTCCGGTTTGATGAGCGGGGATCACGACCCGGTCTGTGCCCGAAACGGTAATGCCCGTGCCGTTGAAAGAATACTCGAGCTGATATGATTTTCTGATGGACGATTGGTTTTCAATCGTAAAGGTTTCTTTTTTCGTTTCATTGCCTTTGTCTTTCATAAACGTTCCGTAAGAATAACTTCCCGGGGCGACAAGGGAGTCTGCTTTGATCGCCTTCATGATTCTGATGCTTCCGGCGCCTTGCGCATTATGCGGGTATACGTCACCGTCCGCGTCCGTTAAGGTTTCCGCCGTGTTCATGAGAGCGGCTTTTATTTGTTCCGGGCTCCATTTCGGTTTGGCCTGCTTGATGACGGCAGCTGCGCCGGCTACATGCGGAGAAGCCATGCTCGTTCCCTGTTTCGATCCGTAGCCGTACGGGTCGGCCGGATCATGGGTCGGAATGGTGCTCACGATGTTTACGCCGGGAGCAGAGACGTCAGGTTTAATCATCCACGTGTCCATAACCGGGCCGCGTGACGAAAAGTCTGCCATTTGTTCAGTGAGCGATTTAGCGACGGATAAATGGAATGTCGCTTTTGTGCCGCCCGCTTTTAATTGGCTGACGAGTTTTTCGCCGTCTTCTGATGAAAGCTTAACCGTCGGTACGGACATGCCCGGTACGTTGGCTTCAATTTCTCCCGGGGCATTGTTATACACAACCATACCGATCGCGCCCGCTTTTTTGGCGTTGTCTGCTTTATCCACAAAGGCGATGCTGCCCCGTTTGACGACCGCGACTTTTCCTTTCAGATCTTTGCCTTCAAAATCCTTTTGCTCGCCGATACCCGCCTCTATGAGCTCTGTTTCTTTTTTATTCAGTGCTTTTATATCATCTTCTTTGTTGTAGCCCATTACTTTCGCTGAGGAATAGGAACCGAAGGAGACGGCGTACTCGTTCAGCGGCAGCTGTGTCGCTCCGACGGAGATGGCTTCTCTGGACGTTCCCGGAGAGCCGACGGTCCAATTGTTCGGCCCGCTGTTTCCGTTTGATGTAACGGCCGTGACGCCTTCTGACATCGCCCAGTCAAGCGCCGTGCTTGTCGCCCAGTCCGGGTTATTCACAGAATTGCCGAGAGAAAGGTTCATGACATCCGCTCCGTCCTGTACGGCGCGTTCAATGCCGGCGATGACGTTCTCCGTTGTTCCGCTTCCGCCCGGACCGAGCACACGGTAGGCAAGGAGTGTAGCATCCGGTGCGACGCCTTTAATCGTTCCGTTTGCCGCTACCGTGCCCGCGACATGAGTTCCGTGGTCAGTCGACGCGCCTCTCGGATCACCGGACGGTGTTTCTTCAGGATCGTAATCGTTATCCACAAAATCGTATCCTTTATATTGTCCGAAATTTTTCTTTAAGTCAGGGTGTTTATATTCGACACCGGTGTCAATAATGGCCACCTTGACGCCTTTCCCCGTATAGCCGAGCTTCCACGCGTCATTTGCCCCTATATAAGGCGCGCTGTCATCCATCTGCGGAGACACGGCATCCTTAGATAGGGTGATGTCTTTATCTTTCAGCTGATCGGTATGATAGGTGACGTTCGGATAAACCGCTTTGACATCCTGATCACTCAGCAGTTTGGGGATTTCATTTGCCGGGAGTTTCATGGAGAAGCCGGAAAACACTTGCTCATATTCCCTGTTGATTTTTCCGTGTTTAATGGTTTTGAGCGCTTTCTTTTTCACCTTTGAGCGTTCGCTTTTCAGCTTGCTTTTTGTCTGTGCTTTGCCGAGTTCCTTTGCTTCCGCCAGTGACTTTTCCTTCAGCTCGACGATGACTGTCGTTTGTTTGCCGGTGGTCATATCAATGTCACCAAATACCTCAGCCTTCTCAAGATCAGGAGTTTGCGGTTTTGAAGCCGGCGCAGCCTGTGAACTTGTGGATAAGGTAAAAGATAAGACAAAAGCCGGAAGCAGATAACGGATGATTCCTTTTTTCAATCGTGTTTCCCCCTTTTTTTTTTATCTGAATTAGAAATCTAGTATATATTTCTTGAAAATTCAAAATAATCCTTGTGACATATGACTCATTTATGGAAATTGGTCTGTGAATAAGGAGGGAGTTATACACAGAATCCTGTGTATAACTGAATAAAATTGTGTATATATATTGTTGGGAACGAGTGTTCCTATACAAAATATAGATCGAGTTTGTGGATATGTGGATATACCCTGTGTTTAAGCTGTGCTTAACCAAGGGATAAGGTGTGTATAACTTTTTTTATCGGCTTTTCCATTTTTCAGGTCATTTCCATCAGCTTTCAACAAAACTTCTGAAAACTAGTTTGTTTTTTCACTCATATTGTGACAAACAATTCGCCCGGCCGCGTCTATCATAGAGTCATAGGGTTGCTAGACCCGCTAGTTTTTAGCGGAGAAGGATCGGCCGCCTTTTCCGTTAAAGCGGAGAGAAAAACAGGCCTGCGAACAAGCTGTCTGTCAAAAAGAAGCGGAGGGATGATTTGCAATGAAACGTTTGCTAGTATCTTTACGGGTGTGGATGGTCTTTCTGATGAACTGGATGGCGCCGGGTAACGGAAGATATCCATTAGCCGCCGTGTACGGAAACCAAGCGGCTTATCATAAGAAAGCGAAGCGGACGGCTGGGGCTTTTTCGTTTGTGAGCCGTGTCCGATCGGCGGATTTGACCGATGAAACGAAATCGGCCCGCGGCAGGCTGGATAAAAATCGATGGATGCCTGTCCGCAAAGAATTGCCGAAACGGGAGCGCGCGGGTCCGGCACCTTTACATCATATGAAAAAGAGGGTACAATCCCACTAAACATATGAACGGGAGCGAACCTCTTGAGAATAGACAAAGTATTAAATAACAATGCGGCGTTAATAAAAGAAGACGGACGGGAAAAGATCGTAATGGGTCCCGGAATCGCTTTTCAAAAGAGAAAAAATGATGTGATTCAAAAACATAAAATTGAAAAAATATTTGTCGTGCACGACGAAAATGAAAAGTTCAAACAAGTGTTAGAAACGCTTCCCGAAGAGCATATAGAGGCGGCTGAAGATATCATCAGCCATGCGGAGGGAGAGCTTGCGGCACCTTTGAACGATCACATCCACATTGCGCTGGCGGACCATTTATCCTTTGCGATCGAAAGGATTCAAAACGGCCTTCAGGTGCATAACCGATTGCTTCATGAAATTAAGGCGCTTTATAAAAAAGAATATGAAATCGGCCGCTGGGCGGTTGAACACGTGAAACAAACCCTCGGTATATCATTGCCTGATGATGAGGCGGGGTATATCGCGCTTCATATCCACACTGCCAAGGCGGATGCCAAAAGCATGTATTCGGCGATGAAGCATACAACCATGATCAAAGAAATGATCGAAAAGATCGAATCCTTTTTCGAACAGAAGGTGGATGAAGACAGTATTTCCTATCAGCGCCTCGTCACGCACTTGCGGTATGCGGTCAGCCGGTTGGACTCAAATGAAGCACTCCATTCCATGGACGAGGAGATGCTTTATTTCATCCAAAAAAAGTATCCGTTTGCTTATCGGTGTGCGCTTGAACTGGCGGCGTTCTTAAAAAATGAATATGATTTGGAACTGCCGGAATCCGAGGCCGGCTATATTACGCTGCATGTCCAGCGTCTGCAAAAAAACCCGGAATAACGCGTCTGTTTCGAGAAACAGACTTTTTTTTTGAAAACATATTGACGAAAGCGCTATCATGAAATAAAATGAAAGCGCATTAAAAAACTGAATCGGCGGGATTGTGACTGGTAATGCAGGCAAGACCTAAAATTTGCGTACATGAAAAAGGGATCATGCTGACCTTTTTCGTTGGCGAATTTTAGGTCTTTTTTGATTTTAGAAAGGGGGATACATCATGAATTATCAAGAAACGGCAAAACAGCTTATCAAACATATCGGAGGGAAATCAAACATCATCAGCGCGACACATTGCGCCACACGGCTCAGGCTCGTCATTCAAGATGAACAGAAGATCAGCCAGGCCGATATTGAAGAGACAGAAGGAGTAAAAGGGGCTTTCAGCAGCTCGGGGCAATATCAGATTATATTCGGCACCGGCCTTGTGAATAAAGTGTATGACGCTTTTTCAAAAGAAGCCGATTTGGAGCGGGAGGATCGTGAGACACATCAGGACGCAGCGAAAAAAAAGCTGAATCCGGCCGCAAGATTTGCGAAAACACTGTCTAACATATTCGTTCCCATCATTCCGGCTATCGTGGCAAGCGGACTTTTAATGGGGCTGCTCGGCATGATGAAGGCTTTCCACTGGGTGTCTGAACAATCATCGCTGTTTAAGCTTTTAGACATGTTTTCAAGCGCGGCGTTTATCTTCCTGCCCGTATTCATCGGGTTCAGCGCGGCGAAGGAATTTGGCGGCAATGCCTATCTCGGTGCCGTGCTCGGGGGGATTATGATCCATCCGGCGCTATTGAATCCGTGGGGGCTTGCGGATGCATCGCCTGATTTTATGCAGCTCTTCGGCTTCGACATTGCGCTGCTCGGCTACCAAGGGACGGTCATCCCCGTACTGTTAGCCGTTTACATTATGAGCAAAGTGGAAAAGGGCACGAGAAAAATTGTGCCTCACGCATTCGACTTATTGGTCACCCCGTTTGTCACGGTGATTGTCACAGGATTTATCACCTTTATCGCAATAGGTCCTCTTGGCAGGGCAATCGGATCAGGCATTACCGTCTCGCTGACATATGTGTATGATCATGCGGGCATTGTTGCCGGACTTCTTTTCGGCGGTCTTTATCCGCTTATTGTGCTTACCGGTGTGCATCACAGCTTTCATGCGATTGAGGCCGGCCTCATCGCTGATTTGGGCAGAAACTATATCCTTCCTATCTGGTCGATGGCGAATGTCGCTCAGGGCGCGGCGGGACTGGCTGTATTTTTCCTGACGAAAAAAGCGAAAATGAAAGAAATCGCCCTGCCTGCCGCATTTTCCGCTTTTCTCGGCGTAACCGAACCAGTCATTTTCGGTGTGAACCTAAGGTACCGTAAGCCGTTTATCGCGGGAATGATCGGCGGAGCGCTGGGAGGGGCCTATGTCGTGGTGACCGGTGTCGCAGCCAATGCTTACGGTCTGACCGGAATTCCGATGATTGCCATCACGGCTCCGCTAGGTTTAGGAAATCTTATAAACTATCTGATCGGAATGGGCATCGCCTCTGTTTCGGCGTTTATTGCCGCTTACATTATGGGAGCTAAAGAAAAGGAGGCCGTCAAATGAGGACACCGGATCAAGAGCTGCGCCTGCAGGCTGAGGAAGTGAAAAAGAAGCGGCAAGAAACAGCCGCGTCAGATCCATACCGCCAGAACTATCATGTTATGCCGCCGGTCGGGCTTTTAAATGATCCGAACGGCGTCATCCAATGGAACGGCGTCTATCACTTGTTTTTTCAATGGCAGCCATTTCATACGGGGCACGGCGCGAAATTTTGGGCGCATGTGACGACGAAGGATTTCGTTGAGTGGAAAGAGGAAGAAATCGCGCTTGCGCCGGGTGAGTGGTATGACAAAAACGGCTGTTATTCCGGAAGCGCCATCGAAAAAGACGGGCGGCTCTGCCTGATGTACACAGGCAATGTCCGTGACGGAGAAGGAAATCGGGAAACGTATCAATGCCTCGCCGTATCCGAAGACGGGATCGTATTTGATAAAAAAGGAGTCGTCACGCGTCTCCCGGAAGGCTATACCGCTCATTTCCGTGATCCGAAGGTGTGGGAGAAGGACGGGGCGTATTACATGGTGCTCGGCGCGCAGACAGAAAAGCTCACCGGAAGCGCTGTGTTGTTCACGTCAGAGAACTTGACGGATTGGACGTTTCTCGGTTCGATTGCGGGGGCGGACTCGGGCGGTCTCGGGTCATTCGGCTATATGTGGGAATGTCCCGACCTGTTTTCCCTTGACGGAACCGACGTGCTGCTCGTATGTCCGCAGGGGCTTGAAGCCGACGGGATAAAATATCATAACAGCCACCAGGCGGGCTATTTCCTCGGCAGGCTGCATACAGAGCCGCCAGAATTTAAGCATGGTGAATTTACGGAGCTTGACAGAGGATTTGATTTTTATGCGGCGCAGACGCTGGAAGATGATAAGGGACGGAGGATTCTGTTCGCGTGGATGGGCGTTCCGGATCAGCATGAGGACAAACATCCGACACATGCGTATCACTGGATTCACTGCTTAACGATGCCGAGACAGCTGTCACTGTCCAACGGCAGAATCATACAGCGTCCGCTCCCGGAAATGAAATCGCGCCGCACGGATGAACAAAAGCGCAGTCTTCAATTGAATTGCTCGTCTGTAAGCCTCCCGGTGAAAGATGCGTCCCGGGCTGAAGTGCTGCTGGAAGACATCACTTGCGAATCCGGTTTTGAAATCTCAATTCGGGGTGCGTCCCGGTTTATATTTCATCAGGAAGAGGGGCTGGCTGTGCTGGAGCGCACTGCTTTCAGCGGAGAAGAAAAAGAAAAGAGAAGCTGCGCCATCAGCGAGGTGCATTCCGTCCAGCTCTTTCTGGATGCATCCTCCATCGAATTGTTTTTGAATGATGGAGAAGAGGTATTCAGCGCCAGATATTTTCCTTTCCCGGGAAATGATGACGTAACCGTCACTTCGGTTGGAAAAACGGAAATAAATGCCTCAATTTGGACACTTTTGTAGAAAATCGTTCTTTTTTCTTATGTGAAACCTATGCCATCTGTGCTATTCTTCAAACGAAAGCCTATGATTCCAGGAATAAAAGGAGTTGTTTTCTCAGCTTTGAAAAATCAGAAGATGACGCCGAAATGTTTACTTGTCAAAGCCGCAGAGCAAGTGGAAGATAAGCGGGAAGAATATAAAGAAGTATTGCTTCAGCTGAATCGCATGCTCAAGAGGGCTGAGCCGCACAATGAATGGAGTGATCGGCTGAGGCATACATATGAACAGATGAAGGAATATGCGCTGTTTGTGCAATCGATTGAGATGTTTTTGCGGTCATCCGCGAAAAAAATGAAATAATCCCCCTCGATCATGAGGGGGATATTTATTTTATTTTCCGCTAAGACGCATCGCCGAATGTTTAGTCGGTCCGATGTATTGGTTCAGCGGGAAAGATTCTTTGATTGCCGCAGTGATAAATTCTTTTGCCGCATAGATGGCTTCCTTCACTTCAGCGCCTTTGGCCAGTTCTGCCGTCACTGCGGCGGAGAATGTGCATCCGGCTCCGTGCGTGTAAGGCGTATCAATCATTTCGCTTTCTAATACTTCAGCGGTTTCTCCGTCATACAGCACGTCGATCGCTTTTTCATGTTTCAATTTGCCTCCGCCTGTAATCAATACATATTTCGCGCCGAGTTCGTGAATTTTCTTGGCCGCTTCTTTCATGTCTTCCACCGTTTTTAATTCATCCATACCGCTCAGCTGGCTTGCTTCAAACAGATTTGGCGTGATGACGGTTGCCAGTGGCGCCAATTGGGTGCGAAGCGCTTCGGCATGCTCCGGATACAGCACTTCGTTCGCTCCTTTGCAGACCATGACAGGATCGATAACGACATTCTTCAGCTGTTTTTCTTTAATCGTTTTCGCCGCAAGCTCTATGATCTCCACGGTAGGGAGCATTCCCGTTTTCATGGCGTCTACGCCGATTCCGTCAACAATCGTCGCCAGCTGTGCGCGAATCGTATCGGCATCAATCGGAAATACTTGATGATCCCAGCTGTTCTCCGGGTCCATCGCTACGATCACGGTCAAAGCCGTCATTCCGTATACGTTTTTTTCTTGAAATGTTTTTAAATCGGCCTGAATTCCCGCGCCGCCGCTGGAATCAGAACCGGCAATAGTAAGTGCTTTGTGCATTGACATATCAATGGCCTCCATCAGTGTTTTATATCTCATTATAGTTAGATTTTCTCCCGATCACAATACGGAAGGCTTGGAGGAATGATTTGACAGCCGCGGGGGATGTGCGTACAATACCTACATAAGATTACTAGGTAAGGGTGAGAAAATAAATGCTCAACAGGGAGCTTGTAAAGGGAAGCACGGTCATTCTGGTGCTGACGCTGCTGAATGAACGGCCCATGTACGGGTATGAACTTGTGAAAGAAATGGAGAAAAGAAGCGGGAATGAACTGCAAATGAAGGAAGGTACGCTGTACCCATCGCTTCATAAGCTTGAACGCCAAAGCTATATTTCTTCTTACTGGGAAAAGCAGACCAAAGGGCCCGACCGAAAATATTACCGGATCACCGATGAAGGAAAAAACATTCTAGCCGAACGGACGAAGGAATGGAATCTGTTCTCCGCTCTGATGGACCGGATGCTGAAGCGGGGCGGGCAGAATGGATAAGGACCTTTATGTGCGGGAAATCAGAAAAGGGCTGGAAGGCAAGGCCGGAAGCCGTGAATTATTAAAGGAAATCGAAAGCCATATTCATCATGCCATTTGTGATCATCTGGAAAAAGGCAAAACCGAAAGCGAAGCGATGGAGCTTATCCTGCGGGAAGTGGGGACTCCGTCTGAGATTATCTCTGCTTTTCAAAAAGCTTCGACGGTTCCCGCGCGGACTTTTATGCTCTTTTATCTGTTCTGCAACTGCGGTCTTTTTGTGATGGGGGCGATGATTACGATGATGCACGCGTGGAGAATTCATCCCGCAGTTGACGCGCTGTGGAAAGGGATTTCCGTGTCAGTATGGCTGATTATGATCGGTTATGTGCTGTATTGGTTCCAAATCGGCTATCAAGCTGGCAAAGAGTTCGGGGCAGGCGGCAAAAAGCTTGCTGAGCGGACGGTATGGGCTTCAATGGTGCCGAATCTATGTTTTATGTTTGTCTTTTTGTTCAATCTGGTTCCGGCTAGGCTGTTTCCTTCGGCGGTCACACCGAGTTTTGCGGCAGTATGCGCCGTTGTGACGGTATGTTTTCCGTTTTGCGGCAAAATGGGTTTTTACGCAGGCAGGCAGAGACTTGCCTGATCTTTTTCACTATATACATAGGGAATCTATATAGGGGTGTTAAAATGAGATTAGGTTCGTGGATGTACGGTGCGTGCGCCCAAATAGCCGTTACCGTATTTACCGTCTGCGGCTTGGTTCTTGCATTGCCCGTTGTGAGTCTTTTTATTATGTTTCTGAATGGGATGCAAGACGCTATTTTTGTTGTTTTCAGTATTTTGCTTCTTCTATTGTTTTATGCGCTGGGATGGATTTGGGCCGTTTCGTTTGCGCGTGAGTGGAAGGTGAAGCTTTTCGAGCTGCAGATCAGCTCGCTCATTCCGCTGGCGGGTATATTATACTTGTACATTGACAGCGGGGTGAGTATACCGGAACTGATTCATGATTGGCATGAGGATGGATGTGCGCTTGTCCCGCCGGCTTTTGTCTGCTTGTGCACATGCTATGCGATGGTGCTGGTGCCTGTTTATCAATCAAAACTTTGGAATGCCATGGAGGCGGGCAGACTTAATGCCAAGGCGGTATGCACTGTTTGGGGAGACCTTCTGATCATTCTGGTTTTGCTGGCGGGGATGACGTGGATTTGTTTCTGAATGGGCCGAAATCAAAAATCCCCCCTGATCTCTCCGCCGCTTTATGTTTTAATAGAACATGAGAAAAAGCAGAAGGAGCGGGTCATGAATATATCAATTGTCATAGTCACGTATAATCGGATTCCGGCTTTGTGTGAACTGCTGGAGTCGATTTCCAGGCAGACCATTAAGCCTTATGAAGTCATCATCGTAAATGATGCCGGGGAATCGGTCGAACAAGCGAAGCAGCTGTACAGCGATCTGCCGATTCAGATTATTGATTTAGAACAGAATGCCGGACATGTGGAAGCGCGGAACGCAGGTGTGAAAAAAGCGTCGGGTGATTATATCATGCTGTGCGATGATGATGATTTCATTACGCCGGGCCATTTGGAAAGAATGGCGGCTGCACTTGCTGATGCGGATTTTGTCCATTCTGACGCGGAAATTGTGTCATTTGAAGAACGGGGCGGCACGAGATACCCGGTGTCACGAAAGCCGTTCGCCTATACGGCGGATTATGCGGATATGCGGGTATTTTCCACGTACGTTCCGTCAGGCAGCATGTACAGACGTTCTCTGCATGACACGTTAGGGTATTTTGATCCGGATGTCCATAATTATTGGGATTGGGACTTTTATTTGCGCGCCGCGAAACAGCACTGTGTGAAGCGTGTTCCTTGCGCGAGCGTCATATATGCGTTTTTTGAGGGAGGCGGCAATCAGTCCGCGGATCTCGGCGGCAAACGGAAGCGGTACTTAGACCGGTTAAGCGAAAAGCACGGGCTTGGGGAGCTCCCGACGAAAAACTTCGCGGTTCTTCTAGAAGAGCCGGACATGAAGAGGCGGGAGGCGCCGACTGACATTGTGTGGGACGGAAAGCCCGTCCATTCAAGACTGCACAGTTCATAAGGGGGACGGACAGTTTGAAACAGCTTTTAAAAGACAGCTGGTGGAATCAGCTGAAAGATGAATTTGACAAACCGTATTATCAAGAGCTGAGAGAGATGCTGAAACAAGAATACAGCAGCCAAACGATTTATCCTGACAGCCATGATATTTTTAACGCCTTGCATTATACGCCCTATGAGGATGTAAAAGCGGTCATTCTCGGACAGGACCCGTATCATGGCCCAGGACAGGCGCACGGGCTTAGTTTTTCCGTTCAGCCCGGGGTCAGACAGCCGCCGTCTTTGAAAAATATTTTCATAGAGCTTCAGGACGATATCGGCTGCTCCGTACCGAACCACGGATCGCTCGTCAGCTGGGCGAAGCAGGGAGTGCTTTTGTTAAACACAGTGCTTACGGTTCGCCGCGGGCAGGCCAATTCCCACAAAGGCAAAGGGTGGGAGCGGCTCACTGACCGCATCATTGATGTGGTGAATGAAAGAGAGAAGCCGATTGTCTTTATCCTGTGGGGGCGTCACGCGCAGATGAAAAAAGAGCGCATTGACACATCGAAACACATTATTATTGAATCGACTCATCCGAGCCCGTTTTCGGCAAGGAACGGTTTTTTCGGGAGCAGACCGTTTTCCCGTACAAACGCCGCCCTTGAAAAAATGGGGGAGCAGCCGATCGATTGGTGCATCCCCGACCTGCCGCAATAAACGGTTTTTTGAGGCGCTTCCGCCCGGCGGAAGCGTCTTTTTTGATGTTCCGGGCGGTATGCCGTCAGAAAAAATAACAAACTCCATTCTGCGATTCGCTCAGAAATTTGATAAAATGCAGGAAGAAGACAAATTACTGCTGGAGGATTTACTCATGAACATACATATCTCTGCTTTAATTCAGAAGATGGAAGAAGAACTGAGGCAGGCGAAAACGGCGACCCGCACCGAGGAGGTCAAAATGCACGCGGCCGCCATCCGCTCTCTGTGTGATGTCGTGCTCGGCACTCAGACGCACACCGCTCCGGCGCCTGTGCAGAATCCGATTCCGAAAGCGGCGCCGAAACCTTCCGCGTCTCCTTCGACAGACCCGCTGCTGCTTGAAAAAATGATGGGCAGCGCCGGGCTGAACCAATATCAGAAAAAAGCGAAAGACGAACGTGAGGAAGACGGAAACGGGGATTCCATTTTCGATTTTTAACAGGAGAGGTTGATTGACTTGAAACTGATACTCGGGGGTTTGCAATGGACGGCATTTATGATTGCGGCTGCGATTGTAGTTCCTGTCGCCATCGCACAATCATTTCACTTGAACCATGCCGATTCTGCCGCATTGATTCAGAGCACATTTTTTGTGCTTGGCGTCGCTGCGGTCATCCAATGTCTCCAGGGACATCGTCTGCCGATTAATGAAAGCCCGGCAGGCTTATGGTGGGGCGTATACACGATTTACGGCGGACTGACGGGCACGGTGTTTGCGACATTCGGCGAGACGCTGCGGGCGCTGCAGGGGGCGCTGTTATTAAGCGCTGTCTTTTTCTTTTTGTTCAGCCTTTTTAAAGTGATTGAACGGCTGGCCGTGCTGTTTACGCCGGTTGTGACCGGTGTGTATCTGCTGCTGTTGGTCATGCAGCTGAGTCAGCCGATTGTGAAAGGCCTTTTGGGCATCGGCTATTTAAAAAACAGCGTCGACGGCCTTGTATTCGGGCTCGCCATGGTTGTGACGGCGGCGATGTTCATCATGTCCCGATCGAATGTTACGTTCTTAAGACAGTATGCGATTCTCCTTTCGCTTGCCGGCGGATGGATCTTATTCGCCGTCTTCGGCGCTGCCAAACCGATTCAGATACCGGATCGCGTGATTCAGCTGCCGGTTCTTTTTCCGTTTGGAAAACCCGTGTTTGACAGCGGCTTGATCATTACGTCACTCTTCATTACCGTGCTTTTGATTGTCAACATGCTCGCGAGCATCCGGGTTGTAGAAGCGGCGGTGAAAAAATTCGGCGGCACCGTTGGGAAACGGCGTGAGCGTCCGGCAGGGTTTGCGGCTTCGATCAGCCACCTTTTGAGCGGGCTGTCAGGGGGCATAGCGCCTGTGCCGATTTCAGGGGCGGCCGGTTTTATTGAGACGACGAAGCTTCCTTCGAAAAAGCCGTTTCTTTTGGGAAGTGTATTTGTCATGATCATCAGTATGATCCCGCTATTTATGAATGCGTTTGCGAGTCTGCCCTCACCGGTCGGCTTTGCGGTAAACTTCGTCGTTTTCTCCACGATGGCGGGTCTTGCCTTTACAGAGTTTGACTCTTATGAGAAAGCGGAGCAAAAACGAATCCGCTCCATTATCGGTCTGGCGCTCCTCACGGGGGTCGGCGTAATGTTTGTGCCGGAGAGCGCGTTATCAGGGATGCATCCGATCCTGATTTCGCTCTTAAGCAACGGCCTTGTGCTCGGGACGCTGCTGGCGATAGCGATTGACCGAATCCAGCTTATCAAAAAGAAAAAATCCGACAATCTCGTGTCATCGGATGACGGACGTTGAATTTTGCCGATGTTGGGTTATGATTGAATTGGAAACTTTAACGAAAAGGCGGGAGAAAAATAGATGAAAGTGTTTATTATTCTTGGTGCGATTAACGCTTTATTGGCCGTGGCGCTGGGCGCTTTCGGCGCGCATGGGCTTGAAGGGAAAATCCCCGATAAATATTTGCAGGTGTGGCACACAGGCGTGCAATATCATATGTATCACGCGCTCGGTCTTCTGGCTGTCGCGTTTTTGGCCGAAAAGCTTTCTGGCGCAGGCAGTGTTTCTGTCGCGGGCTGGCTGATGTTTGCGGGCATCGTTCTGTTTTCAGGAAGCCTGTACGTATTGAGCGTGACGCAGATTTCCATTCTCGGCGCGATTACACCGCTCGGCGGCGTGGCGTTTATCATCTCTTGGATTATGATTATCGTCGCGGCCGTCAAATATTTATAAAGAAAAAAAGCCAATCCTCTGTCAAGTGAGCGATTGGCTTTTTGATTTATCTCGGAGAATAAGAAGACATGGAGTACGGATAAGTATAAGCGATTTCCTCATCAAACGTGATGTAATCAAGGTAAATGGTCAGAAGCAGATAGCGGGTGCCCGTTTTCGGATCGCTGATGATGATATGGTCACGTCCCGCCGCCTCAATCACACCGCGGAAAATCTTTGAATTCCATTCTTTGCTGTTTTCAAATGTCATATAAATCGTCGCCGTTTTGCCCCGGTTCAACCGCAGAATATTTTCAATGTATGACTCTTCAATCGGCAGCATGCCGGGAACGTTTTGTGACGATGATGGACCTGACGGGATTTGAAAGCTGCCGCCGCCCTGCTGCTGCGGCTGGCCGGGGAACCCCCCGCCGAAGCCCTGCTGGCCTTGCTGCATCGGCATTGTCATTTGCTGCTGCATCGGCATCATTTGTGATCCTTGGCCCTGAGGCTGCGGATAAGGATTAGGCCCGAGCTGCGGCTGGAATCCTTGCATATCCATTCCCATCCCCATCCCCTGCATTTGCTGATATTGATTCTTTTTCGGTTTCATATTGTTCCTCCTTTGATGAAAACCTCTTGATGCTGAAACCTCCTGACAAGTATCAGACAGCCGACAGAGCGGCTGCTGTTTTTATCTATTCCACCATATGAGCCCAAAGAAAGATTTATGCGAAAAAAGAAAATACGATCCAATGTTTCCGGACATCAGAGCCGGCTTTTTTTGTGTGCGCAATGCTGACTTTTCACATAATAGTCTGTATTCCTAGCGCATCTTCCGCATAAGGAACATATGATAGCGGTAGTTTCAGGTGCGAAAAGGGGGTGACGAGTTGCCTAAAGTGTCAGTGATCATGACGAGCTATAACAAAAGTGACTATGTGGCCCGCTCTATTAAAAGTATTCTGTCTCAGACGTTTACAGACTTTGAACTGTTCATTATGGATGACAACTCAAATGAAGAGACATTGGCGGAAATACGTCCTTTTCTCACGGATGACCGCGTCCGGTTTTATCAAAGCGATGTATCGGGCGTCAAAGAAAGAACGGAAAAAACACGCTACGCCGCTTTGATTAATCAGGCAATAGAAATGGCGGAGGGCGAGTACGTGACGTATGCGACCGACGACAACACGTATGTGCCGGAACGGCTTGAGAAAATGGTGAAAGAGCTTGATGAAGACCCGGAAAAAGCCGTCGTGTATTCAAGTTCCAAAACCTATCATCTGAATCAGCGGAAAGAGACGGTGAAGGAGACGGCCAGGCCCGCCGAACGGATCGTGTGGAACGCGCCGTGCGCCATTGACCATTGTTCGGTCATGCACCGGTTTTCCGTGCTGGAACAGGTCAAATCGGCATTCGGTTCCTATTGGGATGAAAGCCCCGCGTTTTACCGTATCGGTGACGCCCGTTTCTTTTGGAGAGTGAATCATTTTTATCCGTTTTACCCGATTTCTGAGGAGCTTGATATCAATTATATTACCGATCAATCCATCCATTATCAGCTTTTCGCGGCGGAGAAAAACGAGTTTGTGAACAGCCTTCCGCAGCAGACCACGTGCCGGGAGCTGAGGGAATCATTAAAAAAGCTTGGAAAGGGGTGAGGGCTTGTCGGCATACTTAGCGAACTATTGGGTGCTGTACCGGCAGTATATTGACCTTTTTCAGTCACTTCGCTACAAAGACATCCCGCTCGCATTGATCAGTAATTTTTATCAATATATCAGTCCGGCGCTTCGGGAGAGCATGGAGCAGAACCCAGAGCTTTTCGGTCCGGCGGATCAGCATATTCCTGAAGCCGGTATTCAGCCTTATTATGATCAAAAAAGGCAAAACATTAAGAAAACAGATGAGAAACCGGTAAACGGAAAAGTCATTCTGCATTTCGATCATCTTCGGTTCACCGAGGGAAATTACCGGCAGTTTGATCCGGCAAAAACAGCGGTACTGGCCAGGTGGAGTCTGCCTGACCATCATGGGCTGCCCGTTATCTGCAAATTGGAGCTGACGGAAATGGGACAAAAAGGGAATCCCGTCCCTTATATTGAAAAAGCCCATTCCATTTTGAAAGAGCTTCACAGCCATCCCGCTTTCGGAAACAGAGAATTTCAGGAACGTTTGTATAAAGACATCCCGTTATTTATTGAAGCGATTGACGCCGTTGATATTTTGTTTACGGCCGAGAAGATTTCCGCCGTTGTAGTCGGCACGACGGAGGATATTTACAGCCGTGTGCTGGCGCTGATGTCCGCGAAAAAAAACGCCGTCAGCATCTGTCTGCAGCACGGAGCGCTCATGGGAGATGAAGCGTTTCTGCCCGTATTTACGGACTATCAGGCCGTATTCGGGGCTTATGAAGCGGAGTGGTATAAAGCAAAAGGCTGCAGGGAGGAACAAATCATCATCACGGGGCATCCCCGTTTCGACGAGATTTTCTCAAGAGAGCCGATAGATCGGGACACGTTTTACCGCAAACTTTCTTTTCTCCCGTCACAGCGGACGGTGCTGATCGCCACGCAGCCGTTTTCTGATGAATTTTATACGGGAGTGCTTGAAGAGCTTGCCGGCCAAAAGAACATGCAGCTCATTATTAAACCTCATCCGTGGGAAATCGGCAAAAACAAGCTGGATGCTTACAATCAGGTGCTGCGGAAATATAAAGCAGGCAAAATCATCAAAAAAGAGATGGAGCTGTATGATATTCTCCCGTATGTTGACGCTGCGGTGACACAGACATCAACGGTCGGTCTTGAAGCGATGCTGTTTCAAAAGCCCGTGCTGATCGGAAAATCAGCGGGAACCCGCCGATACCCTTATTATCATTCACTTGGAGAATTTGTCTTTGAGGACCCGCAGGCACTCGCTCAGGAATTAATCCGGATATGCGAAAGCCCCGCAGCATATCAAAAAGCGGAACAGGCGCGCCGTGCTTTTGTCGCCGCGAACTACCCGGTTCAGGATTCGCTTGCCGCTTTATGTCAAGTGCTTCAGGAAAAAACCGGAGTCAGCTTCAGACGGGTTGACCCTTCATAAAAAAGATAGGAGCGCAAAAAAAATGGTGCAAAAAAGATCAGCTTTTCTTCCCTATTCATTGCCCATGATCGGGAAGGACGAAATTCAGGAGGTTATTGATACGCTTGAATCGGGCTGGCTTTCAAAGGGACCGAAAGTAGAGGCGTTTGAAAAAGCCTTTGCCGCCTGGACGGGGGCAAAGCACGCGATCGCGCTGAACTCATGTACCGCCGCTTTGTTTTTGGCCCTGAAAGCGAAAGGGATCGGTCCCGGTGACGAGGTCATCACGTCTGCCGTGACGTTCAGTTCAACAGCCAATACAATCGTGCACACAGGCGCCGTTCCGGTGTTTGTTGACATCGATCCGCTTACGCTGAATGCAGACCCTGAAAAAATTGAGGCGGCCGTCACCCCGCGGACAAAAGCGATTGTACCCGTTCATTTCGCCGGCCAGTCGTGTGATATGGATCAGATTCTGGCCATTGCCGAAAAGCATCAGTTATTTGTCTTAGAGGATGCCGCACATGCCGTGTATACCACTTATAAACAGAAAATGATCGGATCAATCGGTGATGCGACGGCATTCAGCTTCTACGCGACAAAAAACCTGGCAACCGGTGAAGGCGGCATGCTGACGACGGACGATGACGGGCTTGCCGATCAGATCAGGGTGCTCAGCCTTCACGGCATGAGCAAAGGCGCGTGGAACCGCTATTCTTCAAACGGAAGCTGGTACTACGAGGTCGAAACGCCCGGCTATAAAATGAATATGTTTGATCTTCAGGCAGCGCTTGGGCTTCATCAGCTGAAACGGATTGACAGCATGCAGCAAAGAAGGGCTGACATTGCAAGCCGCTACCAGGACGCTTTCAGAGACATGAAAGGGCTGACCGTCCCGTATGTCAGTGATGACGGGCGGCATGCATGGCATCTGTATGTTCTTCAAATAGAGGAGCAGGAGGCCGGGATCAGCCGGAACGATCTGATTTCCGCTTTGAAAGACCAATATAATATCGGCACAAGTGTGCATTTTATTCCGGTTCCGTTCCATCCGTATTATCAAAAAACGTACGGATATAAGGAAACTGATTTTCCGGCCGCGGCCGCGTATTATCACCGCACCGTATCACTCCCTCTTTATCCGTCAATGACAGATGATGACGTTGAATACGTCATTGCAGCCGTTACGGATATCGTCAAAGGGGCTGATTAGGTGTACAGACTGAGGGAAAATCTTGCGCAGGACATGATTCATGCCTTCCTGCATCAGAAGGGCATTCATCCGGAAGCCTATGAATCGTCGCTCTGTTTATTGGAAGAAAACAGCCTTCAAGGCGTGATTTTATATGAAAACTCTTCGTGGGAAAGTCAATTGTTCCGAAAAAATATCATCAATGTGAAGCTTGCAGCCGCAAACAGCACCGGACAGCTCAAAAGGCTGTTTCAGGAATTTTACGCGGCAAGGCGGGCGGACGGCACTGATTTTATATTTATTAAAATACCGGCTGAAGATATCGGCGCGATGCAGGTCGTGCAGCAGCTTCCGAACGCTTATTTTGTAGGGAGTCTTCTCAAGCTCGTCAGTCCGGTGCGTGTATATAACAGCACGCCGCCGTTTGAGATTACAGAAGCCGGACCCGGCGACACGGAAGCGATCAGCCGGCTGGCCCGCGACGCCTTTACAAAAAGCAGGTATTATCAAGACCCCCATCTCAGCTATGAAAGTGCAAACCGCCTGTTTGAAGAGTGGGCGCGGAATAACGCGGAAGGAAGAGCTTCGTTACAATTCCTCACCAAATATAAGGGAGAGACCGCGGGCTTTGTTCAGGGGCTGTCTAAAGGCGATGAATTCGTCCTTGATCTGATGGCGGTAAAGCCGGGCTTTGAAGGAAAAGGAGCGGGATACCATTTAGCGGCGCACGTGATTGAACAATCATTGCGTTTTCAGCATAAGACTGTATCAGCGGGAACGCAGCTCCACAATGTAAGAGCCGTCCGCCTGTATGAAAGAATGGGATTTAAAGCGGATGCGTCCTATTACTACTATCATGTGTGGCCCGGGAAGGAGGCGGACTGATGGCATCATGCAAAATCGGAACGAAGTCAATCGGCGAAGGTTCGCCCGTATTCATCATCGCCGAAGCCGGAATTAATCATGACGGAAAACTGAGCCAGGCGTTTGAATTGATAGATGCGGCCAGTGAGGCCGGCGCGGACGCGGTCAAGTTCCAAATGTTTCAGGCTGACAAAATGTATCAGAAAGACCCCGGCTTATACAAAACAGCTGCGGGAAAAAACGTCTCTATTTTTTCTTTGGTGCAATCAATGGAAATGCCCGCTGAGTGGATCGAACCGCTGCTTGAATATTGTAAGAAAAAAGGCGTGCTGTTTTTAAGCACGGTATGTGACGAAGGCTCTGCCGACTTACTGTATGCGACTTCCCCTTCAGCTTTTAAAATCGCCTCCTACGAGCTGAACCATCTGCCGTTATTGAAATATGTCGCGGGGCTGAAGACCCCGATTATCTTCTCCACCGCGGGCGCTGATATTTCAGATATTCAGGAGGCTTATCAAACCATTACCGGCGAGGGGAACAAAGAAATTGCGATCATGCATTGTGTGGCGAAATATCCCGCACCGCCTGAATACAGCAATCTGAGCGTCATTCCCATGCTTGCCGCCGCATTCCCGGATGCAGTGATCGGTTTCTCCGATCACAGCGCCCATCCGTATGATGTGCCGTGCGCGGCTGTCAGGCTCGGAGCGAAACTGATTGAAAAGCATTTTACGATCGATAAAAACCTGCCCGGTGCTGATCACTCCTTCGCCCTCAATCCGGATGAATTAAAAGAAATGGTTGCGGCGATCCGCTCAGTTGAAGCGGAGCTGCGGCAGGGGCATCACGCTCCGGTGCCGGAAGTGCTGTCGGGAAGTTCCCATAAAACGACGACACCGATTGAAGGGGATATCAGAAGGTTCGCTTACAGAGGCATTTTTTCAACAGCGCCGATTCAAAAAGGCGAATGTTTTACGGCGGAAAACCTTGCCGTCCTTCGTCCCGGCCAAAAACCGCAGGGGCTTCACCCGAGATATTTTGAGCTTTTAACTGACGGCGTGCGTGCGGTCAGGGATATCCCCGCCGACACGGGCATCACTTGGGATGACCTTTTGACGAAAGGCAGCCCATATGATGACTGACATTTTGTTTATCATTCAGGCGCGGATGGGAAGCGGGCGTCTTCCCGGCAAAGTGCTGAAACCGATCGGCGGGTATACGATCCTCGATATGATTGTCAAAAGGGTTCGTCAAAGTGCGTTTTACGATCAATCACGGGATAATCTGATCGTCGCCGCGTCTGACAGCAAGACCGACGACATTCTGTCTGCGCACTGCCTCAGCAACCGTTACCGTGTGCACCGCGGCAGCGAACAGCGTGTGCTTGACCGGTTTGCACAAGTCATCGAACAAGTAAAACCGGACATCGCAGTCAGGCTGACGGGGGATAACCCGTTTGTCGACCCTTCGCTGCTTGATTTTCTGATTCAATCGCATTTAGATCAGCACGCAGACTACACGTATATCTGCGGTACACCGCTCGGGATCGGCGGCGAGGCGGTGAACTCGCGCCTTTTAACGGAGATCAATGCGGACAAAACGCTGGCGGACAAATATCAGGAGCATGTCACCCTTTTAATAAGAGAATCTCCTGAGAGGTACCGGCTTCTCTTTCCTGAGCCCCCGCAGGAACTCCGGGCTCCTCACTTGCGGATGACCGTCGATACAGAAGAGGACTACAGGCTGGCCCGCGAGCTGTACGTAAAAGCGGGCTCGCGTCCTGATATTCCGGCAAAAGAATTGATCCATCTGCTGAATCGTGATCCGGAGCTCAGGGCTATTAATCAAATGATCCGGCAAAAAGAGGCTGATTAGCATGCGGGTTTTGATTTTCGCGGACGGGGGCCGTGACATCGGCATGGGGCACGTGGTTCGGATGAAGCTGCTTGCCGGTGCCATTAAGAACAACTGCTCAATAACGTTCTATACAAATAAAGAGGCTTCTTCTTATCTGTCATCTGATCAATGGGAAGTGATCATCAAGCCTGACAAGGGACAGAAGGAATTTATTGTCCGGGAAATAAACACGCGGGCTCCCGACCTTCTCATATTCGATCTGCTCGATATGCCGTGTGACTGGCTGGAGGAAATCAAAAAGCATTCATCGGCTCGTATCGTCTTATTTGAAGAAAAGAGGGAACATGTCATTCATTTATGCGATGCCGTTATAAACGGCATTTACGGCGGGCTGAAAAGCCGGACGGTTCAAATGGGCAGCGCCGCGGTATATGAAGGCCCGGATTATATGATTCTTCATCCGGGTTTTGAAAAAGCAAAGCAGCTCTATCAGCTGAGAAAAGAATGCCGGACCATATTGGTCTCTTTAGGAGGAAGTGACCCGAAGAAGCTTGTCTTTAAAGTGATGGAAGCATGCCGCCGCATCCCTGATATTCAGCGGAAACGAGTGATCATCGTCATGGGCGGCGCGGCGCCTCATGCTGATGACGTGCGCGCGCATCTCACACAAATGCCTTATGCCGAGATGGTAAGGCAGACAAATGACATGGCCGCGCTTCTCACGAGGACTGATATGGCCGTCGTGTCCGGCGGGATCACTTTATATGAGACCATTTGTACAGGTGTGCCCTGCATCGTACTTTCTCAAGTGGAGCATCAAACTGAGACGGCTGAAAAATTCGCCGCACGGGGCGCCGCCGTTCATCTCGGCCTGGGAGAACACACCGCGGCGGACGTGCTCGCTCGGCATATGTCTGAGCTGGCCGCTGATTATCCGATGCGGACCGGACTTCATCAAAACGGAAAGCCGCTGGTTGACGGCAGGGGCATCAAACGGGCGGCGGCGATTCTTTATGATTTGTGATAAAACCACACGTAAGGAAGTGTTCATGTGAAAGGTGTTATCTTAGCCGGAGGCACCGGCTCACGCCTTATGCCGCTGACAAAAGCGGTCAATAAGCATTTACTCCCTGTCGGTCCATATCCGATGATTTACTGGTCGATCATGAAGCTGGAAGAAGCGGGGATTACGGATATCTTGCTGATTACACAAAAAGAATATATTCCGCAATTTCATAAACTTCTCGAAACCGGAGAAGAGCTCGGCGTCTCAATCACATATCAGGTTCAGCCAGCCGCATCCGGCATTTCCGACGGTTTATCATACGCAAAGCGGTTTACCGGGCGCGATCCGTTCGTTCTGCTTTTGGGAGATAATATTTTTGAAGATTCATTAAAACCTTATACGGAGCGTTTCGCAAAGCAGGGAAAAGGAGCGAAAGTGCTGCTGAAAGAAGTTGACGATCCGGAGCGCTTCGGCATCGCCGAGATTGATGAGGAAAACAAACGGATCAAGTCGATCATTGAAAAGCCGGAGCAGCCGCCGACCAGACTATGCGTCACGGGGATCTACATGTACGACGCAGAAGTGTTTTCTTATATTGAACAAATTTCTCCTTCAAAACGCGGCGAACTGGAAATTACGGATGTCAATAATTTATACATTGAACACAGTGAGCTGACGTATGATGTGTTAACGGGCTGGTGGGTGGATGCGGGCACGCATGAATCGCTCTATCTCGCCGGAAGCCTGGCGCATCAGGCATTACAGAAAGGACAGGAGCATTAATCATGCCAAAATCATATTTAATTACAGGGGGCGCCGGATTTATCGGCCTTACCTTCACAAAGATGATGCTGAAAGAAACAGATGCGCAGATTACCGTCCTGGATAATCTCACGTATGCAAGCAGGCCGCTTGAAATAGAAGCCTTAAAAAAGAACGGCCGTTTCCGTTTTATCAAAGGTGACATTTCTGAAAAAGAGGACATTGACAAAGTCTTTTCCCAAATGTATGACGCTGTCATTCATTTTGCGGCTGAATCCCATGTGGACAGAAGCATAAATCAGGCAGAGCCGTTCATCACAACAAATGTGATGGGCACATACCGACTGGCGGACGCGGTGTTACAGGGAAAAGCCGGCAGGCTGATTCACATTTCCACAGATGAGGTGTACGGAGATTTGGCGCCGGATGATCCCGCTTTTACAGAGACGACGCCGCTTTCTCCGAACAATCCGTATTCCGCCAGCAAGGCAAGCTCAGACCTGCTTGTCATGTCTTATGTGAAAACCCATAAGCTTCCTGCCATCATTACGAGATGCAGCAACAATTACGGGCCGTACCAGCACCACGAGAAAATGATTCCGACCATTATCAGGCATGCTGTAAACGGCACGCCGGTTCCGCTGTACGGCGACGGGATGCAGATCAGAGACTGGCTGTTTGCCGAAGATCATTGCCGCGCCATTAAGCTCGTGCTGGAAAAAGGAACACTCGGCGAAATTTACAATATCGGCGGAGGAAATGAACGGACGAATAAAGAGCTTGCGTCATTTATCATGAAGGAGCTCGGTGTCGAGGAACGGTTTGCTCATGTCGAAGACAGAAAAGGGCATGACCGCCGTTACGCCATCAATGCTTCAAAGCTGAAAAATGAGCTGGGATGGCGGCAGGACGTCACATTTGAAGAAGGAATGAGAAGAACCATTCGCTGGTATACAGACAGCCAAGACTAATCGGAAAGAAGGGGATCCGATTGACGAAGGTATTAGTAACCGGAGCGGCCGGTCAGCTGGGGCGGGAGTTATGCCGCCAGCTGAAGCGGGAAGGGTATGAAGTGATCGCCTTGACAAAAGCGATGATGAACATATCCGACCAGCGTTCGGTGCGGCACTCGTTCAGCCATTACAAGCCGGATATCGTCGTCAATACGGCGGCATACACCTCCGTTGACAAATGTGAAACGGAGCTCGACAAAGCGTATTTAATAAACGGAATCGGCGCTTATTATGCCGCGCTTGAGGCTGAAAACACCGGCGCGAAATTCATTCACATCAGCACCGATTACGTCTTCAGCGGCAAAGGAACACGGCCATACCAGACCGATGATCCCGCAGATCCGGGCACGATTTACGGAAAAAGCAAAAAACTCGGCGAAGAACTGATCCGGTTAACGGGAAAAAACCACACCATTATCAGAACGTCGTGGGTGTACGGCAGCGGCGGGCACAACTTTGTCAATACGATGCTGAAACTTGCGGATACACATGATCAGGTTCGTGTCGTTAACGATCAAGTCGGCGCACCGACGTACACAAAGGATTTAGCCGAAACGGTGATCGGTCTGTTTGACAGGCCGCCGGGCTTGTACCACGCCGCAAACAGCGGAGTGTGCAGCTGGTATGAATTTGCCAAGGCTATTTTTGAAGAAAGCGGCAGAACCGCCGCCGTGCTGCCCGTCACGACGGAGGAATACGGAAATGAGACGCCGCGCCCCGCTTACTCGGTGTTGAGCCTTGAGTCGATTGAACGGCAGGGGCTCGGCATGAGGCATTGGCGGGAAGCGCTGCAGGATTATTTACAAAGGGAGGGACAGTGCAAGTGATCGAAGGCGTAAAAATTAAAAAGCTGATCAAACACAGCGATGACCGGGGTTTTTTCTCAGAACTCGTCCGTGACGATGAACATCTCTTAGAGCGTTTCGGGCAGGCTTCCTGGTCCAAAAGCTATCCCGGCGTCATTAAAGCGTTTCACTATCATGAGAAACAGGATGACCTGTGGTTTTTCCCGACGGGCCACGCCCAGGTCGTGCTGCATGACCTTCGCGAAGAGTCGGCAACCAAGGGAGAAACGGATGTCTACTACATGGGAGAAGACAATCCGATGCTCCTTCTCATTCCCAAAGGCGTCGCACACGGGTACAGAGTGCTGGGCGAAACCCCGCTGACCATTATTTATTTCACGACAATGTCCTACAATCCGGATCAGCCTGACGAAAAAAGAATCCCGTGGAATGATGACACCATCGGATTTGACTGGCAGACGGCTCACCGGTAGCGCACAAGACGAAGACAGCGGATGTCTTCGTTTTTTGTTTTTAAGTGGATGTGATATCTGGAAAAACTATGGGCTATTTCCAGGAAAAGAGAAACTCCCTTCACGAATGGAACCATTAGACGCCCATTGGAATAATCATTCGTTTCAGGTATAGGTCCTTCGTCTCCATCGATTCGTGGTTAAGCTTATGAATCACATAAAGTGATAGCCGTTATGCTGCTGTGTACTTGAGTCGTTGTACCGTAATAAATCCCTTCATACGGTAACTTTTTAAGGCTAGAATAAATCTGGATATATTTTGCGCTTTAACGTTGGCTGAACGTTTTTAAAAATAACCTGTTATTTCATATTCGCTCAATTTATCTTCGAAAAAATCCCTAATGTGGCGCATTTTTATACTCTCTTACTACCCCTTTGTTTATTTTTTGTCAAAACAGAAGGTAAACCAGTGCAACTATGACCTAATCCTTATTTCAGAAAGTGGAGGGAACATATCCCTGTTTCACTTATTTATCAGAAAATCCAAAATCATATATTCAAATTTAAAGAAGAAATACATCTGAAAAAGATGCTTATTGCATTTGCTCTCTATTTGTTTTTCGAAAAATATGGAATTATATAATATTATATGGTAAAATCGTTACGAATGTTTGCCATATATGGAATTGATTGATATATTTAACGTATCCTTAAAAAGAGAGGGCTGATATAATAGTCATACTCATAACAGAAAAGAGGAAAACTAGTCCATTTTAAAAAGGAAAAAATATTTTAGGTGTATAGCAGGATTGTAATAAACTTAACAAAATCAATTACCAAAAAAATACAATGAATTCTTAAGTTATAATTGTGCTATTTAAAGAATCAGGTAAGTAAAGCCATGAAAGATGAATTTGAATACTCTCCTGATTACTATAATTGATAAAACGTTAAAGTGAAGAATTTAAGCAAAGAATAGCAGCAGAGAAATTAAAATCTTAAGGAGAAATGATTGTGGCAAAAAAATTCTATATGAGTAATAACCAAAAGCGCCTCTATATCATAAACCAATTACAAGGAAATGATATTTCTTATAACACCCCTAAGGTTTTAGATTTTTCTGGACGGTTTGATGTCAATAGACTAACTGAGGCATTTAATGAGCTCTGTAAAAGGCACGAATTACTTAGAACTACCTTTACAAATAAGGATGATAAGTTCTACCAAATCGTACACGAAGAAGTGGCTGTTAAACTAGAAGTAGACCTAGAAGTAACTAAGGATATGCAAGAGTCTTTTAAAGAATTTTTACGACCATTTGATTTAGTAAAGGCCCCGCTAATGCGTGTAAAAGTTCAAGAAACTGACGAAGGTTCATTATTAATGATTGACTTTCATCATATTATTTGCGATGCAATCTCGGTCAACATTTTTATTGATGAATTACTTTCTTTATATAAAGGGGGGTCACTCAAAGATAATAAAATTCAATATAAAGATTTTACCGCTTGGCAAAACTCTAAGGATATGTCAGTGCACGAAGAATTTTGGTTAAAGGAATTCTCTGAATTACCACCGGTTGTGGACTTAAGGACAGACTTTAACCGCCCAAAGTGGAAAAGTATTAAGGGGAAGACAATACATAAAACTCCAAATAACGAATTAAGTAAGTTAGTAAAAACATTTTGCAGTAGTAATAATACAACAGAATTTATGGTGTTGTTATCAGCATTTATGGCTTTTTTAAGCAAATACAATTCGCAAGATGATATAACTGTGGGAATTCCTGTAGCGAATCGTACACACCCTCAATCTCATAATATGGTTGGGATGTTCGTTAATACTCTCGCAGTAAATAATAGAATTGATAAAAGTCAATCATTCACTTCCCTGTTATCGACAATGAAGGATAAAGTTTATTCGATTTTTGACCATCAAGAGTATCCATTCGAAGAGTTAATTGAAAAATTAGACATAGAAAGAGATGTATCCAGAAATCCGCTGTTTGACATCATGTTCGTTTTCCAGAATGTTGAAGATAAAAAATATATTTTAGATGGAAAAGAACTTAATGAAATCAAGGACATCGATTATCCCGTTTCTAAATTTGATTTAACTTTAACAATTGATGCAACTGAATCAGGTTATGAATTCAATTGGGAGTATTGTTCGGAGCTGTTTAAAAAGCAAACTGTTGAGTATATAGATAAATTGTTTAACGAATTTTTAAGAAATGTAATATCAACCCCTTCCCGACATTTGGAAACTATCAGTATGCTGAATGAAACAGAGTATTCATTGCTAATTGATGGTTTTCGAAAAACACCACGAATGAAATTGAAAAGATCAGTATTGGATACATTCAATCACAATGTTCGGATTAAACCGAATAAAAGAGCTCTAAGAATGGGCAATCGTTCAATGACGTTCATAGAATTAGACCATGCCTCTAATAAATTGGCATTGCACCTTGTACAGCAAAGACTTAAGCCTAAATCGGTAGTCGCCTTGCTGTTTGATAGATCTTTTGAAACTATCGTCACAATCCTCGGAGTTCTAAAAGCTGGCGCAGCCTTTTTGCCAATTGAGCCTAACCTTCCAAAAGATAGAATCAATTACATCTTAGAAAATAGTAATGCTAGTCTATTAATTTCTAATTTAGAAGAATTTAATTTTAGTTCCTTACATGGCGATATTCTTCGCTATAAGGAAATTGATTTTTCTAAATTGCCCAATAAAGAAATCAATATCCAAAGAGACGAACATATGTTGACGTATGTCATCTACACTTCCGGTTCTACTGGAAGACCGAAAGGGGTAGCGATTAAGGAAAATAGCTTATTGAATTATTTAGACTGGGGAAAACAAAAGTATATTATTTCTGAAGAAGATACATTCGGGTTCTATTCACCACTTTCTTTTGATTTGACCATAACTTCCATTTTTTTACCGTTAGTATCAGGCTTAACTATGCATATCTATCCTTCAAAAGATTACGCTACAGCATTAATAGACTTAGTTAAGGAAAATAAAGTTACCATTTTAAAATTAACTCCTTCTCATTTGAAGATGGTTAATCAGTTAGATATAGAAAATGCAATTTTCCATACTTTAATTGTAGGTGGAGAAGAGTTAACTGTACAAACTTGCAAAGAAATAACACTAAAAGTAAAACATCCTATTTCTATTATTAATGAGTATGGCCCAACTGAAGCTACCATTGGATGCGCTACTCACAAATACAATATAAATACTGACGATATGTTAGTTCCTATTGGTCGTGCAATAAATAACACTCAGTTGTATGTTTTAAACTCTGAATTAAAACATCAACCATATGGAGTGATCGGAGAGTTATATATTTCTGGAGAATGTCTGGCTTATGGATATGTTAATAATCAAGAACTTACTAGCAAGAAATTTATTGAAAACCCATTCATTCCAGGGGCTAAAATGTATGCTACAGGAGATCTTGTTTATAAATGTTCCGATGGTAATTTAGTTTATTGCGGAAGAATGGATGATCAAACTAAGCTCAAGGGATTCAGAATTAATCTGGAAGAAATAGAAAGGGTTCTGAAGAATGAGTTAAATATTAGCGATGTAAGTGTACTCATTAAGAACTTAAATGTTGGAGACTATCTTTGTGCTTATTTAGTAGGGAACAACTCCTCAGAAAAAGAGATTAAAGATATGTTAGGGAATTTTGTTCCTGACTATATGATTCCAACGTTCATTATTAATGTTGAAAATATACCTTTAACAAGCAATGGGAAAGTGAACAAAGGTAAACTTCCTGATCCGATTCTTCAATCCCATGTAAATTATGTAGCACCTCGTAACGACTTTGAAACAGCAGTAGTAAATGTCTTCTCAAAAGTACTTGGAACTAGAGTGGGAATGAGAGATAATTTCTTTGACTTAGGTGGAGATTCTATTAAGGGGATCAGAATTATAGCGAAACTAAGAGAAGAAGGGTACTTTTTAACGCTTAGAGAGATTATGGAGCGTAAAGCAATAGAGAATATTATCGATAATATTAAAGTTCTAAATAGTGGATGTAATCAACAAAAGGAGTTAACAGGTGAGGTGAAACTTTCTCTAATTCAAAATGAATTTATGAAAAGCAATTTACCTAATCCAAATTACTTCAATCAATCGGTAGTTTTAGAATCTAAGAAAAGTATTAACTCGGTAATATTAAAGACGGCTCTTTCTAAAATCGTTCAGCATCACGATATGTTACGAGCAACCTTTGATAACAGACATCAGGTCATTAAGTCATCAGATAACCATAGTTTATATGAATTTATTGAGCAGGATTTCTCAGCAATACAATCCAAGGATGAATTTAAGAAATTATTTTTGGATAAAACATTAGAAATTACAAGTTCAATTAACTTAACCAGTGGACCTCTAGTCAAAGTAGGACACTTTATGATCAAGGAAAAGGATTATTTATTTATAACAATCCACCATTTAGTAGTGGATAGTGTTTCTTGGCAAATTATCATTGATGATTTAAATGATATTTATAACTCATTGTCAAAAGGAAAGGAAAAAAACCTTCCAAGTAGGAGCGATTCCTATAAAAAATGGGTAGAAGAGCAAGACAGATTGGCAACGAAGTATAGTGTGAAAAGAGAGTTAGCGTATTGGAAAAAGGTTGAACTTGAACTAAGTAAAAGTCTGTTTGAGCCAAGTTTTCCAAAACACCAGTCTACCTTCCTTCATCAAATAGATTTATGTTTTTCTAAAGAAGTTACTTCTAACTTAATTTATAAATCTGTTAAACCATATGGATTGGAAGTAAAAGACTTACTACTGGCTGCTTTGTTTAGATCAATAGCGAAAATTAACAGTAATAATACGGCAGCAGTCCATCTCGAAACACACGGAAGGGAAAATCCTCTATCAACTCTAAGGATTGAAAGGACGGTAGGGTGGTTCACAAATATCTATCCTGTGGTTGTCAACGATATTGGAAAAGACATTGAACAAGATATTATAAATGTTAAAGAGACGCTAAAACGTGTTCCGAATCGTGGGATAGGTTATCAAATTTTAAAAAATAATTATAAAGAGCATCTATTCAAAGAAAGTACATCAGACATCACTTTTAATTATTTAGGAGAACAACAAAAACATCAAGATGAAGAGAGTTTTATTGTTAGTGAACTTAAATGCGCTAACCCAATCTCTTTAGAAAATATATTTGGAACGCCAATCTCAATGGATGGCATTATTGTGGATGGCGAACTACATTTCTCTGTATCATATGACATTTCACGTTTTACAACAGAGTTCATTGAATCTCTAATAGATAAATTCGAAAAAGAGGTTCAAAACATCGTTAAGCATTGTGGAGTGCAAGCGAATATTATTACAACTCCTTCCGATTTTGGAGAGTTAGATTTATCCTTAAATGAATTCAATGCTATTAAGGATAAAGTAGAAAGTGATAATGGAGTAATAAAGCGTATATATCCATTAACACCGATGCAAGAGGGAATACTGTTTCATACATTACAAGATGAAAGCAATGAAAGTTATGTTGTACAAGGAATCTTTAACACAGACAAGCCAATTGAAATAGAACCCTTTAAACAAGCACTTCAATTATTAAGTGAAAAACACGAGGTTTTAAAGACTAATATTTTCAGATCACAATTAAGCGAGCCTCGACAAGTAATAGTTGAAAACAAAGAAATTGATCTTAAATATATAGACATTTCAAGTAATGACGATGTAGAACTTTTAATTAAATCCATAGCAAAAGATGATTTACAGCGTGGATTTAATCTTGAAAAAGAACGTTTGATTAGATTTACATTTGTAAAACAAGCAGAAGAATCGTTCAAATTAATAATGACATTCCATCATATTATTATGGATGGTTGGTGTATGTCTATATTAATGAATGATTTATTTGATATATATGAGAGATTAACCAATTACAAGGAGCTATCTAAAGAAGATATTACAACTAAAACACAAGGGACTTATGAAGACTATGTTCGTATCATCCGAAATAAGGATGACGAAGAAGTAATTAATTACTGGAGAGACTTGCTAAATGATTTTGACGGAGCAAATGATATTAAGCCTGCATTTGAGTCTAGAAAGCAAGAAAAAACTATTAATCGAACACTGTATTCTTTACCAGTAAATCTTTTCAGTTCTATTCAAGAATATGCACGTAAAAATAATAGTACCCTCAACACCGTAATTGAATTAGCTTGGGGAATGTTACTTCAAAGCTATAATCTATCGAGCGATGTTGTGTTTGGGAAGGTCGTATCTGGGCGAGATAGTATAGTCAAAAATGTCGAAGAAGTTATAGGGTTATTTATTAATACAATTCCTGTCCGTGTATGTAATGAGCCAACAGATTTAGTTAGAGAGGTGTTAAGCAAACTACAGAATCAGGCAATAGATTCTATGGAAAATGGGTATAGTTCTTTGGCGGATATCCAAAGTCTAACAGAATTAGGGCCAGAATTAATTCAGACCCTACTGATCTTCGAGAACTATTATATAGCTGACAATACAAATCAAAGTAGTACAGGGTTAGTTCCTGTTCTAGATACTGTAAGGGAAGAAACCAATTATGATCTTACTTTATCAGTAGAAGCAGGTGAAACCTTAACTTTTGATCTTTTATTCAATAAGAACAAATATCAGGAAATAGAAGTCGGAAATATGATGGAAAGGCTTGAAAATATATTAAAACAAATTGTTCATAATCCAGATATTCAATTCAGAGATCTTCAACTTATTTCTGAATATGAAAGAGAGAACATCCTAGAGAACTTTAATAAGACTGCTTTAAATTTTGATGCAAATAAATCAATTATTGATCTAATCGAAGAGAATGCAAACCTGAACCCTGAAAAGGAAGCCGTGGTATATAGCGATATTAAACTGACTTATAAAGAACTAAACGAAAAGTCTAATCTCATTGCTAATCACCTTTATCAGGGAGGAATAAATCGAGATAGTGTCATAGCTCTAAAATTACAAAACTCTCCTGAAATGATTATTTCAATAATTGGCATTCTCAAAACTGGGGCAGCTTATGTACCTTTAGATCCGAATTATCCGAAAGAGCGCATTGACTTAATACTTAAGGATTGCGGGGCAAATGTATTACTGTCTAACGAAGATGATGAAGAATATAGGGGTGAAAATCTAATTTCACTAAAAGTGGAAACAATGATATTTAACCCTCAGGAAGGTAATACAAATTTGGAATTTCAACGTATGTACTATCCTGAAGATCTGTTTTGCATAATTTATACGTCTGGAACCACAGGTAAACCTAAAGGGGTTACGTTGAAAAACAGCAATATTCTTGCATATGTATATTCATTTAGAGAAGAGTTTTCCGTAGATGAAAACACTAGATTCCTACAACAAGCAACCTATACTTTCGATATGTTCATCGAAGAGGTCTTCCCAACTTTATCATTTGGGGGCACATTATGCATTTATCCAAAGTTCTATGGGATTGACTTCGAGGAATTATGTGATTATATCAACCAAAAAGAAGTAAATATTATCAGCTGCTCACCGCTAGCATTAAGTGAAATTAATAAGCTGAATAGGACTAAATCTGTAAAAACATACATTAGTGGGGGAGAGGAAATCAAACCTATTTATTATGATAACTTAATCCAGAATGCTAGTGTATACAATACGTATGGTCCAACTGAGGCAACTGTGTGTTGCACATACTTTAAAATTAGCGGAGAGCAATTAAATAACGTATCGATTGGAAAACCAATTTCGAATGTACAAGTCTACATTCTCTCTGATGATAATCAACTTTGTGGCATCAACTCTCCTGGAGAGATTTGCGTAGCAGGAAAGGGCATAACAGCTGGTTATTTAAATCGAGAATCATTAACAAATGAAAAGTTTGTACCTAATCCATTTGGTGGAGGGAAACTTTACCGCACAGGAGACATTGGAAAATGGATGCCTGATGGAACTATAACGTACTTAGGACGCATTGATAATCAAATTAAATTAAGGGGTTATCGAATTGAACTAAGCGAGATAGAAGCTAATGTAAGGGATAATATTGATGTATTTGACGTAGCAGTAACTGTGAAAACAAGAGATGAGGAAAAAATTATTTGTCTTTATGTACAGAGTGACACTGTAACAAAAGAAGAAATTTATCAAGAGTTAAAGGCTAAGCTCCCAAGTTATATGGTTCCTACACATATTAGTGTTGTTACGTCTCTTCCAATGAAGTCAAACGGAAAAATTCACTTTGGAAAGTTAGAAATGCCAGAAGTAATATCACTTAATCAAACAAATGAACCAACAAACGATACGGAAAAAACCGTATTATCAGTATTCCAAGATATTCTTGGAGGAACCTTCATCGGTCTAGATGATGACTTTTTCGAGGTAGGTGGACACTCATTAAAAGCTGTTCAATTCATTACAATGATTGAGCAGAGAACTGGCATTCAATTGAAAGTGACAGAAATTTTTGAAGCTCGAACAGTTAGAGAGATTAGTAAACTAATTGGATATAAAGAGATGAGTGAAAATTACCAAAAGAGTTGGGGGAGTTTAGAAGACGAAGAAGTAGAAGAACTAATCTAATAGAAACTACGGTTAAAAGAGGTGTAGAGTTTGAGCCACAAATACAGAATGAGTTCGGCCCAGAAACGCATTTATGCATTAGAAGTCTTGCAAGAAAGCAGTACTTCTTATAATGTTCCTACTTTACTAAAAGTTGAAGGTCAAATAAATTTAAACACTTTGGAAAGAGCATTTAGGAAGTTATGCGAACGGCACGAGTTACTAAGAACACATTTTATGCACTCAAAAAATAATTTCATTCAAGTAGTAGAAGAAGAGGTAGAAGCGAAAGTAGTTTATGAAGAGGTACAGGGAGTAGAGGAGAGAGAAATTTTAGAAGGGTTTGTACAACCTTTCAATTTAAAGAAGGCGCCCCTGATGAGAATGAGAGTAGTAAAGAATTTAACGAGCGATGACAATTACTTGCTAATTGACGTTCACCATATTATTTGTGACGGAGAGTCCCTAGCTCTGATTTTTGATGAATTGGGAAAGTTATATAATGATTTTCCCCTACCACCGCTAAAAGCTCAATACAAAAACTATAGTGCGTGGGAAAATAAGAGAAATATAGACCCACAAAAACAATACTGGCTAAGTGAATTTAAGAATGGAATAACTCCTTTAGAATTAAGGACTGATTTTCAGCGCCCAGCTTGGAGAAGTAACAAAGGAAATAGTTTCAATAGGGAAATGAAAAAAGCACATACTGTGCTCATCGAGGATCTTTGTAAAAAAACGAAGACTACGGAATATATGTTATTTATGTCTGCGTTTATGACGTTACTACAAAAGTATTCTCATCAAGAAGAAATAATTCTGGGTACCCCTATTGCAGGCAGAACGCACCCAGATACTCATAATATGTTAGGGATGTTTGTTAATACCCTGGCAATTAAAGGTGAAGTGAGACCAGAACATTCTTTTCTAGAATTCTTAGAGTTCCTCAAAGCTAAATGTTTAAAAGGATACGAAAATCAAGATTATCCTTTCGACGAATTAGTTAAAGAACTTAACGTTGAAAGAAATACATCTAGAAATCCAATTTTTGATGTGATGTTTGGTCTGCAGAATGGTGCTAAATCAGATTTGAAGCTAGGTAAAGCAGAGTTATCAGGTATTAGTCATTGTCACAAAACGGCTAAATTCGATCTTACATTAATGATTGATAAAGGTGAAGAATCCTATGATTTGTACTGGGAATACAGTACAGATATATTCACAGAAGCTACAATTATGCGTATGGCCGATCATTTTGAAATTTTGCTCACTAATATATTACAGAACCCTGAATGTTCTGTTTCTAAACTTGATTATATGTCAGAAAAAGAGAAGACAGATTTAAAAAGGGGCTTAAATAAAAAAGAAGATAAATTTCCTACAAATAAATCGTTAATTGACATATTTGAAGAGACTGTTAGCACAAATGAGAGTCAGATAGCGATTGAATTTGAAGGTGAAAGTTTAACTTATTCAGAACTAAATGAAAGAGCAAATTATATTAGCTTAGAGTTATCCCAAAAAGGAGTTTACAGCGGTTCGATTGTCGGCATAATAGCCAATTCTTCTATTGATACAATGGCTGCGGTTCTCGGCGTTCTAAAAACTGGAGCAGCTTACCTACCACTAGATCCAAATACACCAAAAGAACGTTTGTCTTATATTATAAGCGATAGCAATATGAACGCTTTAATAGTAGACCATTTCAAATCGCAAATACTTGATTTAAGTGACAAAAAAATCATTCACTTAGATGAATTAGACGGTAGAAGTAGCTTTTCTGTGAAGCAGAATATATCCGAAGAAGATCTAGCATACGTTATCTACACTTCCGGTTCGACCGGTAATCCTAAGGGAGTAATGATAACTCATAAAAATATTATTAATCAAGTTTACTGGCATATAACAGAAGCAGAGTTAACAAATCAGTCAAAGTATATTCAAAATACCGCATTTATCTTTGATGGATCAGCATTGGAAATCTTTTCAACTTTACTTTCCGGTGCAAAGCTCTTATTAATACATCCTGAAAAGAAAAAAGAACCTGAAGAAATCCTAAAATTGTTACCAGGTGCACACATTAGTTTCTTACCGTCAATGTTCAGAGCTTTAATGGAATATGCAATTGATAACAAGATGGAAGAAACCTTAAACTCTTTTGAAAGATTAAACCTTGCAGCAGAAAAGATTTCAGGTGATCTTATCAGGAGATATCAATCAATAAAAGGGAGTAAGTTATCAAAGATCTGTAATTTTTATGGACCAACAGAAGCTACTGTTACGTCAACTTCGTATCAGTTAAGAGAAGATACAAATTTAGATAATATACCAATTGGCAAACCAGTCTCCAACTACAAAATTTATATTTTAAATCAAAGTGAGCTTTGTGCAAAAGGTGTTTTAGGAGAAATTTGTGTAGGTGGACTTGGGGTTTCAAAGGGATATTTAAATAACAAGAAATTAACAGAAGCTTCATTTGTACGCTGCTCAGCTCTAGATAATGAATTAATCTATAGAACCGGCGACATTGGCTATATTAATCAATTTGATGAAATTGAATTAGTCGGTCGAGTGGATGAACAAGTAAAGATAAGAGGATTTAGAGTAGAGTTGCAAGAGATAGAAACTGCTTTAAAAGATATAACAGATATAAATGAAGCAGTAGTGGTTAGGAAAGAAGATCCCAATAATGACTTTTTAGTAGCATACTTTACAAGTGACGCTCCCATAAAAAATTCAGTAATTAAAGATGTACTCTTAAAGAAATTACCTGAATATATGGTGCCAGAATTCATTATTAAATTAGATGACTTACCGCTACTTTCAAATGGAAAAATAAATAAAAAGTATCTAGGTCAACTTAGTGTCAACAAATTCTCTAATTATGAAAAGCCGACTAATCCTATAGAAACGGTTTTATGCGAGGTCTTCTCAGAGATTCTAGGAGTTGAACCAGTGGGCATTGACACTAGTTTCTTTGAACTAGGTGGAGATTCAATTAAGGCTATTAGGATTGTCTCCAAATTGAGAGAGAGAGGATACAGCGCAACAGTTAAAAGCATTATGCAGAACAAAACAATTAAAAGAATTGCGCTGACTCTAAAAAAACTAGGGGATATTCAATCATTAGATGAAGCAGTGATTGGTCAATTACCTTTTACACCAATCCAATGTGAATTCTTCAATTCTAATTTAGAAAACCCTAATCATTTTAACCAAAGTATTGTTTTGGAGAGTAAAAATGAAATTGATGTTTCGGTGTTTACTAGGGCTTTAAAAGCGTTAGTAATGCATCACGATCAATTAAGAGCCCATTATGTAAATGGTAAACAATTTGTTCGCCCTGAAACGGCTGAAAATTTATTTCTATTATCTGAGCGAGTTCTACAACAATCAAGCTTGGACGAAATTGAAGCTATAGGAAATGACTTGCAGACTTCTCTAGACATTGAGAGCGGTCCGTTAATCAAATGCGCTCTAATAAATTCTTTAAAATTCAACGGAGCATTGCTATGTATTCATCACTTACTTGTAGATAATATCTCTTGGAAAATTATTTTAGAGGATTTAAACACCCTGTACGAAGGATATTTAAAAGGTTCAGACGTTAAACTTCCCCAAAAAACTTTGTCATATAAGAGATGGAGTATGGGCATAGAAACTTATTTCCAATCCGAAGAGAGAAAAAGAGAATTGGATTATTGGAAACAGGTACAGACAGAGGTTGATTCTAACCATTCCTTATCTAAAGAGGCGAGGAACTCAGAAGGTACAGGGATCAAAGAAAGTGAACTGAAAATCGGAAGAGAGTTAACAGCAAATTTAACTAAAAAGGCCATACAAGCCTATAACTTAGATGTCAAAGATCTGTTGTTTGCATCTTTATTCCGAACGATGCAGAAAATCAATGGCCATAATACTGTAAGCTTGAATATGGAAAGCCACGGAAGAGCGGAGATTTTAGATGGTTTTTCAATAGATCGTACAGTCGGTTGGTTTACTACTATGTATCCCGTTGTCTTAAGTAACGTAGGAGATGATATTCGACTTGATATTATTCGAACAAAAGAGGCGTTGAGACGAGTTCCTAATCACGGGATAGGATATGGAATAGCAAAAAAATTAAACTTTATAAACGAAAAGAATTTACAGCCGTTTATTACTTTAAATTATTTTGGAGAACAAACAGCCATAGCAAACAGTGATTATTTCTATCCTGTTGATATAAGTTCAGGTAAACAAATTGATTCTAAAAATAGGTTTGGAACACCTATTAGTATAAACTGCGAAGTAATTAATGGGCACTTAGAAATCACTACTTCTTATAACTCAGAAGTTATATCAACAACTTTCATTGAGAAATTAGAACATAACTGGCAAGAACAATTAAATAAGGTCGTGTCACATTGCTTACTAAAGAAAGTTAGCGAACATACTGCTTCAGATTTTAATGAAATAGAATGGGGAGTTGCTGACTTTGAATACTGCGTGAGTCAATTAAGTAGAAAACGAGAAAATTTAGAGATGATTTATCCGCTAACACCTATGCAGCAAGGTATGTTATTTCACAAGATGGAGGATGGAGAATCCTCGAATTATTTCTTGCAAAATGTCTTTACTTGGCATGAAAAATTAAATTTAAATGCTCTAATAGAGAGTTTAAGCTTAATAACAAATAAACACAAAATTTTAAAAACAAGTGTTATCTATAAAAAGGTGAGTGTTCCACGACAAGTTATATCTGAACAGCGTGATGTGGAATTGAATGTTCTAGATTTGACAGAGCACAAAGATAAAACAAATGTTTTTTACGATACTAAAATTAAAGATAGAAACAGAGGGTTTGACTTAGAAGAGGATAGTTTACTTCGTTTCACTATAGTGAAGATGGAGGAAACAGATTATAGAGTGATTATGTCGGCACACCACATTATTATGGATGGTTGGAGTTTACCTATACTTGTGCGCGACTTACTCAAATATTATGAAGCAATTGTTAACAATCTTAAGGTTAATGAATTTTCTAAACCTAAAGCCAGCTTTTCTGATTATGTTGATTTAATTAATAAGAGAAAAAGTAGCGCAAAGTACTGGAGAAATTTATTAGATGGTTTAGAAGAAAAGACCTCTATTATAGAAGAAGGTAAGCCGGAAAACGGAAGTGAAGAGGTCAAGTCCTATGAATTATCACTAAACGAAAATGAGACACAAAAATTAGTTAAGATAAGCAAAGACTACAATGTAACAGTAAACACCATTATTGAAGCATTATGGGGGATTCTTCTTCAAAAATATAACAATGTTTCAGACTCCATTTTCGGTAAAGTGGTTTCTGGAAGAAACGCAGAAATTCCGGGTATCGAGCAAATAGTAGGGTTGTTTATAAATACGATTCCAGTACGTATTAAAAGTCAGCCAAACCAAAAGTTTACGGATTTACTACAAGATGTTCAGAATCAGGCACTAAATAGCGGGCAATTTGATCATATGTCATTAACAGACATTCAAAATGAAACAAATTTAGGAGCAGGAATGATCCAAACTATTTTAGCCTTTGAGAATTATTTTGTAGAAGAAGGTTCGGAACCAGCTGAGCTGCAGATGGAAGAAGCAAGTGAGCAAACTAATTTTGATTTAGCCCTAAGTATCATAATTGAAAAACAACTTTCCTTAAACTTAATGTATCAGACGAATAAATACAATTATGGTGAGATTTCTAGAGTATTAAATCATTTCAAAAACTTACTTCTTAGCGTAATTGATACACCAGAAAAATCTATTTCTGAATTAAACGTTGTAAGCGATATTGAGAAAGACATAATATTAAACAGTTTCAATGAAGAAATGGATGATACACCAGAAGAGGAAACGATAGTTGAAAGGTTAGAGAAAGTTGTAAGTGAATTTCCTAATCATATTGCGGTTGAATACGAAGGAGAAACTTTAAGCTATAAGGAGTTAAATTCACGCTCCAACTACCTAGCCAAACAACTAAAAGATAAGGGCATTAAAGCTAATGATGTTGTTGGCCTGATATCAGATAGAACTTGCGAAATGATTGTAGCCATTTATGCCATTCTTAAAGCTGGTGCCGCATATTTGCCAATCGATAGAAAACAGCCAATCGATAGAATCAACTATATGATCAATGACTCCAAGGCTAGATTAATCGTTGTTGGACCCAATAGCGAAGAGGTAATTGGAAACTTGAATAACATTCCATTTGTAATGATGAGTGATAACATCGGATACCTCGAAGAAAACTTATCAAATGTTATATATCCAACTAATTTGGCTTATGTCATATATACAAGTGGAACAACAGGTAATCCAAAAGGTGTATCAATTGAACACCGAAATGTTATAAACCTATCCAATTGGTTAATATCTCATCTAAGCCTTGATGAGAATAGTATAGTCGTACAAAACTTTTCTTTCATCTTTGATGGATCAGTGTACGAAATATTCCCAGCGCTTCTAGGGGGAAGTAAACTACTCATTTTATCAGACAATCAAAAAGCTGATCCATATGAAATGGTTAGTTGCTTTAATAATGCACATATAGTTATGGTTCCTTCAATGTATCGGGAATTGTTAGATTATGCCAAGTGCAATGGAGTACTAGATAAATTACATTCCTTAAAGTCCATTTCTTTAGCGGGCGAAGCACTAACACTGGATGTCGTTTCTGAATTTTTCGAAACCTCAAAAGAAATTGAAAACAAACCTATCATTCGGAATTGTTATGGTCCGACTGAAGCAACAGTATGTAGTACCTCATATGAATTTAAGGAAAACTACAACGACTCAAAAATTTTAGTAGGAAAACCTATAAAAAATACCACCGCTTTGATTATGAACCAGAAGCAATTAGTGGGCATTGGAATGATTGGTGAACTTTTTGTTGGCGGTCGTGGAGTTGCTGCAGGCTATTTAAATAATGAAAAATTAACAAAAGAGAAGTTCATTGAGCATCCATATTGCAAAGGGGAGGTATTATATCAAACCGGTGATTTAGCAAAGTGGAATACAGATGGAGACATTGAGTTATTAGGAAGAATTGATGAACAAGTGAAAGTACGTGGCTTCAGAATAGAATTATTTGAGATAGAGAGCTGTATCCGTCAATTTGAAGATGTTATAGATGCTGTGGTTATTGTAGATGAAAATAATACAGCGGAACAAATTGTAGCTTATTTTACTGCAAGGAAGGCGATTAATCCTACTGATCTTCAAGATTTCTTGTTTAGAAAACTGAATGATTATATGGTACCAGCACATCTTGTTCAAATTAACGAGATACCGAAGACTCTAAACGGAAAGATCGATAAAAGAAACTTACCAAAGCCAATCCTAAATAAAGAACGTGTAAATTTATATCCTAAATCTAAAACAGAGGAAGTCGTATACCGTGCTTTCCAGGAAGTTCTTTTGAAAGATGATATAAGCACAGATGATAATTTCCTTGATATCGGTGGAGATTCTATTAAAGCAATAAGAGTAATTTCCAAATTGAATAGCTTAGGATATGAAATAAATGTAAGAGCTATTTTAAAATACAAAAATGTACAGGCTATTTCTAGCTTTATTGATTATGTTACTCAAGATAAGAATCATACAAAAGCAGATATCAATCAAGTTATTTTGGATAGCTACAATAAAGCATCTCTAATTGAAGAGCTTAAGATAGATGGTGAAATATTTACAATCCTGTACGTTGAGAACCTTACAAAACCTCTATATGAAAATATAGCAGGTCTCATTGAGAACTTGAAAGTTAGGAATTCATTTATCGATTTTATTGTGCCGCTCGATAAATATGAACATACACAAGGTTGTAAGACAGTAGATGAATTGAAATTACTGTTGGCTTATAACCAATTAGATAATAAAGCCATTAATTACTCTGATTTCATTGAAAAACAAACTGATAACTATAAAGGACCTTTAGTAAGAACATACTCTCCGACAAAAATTCAGGAATTTTATTGCTCAACAAGCGCGGGGATTATCAGTGGACAACTATCAATATCGTTTGAAGGAGCTTCATCAATTGTTAGGGCAGCCATATTAGAAATAATTGAAGAACATAGCGCATTAAGAAGTTCATATTCTTTCTCCAATGGAGAAAAACAGATTAATGAACACCAATTTATCGATTCTTGGTTTATTCCTTTCCTTGATATGAGGAATAGAATCGGAGGAGATAGCATCTCCAATAATATTGATGACTACATTACTCTAAAAGAATATTATCCAGGTATTAATAACCCTTTGTCTCATATATTTGTAAGCCAATTAACCGAATCAAGATACCAAATCAATTTAATTATTGATCATTGTGTATGGGATAAGGCTAGCTCACAAATATTCGAAGAAAAGCTCAGAAATAAAATAGAGGGTTTTTCTTACAACATCTCCGAGAATACATCTTACGTCTCCTATGTAGAAGAAGTACAGGACACAATTCATAACTTAGGTGACAATAGTGAACTCGTTAGAGAAATATTAAATGAAAAAGCGCTAATTTATGACATTCTCAATAACAACAGTGATAAAACCCTGCAATTCAATGTAAATAAACTTTTTAGATTAGGGCCTAATACTCTTAAAAGATATAGGGACAACCCTTGGGAAATTATTGAGTGTATCCTTCAGTCTATAGCTCAGCATAACGGTCTTACGACTATGGAAAATGAAACTTATCCTGTACTAGTTGTTCAAGATGAAAGAAATCATATGAATGGGAATTACGCGGAAACCCTAGGATGTTTCTTAGATTTAATCCCTGCCGCTATCGACTTTTCTAAAGATGGTTTACTGAAGAAAAGAATTGAGTACTTCCAATCCTTAAAGAAAGAAAAAGCAGTAAACTTTTCAGAAATTCTATTTGATAGAGCACAAGATATTGAGGAGCTATTTTCTAAAGTTCTCATTGTTAACTATCAAGGGGCATACAATGTCTCTCCTGAGGAGTTACAAAAGTGGTTATCAGGTCAGAACGAGGATTTCACATCAACTGAAATCTTTATTAATGACGTAGATAATCAACTTATTGTTACTTATCCAGTATTCAAGGGCTGTAAACAAGACATTGAAGTGGAAATACAAACAGCTCTAAATGAATTAGAGGAATCTTCTCACTCACAAAAAGCATTAAGCTAAGAAAACCAATAAAAAATGACATAGTGAAAAGAAAATTTGGGGGAAACAGTGATGAGCATTAAGGAGAATAAAAAAGAGCAACAATCAGGCAAATATAATAACGAAAATACAAAAACACAAATGGATTTCAATAATACTAAATTTAACTATAACTTTACTGGTAGCTTTGTAGAATACTTTGAATCAACCGTTAAAAAGAATCCAAAGGGTATCGCTGTGTCTTATAAGGATCATCACATAACTTATTCGGAATTAAACGGAAAAGCAAATAGTGTTGCCCGCATATTGAAGGAGAGCGGTGTTAAAGGTAACGATATTATAGGAATAATGATGAATCGTTCTATTGAAACTCTTATTTCTATTTTAGGGGTTTTGAAATCCGGTGGCTCATACTTGCCGCTGGATCCTAACCAGCCTTATGAGAGATTGCTATATATGATTGAAGATAGTGGCCTACGAACCATATTAGTAGACTCAAGCCTTCGGAAATCCAACGACAAAAAAAGCTTTGAGTCAATTAAATATATTGAAGTGGACTCAGCACTTTTAAAGTCCAGATATAACTTAAATGAAAAACCAGAGATATCAGACTTATGCTATGTCATTTACACTTCAGGTACTACTGGAAATCCTAAAGGGGTAATGGTAGAGCATAGAAACCTTGTGAATTTGGTCAACTGGATGATTGATATTGGTAATATGAATAGCAAAACTAAGATGTTACAGAGCTCTTCCTTTATCTTTGATGCATCAGTAATTGAAATCTTCCCTTGCCTTGCAGCGGGAGGTCAAGTACGTATATTAGATAATAATCAGAAAGTTAATCCTGTAGAAATTTTAGATAATCTAGTTAATGCTCAGGCTTTTATGATCCCAAGTTTATTCAAGGCAGTAGTAGATTATGCAGAAACCTTTAATAAGACTGATGAACTATTCAAATTTGAGAAGATTTACCTTGGAGCAGAGCCCTTACCTAGTGATTTAATTGTTAAGTTTAGTAAGCTGTGTCCCAATAAAGTAAAAGATATAGCAAATCTCTACGGACCTACTGAGGGTACAGTAGTTGCAAGTGGGTACTTTTATAACAATCAATTCTCCTTAGAAGAGGTTACAATTGGAAGTCCTATTAAAAATGGTGAAATTTATATCCTTAAAGAGAATAACCTATGTGCTATTGATGAGGAAGGAGAGTTATATGTCGGTGGGGCAGGAGTTGCACGGGGTTATTTAAATAAGCCGAACTTAACTAACGAACGATATATTATTATTCCTCATATTTCAGATCAGCGTCTCTACAAAACTGGAGATGTTGGATATTGGAAGCACGATGGAATAATAAATCTTTTGGGAAGAGCAGATGAACAAGTTAAAATTAATGGATATAGAATTGAATTAGCAGAAGTAGAAGCGAGAATTCGTGAGCTAGAAGGAATTAATGATGCTGCAGTTATTTATGATCAATCTAATGATTCCCCACTTTTCATTGCTTTTTATCACGGTAGTAGAGTGGAATCCACTAATGAAATCAAAGACTTATTAAAAAAGAATCTTCCTTGCTATATGATTCCGAATGAAATTGCTAAAGTGGAAAGCTTCCCGCTAACAGCAGGGGGTAAACTAGATAAGAGAAAACTAATTGAAGATTTTATAAACAGTCATAATTATGAATCTAAAACTGAAGAAACTGATCAAATACTTTTATCGTTTTCCGAGGTATTAGGGAATAAAAGTGTTTCAATGGAAGATAACTTCTTTGAGCTCGGTGGAGATTCTATCAAGGCTATTCAAATTATCTCTAAACTTCGTGAAAGAAAATATGAACTTTCAGTAAAAGATATCTTGGAAAATAAGATTATTGGAAAGATTTATTCAAAGGTAAAGACCATTGATAACTTAAAGATCAATCAAGAAGAGATTACAGGTCCTGCAGAATTAAGTCCTATTCAGGAAACTTTTTTTGAAAAGATGCGCATTAATGAGCCAAATTATTTTAACCAGTCCTATATTTTAGAGACTGATGTTGAGCCTGATATAAATTTTATAAAAAATGTTTTAAATGAGATTGTTAAACATCACGACTTATTAAGAGCGGTTTACTCTGGTAAGTCTCAGTACATTCTCCCGTATGAGAAGGATAAGCATCTTGAGCTTAGTGTAATTGATCTTACACATATTCAAGATGAAGGGGAATTCAGAGAAACCTTTATAAGTGAAACTTTAGAAATCCAGAAGAGTATAAACATCGAAACAGGGCCTTTATTTAAGCTAGGACTGTTTAAATGTATGAACAAATTTTATCTATTCTTCTGTATTCATCATCTATCCATTGACGGTATTTCTTGGAGAATATTGATTAATGATTTTATTGATGGTTATGAAATGCAATTGGATGGAAAAGAAATTAAACTTCCGTTAAAAACCATTTCATTTAAGGAATGGAGTCAAGCTTTAAGAGAGTATGGAAAGAGCGATAAATTAGCAAAAGAAATACCATACTGGAAAGAGGTAAACTCAAAAATACCTGAAGGGAAGTTTAGCAAAAAACCTTACACTGCAGACTTTAAGCTAAATACGATGAACATTGAGCTAAGCGAAAGATACACCAACGAAATGCTGTATGATGCTGGGAAAGCTTATAACACTGAAATAAACGATATCTTAATTACCGGGTTGACTCGTGCTATTCAAAAACAAACAGATAACTCCATTGTTTCAATCAATATGGAGGGACACGGTAGGGAGTCCATTCATAAAGATGTGAAAAATGATCGTACAATAGGTTGGTTCACAAGTGAATATCCAGTAGTTTTAGAGAATCTAGGTACTTCAATTTCTAAAGATATTATTAATGTAAAAGAAACAGTACGAAAAATGCCTAATCGTGGTATGGGAAATCTTATTTTGCATAGTGTGTCCCCCGAGATATTTAATGATATAGACCCTGATGTTACCTTCAATTATTTAGGGGAATTCGGACAGGATTATCAAGGTCGCACATTTTCTACGAGTCACATAGAAAAAGCAAAAGATAAATCAATGCAAAATGCTTTTAGATCACCGATTACTATTAACGGTTCTATAATCAATAAAGTTTTAAGAATGGAAGTTACTTATGATGAAAACGTGTTTACTACGGATTTTGTTAGCGAGTTAATGGACCAATTTATTGAGCAGTTAGAAAAAGTAATAACGTTTTGTAAGGAACAAGAAACTAATTACCTTACCGCCTCTGATTTAGGGGAATATAAGTGGAGTAACGAAGAGTTTGAACAAGTGCAAGAAAAGTATAATGAGCTTGGCTATAAAGTCGAGAAGATTCATCCTTTGACTTCTATGCAGGAAGCAATGCTCTATCGAAAAATAAGCACTCCTGATTCCTCTGAATATGTGGTTCAGATGATTAATTATACGGAAAGAGATGTTGACATAGATTTAATGCAAAAAAGTCTTGAAATTATTGCTAATAAATACAGCATATTAAGAACGGCAATAGAACATCGTTTAGTTACTATTCCAAGACAACTTATTCTTGAAAATAAAAAGTTAGAGTTTAACTTTGTAGATTTATCTTCTCAAGATGACAAGAATAATACATTTGAAAAGCTTAAAAAAGAAGATGTAAGAAGAGGTTTTGATTTCGAGAAAGACAGTTTATTAAGGCTAACAGTCATTAAACTTGATGAAAAAGACTATAAGCTCCTAATCACATTCCATCACATCATATTAGATGGTTGGTGCAGCAGTATATTGCGAAATGAATTATTCAATACTTATCAACATCTAACGGAAGGTGCTTCTTATGAAAGTTTACTTCTAAACGAAAAAGAAGAGAATACAACATTTTCTGATTACGTTCAACTAGCTGGAAATGGAGATAATGAAAAAGCGCGAAAATACTGGAAGGAATTAATAGAGGATTTTGAAGATCAAATTATCATCAAGCCTGAAGGGAATCCAGAAGGTGGAGATATAGATGATGTAGGTAAAGTAGAATATAAGTTGCCTGAAGAATTGTATAAGCGTTTAGAAAAATTTTGTGCTAACCAAGGTTATACCATAAATACAGTTTTCGAAACTATGTGGGCACTTACTTTAGCGGCCTATTCCAATAAAAATGACATTGTGTTCGGTAAAGTTGTATCTGGTAGGAATGTTGATTTAGCAGACGTTGAGACAATGCTGGGAATGTGCATTAATACAGTTCCCGTGAGAGTTAACCTAAAAAAAGATGATACAGTTTCAACCCTTTTAAATAACGTTCAAGAACAATCTATTAATACAACCCAATATGAACATTATCCACTAGCCGAAATTCAGAAGTTATCACAAATGGGAGATGAATTATTCAAAAATGCATTCTCATTTGAGAATTATGAGCAATATCAATTAGAAGATGCGGTAAATAATCCTTTTAAACTACAGGATATACGTGAATTAACAAACTTTAATTTATCATTGGGTGCTGTGAAACGTACCAATTTTTATTTAAGTATTATGTATGACTTAAATATGTATGGAAAGTCAGAAGTGTCCAGAATACTTACTCGTATGATCATCTTACTGGACCAAATGATAAGAACTCCAGACCTACAACTAAGCGAAGTTAATTATTTTGTACCAGGAGAAGAGGAAAAAATCTTCACAGAGTATAACAAAACGGAAGATCCGCTTCCAATAAACGAAACATTAGTTTCTTTATTTGAAAAACAGGTAAATCTCTATCCTGATAATATTGCTGTAGAGTTTGATGAGCAATCTTTAAGTTATAAAGAATTAGACTTAAAAGCTAACTCGGTAGCAGCTACATTAATACAAAAAGGAACAGCTGTAGGAGATATTATTCCTATAATTACTAAACCATCTTTAGAATTAGCGGTGGGTGTTCTAGGGGTTTTAAAAGCCGGAGCTGCGTACCTACCAATTGATCCGGAACAACCTATAAAAAGAATTCAATATATGATTGATGAAGTAAAAGCAAAAGTAGTTTTACACGGTAAAGATTCATCAATTTTAGAAAACACATCCTTAGATATTAAACAATTAGAGTTATGCAATATGACAAGCCTATACCAAGAGGAAATTAACGTTTCTATAAAGCCTAATGATTTAGCTTATATTATTTTCACATCAGGAACTACAGGGAATCCTAAAGGGGTTATGGTAAGCCATTATAACTCATTGAACCATACTTTATGGCAAATGAAAAATGGTAACTTTAATAGTGAATCTACTATGGTTCAAACTATTGCTTTTACCTTTGATGGGCATACAGCAGAGCTCTTCCCTTCTCTTTTATCAGGTGGAAAATTACTAATTGTTAATGAGAACCAAAGAAAGAAACCAGACGAACTGTTGCAACTTATTCCAGGAAATAAAATTACCTTTATTCCGTCCTTACTAAGAGAAGTTGTGGTTTATGCAAAAGAAGTGAATTGTACCCCATTGCTTTCACAATTCGATACGTTGTTTATTGCAGCGGAGTCAATCACCTTAGAGGAAGTAAATGAAATAGTGGGAGAGAATACACACAAGTTAAATGATATTTATCATTTTTATGGTCCTACTGAAACTACAGTTACTATTGCATCTCATCAAATTTCAAATAGTGAAAGCGATGAAATCATACCAATCGGCAGACCAATTTCTAATACAAAACTGTATGTGATTAATAGATTTGGAAATGTATGTGGAACTGGAATGGTAGGGGAATTATGTGTTACAGGCGACTCAGTTTCTTCAGGATATCTAAATCAACCTGAATTAACAGATGAAAAGTTTGTTCCAAATCCTTTTAAAGTTAAAAGTAGAATGTATAAAACAGGTGACTTAGTTAGATGGTCTAACCAAGGAAGGATTGAATTCCTAGGAAGAGTAGATGATCAAGTAAAGGTTAGGGGATTCAGAGTAGAGATTCAAGAAGTTAATGCGGCTCTCAGAATGCACGAAAGTATCCAGGATGCTGTAGTGACAATAAAAGAATTAAATGATGAAAAATATCTTTGTGCTTATGTAGTGGCTAATAAAAGAATAGATGCTAAGCTAGTGCAAAAAGAAATTTCTGAAAAACTTCCTGATTATATGGTGCCCAGCTATATTGTTCAATTGGACAAAATACCAACTTCACTAAATGGGAAAGTTAACAAGGCTGAGTTGCCAAACCCTGTGATAGATTTTAATGGAGAGCATGTTGAACCTAAAACCGAAACTCAAAAGACTATAGTACAATTATTTGAAAAAACATTAGAGGTTGAGAACGTTGGAATTAAAGACTCGTTCTTTGACCTAGGAGGTCATTCTTTAAAAGTTATTAGATTATTAAACTATATCGAGAGAGAGTTTCAGGTCAAAATTACCGCTCGAAATGTAGTAGAGGAAAAAACTGTTGAAAGAATTAGTTCAATTATAGATGCCAAAGATGTCAAAGATTCTACTAATGACTTAGAAGAGATTCTAGTAGCTTTAGAAGTAGATTGATGAAAAAAGTAATAAATAGCGAAGACCTAAATACAGGTCTTCGCTAATCAGTGACTTCTAAGGTCGTCTTAATTGAATAAGAGAGGGGAATCCCAATGGGGATCTATCTAAAACAAAACAAAATTCTTTTAGCAGTTACCTTTATATTCAGCGCTATTGTTTCCGGAGGAACAGTTTATATAGCAATTATCCTACAAGATATAGTAAACGCAGCAACAAAAGGATCGGCACAAGAATTTAAACAAATGATTCTTTTTACATTTGCTTACTTACTAGTACTGGGGATGATCAAATACATTTATCATTTATGTAGCAAAAAAATGGTGAAAAATATTACGAAAGATTTAAGAAGAGATCTATGTAAAGGGATATTAAATAGAGACTATAAGGACTTTGAGCAATACGATACAGCTGAATATATTTCTATGTTAACTAACGATGTAAAGATTATTGAAGAAAATTATATCCTTCCTTTATTGAAGGTAATGGAGAATTCCATTATTTTCTTAGTTTCCATCATACTTTTAATTAAGTTAAGTCCGCTTGTACTTATAGCATTAATCGTATGTTTTGGAGTAATGGCCGTGGTATCAAGTTTTATTAGTAAAGTATTGCAAACTAAGCAGGAGATATTCTCTGTAGCCATTGGAGACTATACTTCAAAGATTAAAGATTTATTCGGTGGTTACAGTGTAATAAAATCATTTAATGTTACTAAAAAAAGCTTTGCAGCATTTGAGAATGAGAATGATGTTGTAGTAGAAAAGAAATATCAAGCAGATAAAACAGGCGCCTTGAATGAGAGTTTATCTGATGTATTAGGATTACTTACAATGTTTTCAGTAGTAGCTATTGGATCTTATATGGTGCTACAAGGAGATGTTTTAGTAGGTACTTTAATCGCATTAGTTCAACTTAGTAATACTTTTGTTAACCCTATTATGATTATTACAATGAGTATTCCACAGCTTCAAAGTGTTAAACCCATTGTAAAAAAATTTAACACTTTGATATTTACAAACAGTGATGATAGCAAAAAAGTCAAAAAGACTACTTTTGAAAAAGCTATTGAAATTAAAAATCTCAGCTTCTCGTACGATGGTTCAAATGAAGTCCTTCGAGATATAAATTTCAGTATCGAAAAAAATAAAAAGTACGTCATCATAGGACAAAGTGGTTGTGGAAAATCAACTTTAATTAAGTTAATTCTAGGGATGAATAAAGGGTACAGCGGAGAGATTGTATGGGATAAAGAAGAATTAAATAGATTAGATACAACTGAACTAACAAAACTATATTCATTGATTCATCAAAATATCTATTTGTTTAACAAATCGATAAGAGAAAACATCTTATTATTTGAGGACTTTAATGAAGAAGAAGTAAATCAGGCACTTTCGAATAGTGGTGTCAATGAATTCATAAAAGATCAGAAAGGCTTAGATAACAATGTAGGAGAAAGCGGTGGAAACTTATCAGGAGGGCAAAAACAAAGAATCGCAGTGGCTAGAGGTCTGATAAGAAATAAACCTATTCTTATTCTTGATGAAGGCACTTCCGCTTTAGACTTAAGAACAAGTTATTTACTTGAAGATAAACTTCTTAATTTCAATGATTTAACTATTATTGCAATCACCCACAACCTAAATTCTGATCTTTTACGTAAATATGATGAGGTTATTTATATGGAAGAGGGCAGAATATTAGAGAAAGGATCGTTTGATGAATTAGTTAAAAATGAAGGTGCTTTTTATAGACTATATTCATTAAACGAGGTTATTTAATTGAATGACCAATTTAGAAAATAACTTAATTAAGTTCTTAATTCACATAATAACATAACGGAAATGATTTAAAACCATGCAAAATCATTTAGAGAACTTTTCTAATAAATTCATGCGTTTAAGTTGAAACACATGAAAGGAACCATTAATAAAACTAATATGAAAAAACAAGTGTAAATCACTAAATTTAACTTTATAGACGAAATATTTGAAATAGATTTAAACTTTTTGTTCTTCGAAAGTGTGGAGAGTGAGATTAAAGAATTTAATTTGAAATCTGAGTCTCATAATTTTTTTAGTTGAAATTTATAATTTCAGTGTTTCTTTCTTTAAGTAAATAAGAAACATTATCTTAGTTAAAGATAAATTGAAGGGATTTTGGTTGAACTTGCTAAAATTCTTTAAACTTATGTTCTTAATTTAAATTATTGTGATTGTGTGTAAATAACTATTTAAAGAAGAGAGAGTGATCTTATGTTGAATTTCAAGAATAATCCTGTTAGTTTAAAACAAATTATAGAAAAACAAGATAATGTTACAAGAGAAGAAATAAAAATTGTTTTAGATTATATAGATTTCTGTTCAAAACCTCATCCAGACAAGGGAGCTAAAGGAGCAATTTGTCCTTTCCTTCCTTTTGCTATTCAAGAAGATACTATATATTGTTCTTTTATAGAACAATATATAGAGGGTGTGCAGCAAATGAGAGACATCATTAAGGAAAGAGCAGTTCAGTTTAAAGAGTTAAAAATGAAATCAGAAAAGGTAGAGAAATATAAAACACTGTTAATTGTGTTTTTAAATAATAAATCACTCGATAACTTACTCGCTACTGTGCATAGGGAATTTAAACGTCAACTTGTGTATGAGGGATTGATGATAGGGGACTTTTATTCCACTAATAGCAAATCAGGACTATATAGTGCCAAATTTACTCCTTTAGTTTGCGAAGTCCCTATGATGGCGATAAGAAATCTCATAAAAGAAGATTTTCCTTTTTTAACAAGTGAAAACGACCAACGTGAGGACAAATTAGAATTTCTAATGGGGTACAAACACTCACTTGAAAATGAATTAAATGAATGTGAGTTGGAACGGGTAAACAAGGCTATTTTTAATCTATCCTAGTAATTTTTCAAGTTTTATATGTTGACTTAAGAAATCTGATAAAGCATCAGTATAACTAATGAAGAAGAAAAGAGTCTATCTAGATACTTTAGATAGCTCTTTCCTTTTTTAAAAATAAATTAATTAGTAGTTGAAAATCTTAAGAAAAAAGTAATATTTGCTTAAGGGAAAAGAGAACTTTGGTTTATATAATAAGAATATTATTGGAAAGGGGAAAGAGAATGACGTACATTTTAAAAACTAACCAGCTAACAAAATCATTTAAAGGAAAAGAAGTTGTTTCCGGAGTTAATATGCATGTGAAAAAAGGAGAAATTTATGGATTTTTGGGGCCGAATGGTGCAGGTAAAACAACCATTATGAAAATGATTACTAATTTAGTTAAACCAACAAGTGGTGAAATCGAAATTTTTGGTGAAAAATTAACAGATACGTCATTTGAAGTGTTAAAGCGAATGGGAACCATTATTGAATATCCGATTTTCTATGACAACCTCACTGCTAGAGAAAATCTATACTTCCATTGTGAATATATGGGGTACTACGATAAAAAATCTATTGATCATGCAATCGAGCTTGTAAAGTTACATAATATTGAAAACAAAAAGGTGAAAGAATTTTCTTTAGGGATGAAACAAAGATTGGGAATAGCCAGAGCCATTTCTACGAAACCAGAACTTCTCGTTTTAGACGAGCCAATTAACGGTCTTGATCCAATTGGTATAAAAGAGTTAAGGGATCTCTTTAAGTTACTATGCAGAGAGTATGGAATCACATTATTAATTTCTAGTCACATTTTAGCCGAAATGGAACAAATGTCAGACACTGTTGGAATTATACAAAATGGCAAGTTAATAAAAGAAGTTTCTATGAAGAGCATAAATGGAAAACAAACGGAATATATAGAGGTGAAGGTTCATAACTTAAAAAAAGCGTTATATATTTTAGAACAAAATCTGGGGATAAGAAATTTTAAAATGATTGATAAACAGATAATTCGTATATATGAATCAGCAGTTACACAACAAGAAATCTCTAAGGCATTCATTATGAATGATGTTGGTATAGAAAGTATAAATAAAAAACACAGTTCTTTAGAAGAGTACTTCTTAAGTTCAATGAATAGGGAGGGTATACACACTTAACATTAAATGGATTGCCCGTTTGTATTTAGGTTTATGCACCTAGAAGGAAAGAAACTTATTTACTTTGTCTTAAATTCTTCGCTGGAGGCTATTTGAAATGTTAAAACTTATGAAATTAGAGTACAGAAAACATCACTTGTCACAGTATTTTAAAGGGGTGGCTCTTTGGATATTAATTATCTTTGCCTTGGTCGCTCTTATGGGGTGGGGATCTAGAAATGAAATTGAGCCTATGTTTCCTGCTTATGCAGATTTTATGTCTCTAACTAATATATTTATTAGAATTGTATTTATTAGTTTTTCTGCTGTGATTTTATCCCGTTTAGTTATTGATGAATATAAAAATAAAACAATACAATTACTGTTTACTTATCCTTTACAAAGAAAAAAATTAATGCAAGCTAAACTAGCTATTGTTTTCTTATTCTGCTTTGTAAGTATTGTTATTGCCACTTTTGTTATTAATTTGTTAATTCTCTTCATCAGCCCACACTTATATTTATTTGATAAGCCTGTTGAAATGAGTGAAGTTATTTCCACCATTCCATCGACTCTTATCACTTCTCTTATGATGGCAGGAGTGAGTTTAATTCCTTTATTTTTTGGTATGAGAAGAAAATCCACTGCTGCTACAATCACTTGGGCTGTCATAATTGGGGTCTTTATTAATGCAACAGTTTCCGACGGAGGAGAAACAGTCAGTTTAAGTCAATTCATTATCATCCCGACTATATTTTGTTTATTCGGCCTTTTAGTGGGTTATCTTTCTTACCATAAGGTTGATCAAAAAGACTTGGTATAAACATTATTATTGTAATAGTCAAAAGGAGGATTTATAAAATGAAGAAAATTATAGCAACGATAGTATTGCTCATAGTAATTGGTGGAATTTCTTTGAGCTTTAATTTGTTAAATACAAAAAACTTTAAAAAGAACACTTCTTACAATGCGGAAAATATTGATGCTTTAAAAGTATATACTGATACTTGGGATGTGAGGTTTAAAAAGAGTACTTCAAATGAGGTAACAGTATCTGCAGAGGGGAGACAGAAAGAGAAAGCTCCAGTTACATTTCAAGAAAATGGGAGAGATTTGGTCGTTACTCAAAAAGAACAGAAGAATGGCGGCTTTTTGGATGGATTTACTTTTGGGAAGCAGGGCGGCACAATTTATATTAATGTTCCCGAGTCAGGTATGAACAATATTGAAATAACTAATAAAGATGGGAATATACAATTAAGTGAGATTTCGGCTGAAAATATTGTCGTTGATAATAAGTCCGGTGATGAAAAAATCAATAATGTTTCAGCTCATACTGGAAAATTCGCATCCAGGGATGGATCGTTAAGTATGGAAAATAGTTCTTTTGAGGAATTAAATATAACATCAGCAAGCGGCGATACGGAGATGAAGGAAATAGATAGTTCCAATGTAAAGATTACCTCTAAAGATGGGACGGTTTCAATCAAGGACATAACAGAGGGAAAATCTTTATCAGTAAATACGAAATCAGGAGATATAGGTATATCTTATAAAAAAGCGCCAACATCCCTTGAAGTTCTTGCTGAGAGTAATTCTGATATAACGCTTGATCTAGATGGGCTTAATAAAAGCCACGATGGCGTAAAGGTGAAAAAAGGTGAAATTGGAGCAGGAAGTAATAAGGTAAGCGTATCAAGTGAAGATGGTTCGATTAAGGTTATAAATTAATTATTAAGATGCTTATGCGAAAACCATACCACTGGGAGCTGTTGTCTTTTCTAAGCACAGCACTTTTTTATTAGTTTGTTGAATTGATTGGGGAATTTTGAATTGCATACCTTTTTAAAGAGATCAATTTTATAAACGCCTTATTCTTCAACTTGAAAAATGCGTTTATGTGGCTTGCGAAGTCATTTTGGGAATTGAGAGGAAGAATTAAAATGAAATCTACCGGAATTGCAAGAAAAGTAGATCGTTTGGGAAGAATTGTATTACCAAAAGAGCTGCGTGATGCCAGTGGTATAGAAGTAAATACATTAATGGAAATATTTATTAGAGGAGAAGAGATTGTTCTAAAGAAGTATGCGCCTTATAGTAGATGTGTAGTTACCGGTGAAGCTTCAGAACGTAATTTATCCCTTTTGCAGGGCCAGTTATGTTTAAGTCCTGAATGTGCATGGAAAGTAGTTCGAGAATTGGAATGTCTTTTTCCAAGGAATTAAAGTCAATATTATTACAACCTTTTTATGATTTAAAGAGAAGAACACTAGACAACCAATTTCCACTATAGTGAAGTATGGTTGTCTTATTTATTTAATTTTAAAACATCATGAAATATTTATTACTTTTGAATGAAAAAGAATTATAATAAAGATGGGTTTACTAGTGTGAAAATTGAAATAATCAGTGAATCAAGAATATCACTTTATATTAAAGGTTTAAGGAGTGAAGAGCTTTGAGTCACAGAATATTAATCGTAGAAGACGACCAATTTATAAGCGATATGGTAAGCGAAAGCTTAACGAAAGAAGGGTTTGAAGTAACAGCAGCTTTTGATGGTGAAGAAGCTTTAGACATATTGAACAACCAAAAGTTTGAGGTTATATTGTTGGATTTAATGCTTCCGAAGATAGATGGTATGGAATGTTTAAGAATGATTCGTTCCAAAAGTATGGTTCCAGTTCTTATCATGTCTGCAAAAGATGAAGATGTAGATAAGGCACTTGGTCTCGGCCTCGGAGCTGATGATTATATTTCTAAACCTTTTTCTATGCTGGAGGTAATAGCCAGAATTAAAGCAACTATTAGAAGAGAGAAACACTATATGGGATACCTGCCCGCTAAGGAAGAAAAAATCATTAAAATAGGTGATTTAAGTGTTGACCTGAATGGCTTTTCCGTTGAAAAATTCAATGAAAAGATTAATCTCACAGCAAAAGAATTTAATATTTTAAAACTTTTTATTTCTAATCCTTCACAAGTATATACTAAATCTCAACTTTATAAGTCCGTATGGGAAGATGAGTATCATGGAGATGAGAATGTAATTAATGTTCATATTAGACGGCTCAGAGAGAAAATTGAGGACGATCCATCTCATCCAACGTACATAAAAACTTTGTGGGGAATCGGTTATAAGTTGGGAGATTTTTAAATGTTTTATCTAGTGGTTATTTTATTCATATGCTCTGCGGCAGTAAATATATTTCTTTTCCGAACTCGATTAAATCTAAAGACTGAAATTAAATATATAGGGAATAAGCTCGGAAAAATTGTTCATGAGGAAACAGGCGAAAGATTATTGCTTTCCACGGATGATAAATATATAAAATCCTTGTTAATTCAAATAAACAATCTTTTAGACCATAATCAAAAGATCATAGGAAACTACAATAGTATAGAACTGTCAATGCGAAAAATGTTATCAAATATTTCACACGATTTAAAGACCCCATTAACAGTGATACTAGGTTATATTGAAATTATACATAACGATAAAAGTCTAACTTCTGAAAATATTATGGGTTTACTAAAAACAGTTAATTTAAAAACGGTCGAGGTATTAGAGTTAATAAACCGTTTTTTTGAACTTGTAAAATTAGAGTCAGGAGATAAGAAATTAAATTCTTCACGAATTGACATATGCGAAGTCAGCCGAAAAATAATTTTGGATTACTACGAAATTTTAATCAGCAAAGAATTTGAGGTAGTGATTGATATACCAGAAGATCCTGTCTTTGTTAGCGGAGATGAAGATGCAATTGAGAGGGTTCTAAATAATTTGATTACGAATGCGATACAATATGGTTCTGATGGTAAGGTGGTGGGTTTAAAGATAAGGATAGCTGATAATGATGTTTTTGTAGAAGTATCAGATAAAGGAAAAGGGATAAATGAATTGCATAAAGACCGTGTCTTTGAACGAATGTATACATTGGAGGACTCGAGAAACACCAATTATCAGGGAAGCGGATTGGGGCTGACGATTACTAAGAGATTAGTAGAGCAAATGGGAGGAAGTATATCTTTAGATAGCGTCCCATTTCAAAAAACAATCTTTTCTGTGCGTCTAAAACGTATTAGGTTCTAATAAAGCAATAAGGTTTCTTCTGTAGACGTCTTCAAATCTCACTTTCTCTTCATATGAGAGGCTGACAACAGCCTCTTTTTTTATGCGCAAAATCCTGGCATGAATCTTGCATATAAAAAGGGGTGTAACGACAATGTGAAAGGGATTGATGGGTTTTGGTGTAAAAGCGCTTACATTTCGTTCTGCCGGTAATTGAAGCTTACACGTAAAATACGATGAGGTGATAAAACATGTCAGCCAACCCGCTTTCTAAAAGCAATCAGAAAGATGAAGAAAAAGAAGTTCTTAATTTGTTCTTGTCCACACAATCGATCATAAAAGAGGCCCTGCGCAAACTGGGCTATCCTGACAATATGTATGAACTGATGAAAGAGCCGATGCGGCTTTTGACCGTACGCATCCCCGTCAAAATGGACAATGGTTCAGTACAGGTTTTCACGGGCTACCGCTCACAGCATAATGACGCAGTCGGCCCGACAAAAGGGGGCGTGCGGTTTCATCCGGAAGTCAGTGAAGAAGAGGTTAAGGCGCTTTCCATCTGGATGACTTTAAAATGCGGCATCACAAATCTTCCTTACGGGGGCGGAAAAGGCGGCATCATCTGTGATCCGCGGACGATGTCATTCGGAGAGCTGGAACGGCTGAGCCGCGGATATGTGCGCGCGATCAGCCAGATCGTCGGCCCGACAAAGGATATTCCGGCTCCCGACGTATATACCAACTCGCAGATTATGGCATGGATGATGGACGAATACAGCCGCCTGAGAGAATTTGATTCACCGGGATTCATTACGGGCAAACCGATTGTTCTCGGCGGTTCACAGGGGCGGGAAACGGCGACCGCGCAAGGCGTCACGATTTGTATTGAGGAAGCCGTTAAGAAAAAAGGGATTCCATTGGAAAATGCGCGGATCATCATTCAGGGGTTCGGAAATGCGGGGAGCTTTCTCGCTAAATTTATGCATGACGCCGGCGCCAAGGTGATCGGTATCTCAGACGCCCACGGTGCTTTGTATGACCCTGACGGCCTTGACATTGATTACCTGCTGGATAAGCGGGACAGCTTCGGCACGGTGACGAATCTCTTCTCTGATGTCATAACGAACCGGGAGCTGCTGGAAAAGGACTGTGATATTCTCGTGCCTGCCGCAATCTCCAATCAGATAACGGCTGAAAACGCCCATCACATTAAAGCCTCAATCATTGTGGAGGCGGCGAACGGCCCGACAACGATAGACGCCACGAAAATCCTGAATGAAAGAGGCGTGCTTCTCGTGCCGGATATTTTGGCAAGCGCCGGGGGCGTGACGGTGTCTTATTTTGAATGGGTGCAAAATAATCAAGGCTTTTACTGGTCTGAAGAGGAAGTCGCCGGAAAACTGCGCAGCGTCATGGTGAATTCGTTTGAATCCATTTATCAGACAGCGCATACCCACAAAGCCGATATGCGTTTGGCCGCCTATATGACAGGCATCAGAAAGTCGGCTGAAGCGGCCCGGTTCCGCGGCTGGGTATAAGTGTTATCCGCAAAGAGATTTTGCATCAGTTATATAGCGGATCGCAAAATTTCTTTGCGTTTTCAGATTGCAGCTGACAGATTCGGACAAGCTTCGTCCGCTTTCGGCAAAGATTTTCCTATTTTTATCACAAATTGCTATGCTGGTATGCTTCTTGCATCTTTATTAAGCGTGAGCACACATTACAAAATACGGGGAGGAATTCTAATGACAGTTTCATACGCACACGAACCATTTACAAATTTTCAGGAAGAGACAAATAAACAATCGTTTCAGGAAGCGCTGGCTTATGTGAATTCACAGCTCGGCAAGCATTATCCGCTTATCATTAACGGTGAAGCGATTGAAACGGATAAAAAGATCATTTCCGTCAATCCGGCAGATAAAAAAGAAGTGATCGGTTCTGTATCGGCAGCCGGAAAAGAACTTGCGGAAAAGGCCATGCAGGCTGCGCTGCAGGCATTTCAAACATGGAAAAAAGTACGGCCGGAACACCGCGCGAATGTGCTGTTTAAAGCGGCGGCGATCATCCGCAGAAGAAAGCACGAATTCTCCGCGTATCTAGTGAAAGAAGCGGGAAAACCGTGGAAGGAAGCGGATGCGGATACGGCGGAAGCGATCGACTTTTTAGAGTATTACGCCCGTCAGATGCTGAAACTGAAAGACGGTTCTCCTGTAAAGAGCCGTGACGGAGAATATAATCAGTATCACTATGAGCCGCTTGGGGTGGGAATTGTCATTTCTCCATTCAACTTCCCGCTTGCGATCATGGCGGGAACGGCGGCGGCAGCCATCGTAACAGGCAACACGATACTTCTGAAACCGGCGGATGCGGCGCCTGTCGTGGCGGCGAAATTCGTTGAAGTAATGAAAGAAGCGGGCCTGCCGGACGGCGTGCTCCAATTCATACCGGGCGACGGAGGAGAAATCGGCGACTATCTGGTTGAGCATCCGAAGACGAGATTTGTGTCGTTTACAGGCTCCCGCGCGGTCGGATGCCGCATCTATGAACGCGCCGCAAAAGTACAGCCGGGCCAAAAGTGGCTGAAACGGGTCATTGCCGAAATGGGAGGGAAAGATACGGTGCTTGTAGACAGAGATGCTGATCTTGATCTTGCCGCTTCCTCAATCGTGTATTCCGCCTTCGGATTCTCAGGACAAAAATGTTCAGCCGGTTCGCGTGCGGTCATTCATCAGGACGTCTATGATGAAGTTGTTGAAAAAGCCGTCGCTTTAACAAAATCACTCACCGTCGGAAGTCCGGAAGATTTTGATACATACATGGGGCCAGTCATCCACGAAGCATCTTATAATAAAGTCATGAGTTATATCGAAATCGGCAAAACAGAAGGAAAACTCCTGACGGGAGGCGAAGGTGATGATTCAAAAGGATACTTTATTCAGCCGACCATTTTTGCGGATGTTGATGAAAACGCCCGCCTGATGCAGGAGGAAATTTTCGGGCCTGTCGTCGCGATCTCAAAAGCCCGTGATTTCGACCATATGCTTGAGATTGCCAATAATACCGATTACGGACTGACGGGCGCTCTGTTATCGAAAACCCGCGCGCACATTGAACGCGCCCGCGAAGATTTTCACGTGGGAAATCTATACTTCAACCGCGGCTGTACGGGAGCGATTGTCGGATACCAGCCGTTCGGCGGCTTCAATATGTCAGGAACCGATTCGAAAGCCGGAGGACCTGACTATCTGATTCTTCATATGCAGGCAAAAACAACGTCTGAAGCCTATTAATCTTTCGGAAATAGCGCGATGAAAAAAGAGTCGCGCTATTTTCTCTATATGAGGGTAAGGAGGATGGAATATGTATCAGCAGCTCAGCAAAATGCTTCCGGAGGAGAAAATAGAAGCCATTACGAAATCACTGGTGGCCTTAAACAGCATCAACGGCACATTGGGAGAAGGAAAAAAAGCCGACTATATCAAAGATATGATCAAGAGCTTTCCCTACTTTCAGGAGAATCCGTCACATGTGTGGGAGCAGGCGATTCCTGAGGACCCTTACGGCCGCAAAAATATTTTCGCATTTATTGAGGGAAACGGCGAAAGCCTGAATACGGTCATTTATCACGCTCATCTTGATACGGTCGGCATCGAGGATTTCGGCCCTTTAAAAGATATCGCTTTTGATTCCGACCGTCTCGCGGAATATTTCTCAAACTATGAATTTGATCGGGATGTGCAGCGGGACGCCCGCTCAGGCGAGTGGATGTTCGGAAGGGGTTCGGTTGATATGCAGAGCGGTATTGCCGTTCATCTCGCCAATCTGCTTCACTTTTCTGAACGGCGCGATCAGCTGCCGGGCCATATTCTGTTCATGGCAAACCCGGATGAAGAAAGCCAGCATTCCGGCATTTTAACCAGCATTTCTGAATTAAAACGGCTGAAACAAGAAAAGCAGCTTCGTTATTTAGCAGCGATTAATAACGATTTTATCACGCCGCTGTATGAGGGTGACACGACAAGGTACATATACACGGGCGCGGCAGGGAAGCTTTTGCCTTGCTTTGCGATTTACGGGCGGGAGGTGCATGTCGGAGATACGCTGTCCGGCATCGATCCGAATTTGATCGCGTCAGAAATCACCAGAAGAATTCACAACAATATTCATATGGCGGAAAACATTGAAGGGGAGCTTGTGCTTCCGCCGACCTGCCTCTACCAGCGTGACAATAAGGAAGCGTATAACGTGCAGACCGCCGTCAGCAGCTATGTCTATTTTAATTATTTTATTTACGAGAAAACCGCCAAAGAAGTCATGGATCAGCTGACCGCCGTGGCTGACGAAGCCTGCAAAGAGACAGAACAAAAATTATCTGATTATTACGACGAATACTGTGAGAGAACGAGCCTGCCGAAAAAAGAGATGTCATGGAACGTTCAAGTGTACAGTCTGGAAGATTACCTGAAAAGGCTGAGAAGCCGCGGGATAGACCCTGCACAGTGTATCGGGCAGGCATTTAAAACATATGAACATCTTGAACTGCGGATGAGATGTTTTAAAGCCGTCGAAGAACTGCAAAAACTCGATCCTGAGCAGGGAGCCAAGGTCATTATTTTCTATGCGCCGCCTTACCTTCCGCACAATTATCTGAAGGAAGAAAGCACACGGGACCGGCTTTTGCAGCATGTCATTCAAGAAGCGGTCGATAAAACAGCGGCATCAACCGGAGAAACATTCGTCTTTAAAAAGTTTTTCCCTTATTTAGCGGACGGAAGCTTTTTATCGCTGCATGAAACAGATGAGGAGGTCTCCGCCTTTACCGATAATTTTCCGGGCTGGGATGTCATCGGGACGATTCCTTTTAATGAAATCAGGGAATTGAATATTCCGTCGGTCAATATAGGGGTATACGGAAAGGACGGCCATAAATGGACGGAACGCGTGTACAAACCGTACACATTCCATGTGCTGCCGGAACTCATTCAGCAGACGACAATGCACCTTTTGCACAGCTGCCGATTAGACATACGCACAAATGGCTGACATAACGGAATAAGGGGGATGTATATGCAGGGAGATACCAATCAAAATGAATTGCAGCGCACGATGAAGGGCCGGCATTTGTTTATGATCGCCCTCGGCGGCGTGATCGGGACGGGGCTTTTTCTGGGCTCCGGTTTTACGATCAGTGAAGCGGGACCGATCGGCGCGATATTGGCTTATGTGATCGGCGGATTTTTAATGTACCTGGTGATGCTTTGTTTGGGGGAGCTCGCGGTCGCTATGCCGGTCGCAGGATCATTTCAGGCGTATGCCGCAAAGTTTCTCGGGCCGTCGACGGGATTTACGATCGGATGGATGTACGCATTCAGCTGGGCCAATACAGTGGGGCTTGAGCTGACGTCGGCGGGGATTTTAATGCAGCGATGGTTTCCGGCCGTTCCGATTTGGGTGTGGTGCCTGGTATTCGGCGTCGTCATTTTTTCCATTAACGCGCTGTCTGCGCGGAGTTTTGCGGAAATGGAATTTTGGTTTTCCAGCATTAAGGTCATGGCCATTGTATTGTTTATTATTCTCGGCTGCGCTGCGGTATTCGGCTTTGTCGGTTTTAACGGCGGGCAGACGGCTCCGTATCTGTCAAACTTTACGACGGACAAAGGGCTTTTTCCGAACGGCGCCCAAGCCGTGCTGTTTACCCTTGTTATGGTGAATTTTTCATTCCAGGGTACCGAACTGGTCGGAATCGCCTCGGGAGAAAGCGAAAATCCGGAAAAGACGCTTCCCCGCTCGATCCGAAACGTCATATGGCGGACGCTTTTTTTCTTCGTGCTGGCGATGTTTGTTCTCGTGTCCATTTTGCCGTATCAAACGGCAGGCGTCATCGAAAGCCCGTTTGTGGCTGTGCTGGATAAAATCGGCGTTCCTTATGCGGCTGATATCATGAACTTTGTCATTCTGACCGCCATGCTGTCGGTGGCGAATTCCGGGCTGTACGCTTCGTCCAGAATGATGTGGTCCCTGTCAAAAACTAAGATGGGCCCCGCTTCCTTAACGAAACTGACGAAAAAAGGCGTGCCTCTGAAAGCTCTTTTCATCACCATCGCCATCTCCGGTTTATCCCTGCTGACAAGTGTAGTCGCGGCTGAAACGGTGTATGTGTGGCTCATTTCCATCTCCGGTATGATTACCGTCGTCGCGTGGATGTCAATCTGCGCTTCACAATTCGTTTTCCGGAGACGCTTTCTTGCTGAAGGAGGAAATCTGAAAGACCTGGCATTTAAAACGCCTCTTTATCCGATTGTGCCGATTCTCGGATTTTCGGTTTACGGTCTTATCTTAATCAGTCTCATCTTTATCCCCGACCAGCGTATCGGTCTGTACTGCGGCGTCCCGCTGATGATCATCTGTTACGCGTATTATCACTTCGGTATCAAAAAACGCCTGAAGCGTGAGCCGGCTTCTTCGGAAAAAGGCGCTGCCGGATAAGAAAAAAAGCCCTTCGCTTAAAGCGGCGGGCTTTACTTTGTGTTTCGTTTGGCCGACAGAACATAGGATAGAACGGCACAGAACTGAAAACCGAAAATGCTGACGGCCATCGGCCAGGCATTTTCTTCTCCGGCAATACCGACAAGGGGAGCGGCTGCCGCACCGCCGATAAAGGGCAGGAGTCCGAGAAGAGCCGCAGCGCTTCCCGCGCCTTTCTCCTGTTTCTGCATAGCCAAAGAAAATCCCGTCGTCGTGACGATCCCGACAGAAGAAACAATGATGAATAAAGAAATGCAGACCGCCGCCAGGCCTAAACCAAACGCAAGTGATAAAAGCAAAGCGATGCTCCCGATGACGGCAATCATCAGACCGGAGACAAACAGCTTCCGTTCATCATGTGTTTTGGCCATCCGTCCGGTGATTTGGGTGGCGCATATGATTCCCGCACCGTTTACGGCGAACAGCAGGCTGAACATTTGGGCCGATACGCCGTAGATGTTTTGCAGTACAAACGGCGACCCGGCAATATATGCGAACATGCCGGTCATCACAAATGCCTGGCTGAGCGCAAATCCCATAAACATCCGGTCGCCAAGCAGGCCGCGAAACGTCATCAGCGTCTCCCGGAGTCCGCCGCTTGTCCGCTTTTCCGGCGGGAGTGATTCAGGCAACGCCGTAAGCACGGCGGCAGAAATGATACAGCCGATCACCGCCAGCACGATAAATACGATTTTCCAGCCGGCGAACTGAAGGATAAATCCCCCTGTAATCGGCGCTAAAATCGGCGCCGCCCCATTGACGAGCATCAGTAATGAGAAAAAAGCCGTCAATTCTTTTCCGGAATACATATCGCGTGCGGAAGCCCGTGCGATGACGATTCCGGCCGCCCCGGTGAATCCTTGAATAAACCTCATGACAATTAAAAACGAAACAGAAGGGCTGAAGGCGCATAATAAAGAAGACAGCGTATAAAGCAGCAATGACAGAATCAGCGGCTTCCGGCGCCCGATCATATCACTGAGCGGCCCGACAACGATCTGCCCGACCGCCAGCCCCAACAGACAAAACGTCAGGCTCAGCTGCGCAAGTGACGCTGTCGTATGAAGATCGGCCGCCACCTCAGGCAAAGCGGGCAGATACATATCGAGCGAAAGCGGCCCGAATGAAGCGAGCGTCCCGAGAATCAGTACCATGCCGAGGCCTGCGCGGGCGGCCTTTGAATCAGCGTTATTCATTTCATAACCCCCCACCTTAACAAATGATTCTATCACTATAGCATAAGCGGACGGCGTATTTTATATCATTTATTGAATACAAACTAAATATTTTATTTAAAATCTGAATGTAAATAAAAAATCAGAATTAGTTTTCATGTGAAATGTAAAATGAAATATAAGGATGCTAAACTATAAAACAACAAAAGGTAGAAAAGTTTTACGGAAGAGGTGTTCAAAGAGCATGAACAGCAAACAAACCGATCACATCGAAACGAAACGCCGATTTCCGGTCTGTCTCGCGCTTGCTTTGACATTAGGCGTATTTGCCGCGGGTTCTGAAGAGCTGGTGATTTCTCCGCTGCTTCCGGATTTAGCGCGGGCTTTCAGTTCGGATGTCAGTGTGCTGGCGCTTTCCATCAGTATTTACGGAGTGATGATTTTTATCGGGGCGCCGCTTCTCGTTCCGCTGGGAGATAAATATTCCCGGGAACTCAGTCTGCTGGCGGGACTGCTTATATTTACGGCCGGCACGGTGATCTGCGCGCTGGCGCACAATCTCTTTTTCTTCTTTCTGGGCAGGGCGCTTTCCGGGCTTGCGGCGGGTGCGTTTGTGCCGACAGCATATGCGGTGGTCGGCGACCGTGTGCCTTACGCGTACCGCGGCAAGGTGATGGGTCTGATCGTGTCAAGCTGGTCGCTCGCTTTGATTTTCGGTGTTCCGATCGGCTCTTTTATCGGCGGCGTTTTGAATTGGCGGTGGACGTTTTGGATTTTCGCCCTGATGTCTGTCCTCGTTGCTTCGCTCATTTTCATTGAGGCGCGCCGCAGCACGGCGGATGGGAATAAAACAGAAGAGGAAAACGGACGGCAGGCAGGCACTTTCCGGGATGCGCTGAAGGTGCCCCGTGTCCCTGTATACCTCACGATCACTTTTTGCAACATGATCGGTTTTTACGGCATGTATTCCTTTCTCGGTACATATCTTCACCGCGTGATGCCGGGTGGGAATACAGCTTCAGGGCTGCTGATCATGGTGTACGGAATCGGTTTTTCCATGAGCGTGTTCACCGGAAAAATCGCAGATAAGGCGGGAAAAATGCGCTCTTTGATCGCGGCATTGGCCGTGATCAGCATATGGCTTTCCTGTCTCGCCTATGCGCCGTCATCAATGCCGTTTTTGGTCATCGGGTTATTCGTCTGGGGATTGATGCAAAGCCTGACGGTGACCTTGCTCAGCACTATTTTAAGTGATTGCTCACAGAGCCGCCGGGGCAAAATCATGGCATTTTACAGTCTGGCGTCCAATTTGGCCGTCACCTTGGGTTCTGCTGTCATGGGTCCGGTCTATGTCGGATACGGATATGCAGCTGTCGGATTTATCTGTGCGGCCGTCACCCTCATCGGCTTTGTCCTCAGCGTTTTCGCATACAGAAGGTATGGAAAATATGAGCATAAGACCGACCAATCATTGTATCGGTAAAATAAAGTTTCTATAATTTTGTAAATGTTAATTTTTAACACCTTATATCATAAGGTGTTTTCTAATATATAGGAATAATTATCAATATTTTCAAATAATATTGACAGCTTGAACGTCTATGGATAATATTTACTTAAAATTTAACAGATTGGTTGGTGCTCATGATTATATTGGATAATAGCATTCAAACAAAAAGCAAGGCTTATTCAATATCTAAACTGATTACGATCAACACGCTCGGTCCTGAAGGGACAAGCAGTGAGTACGCAGCAAAAAACTTCATCACCAATTTCACCCTTCTCCAAGGGGTGAACAGCAAATTATCACTGCATGATACATTTGAATCGTGCATTGAAAAAACGCTTCAAAGTCCGCTGGAATACACAATTGTGCCTCACGCGTATGACGGCATTAAGCACTTCTACATGAGACCGGATCTGCAGCTTCTGCAAATTTTCAGGTGCGACACCCCGATGTACGGCCTGGCTGTCCGGCCCGGTTTTGAATATACAGATGACATGCTTGATAAGACTGTCATCGTATCCCACCCGTCTCCTATCAATTTGATTAAGTATTTTACCCGTAAAGATGTCACGTTTGATCTGGTGAACTCAACGAGCGCAGCCGCGAAAAGAGTGAAGGACGGTTTGTCCGACATCGCGCTGACAAATGAGCTGGCCAGACAAAAGTACGGCCTTCACTTTGTCAAAACATTTAAAAGCATTCCCATGAGCTGGTCATTATTCGGAAAAGGAGAGATTCATGATGAAAACTGAACAAGATTTGCAGGAACTTTATTTCCCGACGCCTAAATTAATAGAATGGGATAACGGAGTAAGACAATATTCGTCCGTCAGAGGCGATACGGAAGTTCTGCTTTCTTACGTTCCGCCGCATACAAACGTGGAACCGCATCAGCATAAGGAAGTCCAAATCGGCCTTGTCGTTTCCGGCGAGCTGTCCATGACTGTCGGAGATGTCACAAGAAAGATGACAGCGGTGGAATCAGCCTATATCGCGCCTCCTAACGTGCCTCACGGCGCAAGAAATGAGACGGATCAAGAAGTGATCGCCATTGATATTAAACGCCTGAAAGCCGGTGAAACCTATACAAGCCCTGAGGATTATTTTTTGAATATTTTTAAAACAAGAGACTTATTGCCTGGGATGGAAGTCACGTTCTTCGTGGAAGACTGGGTGGAAATCATGCTTGCCAACATTCCGGGAAACGGAGGAGAAATGCCGTTCCATAAACACCGCAATGAACAGATCGGCATCTGCATCGGCGGCGGCTATGATATGACCATTGAAGGCTGCAAAGTGGATATGACATTCGGCACAGCTTATTTCTGCGATCCGAGAGAAGATCACGGCGCCATCAACAGATTTGAAAAAGATTCAAAATCAGTCAATATCTTTTTCCCTCCGCGCTATAACAGAGCAAAAGCGAAAAAATTAGAGGCGAAAGAGTCATGAACCTGACGGATAAAACCGTCCTCATCACAGGGGGCGCATCAGGCATCGGTTATGCCGCGGTTCAGGCGTTTCTGAATCAAGAGGCAAATGTGGTCGTCGCGGATATTGATGAGACGCAGGGAGAAGCGATGATCCGGAAAGAAAACAATGACAGGCTGCATTTTGTCCGGACGGATATTACAGATGAACCGGCATGTCAAAATGCCATCCGGTCAGCGGTTGATAAGTTCGGCGGATTGGATGTGTTAATCAATAACGCCGGCATCGAAATTGTCGCCCCGATTCATGAGATGGAGCTGAGCGATTGGGACAAAGTGCTCAACGTCAATCTGACGGGCATGTTTCTTATGAGCAAGCACGCGCTCAAGTATATGCTCAAAAGCGGCAAGGGCAATATCATTAACACGTGCTCCGTCGGAGGAGTCGTCGCATGGCCCGACATTCCCGCATATAACGCTTCTAAAGGCGGCGTATTGCAGCTGACGCGTTCGATGGCCGTCGATTACGCCAAACACAACATCCGTGTCAATTGCGTGTGCCCGGGAATCATTGACACACCTTTGAATGAAAAGTCGTTCCTTGAAAACAACGAAGGCACGCTTGAAGAAATCAAAAAAGAAAAAGCGAAAGTCAATCCGCTGCTGAGACTCGGCAAGCCTGAAGAAATAGCGAACGTCATGCTGTTTCTCGCTTCGGATTTATCAAGCTATATGACCGGAAGCGCGATCACCGCAGACGGTGGATACACCGCACAATAGAGAAGGAGTGTTTACATATGGAGAGAAAAACAGTATTGGTTATCGCTGACCTTGGGGGATGCCCGCCGCATATGTTTTACAAAAGCGCAGCTGAAAAATACAATCTCGTCAGCTTTATTCCGAGACCTTTTTCAATTACAGCCTCTCATGCGGCATTAATTGAAAAATACTCGATTGCGGTCATTAAAGATAAAGACTATTTTAAGAGTCTGGCTGATTTTGAGCATCCCGATTCGATTTACTGGGCTCATGAAGATCATGACAAACCTGAGGAAGAAGTCGTCGAAGAAATCGTCAAGGTGGCTGACATGTTCGCGGTTGACGCCATTACGACCAACAATGAACTGTTTATCGCTCCGATGGCAAAAGCGTGTGAACGTCTCGGCCTGCGGGGAGCGGGCGTACAGGCCGCTGAAAATGCCAGAGATAAAAACAAAATGAGAGCCGCCTTCAACCGGGCCGGCGTCAAGTCCATCAAAAACAAACGGGTGACGACGCTGGAAGATTTCCGCGCCGCGCTTCAGGAAATCGGAACGCCGCTCATTCTGAAGCCTACATATCTGGCGAGCTCCATCGGCGTGACGCTCATCAAAGAGAGAGAAACGGCAGAAGCCGAATTTAACAGAGTCAATGAATACCTGAAGTCGATTAACGTACCGAAAGCGGTCACGTTTGAAGCGCCTTTTATCGCGGAAGAATTTTTGCAGGGCGAGTATGACGACTGGTACGAAACAAGCGGTTATTCCGACTATATCAGCATAGAAGGCATCATGGCCGACGGGGAATACTTCCCTGTGGCGATTCATGATAAAACACCGCAAATCGGATTCACGGAGACATCGCATATTACGCCGTCCATCCTGGATGATGACGCGAAGCGGAAAATCGTCGAAGCAGCCAAAAAGGCGAATGAAGGACTCGGCCTCGAAAACTGCGCGACACATACAGAAATTAAATTAATGAAAAACCGGGAAGCCGGACTGATTGAATCAGCGGCACGATTTGCGGGCTGGAACATGATTCCGAATATTAAAAAGGTCTTCGGCGTCGACATGGCGCAACTGTTATTGGATGTTCTCTGTTTCGGAAAAGAAGCCGATCTGCCGAAAGGATTATTGGAGCAGGAGCCATGCTATGTCGCCGACTGCCACTTGTATCCTCAGCATTTCAAAGAGAACGGCCAGCTGCCTGAGACAGCTGTCGATTTCGTCATTGAAAGCATTGACATTCCCGACGGCGTCTTAAAGGGAGACACCGAACTCGTTTCTTTCTCGGCTGCCGAGGCGGGTACATCCGTGGATCTGCGGGTGTTCGAAGCGTTCAACAGCATTGCGGCGTTTGAGCTGAAAGGAAGCAATTCGGGTGACGTGGCCGAATCAATCAAACAAATTCAGCAGCAGGCGAAGCTGACTGCAAAGTATGCGTTACCGGTATGAAACAGCTGAAACCGAACTCGAAGTATTTGCTTTTCGGGCAGGCGCTTTCGTTTATGGGAGACTATTGCGTTCTCCCGGCCCTGCTCATTTTGTCTACATACTATCATGACTACTGGGTGACGTCCGGCGTTATCGCGGTCCGCAGCATTCCGATGGTGTTTCAGCCGTTTTTAGGCGTGCTCGTGGACAGGCTCGACAGGGTGAAAATCATGCTGTGGACGGATGTGATCAGAGGTGTCATCTTTTTGGGGCTGACATTTCTCCCGAAAGGCGAATATCCGCTGCTTTTTCTGGCGCTGCTGTTTATTTCTTACGGAAGCGGCGTGTTCTTTAACCCGGCACGTCTCGCGGTCATGTCGTCTTTAGAAGCGGATATTAAAAATATCAACACTTTGTTTGCAAAAGCCACGACGATTTCGATTATTGTCGGCGCTGCAGCCGGCGGACTTTTTCTGTTAGGCGGTTCTGTGGAGCTTGCCGTCGCGTTTAACGGGGTGACCTATCTTGTCTCCGCGTTTTTCATCAGCCGCATTAAGCTTCAATACGTGCCGATTCAGTCAGAAAACGTAAGAGAAGCTTTTCAGTCGTTTAAAGAAGGCCTGAAGGAAATCAAAACAAATGCTTTTGTGTTAAACGCCATGTTCACGATGATTACGATGGCGCTTTTGTGGGGTGTCGTCTACAGCTATTTCCCGATTGTCAGCCGCTTTTTAGGCGACGGGGAAATCGGCAATTTCATCCTGACGTTCTGTATCGGCTTCGGCGGCTTTATCGGCGCCGCTCTTGTCAGCAAATGGGGCTTTAACAACAATAAAGGGCTGATGTATTTTACAGTGTTATCGATCGTCTCGCTTGCGCTGTTTTTGTTTACCCCGATTTTCGCCGTGTCAGTCATTGCCGCCATTCTTTTCTTTATCGCAATGGAATACGGTGAGGTGCTGGCGAAGGTCAAAGTTCAGGAGAACGCGGCGAACCAGATTCAGGGCCGGATCTTTTCGGTGGCGGAGGCGTCCATCGGATTGTGCATCGCCGCCGGTTCCATGCTGATCAACATTGTAGACGCGGCAGTCATCATGGCGTTTATCGTCCTTTTGGTCAGCGGGCTGTTTCTGCATACAAAACTGGTCAATAAATCCTTTTCAGAACGGAATAACGAATCAGAGCAAATCCATTTATAAGGAGTCTTTCAGATGGAAATCATACCGTCCGACGTCATCAAGACACTTCCGAAACAGGAATTTTCGCTCGTTTTTCAAAAGGTAAAAGAGATGGAGAAAACAGGAGCCCAGATCATTAATCTCGGGCAGGGGAATCCCGATCTCCCCACTCCGCCGCATATCGTTGAAACATTGCGGGAGGCTGCGCTGAATCCTTCGTATCACGGATACGGCCCGTTCAGAGGCTATCCGTTTCTGAAAGAAGCCATCGCGGAATTTTATGAGAGAGAGTACGGGGTATCGGTCAATCCGGAGACAGAAGTCGCGCTGTTCGGCGGAGGGAAAGCTGGTTTGTACGTTTTGACGCAATGCCTGCTGAACCCCGGCGATATCGCCTTAGTCCCGAACCCCGGCTACCCTGAGTATTTATCGGGAATCACAATGGCCAGAGCGGAGCTGCATGAGATGCCGCTTCATCCGGAAAACGGCTATCTGCCGGATTTTGAGGAGATTGATCCCGCCGTCCTGAAAAAAGCCAAGCTGATGTTTTTGAATTACCCGAATAACCCGACGGGCGCGACTGCGGATCAGGCGTTTTATGAAAAAGCGGCTGCGTTTGCAAAAAAACATGACATCCATCTTATTCACGATTTTGCATACGGCGCGTTCGAATTTGATCAGAACCCGGCCAGCTTTCTTCAGGCGAAGGAAGCAAAAACGGTCGGCGCGGAGCTATATTCATTTTCGAAAACCTTCAATATGGCAGGCTGGAGAATGGCATTTGCCGTGGGGAATGAGAAAATCATTCAGGCGGTCAATGAGTTTCAGGATCACGTCTTCGTCGGCATGTTCGGCGGCCTTCAGCAGGCGGCAGCGGCGGCGCTGTCAGGAAATCCTGAGCATACGGAGCGTCTGAAGCGCACATATAAAGAACGGATTGATTTTTTCACGGCGTTATGTGAAAAGGAATTAGGCTGGAGCATTGAAAAACCGAAAGGGACTTTTTATGTCTGGGCTGAAATTCCGAATGAATTCGAGTCTTCACACCAGTTTTCGGACTATCTGCTGGAGCATGCCCATGTTGTCGTGACGCCCGGCGAGATTTTCGGCAGCGGCGGAAAGCGTTATGTCAGAATATCAATGGTGGCAAAACAGGGCGATTTAAGGGAATTCGTGCTGCGGATTCAAAAGCTAGGTTTGTCCTTTCCTTCATTACAAGAAACATCCCGCTGAGAGCGGGATGTTTTTATTATATGCTTTTCATGCTGCCGCCGTCGGCTGACACTTGCTGCCCGGTAATATAAGAGGCTTCTTCAGAGGCAAGAAAGGCAGCCAGCGCCGCGGTTTCTTCCGCAGTTCCGACACGCTTCATCGGGACGCCTGAGGCAATCCGTTCTTCCGCTTCCGCTTTAGAAATGCCGTTTTGCTTCATGACATTCTTCACGAATTGGTGATAACGGTCTGTGGCGATAAATCCGGGATTCAGACAGTTGACAGTAATGTGAAAAGGCGCAAGCTGAATGGCGATGTTTTTGCTGGCATTAATTAAAGCGGCGTTCATCATGCTGTTGGTAAACATATTGGCGCCGGGTTCTTTCCATAGGTTTCCGACGATATTAATGATTCTGCCGAATTCGTGCTGTTTCATGATTGCTGCGGCCGTTTTCATAGAGTCGATATAGGCGATCGTTTTATTCGTAAAGGTATTTGTCATATCCTCTATATCACAGTTTTCAAAGGTATCCGGCGAGCCGCCCGGAATGTTGTTGATCAATACATCAAGCCGTCCGCATTGTGATCTGATCTCTTCAAAAATGCCGGCTCTTGTCTTCTGGTCCGACATATCCCCGGCCAGAACGGTGACGCCCGCATCCGGATGTTTGGCGAGGATCTCTTCTTTTACCGATTCGATATTTTCGGGAACTCGTGAATTAATGACGGTATGAAAGCCATTGTCCGCCAGTTTCAGAGCGATCGCTCTGCCGATCCCCTGACTGGCTCCCATAATAAATGCGGTTCGTTTTGACAACTGTCTGCACCCCTTTACCAAAATGGAATCTCCTTTACATCGTAAAAAAAAATGATAAAAATAGCAAATTTTATTTAAATTCTGACAAAGAAAAACCCGCCGGACAGGCGGGTGGGTGTTACACGTGCAAAAACTTCGGAAGCGTGTCGAGAGACAAGCGGTTTCCGACAAAAAATGAACCGAATTCGCCGTAGCGCGCGCTGACTTCATCAAAGCGCATTTCATAAACAAGCTTTTTGAACTGAAGCACATCATCGCTGAAGAGCGTGACGCCCCATTCGTAATCGTCAAAACCGACAGATCCCGTGATAATCTGTTTGACTTTGCCGGCATAGCTCCGTCCGATCAAGCCGTGGCTTCTCATCAGGTTTCTGCGTTCATCCATAGAAAGCATGTACCAGTTGTCATTGCCGCTTCTTCTTTTATCCATCGGATAGAAGCAGACGTATTTCGCTTCGGGCAGCTCAGGATACAGGCGGGCGCGGACATGCGGATTTTCATACGGATCGCCTTCTCCGCTTGCGAGGTAGTTGCTCAGCTCAACCACGGACACGTAAGAATAAGCCGGGATTGTAAATTCAGCAAGCTTTGATTTGTTAAATTCAAGCTCGATTTCGTTCAGCTCTTCCATTGTCGGGCGAAGAATCATCAGCATGAAATCAGCTTTCTGTCCGACGATGCTGTAGATCGTTTGCGAGCCTTTTCCTTCTTTTTCGGCGACACCCCATTTTTCAAGCAGTCCCGTAAATTCGTGAATAATCGACAGGCGCTCATCGCTGGATAACATCTTCCATGACGTCCAGTCCATTGTGCGGAAATCGTGAAGCGCGTACCAGCCGTCAAGCGTTTGGGCGGCTTCGTTCGTTTTTTGCTGCTCACTCATGTATCTTCACTCCTATATCTTTTCATTACATTGATGCCTTCACTATATCACAGTTTAACCGTTTCGGCTGTGGAGAAACCTTGAATAATCCGAAGCCTTGTGTCAGAAACTAAGCCGTGAAACAAACCGTCAATTAAATTAGTTAGAAAAATAAGATTTCTTTTTGAAAGCGCTATAATAGAAGTTGGTTATTTGAATTTAGCTGGAAGAAGAGTATGCTGTAAAAGTAAGCGTTTTTTGTCAACATAGAGGAGGGAATATCGTGGCAGATTTATTTACAAAAGTACAAGAAAAAGTCGCAGGAAAAGATGTGAAAATCGTATTTCCTGAAGGGTTGGACGAACGTATCCTGGTTGCGGTCAACAACTTGGCGGGCAACAAGGTATTAAAGCCGATTGTGGTCGGCAATAAAGAAGACATTCAAGCAAAAGCGAAAGAATTAAATCTTACGCTTGACGGCGTGGACATTTTTGACCCGCATACATATGAAGGCATGGAAGAACTCGTTCAGGCTTTCGTAGAACGCCGCAAAGGCAAAGCGACGGAAGAACAGGCCCGCAAAGCTTTGCTGGACGAAAACTATTTCGGCACGATGCTTGTGTACAAAGGTCTCGCAGACGGACTTGTCAGCGGAGCTGCACATTCTACAGCCGATACGGTGCGCCCTGCACTGCAAATCATTAAAACAAAAGAAGGCGTGAAAAAAACATCAGGCGTCTTCATCATGGCCCGCGGTGACGAACAATATGTATTTGCTGATTGCGCGATCAACATTGCACCTGACAGCCAGGACCTTGCCGAAATCGCCATTGAAAGCGCCAATACGGCTCAAATGTTTGACATTGACCCGCGCGTTGCCATGCTCAGTTTCTCTACAAAAGGATCGGCGAAATCAGACGAGACGGACAAAGTGGCTGAAGCCGTGAAAATTGCGAAGGAAAAAGCGCCTGAGCTTACGCTTGACGGCGAATTCCAATTCGACGCTGCATTTGTGCCGTCTGTCGCGGAGAAAAAAGCGCCGGACTCCGACATTAAAGGAGACGCGAATGTATTTGTATTCCCAAGCCTTGAAGCAGGAAACATCGGCTACAAAATCGCTCAGCGCTTAGGCGGCTTTGAAGCGGTCGGACCGATTCTGCAAGGATTGAATATGCCTGTAAACGATCTTTCCAGAGGATGTAATGCGGAAGACGTCTACAATCTTGCGTTAATTACGGCTGTTCAAGCGCTGTAATCCGCAAAAGCCGGCCTTTACGAGGTCCGGCTTTTTTTATAGAAAGAACGTCACTGCGGCCCAGCCGAACAGGGACAAACAGAGAGAACCGATCAAGCCTGCTGCGAGCGCCCGCCAGCCGCTATGACGAAACGCCGATATATGGACTTTCAAACCGAGACCCGCCATCGCCATGCCGATTAAAACATAAGACACTTGAACAAGAAACGCGGAAAACGAAGCTGAAATAACGCCTGATGTATGGATGGCGCTCATTCCGAGAAATCCGAAGATAAACCAAGGGATGGGGAGCGAAGCGGCAGAAGCCGTCTTTGACTTTCCGCTGCGGCGCGTCCGCATTCCGAGCATGAATGCGGCCGGGACGAGCAGCGCGACCCGGGTCAGTTTGACGATCACCGCCATCTCGACTGCTGCTTTTCCTCCGGCGCTGCCGGCAGCCGCCGCATGCGCCACTTCGTGAAGCGTTGCCCCGCAAAAGGCTCCGTAAGCCGCAGGAGAGAAGCCCAATCCATGATAAGCAAGAGAATATACAACAGTAAAAACGGTTCCTAATAACGAAACGGCGGCCGCGCTGATGGCGGCTGCATTTTCATTTGATCTGATCTGCGGCGCGATCGCGGCAATGGCAGCCGCTCCGCAGATCGCTGTGCCGCAGGCTGTCAGCGTGCTGAGTGTCTGATCTATACGGAACAGCCGGGACAGTCCGTATACAACGGCACCCGCAAACATCATACAGCAGACGGCAATTGCAAATACGTGCCAGCCCGCATGATAGATATCCGCCAGATTCAGTCTCATGCCAAGCAGGATGATGCCTGCTTTCAGCAAGTATTTGCTTGAGAACGCGATCCCCGGCTCTAATGCCTCCCGCTGTCCGAATACGGCGCGCCAGAGCATGCCGATCAGCATGGCAAGGACAAGCATTCCGAGCATATGCAAAAACGGCAGGCGGCTGACATAGAAAGCCGCAAACGCAATTCCTGCGGTAACTGAAATACCCTTTATCATCTTCATCTCAGTCACTTCCCATTATCTTGATAACTCCACTTTACTGCGGTCTTAATCATTAGTAAAATATATTTATATGATCTAAACGATTAGGAAAAATAATGATTAGGGGCGATGCTTTCTGTATTATGGGGAACTGAAAACATTCATTGCCGTCGTGGAAGAAAAAAACTTTACAAAGGCGGCGCAGAAGCTGATGATTTCTCAGCCAAGCGTCAGCCTTCACATTAAAAACCTGGAGAAAGAATTTCAAACTGCCTTGCTGAACCGCTCTCCGAAGCACTTTACGACGACGCCGACGGGGGACATTCTCTATCAGCGCGCCAAGCAGATGGTCTTTTTGTACGAACAGGCGAAATCCGAAATTTACGCCCACCATCATTATGTCAAAGGGAAGCTCAAAATCGCCGCGAGCTTTACCATCGGCGAATATATTCTGCCGCCGCTTCTCGCAAAGCTTCATAACGAGTATCCCGAACTGAACCTGGATGTCATGATCGGAAACACGGAGGAGGTCAGCGAAGCGGTTCGGATGCTTCAAGCCGATATCGGATTAATTGAAGGGCATACGGGGAAAAACGAGCTCGACATTCAGCCGTTTATGGAGGATGAATTGTGCATTGCCGCACCGAACGGACACCCGCTCGCCGGCAGAAAAAACATCCCGGCTGCCGAATTGCAAAATCAAGCGTGGGTGACAAGGGAGAAGGGTTCGGGAACGAGGGAATATTTAGACCACGTCCTTCAATCAAACGGACTGCGGCCGAAATCCATGATGACGATCAGCAGCAACCAGGGCGTCAAGGAAGCCGTGATCAGCGGAATGGGTCTTTCCGTTCTGTCAAAAAGCGTGCTGCAAAAGGATCTGCTTCACGGCAGCATTTCCGTGCTTGAGATAAAAGGATTCTCCTTAAAACGGAAACTGTCTATCATCCAATCTTCCATTATGGAGAACACAAAAAACAAAGAAATCTTCATCGCTCTTTTGAAAAGCCAATTTCAATCATCTCAAGCGGAGTGATATAATAAATGCATGGAAAGCCTATGACGAAAGGGATTTAATATAGATGGGAAAGCAACCGATTGATTTACTGATGCAGCCGAGCTGGAGAATCATTGACCAATCCAGCCTCGGCCCTTATTTTGATGCGAAGCAGTCATTCGCAATGGATGATACGCTGTGCGCCTCCGTAGGCAAAGGGGAATCGCCTGCGACGGCACGCTCTTGGGTGCACCACCGGACGATCGTGCTCGGCATTCAGGACACACGCCTGCCGTTTTTAGAGGACGGCGTGAAATTGCTGGAGGACGAAGGCTACCGTGTCATTGTCCGCAATTCAGGAGGCCTAGCGGTCGTTCTCGATGAAGGCGTATTGAATATCTCGCTTATTTTTGAAGATGAGAAAAAAGGCATCGACATTGACAGAGGCTACGAGGCGATGACAGAGCTGGTGCGGCGGATGCTGCGTCCGCACAATGCCGAAATTGAAGCATATGAAATTAAAGGATCGTACTGTCCGGGCAGCTATGATCTCAGCATCGGCGGCCGAAAATTCGCGGGAATCTCACAAAGACGCCTGCGGGGCGGAACCGCGGTTCAGATTTACCTCTGCGCCGATAAAAGCGGAAGCGAACGCGCCGATCTGATCAGACGTTTCTATCAAGCCGCTTTAAAAGACAAAAGCAACGATACAAAAGGCGTATATCCCGATATCCGGCCCGAAACGATGGCTTCATTAAGCGAATTGCTGCAAACGGACATTACCGTGCAGGACTTAATGCTGGCGCTTTTGACTGAACTGAAGGAACTCAGCGGACGCCTGTATGCAGCCGGATTATCGCCGGAAGAGGAAATGGTATTTGAAAAAAATCTGACCCGAATGCTGGAACGGAATGAGAAGGTGTTCGGCACGCAGGAAAGCTTGGACTGAGTCCGGGCTTTTTTGCTTCAATGATAACCCCGATATGTCTCATAAAATATTCAAAGTCGCTGTCCGGTCTGCCTCTGAATGAAATGGCTCCTTCTGTTTTTTTAATAAGCTGTACGATCATTCTGAAAATAGTGGTTTTACCTGAGCCGTTCGGCCCTAAAAGGCCGAAAATCTCACCTTTTCTCACATCGAAAGAAATTGACTGTACAATAGGGGTATGATTGATGGTTTTAGAGACATCTTTTAATATCAGGGCTGGTTCACTCATGCTACTGGCACACCTTCCTTATGATTTAGGGTAAAAGCCGTCAAAACCGAAGAACATGCTTCCGATCAGGCCGGCAGCGATTAAAATGAAAGCAATGCTATACCACATTTTTCGATTCAATGGTTTCCCTCCTTACAACGCTGACATTCCATTTGAAATAGCGCAAAAAGATGCGGAATATCAGTTTCGAAAGATCAAATCCGGCCATAAACACCGCCATACCCGCTCCGAGGACCATACATCCGTTAAAAATGGCTGTTACAATCGGCACTTTTACGAGGAGAAAGAATGATCCGGTCATCAGCATCAGGCCGATTGCCATCAAACTTAACACCGCAACAGAGGCAAAAAGAAACGGTGTCAGCATAAACATGAAGTTGAACATGCCCATACCCAGCATCAGGCCGAACGCTTTGAAAAAGGAGCGCCATGTTTTCTGCTCCTCGGCATCACTGATGAAAATATCCGCTTTTAAGGCGCGCGCAAGTGTTTTGGGGTTTCCTAAATTGCCGGCGATTTGTTCATCGCTTTTTCCTTCAGCGCCGCCCATTTGGAATATTTCGCCGATATCGGCGAGTATCTCTTTTTGTTCAAGTTCCGGCAGATCTTTTATTTCCCGCCGGAGATGTTTTAAATATTGGTCTTTACACATTCATTTTCCCTCCTTAATGATGCTGTTCACTTTTTCGGACAGGTCAAGCCATTCCGATTTTAATGTGTGATGATAAAAGGCGCCTTCTTCTGTTACTTTGTAATATTTGCGTGACGGGCCTTGATCTGAAGCTGCTGTATACGTTTTTAAATAGTTATTTTTCGTAAGTCTTCGTAATATGGGGTAGATGGTGCCCTCCGATACAGGGAACGTTTCACTTATGATCTTGATTAATTCATAACCATATAAATCTTCATAAAGAAGCAGGGACAACACACAAAGTTCCAATGCTCCTTTTCGTAATTGGCTATTCACTTTACTATCATTCCCATCATATCTAATAATTGTATTATATATACAGTGTATTGCACAGTAGCTGATCGATCAATAGTTCTAAAGAATTATTATGGGGTGATTTATTGAAATTTTAGGCCTGCTTAAGGGCGGGGACCGAGATGCGCAGCCCTTGCGGGAAGAAGGCCTCCTGAACAATGTTTACATTAATATAGATCAGGATGCGCGTCATTGACAAATGGCAAAAACCCCTTTTTCCATGACAAGGAAAGGGGTTTTTTGCGTTATTCGGCCATTTTTTCTAAATTGCCGTTCCGGTCCATTTTAAAGGACGGAGAAGAGGCATGCTCGTCGTCTTCAAATAAAACTAGTTTTCTGGCTCTGTTCATAATTTTCACCAAGGTTTCGTAGTCTTCCTGAATGGTCTTTTGATCTTTTTCAAGCTTTTCGACGGCCGCTTCCAGCTGCTCGGTTTTAGACTGAAGTTCTTGATTTTCCCGTTTTAAACGGTCATTTTCCATCTGCAAGGCGGAAGTTTGCTTTCCGCTGCCTTCATAGCTCTGCAGAAATTGAATGACGTCTGCCATTGTGAGCTCCGCCTTTTGGCTCGGCTGCTGAGGCGCCAGCAAATGTGATAAACTAGCTAACTCTTCCTTGAAGCTTTCATCGACATAAGGCATGTGTTCGCCGGACATGACGGCTTGCCGGTCCTCTTTTGGCGCTTCCGTTTGAACCGTCTCTTCGGCTGCGGTTTCTTGAATGATGTCCGCATCCGGTGCAGGCGGCTGGTATAATAGTTTCTTCTTGGCCGGCTGGCCGTTTCCGAGCGCGCGCATCCGCTGTTTCCGCTGTTTTTTTGCAAGCTGAAGCGCTTTTTCATATTGATGGCGCACGACGGCATTCCATCTGAATCCGCACGCTGCCGACGTTCTGTTTAATTTATCGCCTACCTCTTCAAAGGCGTTCAGCTGCGTGCTCCCTTCCCGGACGTGCCGGAGCACGGTTTCCGCAAGCAGCAGGTCATTTTCCTCCGACCAGGCGTCCTGTCTTTGCTTTGTCAATGTTCTCAACCCCCAATAATCTTGATGGTATTAGAATGTCCAGATTGGAAAATATTTATACAAATTGGCTGAAAGAATGAGAGATAAGCAGAGCCTTGCAGGATAAGATGAATCCTTGTACAATAAAACGTGATGTGATTTTTTTCGTTTTTAAAATTAAGATTTAACATAGAGGAACACATTGAATGAAGGGAAGCGTACATCATGGCTAATGAATTCCGAGTGTGTGATGATTGCCAGGCCACCAATATTAAGACTTTGCTGCCGCGTTTGAAAGAAGCTGACCCGGATGCAAAAGTGGAGGTCGGATGTCAGTCATATTGCGGGCCCGGACGCAAAAAATCGTTTGCTTTCGTAAACAACCGCCCGCTGTCGGCGCCGACTGAGGACGAGCTGATTGAGAAAGTGAAAAAGAAGATCAAAAAGTAAATGTGCATTTTTACGACAGCCTCGCCCGATGGGTCAGGCTTTTTTGCTTCAAAAAATCAATGGTTGAAAACTGGAACAAAACGCCGGACAAATTCAAGGATGTTTTCAAATTACAGAGCCGATATAATAGAATCACGGCTAAAAAAAAGAGGGAATGACGATGGCGTATCCAAACGGAAAATTATCAGAAGAAAAAGTGTTTAAAGATCCCGTTCACCGCTATGTTCATGTGCGGGACAAGCTGATCTGGGATTTGATCGGCACCCGTGAATTTCAGCGGCTGCGCCGGATCAAACAGCTCGGTACGACGTATTTGACGTTTCACGGCGCGGAACACAGCCGTTTTAACCATTCTCTCGGCGTCTATGAGATTGTCAGACGAATGGTTGATGATGTTTTTAAAGGGCGTCCTGAATGGGATGACAATGAACGCGAACTCTGTCTCAGCGCCGCGCTTTTGCACGATTTGGGACATGGGCCGTTTTCGCATTCCTTTGAAAAGGTTTTTCATCTGGATCATGAAGACTATACGAGGGAAATCATTCTCGGCGACACCGAGGTGAATCAGGTTCTCAGAAAGGCGGGACCGGGATTTCCGCAGGATGTTGCCGAAGTCATTGCCAAAACATACAAAAACAAACAGGTGGTCAGCCTGATTTCGAGCCAGATTGACGCCGACAGGATGGATTACCTTCAGCGGGACGCATACTATACGGGCGTCAGCTACGGACATTTTGATATGGAACGGATTTTAAGGGTCATGCGTCCGCGAGAGGACCAGATCGTCATTAAGCAAAGCGGCATGCACGCCGTCGAAGACTATATTATGAGCCGCTATCAAATGTACTGGCAGGTGTATTTTCATCCCGTGACGAGAAGCGCAGAAGTCATTTTGACGAAAATTCTCCACCGCGCGAAGCAGCTCCATGAAGAAGGGTATATATTCACTCATGCTCCCGTTCATTTTTATTCCATTTTTGAAGGGAAGCTGACGCTTGCGGATTACCTGAAGCTTGATGAAGCCATCATTTTATATTATTTCCAGGCTTGGGAGGAAGAAGAGGACCCGATTCTGTCCGACTTGTGCCGCCGCTTCATTAACCGCCAGCTGTTTCAATACGCCGAATTTAACCCCAATGAGGAAATGTCGGCTTATTTTGAACTGACCGCTCTCTTTAAAGAGGCGGGAATTGATCCCAATTACTATTTAGTGGTCGATTCTTCATCGGATCTGCCGTATGATTTTTACCGGCCGGGTGAAGAGGAGGAGCGTCTGCCGATTCATCTGTTAACACAGAACGGCCAGATCAAAGAGCTGTCCAGGCAGTCCGCCATTGTCGAATCCATTTCGGGCAAACGCCGGACGGACCATAAGCTCTATTATCCGATGGACCTCATTTGCGACGATTCAGAAAACCCTGAAGCAAAATTAAAAATCCGGCAGCTGCTGGGACTGACATAGAAGGATTTTGGTAAAGAAGGAAAAGGAGATGTCGGGAATTTGTTGAAAGAACATGCAAAACTGATGAAGGTGTTCTCGGATTCTGGAGAAATCATCGGGCGGAAAAAGCTGCAGAAAATCATTTATATCGCGAAGAAAATGCAGTATCCTTTCTACGAAAAATATGATTTTCATTTTTACGGCCCGTATTCCGAAGAACTGACGCTTCGAATTGAAGAGCTGTGCAATCTTGGGTTTCTGGATGAGGTGAAGGAAAAAAAGGGCGGCTACTTTCAATACCGGTACTCGCTGACGGAGACGGGAGCCGAGTTTTTACATCATGCGGAGCTTACGATGCCGGATATGAAGAAGTACATCGACAGCGTCAACAGCCGCTCATCCCGGTTTCTGGAGCTGGTGTCTACGATTTTGTATTTTGACGGCCTTGAAGCTGAGGAAAAGAAAGAGAAAGTGTTTACGATAAAAAGCAAACAGAAATATACGGATGAAGAATATGATGAGGCGCTTCACTACATAGAAGAGCTGAAACACATTTGTTAAAGGCGATGGCTTTCGTCTTTTTTTATGAAAAAACCAGGCCGCGATGAAGCGGGCCTGGTTTTGTTTATTGTCTCAATTTGCTGTGCTTGTACGAATATAAAAAGTAAACGATGACGCCGATGATCAGCCAGACGGCAAAATAAAGCCACGTTTTCAGCGGCAGATTGACCATTAAAAACAAACAGCAGATAATGGCCAAAATCGGCAGTACGGGTACAAAAGGCACTTTAAATCCCCGTGGAAGATCTTTATGGGTGCGGCGCAGAATCAGCACGGACAGACTGACCATGGCAAATGTCAATAGCGCGCCGATGTTTGAGAGATCTGACAGCTCTTTCAGATCAACAAAACCCGCGATGCATGCGCTGATCAGTCCGATCAGCCACGTATTAAAGATCGGCGCTCCCGATTTCTTTCCGACAATGGTAAAGACTTTCGGCAGCATTCCGTCTCTTGCCATCGCAAAAGATATACGGGTCGCCGCATAGGTATGGGCGAGAACGACGGCCATCAGTCCGATCACCGCACCGGCAGCGATAATGCCCGCCACCGCGTTTTGTCCGACAGTCTGCAGCACATAAGACATGGCTTCCGGCACATTAAGCTGTGAATACGGAACCATACCCGTCATGACGAGACAGACGATGACGTATACCAATGTACAGATCACCAGTGAACCGATAATACCGATCGGCAGGTTGCGCTGCGGTTTTTTGACTTCTTCAGCCGAAGCCGAAATCGCGTCAAACCCGAGAAACGCAAAAAAGACGGCAGAAGCCCCCGTAATGACGCCTTTGATTCCAAAAGGCATAAAAGGATGCCAATTGCCCGGCTTTACAAAAAAGCTTCCTGTGATGATAAACAGCAAAACAATTCCGATTTTTACGAGAACCATTATATTATTAAAGGTTTTGCTCTCTTTAGAGCCGCGTGACAGAACGACGGCAATTAATAGAGTAATGATGATGGCAGGAAGGTTGACGATGCCCCCCTGGCTCGGCACGTGCAGCAGACTGTCCGGCAAAGGCGTGCCGATTTCGGCTAACAGATTATTAAAATAACTTGACCAGCCGCTTGCCACCGCCGACGCCGTCACCATATAAACGGATAAGAGCGTCCAGCCCATTAAATGGCCGACAATTTCTCCCATGGTGGTATAAGAGTAAATATAGGCGCTTCCGTAAACCGGGAGAACAGAAGCGATTTCGGCGTAACATAATGCTGCAAGGCTGCAGACAACGGCTGCAATGATAAAAGAAAAGATTACGGAAGGCCCGGCGTTTTTCGCGGCCGTAATGCCTGTAAGAACCATGACGCCCGTCCCGATGACGGCGCCGATGCCCAGTAATGTTAAATCAAATCCACCCATTGTTTTGGCAGTCTGCCTGTTTCTGCTTTGTTCAAGCAGCTGGGTGATGTCTTTTTTTTGTAGGATATTCCGCAACACGCATCCCTCCATCCAAAAGCAAAAGCCAAGAGGGACTCTTTGGCTTTTACCCGTGTCACATCTTCTGTGTAATCGACAATCCTGTGTTCTGTTTCCCCGTCTGTTCCGTTTCTTTTCTTTTCCAATCATATTGTCTGCCGCATCCGATCAGATTATCCTTTCCGTCAAACGCAGTCACCCTTAATGATTTTACCTGAATCGTGTCTATAAAACCAGCATTGCATAAAAGGATATGGTAAAAAAGAGGGAGACAAAAGCCTGTGCAGGGCAGGATAAAAGTTGCGGGCATTCCGGCCGGAATTTTGACTTTCTCCGTAAGGTATCAGTAAAATGTAATAAAAAACAAACAAATGATGATGGATGCATCTTGAAATGGGGAGTTTCTGCATGAAGCACGATAACTTGCAAGCAAATGTACTGGATTACGCGCTCACGAAATATTTAAAGAGCACGAAAAAGCTTGATGAGGCGACAATTCCGAAGAGTATAAACAATATCAGAGGATTTATTCTGAGGATTATTTACCGGCACGGCACGTGCACGATTAAAGATATATTGCAGGAGGTCACATTATCGCCTTCCGCCACGACAACCGCTCTCAATCATTTAGAAAAAGAAGGATTCGTGGAAAGGTCGAGAAACAACGAAGACCGCCGCACGGTATGGATGACGCTTTCCGAATCGGGAAAAATGGCGGCCATGCAAATGATTGAAAACCGGCAGCTGCTCATTGACGAACTGTTCGAAGCATTGACAGAGGAAGAAAAGAAAATCTTTTTCAGCCTGGTTGAAAAGGTTGTGAAATAAGCCGGCCTGACATAGCAGCGCCGGCCATTATCAAGGATTACTCCGTATCGCTGATCCGTTTGCCGGCGACGGCGTAATGATCCTTTCTCATTTCTTCAATCATGACAATGATCTTTTCTTCGGCAGCGCCTGTCGTTTCTTTTACGGCTTCGGTCACTTTTTCAACCAGATTCCGTTTTTGTTCATCTGTGCGGCCTTCAAGCATTTTAACGGTTACGAGCGGCATGGTGCTGATCCTCCTTTATCGTTTCCTCTCTTTGGAAGAGAGATCACTTATAGTATACTGAATGAAGGACAATCTTGCATTTTTTAAAAAAGGGGATTTTGACATTTGGACAGATTTTTATATTATCCGCTGGAGCTTATGCCCTATGTCGTGATTACGCTGATCGTGGCATTTACGATGCATGAACTGGCGCACGCGTATGTCGCGTATCGGTTCGGAGACGATACCGCGGCGAGACAGGGCAGATTAACGCTCAATCCGATTAAACATCTTGATGTTTTCGGAACGATTCTAATTTTGGTCGCGGGTTTCGGCTGGGCCCGTCCGGTGCCGGTGAACCGCCGCGCCTTTAAAAGACCGCGGCTGGCGGGAGTGCTGGTTTCCGTCGCCGGGCCCGTAAGCAACCTGCTTCTTGCCTTTATCGGTTTCTTTTTGCTAGTGTTGATGCATGCTTACGGAATGGAGCTGCTTTCTGCATTCAGCATGGGGCTTGACCGCTTTTTCTCTATTTGGATTCAGCTGAATCTCGCGCTGTGTTTATTCAACCTGCTGCCGCTTCCTCCGCTTGACGGCTACCGGATTATTGAGGATCTCGTGCCGCCGCGGGTGCGCGCCAAAATGACTCAGTTTGAGAGCTACGGGATTATCGTGTTTCTCGTGCTGTTTGTGACACCGGTCGGCTCCTATGTCGTGTGGCCGCTGTTAAGCGAGGGGAGAGACTGGATTCTTAAGGCATTTGCCATTATATTTCAACCGCTTTTGTAGGAGGGTATTTTCATGGAAGAAAAAAAGAAGAAAACAATCGGATTTAATATTATTAAAAGTGATCCGACCGACGGACATGGCGGTTTTGGCGCCGGGTCGCTGAGCCTTGATAATATTTCTCCGGTATTTGTTGATGTGGAAGAGAAGGAAGCTTTCGTTGACATCGGCGCAATGCATGCCCGCAGTGTCGTTGAAAAAGGCATCAAATTCCTGCCGAACAAAGATGAAGTGCCGAACGGAAAACCGTACTGGCTCGTGTGGGTCACCATCGACAGAAAAGAAGAAGGCCCTTATTACGCGGGTGTGACGGCTTGTGAAATGACCGTGGACAGAAGTATCCGCAGAGGCTATAAGTCATTGCCGGAGCATGTGAATTTAATGGATAAATCAATGAAGCGCCGCATTATCGTGGACAAAATGGACGCCAGCTCAAAGCAGGTGCTTGCTGAATTTCTGCAGAAGCATGACCAAGGGCTCTGGGAACGTTCATCCGATGAATTGAAAACGGGTCTGCTTCCGGGCGAAAAATAATTTGTGAACTTTTTATGAACTTTATAAATATTTGCACTATTTCGCAATTGTACTGAGTAAACTGTTGATACAGAATCAGGACATGGAAAGTCCCGAGCCGAACCAAGACTCGGGGTTTTTCATGTTTACGCGGAGGATTCATCATGTTCACCGTCTTTGACATCGGGCCTTGGGTCATTGAAGCAGATACGGCGGAAACGAGAAAACAATATGAAAAATCATGGCCTGATCCCTGCGATTGCGGGAGCTGCCGGAACTTTTCCGAGGCGGTGAATCTCCTTCCCGCCGAGAAAACAAGATTGTTTACGCAGTTTGGGATTCGTCCGGCTGTCTGTCACGACTTGGGGGAGCATGGAAAGGAAAACGGCCTGCATCATTATGCGGGCAGCTATCCGATTGTCGGCATGCTTAGGGAAGGCTGGCCGAAGTTTCATATTGAGAGAGCGGGAGATACCCGCTTTTCGTTTTCTTTGCCTAGTGCAACATTTTTTATACCGAAGGGTTTTCCTGACCCTATTATCCATCTCGACTTTTCACTCTTGCTCCCGTGGGTGCTTGAGGAAGACTCGGATTAAAGCCCGGCGCGCAATGCACCGGGCTCAGTCTTTTTTGCCGAGCCACTTATCCCACCACTTTTTGCGCGGAGCTTCTTTACGGGCGGGGACGTGTTCCTTTTCTTTTTTAGACGGTTCCGGTCCGTAGCACACATCCGCGGGCTCAGTGCCTGCGATGAAATACGTATAATGCTTTGCGGCGCATCCGGGTCCCGAAGTGTAGCCGGAAGCGGGATCGATATAGACGCCCGTGACGCCCTTCGGCGGTTTAAGCGCTATTTCCGGTTCTCCTTCGAGCGCCTTCTCCATAAAGTCCGCCCAAATCGTCTTCGCATAGCTTTTTTCTTCTACTGAATCAATCGTGCTGCTTTTGTCATAGCCTGTCCACACACCGGCGGCAAGAGCGGGATTAAAGCCGATCATCCAGCTGTCTGCGCTGGTCGTGCCTGATTTACCGCCATAGGTTCGGGTCAGCCGGTCAGAAATGGTGCGTCCCGTGACGGAAGTATAGCCGTTTAAATCCTGATCAAACATGCCCGTCATCATGCTCGCCGTCACAAAAGCGGCTTTTTTATCAAGCGTCTGCTGATGTCCGCGCGGCTGTTCATACAAGATGTTGCCGGCGGTATCCGTCACTTTTGTGATAAAGGAAGGGGAGATTTGTTTTCCCCCGTTTGCGAGCATCGCATAGGCATTAACCATCTCAATCGGGCGCACGGGTTCAGTTCCGAGCGCCAGAGACGGAAGGGGCTTTAAATGTTCGCTGATGCCGAATTCCTTTGCCGCCGACACGAGCTTATTCATGCCGAGAAAGAGATGGGTCTTCACGGCATAGATGTTGTCTGATAACGCAAGCGCCTGAAGCAGCGTAATCGGTTTATTGGCGTAGTAGCCGTTGTAATTGCTTGGAGAATAGGTATCTCCGTTTTCGTCAATCTGGAACTCAGTGGCTTCGCTTTTCATCAGCGTGACCGGTGTAAAGCCGCTTTGAATCGCTTTGTAATACAAAAGCGGCTTGATCGTGGAAGCCGGCTGCCGTTTCGCCTGTGTCGCCCGGTCAAACGGGCTTTTTTCGTAGTCACGTCCGCCGAGAAGCGCAAGCACGCGCCCTGTTGCCGGATCAATCGCGGAAAAGCCGACCTGAATGTCAGAGCCGGTACGGATCGTATGTGCCACAGTGTTTTCCGCAATCCGCTGCATGCGCTTATCAAGCGTTGTATAAACACGCAATCCGCTCGTTGCGAGCTGTTCGCGCGTCATGCCGAGCTTTTTCTCGAGTTCTTTCATCGCATCATCGTAAAAATAAGGAGCCGTTTTCGCCGCGGTTCTGCTTTTCAGCGGCTGATAGGCAAGCGGCGTTTTCTTAATCCTTTCCGCCTTTTCTTTTGAGATCATTTTTTGTCCGGCCATCAGACGGAGAATGGTTTCCTGGCGCTGTTTGGCCTTCTTTTCACTGACATATGGCGAATAGCCGGACGGGCCTTTCGGTATGCCCGCCAGAAGCACGGCTTCCGCATCGTTCAGATCTTTGGCGTGTTTGCCGAAATACAGGCGGGAGGCGGCTTCAATTCCGTATGCGCCGTGGCCGTAATATATCGTATTTACATAACCTTCTAAAATCTCGTTTTTAGAATAGTTCTGTTCAAGGCGGATCGTGTAAAATGCTTCGTTCCATTTTCGTTTCCATGTTTTATCATGCTCAAGGTAGAGATTTCTCGCGTATTGCTGGGTGATGGTGCTGGCGCCCTGAACCTTGGCCATTGCCTTTATGTCAGCCAGCGCGGCGGCGGCCATCCGCCGGTAATCAAAACCGTGGTGATTGTAAAAGTTTTGATCCTCCACCGCAATCGCGGCCTGCACCGCTGTCGGATTGATATCTTTTAACCGGACCCAGTAGCGCTTTTCCCCGAAATCGGTCTCACCTAGCTTTGAGCCGTCATTTGCATAAAGAATCGTAGACTGAGGAACCCGGACGGAGGGGGCGCCCTGCCATTTCGCTGCAAGAAGAACGGATGTGAAGCAGACGCCGGCCAGCATTCCGCCGATCAGTGTCAGAAAGATGCAGGCGCGGATGGTTTTGAACGTGATTCTGAGCTGTTTTCCAGATACTTTATCCACTTTTGGGAACCCCCTTTTTCATGATTCTATTATTATGTGAAAAAAGGGGGTTTTTTAAACATATCAAACCGGACACTTCTTTACTTTTTCCCCTCCATCCTCTATACTTTTTCCTTAGGTGAAAATGAGATTTTAACCGGAATAAAAGCGATACAGACGCTTACAATAAATGAAATAAGCCTTGAAAGGGAGATGACAATTGAGCGAGCTTTGGTATACGGAGAAGCAGACGAAGAATTTCGGCATTACATTAAAGGTGAAACAAACATTACATACGGAACAGACGGAATTTCAGCATCTGGAAATGGTGGAGACAGAAGAATTCGGCAACATGCTGTTCTTAGACGGAATGGTCATGACTTCTGAAAAAGACGAATTCGTCTATCATGAAATGGTTGCGCACGTCCCGTTATTTACGCACCCGAATCCGGAAAACGTTCTCGTTGTCGGCGGCGGAGACGGCGGTGTCATCAGAGAGATTCTGAAGCACCCAAGCGTAAAAAAAGCGACGCTTGTCGACATTGACGGCAAGGTTATTGAATACTCTAAAAAATTCCTTCCGTCCATTGCGGGCAAGCTTGATGATCCGCGCGTCGACGTGAGAGTCGATGACGGTTTCATGCACATCGCGAAATCAGAAAATGAGTATGACGTCATCATGGTTGATTCAACAGAACCGGTCGGACCGGCCGTCAATTTGTTCTCAAAAGGCTTCTATGCCGGAATTTCCAAGGCGTTAAAAGAAGACGGCATCTTCGTCGCGCAGACGGACAACCCGTGGTTTACACCGGAACTGATTACAAACGTACAGCGTGACGTGAAAGAAATCTTCCCGATCACCCGTCTGTATACGGCTAATATCCCGACGTACCCGAGCGGCCTGTGGACATTTACGATCGGTTCTAAAAAGTACGATCCCCTTGAAGTGGAGGACAGCCGTTTCTTTGACATCGACACGAAATATTACACGAAAGAGCTTCACAAAGCGGCATTTGTTCTTCCGAAATTTGTGAGCGACTTAATCAAATAAAAACGTACGGCGCAGGAGCGAATCTTGCGCTTTTTTACAGGAAAGCGAGGGTATTATTGATGAGATTTGATGAAGCTTATTCAGGAAAAGTATTTATCGCGAGCCGCCCCGACTGGAAAGAGGCGGACGCCATCCTTTACGGCATGCCGATGGATTGGACGGTCAGCTACCGTCCGGGTTCACGGTTCGGCCCGGGGAGAATCCGCGAGGTGTCTATCGGTCTTGAAGAATACAGCCCGTACCTCGACCGTGACTTGGCTGATTTGAATTTCTTTGACGCCGGCGACATTCCGCTTCCGTTCGGCAATCCGCAAAGAAGCCTTGATATGATTGAAGAATACGTGGACGGCATCTTAGAAAAAGGCAAGTTCCCGCTCGGCATGGGAGGGGAGCACCTTGTATCATGGCCTGTCATAAAAGCCATGTATAAGAAGTTTCCGGACCTTGCCATCATTCATTTTGACGCGCACACCGACCTGCGCACGGATTATGAAGGCGAACCGCTTTCCCACTCTACTCCGATCCGCAAAGCGGCCGAGCTCATCGGGCCGCAAAACGTATTTTCATTCGGCATCCGCTCCGGAATGAAGGAAGAATTTGAATGGGCGAAAGAAAACGGCATGCACATTTCTAAGTTTGAAGTGCTTGAGCCGCTGAAAAAAGTGCTGCCGCAGCTTGCGGGACGCCCTGTTTATGTCACGATCGATATCGACGTTCTTGACCCCGCTCATGCGCCGGGAACGGGCACGGTTGACGCGGGAGGCATCACGTCTAAAGAATTGCTCGCGTCCATCCATGAAATCGCGCGCTCAGAAGTCAGCGTAAAAGGCGCCGACCTCGTAGAAGTGGCACCGGTCTATGACCACTCAGAACAAACCGCAAACACGGCAAGCAAGATGATCCGTGAAATGCTGCTTGGGTTTGTGAAATAGAAAGAATTTCCCCCGCTTGAAACATGGCGGGGGATTTTTATATTGTATATAAACTACTTAGAAGTTAGTAAAAGCTATATTATTTTACTATTAATAATTGATGTTATTGATAAAAATTATATAATAGGGTATTATTTAGTAAATACATCTTTAGAAAGGAAGTTAGAATGAAAACAGCAATAGAAAATGAATTGGAATTAAAAAAGATTGAAATTTCAGTAATTAAACTGATAATTGCTGAAAAGCCTAATAAAGAGATCGCTAAGTCATTAAACTACTCGCAGCGTAATGTCGAATATATCATAGCCGGTCTTTGTAAAAAGTGGAATGTGAGTACTAGAGTCGGTATTGTTTCGGAAGCATATAAAAGGAATTGTATACAGTGAACGAAATGAAAGAAAAACCCCTATTGAGGGGGTTTATTTATATATGCTAAAAAAACATTCTATACAGGAATGCCGTAAAAATAAAAACTGAGATTGTCAGGTAGTTCAAATTTGTTCTCCATTTCAGAAGAATAAACAAAAGAAATAAATATGCAATATTGAACAAATCAAAGATAGAAAAAATCAAATGATTACTTGTGAAAAATAAACTAGTGTTTGGATGTTCTGCGAAAATATTTTTGAATGATATAAGAAAAAACTTAATTGCGACCGGGATGTTAGAAAACATAAATAGGGAATAAAAAGTTTTGATCTTAATTTGAGCGCCAAGAAAATTTATAATGAGAAATAATACGAATCCTTCAAAAATGACCCCGAACATTAAAAGAAACAGTGCGGCTATTGCAATGATGTAATCTAAATGTTTTACTTGCTCAACAACTTGTATAGGGATGTTTTTGGGAATTAAACTTTTCATAAAAGGTAAAAGGGAACTTAAATAAAAAGCTAACCCGATAATATAAAACAAAAACGAGGGCAAAAAATTAATGTTTCGTTCCTTAAATGAAGATAATTCAATTTGCATAATCCTAAGAGGCTCCTTTTATAAAGATAGGTGTAATAAATGTTTCTAACATAGCTGCTATCATTAAACCGAGAAATATAATACCAATATATTTAAAAGTGAATTTCAAATTTATTTTGAGGAGTAATAAATCTAAAGTTAATTTCATTCCTACAGAGGCTGCAAGAAGCAATACCGGCACTTCAATTATTCCATGGGGTATAACAAGCAGTAAAAGGTTTAAATTGTCTTTAATGTTTCCTATCGCATTTCCTAAAATTAATCCATTAATAATTAAAACAGCAACCGTGCCAAGCGACAGCGTCAACGGGCCTAAAAAAACAAGCAGACTCGCTACTTTAATATTATTAAAGAAAATCTGAAAAAAATCCGGACGGATATTTCGATTTAGATTATTTACATTTGAAGCGGAATCTGTATAAAAATATGCTGTAAATAAAGCAATTAAAAATAAGATCAGACAGAGTATGTACAATTTGACTAAAACATTCTTTTTAAACAATGTATTTTCATCCATTCGTTAAAGGGACTGCCAGGGATATTGAATTTAATGTTTTATATTATGCTGCTGCTGTACTTGCTGCAGCCAATTGTTCTAAAACGGCCAATGGTAAGCCCGCACCAAGAGATCCTAAAACAGTAATGATAGCCAGAACTGAACCCGTTGCGGTGATAGCACTGACAATCCAACTAGGAGCGATAATTCCAGCTCTGTTTAAAATATCGATAACATCCATGCTTAAATGATTATGTTTCATACTGAAAAGAGCGAGAACAATGATTCCTGATGCTACTAATGTAAAAATCGCTTTACTATTTTGTGTTTTTAAAAGTAGATTCATTTTTTCCTCCAATTTTTTCAATATCCCCAGCAAGTTAAATAATAAAATATATTGGAATCTATTTGAATTGCGGATTTCCGAAAAAATAATAGTTAAGAGGTGAAATCCGTAAAAGTATCTGCTGGCTTATTTCGTACAAAGAAAGCCGGACCATATATATGATCCGGCTTTCTTTGGTACTGAAACATTATACTTTTTTTTTCAAAAATAATATCAAAATAATCGGCTGCCCCATAGCCTGAAATAGCAGGAGCAAATATTTGAACCAGCTTTCACCCTTGTTGCGAATACTTTTCAATAATTTATTTATAGTCTTCTTTAGGTTTTCCTTTCCATCGGTTTACTTCTGCTTTTATGAACTTGTATTCGTACATTGCTGTATAATCCTCCGGAAGTGTATTGGAATCGTTACCTTGTTTTTCGATTTTGATAAACTTGAATCCATAAATAGAGCGCGCAGCCTATTAAAAGAATCGGAAATTGCCATCCTGTATTTCCGTTTTTAAAATAATCTATTAATGACCATATCAGTAAAGCGACAGTATAAAAACTAAATGCTATTCTGGCGGCTGTACCCGATTGGTGTTTTTGCATCTCATCCATTTTCTTCATAAGAACCGCTCCCTTAATTTTTTTTGGCGTTATAGTTGAATACTTTATCTATTCCCGTATTTAAAGCGTGAGCTATCGAAAAAGCCAGACTTAAAGTCGGGTCATATTTATTATTTTCAATTGCATTGATGGTTTGCCTGGTCACATTGCAGAGCTTAGCCAGATCATTTTGTGAAATATCAGCTGCTGTTCTAAGATTTTTTATATTGTTATCCACTAAAACCCTCCTTAACTTATTTTGTTTTTTATTTTAAATTTTCAAATTTATATATATTTATTTTAAATAATATATGTATAAGTGTCAAATACTTTTTACACATTTGAGTTCTAAGGTATGTTTTTTGTTTTTGTAAATTAGTTGTTTATATAAAAAACGGCTTGCAGTTTAACCTGCAAGCCTAAAAGTAATTATCATTTAAATCATTCCGCGCTGAGCAATTTCAAATTGATGTTCCGGTGCACTTGCGATGTCGGCTGAAACAAAAACAGTGCTTACTGCCAAGCAAGTAAGTGCTAATTTATACTTCAATTTCATACAACTTCACACCTCCTTGAATCTGCTGTCTTGTTTCTTCCACCTTTAAAAAATATGCAGCAGCCTTCTCGAAATTCTCTCTTTCATGATAATATTTTGCCACATCTAAGGCAAAATCTTCAAGATCAGCATACATCATTTTATCTCTGAGAAAGTCAAAACATTCCATGATTGCTTCTTCATCAGGCTCACCGACATACAAAGATTCTAAAAATTCATATTCGACTATATATAGGGAATCTTCTGCCTCCTCTGCATAAGATACCCCTTTGTCATGATATTGTCTGGCTATGGCCATATTTCCGATTTTATAATGTATTTGTGTGATTAAGAAATAGGCTTGCGGGAGAGAAGTGATAATGTTCCCATCTTCAAAAACAGCTATTGCCCGTTTTATGTAATCAATGGCTGGTTTGTAATTTCCTTGGCTGTTAAAACAAAGTCCGATATTATATAGAGTCCGGCCCATTAATTGAGGCTGCTGTTCTGCCTCTGCCATGGCATAAGCTTTTTTAAAATGCTGAATTGCTTCATCATATTGCTTTAAGTCAAGAAAGTTGGTAGCGAACAATGAATGGCACTGAAGCACCCTTATATTATATGCCTCCTGCTTATGATAAATTTTATAAGCCTGCCGGGCATAATCCATAGAAAAATAAGTCTGCTTCATATAATAGTAGGACTCTGACATCTTAAAATAAAATTCAGCTTTCTCGATACAATCTTTGACAAAATCCAGCTTATATTCAGCTTTCTTAAAAAACTGAATCGCTGAAAGATATTCACGGCATTCCAGCTCATACATCCCCCGGAAAAAATTAAAATAATAATCAAGCCGTCCGGTCAGCCGGGCCTGCTTTTTATCAATATCCGCGAGCAGATCCGATAGTCTCGGCTGTTCTTCTATCCGCTGCGATTCCAGCGGTTCGAGGTATTCGAGCATCAGATTGTGGCGGAATTCCATGAGAGAATAGTACAGGTGAAGATCCTGGTCATCTTCCAGGCCTGCAAGTTCTTCTTTGATTTCTCTCCGCAAGTACTCGGCGTCCGGGATGCTGAATCTTCGAATGTACATATACCATTCGTTGATTTTTTCTCCAATCGCTGAAGACGATAAAACACTCGCCACTATTCCGAATCCCTCCCTTCCACGTTATGTATATGACATATTTTATCATTTTCATTCGGAAGGATAGCGCAAAAATACCGCAAACTTTTCCCCTTTGACAAAGCCGTCCGCCGAAGGAACCGCATTTATCCCGCAGCCTAGGATTTCCGGTTTTTTCATTTTCCTTAAAAATCATGTTTATCTTCAAAACCAATCAGCAAAGATGGTAAGATAGGAGGAAGCGGTTGAACTTTTTCCCTTGAAAACTTATACTATTCAGGTTAAGCGGGATGATGAAAAGGAAGTGTCAGCATGAGACAGGAGACACCAGTAGCCATTCATGTGCAATCATTCATTCATAACGGCTCTGAAGAAGAGTCGGTTGAATTTACATCGAGTGGATTCTATTACGTGAGAAACGGCAAAACGTATCTTTCCTATCACGAAGAGCATGATTTGGGCAAGATTAAAACGGTCGTCAAGATCACAGAAAAAGAGATTCTCGTAATGAGATCGGGCGCCATCCAAATGAAACAGCGGTTCATTCCGGGGGCATCGACACTCACTCAATATAAACTGCCGTTCGGACAAATGGAGCTCCGTACGGAAACGAAAAACATTCAATCTGATGTCGGCGGTTCGGAAGGCTCCGTCAAACTGACATATAACATGACTGTAGGCGAAAACCAAGAACATGTACATAACATGACGATCCAATATAAGGAGGAAACAAAGGCATGAATATTGCGGAACAAATGAAGGACGTGCTGAAGGAAGAGATCAAAGCGGCCGTTCTGAAAGCGGGCCTGGCGGACGAAAGCCAGATTCCAAGCGTACTGTTAGAAACGCCGAAAGACAAAACACACGGTGATTATTCCACAAACATGGCGATGCAGCTGGCGAGAATCGCAAAAAAAGCGCCGCGCCAAATCGCTGAGGAGATCGTGGCGTCATTTGATAAAGGCAAAGCTTCCATTGAAAAGATGGATATTGCGGGACCCGGCTTTATCAACTTTTACATGAACAACAGCTACTTAACAAAACTGATTCCGTCCGTGCTTGAAGCGGGTGAACATTATGGAGAGACAAACATCGGACAAGGCGAAAAGATTCAGGTCGAATTCGTATCGGCCAACCCGACGGGAGATCTTCACTTAGGCCATGCGCGCGGCGCAGCGGTAGGTGACGCGCTGTGCAGCGTGCTTTCTAAAGCGGGCTATGATGTGAGCCGTGAATACTATATTAATGATGCGGGCAACCAGATTAACAACCTGGCGCTTTCCGTTGAAGTCCGTTATTTTGAAGCGCTCGGCCTCGAGAAACCGATGCCGGAAGACGGTTACCGCGGCGAGGATATTATCGCCATCGGGAAAAAACTTGCCGAAGATTTCGGTGACCGTTTCGTACATGAAGAGGAGAGCGAACGTCAGGCGTTTTTCCGTGAATACGGCTTAAAGTACGAGCTTGATAAACTTCGCTCCGACCTGGAAAATTTCCGCGTGCCGTTTGACGTATGGTATTCTGAAACGTCACTGTACGAAAACGGAAAAATTGATCAGGCGCTCGAGGCGCTTCGCGAAAAGGGCCATGTATACGAAGAGGACGGCGCGACATGGTTCCGCTCCACAACGTTCGGCGACGATAAAGACCGTGTGCTGATCAAAAAAGACGGCTCATACACTTATCTGCTGCCGGATATCGCATACCATAAAGACAAACTTGACCGCGGATTCGACAAGCTCATCAATGTATGGGGCGCGGATCACCACGGGTATATTCCGCGTATGAAAGCGGCGATTGAAGCGCTCGGTTACAAGAAAGGCACATTGGAAGTTGAGATCATTCAGCTCGTTCATTTATACAAAAACGGCGAAAAAATGAAGATGAGCAAACGTACGGGGAAAGCCGTAACGATGCGCGACCTGATTGAAGAGGTCGGCCTTGACGCGGTCCGTTATTTCTTCGCGATGCGCAGCGCTGATACGCACATGGATTTTGACTTGGATCTTGCCGTATCCACATCTAACGAAAACCCTGTGTATTATGCGCAATACGCACACGCACGTATTTGCAGCATGCTTCGCCAAGGGGAGGAGCAGGGACTTAAACCGGCGGCAGATCTTGATTTCAGCCATATTCAATCAGAAAAAGAATATGACCTGCTGAAAACAATCGGCGGCTTCCCTGAGGCAGTGGCAGAAGCGGCGGAAAAACGCATTCCTCACCGTGTCACAAACTATATTTATGATCTGGCTTCCGCTCTGCACAGCTTCTACAATGCGGAGAAAGTCATCGATCCGGAAAATAAAGAGAAGAGCCGCGCGCGTCTCGCTTTAATGAAGGCGACGCAAATTACGCTGAACAATGCGCTTCAGCTGATCGGCGTATCCGCTCCGGAAAAAATGTAATGATGATCAAAGGACAAAGTCTTCGGGCTTTGTTCTTTTTTTTTGCATATAAAGCGTGTGATGTAATTCACAATCCCGCACACTGAGTTTTTGTATGATAAGACTGATATTGAATCAGTGAAAGGGGCAAGCCGAATGATCAATCGTCAACATATTCAATTATCGCTGCAGTCTTTAAGCTTAGTGGCAGGGTTTATGGTGTGGGTGCTGATTTCATCGCTCATTTCTCAAATGACATCAGATATTCATTTAAGCAAAGGCGAGATTTCATTGGTGACGGCGATTCCCGTTATTCTCGGATCGCTTCTCCGTATTCCTTTAGGATATTTAACGAACAGGTATGGCGCGCGGCTGATGTTTATGATCAGCTTCATCCTGCTTTTGTTTCCCGTATTTTGGATCAGTATCGCGGATTCTTTATTTGATTTAATCACGGGCGGCTTTTTCTTAGGGATCGGCGGAGCGGTATTCTCCATCGGAGTGACGTCCCTACCGAAATATTATCCGAAAGAAAAGCACGGTGTCGTCAATGGGATTTACGGTGCCGGAAACATCGGGACCGCCGTTACTACCTTTGCGGCGCCGGTTATCGCTCAAGCCGCGGGATGGAAAGCAACCGTGCAGATGTATCTTGTTTTGCTGGCTGTTTTCGCATTACTGCACGTTTTGTTCGGCGACCGGCATGAGAAGAAAGTCAAAGTTTCCATAAAGACACAAATGAAAGCCGTTTACCGAAATCATGTGCTGTGGATGTTGAGCCTGTTTTATTTTATTACGTTCGGCGCCTTTGTCGCCTTTACCATCTATCTTCCGAATTTTTTGGTTGAGCATTTTGGGCTGAGCCCTGCGGATGCCGGTCTGCGGACGGCCGGCTTTATAGCGGTCTCTACGCTGCTCAGGCCTGTGGGAGGGTTTCTTGCAGATAAACTGAGCCCGCTCCGCATTCTGATGTTTGTTTTCGCAGGGCTTACGCTGTCAGGCGTCATGCTGTCATTCTCCCCGGCGATCGGCCTTTATGCGTTCGGATCGCTGACGGTGGCAGTCTGCTCAGGGATTGGAAACGGGACGGTATTTAAACTGGTGCCTTTCTATTTTTCGAAGCAAGCGGGGATTGCCAACGGTATTGTGTCTGCCATGGGCGGACTGGGCGGTTTTTTCCCTCCGCTGATTCTGGCAAGTGTATTTCAGGCGACAGGCCAATACGCGATCGGGTTTATGGCGCTTTCAGAGGTTGCGTTAGCCAGCTTTGTCCTTGTGATCTGGATGTATTGGCAGGAAAGAATGAAAACACATACGGAGAGAAACAGTCATAGCCTTGATTCATAATGATCCATTCACAAGATTGTTAATTTTTTCTGGGCGAGTGCAAATCAAGTCACGTTACAATATACATACGCAACGTGACTTTCTTCGAGGTGAGCTCATGAATATTCTCTCTGTCCGAAAATCTGATAAAGAACTTCTTTCCCGCGAACTGCATGAATTGCTGGAATCGATCAGTACGAAAAGGAAAATGAAAAAACACACGTATTTGTTTCAAGAAGGAATGGATGCAGAAGAGCTTTATCTGATTCAATCAGGACTCATTGAAATCGGCAAGCTGACATCTGACGGAAAAGACCTGACACTTAGAATCTGCCAAAAACACGATATTGTCGGAGAATTGACGCTATTCACAGATGAGCCGAGATATATGCTCAGTGCGAAAGTGTTAGAGGACGGGGAGGTGCTCGTCATTAATAAAAACAGGCTGGAAAAGGAATTGATCCAAAACGGTGTTTTGACGTTTGAATTTATGAAATGGATGAGCACCCATCTGCGAAAAATCCAGTCTAAGATCAGGGATCTGCTTCTTCACGGCAAAAAAGGGGCGCTCTATTCCACCCTTATCCGCTTATCAAACAGCTACGGGGTGGAACGAAGCGACGGGATTCTGATTAACATTGTGCTGACAAATCAGGATTTGGCTAAGTTTTGCGCGGCGGCAAGGGAGAGCGTCAACCGCATGCTGGGAGACCTCCGCAAACAAGGGGTTATTTCGATAGACGAAACCGGAAAAATTATTTTGCACAAGCGGGACTATTTACGATGCGAGATCGAGTGTGAAAATTGTCCGCTTGAGATCTGCAATATTGACTGAAAAAACAAGGGCAGCCGATGTCCTTGTTTTTCAGCTTGTGATACATATACACATGACGGCGAAAAAGAAGCCGGCATTTACGATTTCCAGAATGCCGATCGTTTTCACCGGCCAGTCTCTTCCATGAAAAAACCAGGCCCGCAGACTGCTTGGGATAAAAGCGAGAAACGCCCAGCCTGCCCCGAGAAGGGCCGATAAAAAGGGGAGCAAGAGGTGATATCCCCACGACCAGTAAGCAAACCTTCTGTTTTTTCTCTCCCTTATGACCGATTTCACATAAAAAGAACTCCCGACAAAAAATAAAGCGGATTGCAAGAATAGAAACCAAGCCCAGCCGTCAAGGATTCCCGTTCCCAGCCAGCAGCTCGCAAGTCCGCCCGAACAAAAGAACAGAACACCCGCAATATCATTCGTAAGCGCCCGTTCGTTTTTTCGGCGGGCATAATGCGTATGTATGAGAAACAGCGGCAATAAAAAAACGCCGATCCAGACGAGCTGCGGCTTATGAAAGACAGAAATGATCAAAAAGCAGCAGGCCGGAAAACCGTAATACCATATCCACTTTTGATAGGGCTGAAGCTGTTTCTTTTTCAAAGCGAGCGAAACGGGATAAACCGTCAAGTAAAGGAACAGCCAGCCCAGAAAGAGCGGAATATGCCAGAAAACCGGGCCTCCCTTAACCATGCCGAGTAAAAATGGAATCAGCAGCATCGCCCATGCGCCGTGCTGCTTCGGAATCATCGCTTTCATCGAAACCCTCCTTTTTATTTCATTATAAGTGCAAACACTCTCCTGATAAGTGACCTTTATCATACAAGCTGTGAAATACATCACTGCCGCGCGGGCTCAATCGGGCTACACTAAAGCTATCAATAGCACAGGAGGCTTTCCTATGAATCAGTGTGACTATTTATTATTTCTGAAACAACTTCCTATGTTTAATGAAGTGCCTCTGTCCATTGTCGAAACCTTGCTGAAAAACGGGACGTTTATCCGCGGCTCATCTGACCAATCTCCATCCTTTCTTCATTCACAATCCGTTTATATTGTATTAAAAGGCAATATCCGTTTTACGGACAGCAGGCTCCCTGAAGGGTCGCAAACCGTTGCGCTGTGGGAAAAAGGCGATGTGTTTCCGATTGATGAAAAAGGCGGGCTCTCTTTATCGCCTTTTATCTCAGTCAATGCCTCACCGGATATTCTGGTACTCCATATTCCATATTCCGTATTTAAGCAAATGATGTCTTACCATCCGCGGCTGCAAATGAACTTTTTGGCGATGCTTCAGCAAAATGTCTTCTGTTCCTATCAGTTGTTTTTGAGGTATCTGCATACATCACGGGATGAAAACGCCGAACCCGGTTCTTAAACAGAACCGGTTTTTTTGATGACGCGGGCGTCCCTATATCGTTTGAAAATCCTTCCTGCTGCTCTGTGTGAACGTTTTGTGAAAAAAGCAGAGTGTGTGACATAGTTCACAAGGTGATGCGCCGTCTCTGTTTATAGTGTACATAGCATCACCTGACTCGGAAGGAGTGAACGATCATGAAGAAAAAGAAAATGAGTCCGTTGCTCAGGAGATTAAACTATTTTTCTCCTATCGAACATCATTCAAATCATCATAGCCAAACGACAAGCGAAGATCGTGATTGGGAGAATGTATACAGAAACAGATGGCAGTACGACAAAGTCGTTCGCTCCACCCACGGCGTCAACTGCACGGGTTCTTGCAGCTGGAATATTTATGTGAAAAACGGAATTGTCACGTGGGAAGGACAAAACTTGAATTATCCATCAACAGGCCCGGATATGCCTGATTTCGAACCGAGAGGCTGTCCGCGGGGGGCCAGTTTTTCATGGTACATCTACAGCCCGCTCCGTGTGAAATATCCATATGTGCGAGGTGTGCTGATCAATTTGTGGCGGGAAGCGTTGCAGGCGCATCAAAATCCGCTGGATGCCTGGAAAGCGATCGTTGAAAACCCTGAAAAAGCGAAGTCTTATAAACAGGCAAGAGGGAAAGGCGGCTTTGTCCGCGCGGAATGGCCGGAAGTGCTGAAGCTGATTTCAGCCTCTCTGCTGTATACAGTGATGAAATACGGGCCTGACCGGAATGTCGGTTTTTCTCCGATTCCCGCCATGTCCATGATCAGCCATGCATCAGGTTCGCGATTCATGTCTTTAATCGGCGGCCCAATGCTCAGTTTTTATGACTGGTATGCGGATCTTCCGCCGGCGTCCCCGCAAATTTGGGGCGACCAGACGGACGTTCCGGAAAGCAGTGATTGGTACAATTCAGGCTATATCATCACATGGGGTTCCAACGTTCCGTTAACGAGAACGCCTGACGCGCACTTTTTGGCGGAGGCCCGCTATAAAGGCGCCAAGGTGATTTCAATCAGTCCCGATTTTGCGGAGTCCTCAAAGTTCGCGGATGACTGGCTCAGTATCCGCCAAGGGACTGACGGAGCCCTGGCGATGGCGATGGGTCACGTCATTTTGCAGGAATTTTACGTGAATCAAGAGACGGAACGTTTCATTGAATACGCAAAGCAATACACGGATTTTCCATTCCTCGTCACCCTGTCAAAAGAAAATGGCGTATACACAGCGGGACGGTTTCTGCATGCGAAGGACATCGGGCGGCAGACAAAGCATGATCAATGGAAGCCTGCGGTCTGGAATGAACAAACAAACGAATTTGCTATACCGCAAGGAACAATGGGCTCCCGCTGGGACGGACAGCAAAAATGGAACCTGCATATGATCGATGAAGACACTGGGGAACCGATTGAACCCCGTCTCTCCGTGCTCGGAATAGAGGACGAAATCGGCTCGGTGCGCATTCCGTATTTTTCAAATGACGGAAACAAAGTGCTTGAGCGGGATCTTCCTATTAAAAAATTGGATCTGAATGGTGAAGAGACGTACGTCACGACCGTGTTTGACTTGATATTGGCAAACTACGGCGTGAACCGGGGCATCGGCGGACAATCAGCCGCATCTTATGATGATCCCCGTCCGTTCACACCTGCCTGGCAGGAACAGATCACGGGAATTAAAATAGAAGCCGTTATACAGATTGCCAGGGAGTTTGCTCAAAATGCGATCGATACAGACGGCAGATCGATGATTATCGTAGGGGCGGGAATCAACCACTGGTTCAACTCCGACACGATTTACCGTGCGGTGTTAAATCTTGTTTTACTCGTCGGCGCCCAAGGCGTAAACGGCGGAGGCTGGGCCCATTACGTGGGGCAGGAAAAGCTCCGTCCTGCTGAAGGGTGGCAGACGATTGCAACCGCAAAGGACTGGGAAGGCGTGCCTAAACTGCAAAACGGCACCTCATTTTTTTACTTTGCGACAGACCAGTGGCGTTATGAAGACCAGCCGATCAGTGACTTGGCTTCACCGATAGCCGCGTCATCCCGCTACAAGCATCACGCCGATTACAATGTGCTGGCAGCGCGATTAGGGTGGCTGCCGTCCTATCCGACATTCAATCAAAACGGCATTGACCTGTACAAAGAAGCTGAAAAAGCGGGGGCGGCGACACCTGAAGACGTTGGTGCGTATGTAGCCTCACAGCTTCAGGACAAAAAGCTGAAATTCGCGATTGAAGACCCGGACAATGAAGTGAATTTCCCAAGGAATCTCTTCGTCTGGCGGGCAAATCTGATCTCAAGCTCAGGAAAAGGGCATGAATATTTTCTCAAGCATCTGCTGGGGACGACGAACGGTCTGATGAATGACGACAGCGACAGCATCCGCCCTGAAGAAATCAAATGGCGGGAACAGGCGCCGGAAGGCAAGCTCGACTTGTTAATCAATCTCGACTTTCGAATGGCCGGTACGGCGCTGTATTCCGATATCGTGCTGCCGGCGGCAACATGGTATGAAAAACACGATCTCAGCAGCACGGATATGCACCCGTTCATTCATCCTTTTGCTCCGGCGATCTCGGCGCCGTGGGAATCGAGGTCAGACTGGGATATTTTTAAGGCGCTGTCAAAAGCCGTTTCCGATCTGGCGGAAGAAGTCGAGATGGAGCCGGTGAAAGAGGTAGTCGCGACGCCGCTCCTCCACGACACGATGCAGGAATTGGCCCAGCCGTTCGGAAAAATCAATGACTGGAGCAAGGGCGAATGTGAAGCCATTCCGGGAAAAACGATGCCGAACATCCATGTCGCTGAACGGGATTACAAACACATTTTTCATAAAATGACCGCGCTCGGCCCTCATACGGCTTTAAAACCGAGCGGAACAAAAGGGATGAGCTGGTCGATTGCGGATGAATATGAATCACTCAAAAAGAGACTGGGAGAAACCGATTCATACGGCGTTGCCAAAGGATGCCCGAATATAAGTGAAGCAAAGCAGGCGGCGGAAGCGATTTTAACCCTGTCGTCCACCTCAAATGGAAAGGTCGCCGTAAAAGCATGGGAATCGCTTGAAAACATCACAAACCTGAAGCTGAAAGACCTGGCGGAAGAACGCGAGGAAGAATGCTTTACGTTCGAGCAAATTACAGCCCAGCCGAAAACGGTGATCACGTCTCCGGCGTTTACCGGCTCTGAAAAAGGAGGGCGCAGGTATTCGCCGTTTACGACGAATGTTGAAAAATTAATTCCGTGGCGGACGCTGACAGGCAGACAATCCTATTATGTCGATCATGAACTGATGATGGAATTCGGTGAAACGATGGCGACATTCAAACCGATCCTCCAGCATCGCCCGTTTCTAAGCAAGCGGCCTGATCAAGAGGGAAAAGAAATCGTCCTCAATTATTTGACGCCGCATAATAAATGGTCTGTCCACAGCATGTATTTTGATTCTCTGCCAATGCTGACGCTGTTCCGCGGCGGACCAACCGTGTGGATGAATAAAGATGACGCAGAGGACACGGATATCAAAGACAACGATTGGATTGAATGCTTCAACCGAAACGGCGTTGTCGTGGCGAGAGCGGTTTTGTCTCACCGGATTCCTAAAGGAATGGCGTTTATGCACCATGCCCAGGACCGCCACATCAACGTGCCCGGCACAAAACTGACGAATAACCGCGGAGGCACCCATAACAGCCCGACAAGGATTCACGTCAAGCCGACCCAGATGATCGGGGGCTACGCACAGCTCAGTTACGGCTTTAACTATTACGGTCCGACGGGGAATCAGCGCGATCTGAATGTCGTCATCCGCAAGCTGAAGGAGGTCGATTGGCTTGAAGATTAAAGCGCAGATCGGGATGGTCATGAACTTGGATAAATGCATCGGCTGCCACACGTGCAGTGTCACCTGCAAAAACACGTGGACAAATCGTTCCGGTGCGGAATATATGTATTTTAATAATGTAGAAACAAAGCCCGGCATCGGCTACCCGAAGCAATGGGAGGACCAGGACAAATATAAAGGCGGCTGGACGTTGAAAAAAGGAAAGCTTGAACTGAAATCAGGCCCGAAAACGAATCGGCTTGCAGGCCTTTTCTATAACCCGAACCAGCCGACGCTTGATGATTACTATGAACCTTGGAACTATGATTATGAAACATTAACAAACAGTCCGCAGAAAAAGCACCAGCCGGTGGCGCGGCCGAAATCGTCCTTGACGGGCGATTTTATGAATATCGAATGGGGCCCGAACTGGGAGGATGATCTCGCGGGCGGCCATATTACAGGGCTTGAAGATCCAAACGTTCAAAAAATGGAGGAATCGATCAAAACAGAATTCGATGAGGTCTTTATGATGTATCTGCCCCGTATTTGTGAGCACTGCATCAATCCGGCATGCGTGTCATCCTGCCCGTCCGGCGCCATGTACAAACGTGAGGAAGACGGCATCGTACTCGTTGATCAAAACGCGTGCCGTTCATGGAGATATTGCGTCTCATCCTGTCCTTATAAAAAAGTCTATTTTAACTGGCAGACGAACAAAGCGGAAAAATGCACACTCTGCTTTCCGCGCTTGGAGGCGGGGATGCCGACCATCTGCTCCGAAACGTGTGTGGGCAGAATCCGCTATCTCGGCGTCATGCTGTACGACGCGGACAAAGTGGAGGAAGCGGCCTCCGTTGAAAATGAAAAGGATCTCTACCATTCTCAACTGGACGTTTTTCTTGATCCGAATGATCCTGAGATTGCCAAACTGGCAAAAGAACAAGGCATCCCGGCTGAATGGATAGATGCCGCGCAGCAATCGCCGATCTATAAAATGATCATCGATTGGAAGATTGCGCTTCCGCTTCATCCTGAGTACCGTACGCTGCCGATGGTTTGGTACATTCCGCCGCTCAGCCCGATTATGAATCTCTTTGAAGGAAAAGGGAGCCGGCAAACGGCGGAAGCGATTTTTCCGGCTATCGACCAAATGAGAATTCCGATTGACTATTTGGCGCAGCTATTAACGGCCGGTGATACGGATCATATTCGGTCAACGTTAAAGAAAATGTCCGTCATGCGCCAGTATATGAGGGCGGTTCAGACGAATAAATCCATCGACCCGGCACTGATCTCCGGTGTCGGTTTAACAGAACAGCAAATTGAAGACATGTATCGGCTGCTGGCAATCGCCAAATATGATGACCGCTTTGTGATCCCGAGCAGCCATCGTGAAGAAGTGTCTGATTTATACGCTGAACAAGGAAGCTGCGGCTTGTCATTTTCAGGCGGCCCCGGCTCTTGTTTCTAACTTTTGATAAATGAGGTGGAACAAGATGAACACCACAGACCGGCAAATGACGTTCGCAGCTCTTTCCATTCTTCTCTCTTATCCGGATGAAGAGTGGAGAGCCGGGCTTCCTGATTGGAAGGCTCTTATCCATGACGTCACCAATCAGCAAATCCGTGAGAAACTGCTGCAATTTTTCGAGGCGGCAGCCAGGTTTTCTCGAGAAGCGCTGATTGAACACTATGTGTATACGTTCGATTTCGGAAAAAAAACGAATATGTACGTCACCTACTTTAACTCAGGCGAACAAAGGGAACGCGGCATCGAATTGCTGCATTTAAAAAACACCTACCAGCAATCCGGTTTCCTGCCGACAGAGAAAGAACTGCCTGATTACCTGCCGCTGATGCTGGAATTCGCCGCAGTTGCGGAGATTGAAGCGGTGAGAAGCGTGTTTGAGAAATACCTGTCCAATGTGAGGGAGCTGGCTTCCCGCCTCGAAAAAAATGACAGCCTCTATGCTGAGCTGCTGCACGTGCTGCAGGCCGCGCTGGAAAGCATCGGTGTACGTGAAAGCACTGAAGAAGGGGCTGTTCAGGCATGAGCGGGCAGATCCTGTGGGGGATTATGCCGTACATTGTATTGACGATCTTTATCGGCGGGCATATTTACCGCTATCAGCATGACCAATTCGGCTGGACGGCGAAATCAAGCGAGCTGTTAGAAAAGAAAAAACTCGCGGCGGGCAGCACACTTTTTCATTGGGGACTGCTGTGCGTTGTCGGCGGACATGTCATGGGAATTCTGATCCCGGAAGGCGTGTATACTGCACTTGGCATTTCAGAGCATACGTATCACAAAATGGCGATCGGCGCGGGCCTGCCGGCGGGGATCGCGGCTTGTGCCGGACTAGTGATCCTGACATACAGAAGGCTGTTTGACAAAAGAATCCGCAAAACCAGCTCGCCATCGGATATCCTGACGCTTATTCTGCTGCTGTTCATGATGCTGTCGGGCGTTGCGGCCACGTTTCTCAACATTGACTCGAAAGGATTTGATTACAGGGCAACAGTCGGGCCGTGGTTCAGGGAAATTGTTTTGTTCCGGCCTGACGCTTCTTTGATGGAGAGTGTCCCGCTATGGTTTAAGTTTCATATCATCATAGGGTACGTCGTTTTTATCCTCTGGCCGTTTACAAGATTGGTTCACGTGTTCAGCCTGCCCCTCAAGTATTTGACCCGCAGCTATGTTGTCTATCGGAAACGCACGTAAAAATCCCCCTGCAAGAGGGGGATTTTTTATGGTGAGAAAATAAAAACATAAGATATTTTCTGCCAAGGTAATGGCTGGGCGGCGGGGATTCCTGTTATGTTTTATTTGGAAATAACCTCAACAAAAGGAGAGTGAAGAATGAAGCGGATTTTCCTCATTTTAGCCGCCTGTCTGATGACAAGCGCCGGCGTCCTGACACTCAGACATTCTCATGTATTAACCGGCGGCACAGCGGGACTGTCACTAAGCCTGTCGTACTTGTTTCATTCCTCGTTTGCGATTATCTTCTTTCTGATCAATATCCCGTTTTATATATTTTCTCTCATCAGAATGGGAATCAAATTCACTCTATCCACCGTTTTTGCAGTCACAGTGCTGACTCTGTTTACCGGCGCGGATCACTGGCTGCCGCCGGTCTCTGTTTCACCGCTTGCCGGGGCGATTTGCGGCGGGGCGCTGATCGGGTTCGGCCTGTCGCTCATGTTTTATCATCAGGCATCGCTCGGCGGCGCCAATATCCTCGCTTTATTTCTGCAAAAGCGCTGCGGATGGAATCCGGGTGCCGTTAATTTCCTCTTCGATTTTGGCGTCGTGCTGGCCGGCATTTTCTCCGTCGGATTGCTGAAAGGGCTCTTCTCCTTAGTGTCGATTGCGGTCACCGGTCTGATCATCGGCATCTTCAAAAATAAAATCAAAGGCAGCTGCTCGCTCAATCCGGCATTGCTTCAGAACATCACACCCGGCCAGTCACAGGAAGTGTCATCATAAGCCTTTCCGGCTCGTGCGGAGAGGCTTTTTCATATGTTTACAGGCCGGAAGACAGAGGGTATACAGAGTTATCGGATCAGATGGGAGAGAGTCGGGATGCTGAAAAGGAGACTGGAATTTTGCTTTTTATATATGATGCTTATCGGAGCATATGTCATATGGTTTTTTCCGGTTTCCAGGCTTGAGTTTTACGGAGGGTTGCTTTGCTATGCAAGCATTATTTTGTTCAGCATCTATTCGTTAATTCTTGAAAACCGCACCTCGCAGCACACGCTGTTATGGATTCATATTCTTGTGTTTTTTCCGATCGCTGGGTACTTATTTTACCTTTTTTCCGGCCAGCTTTATGAAAAAGGCAAGCTGTTCAGGTCGAAACGGACATACAACCGGGAAAAGCTGAGAACGATATTTGATATGGAACAGACTCCCGATCTGTCCGGGCTGAAAGGAAATCAGAAGCGTTTCTTTCAATATTCAATCAAGGCGTCCCATATGAATATCAATACAAAAAGCAGGCTGAAGGTGCTCAAAAACGGGGACGAAACATTTCCGGAGCTGTTTGAAGCGCTCCGGTCGGCAGCATCATTTATACATATTGAGTATTACATGTTCAAATCAGACATGCTTGGGCACAAGATGATGGACATTATGATGGAAAAAGCGCGTCAAGGCGTGGAAGTGCGGTTTTTGTTCGACGCGGCCGGCAGCCTGAAGCTGGCCGGAAAAGACATTAAAAAACTGAAACGCGCGGGCGTGAACATCGTCCCGTTTCTGCCGCTGAAATACGGTTTTTTCAACCAAAAATTCAATTTCAGAAATCACCGCAAGATCGTCATCGTTGACGGGAAAGTCGGTTTTGTAGGCGGGCTGAATGTCGGCAAGGAGTATATCGGCAAAGACCAAAGTGTCGGTTTTTGGCGGGACACCCATATGAAAGTCGAAGGAGAAATCGTTCAGACGCTCCACAGCATTTTTATGCTTGATTGGGAATACGTTTCGGATGAGGTGCTGATTGATCAGAAAGCATACAGCCGCCCGGTCCCTGCAGAAAGCGGCGGCGTCTATCAAGTCGTTCCGACGGGCCCCGATATGAAGGAACGGATGAGCGATCTGTATTATGCCATGATAGCGGCGGCCGAATCATCTGTATGGATCGCGACGCCTTATTTCGTGCCGAATGAGCCGATCCGCACAGCGCTAAAGGAGGCTGCTGCCAGAGGCGTCCGGGTCCGAGTCATGGTGCCGGAAACCAATGACGGATTTTTAACCCAGTACGCGACGAGATCGTATTTCCCCGAGCTTCTTCGCGAAGGAATCGAAGTCTATTCCTATCAAAAAGGCTTTATGCATCAAAAGGTGCTCATCACTGACGGAAACCTCGCCTCTGTCGGGACGGCGAACATGGACATGAGAAGCTTTCAGCTGAACTTTGAGGTCAATGTCTTTTTTACAGATCAAAAGGCGATCAAAGATCTTGAAGCGCATTATCTGGAGGATATGAGAGAGTCTGAGAAAATCAGCCCCGTCCGTTTCTATAAGCGCACATTATGGGAAAGAACGAAGGAATCCTTCGCGCGGTTATTTTCCGGCGTTTTATAAAAAACGCTTTTAAAACTCCTTGTGTATAGTATAATTGAGAAATATTATCATTAGGAACGAGGCACAAGGAGGACGGAATCGTGCTGCGACAATTTTTTTCTTATTATAAACCGTACAAAAAGCTGTTTTTTCTCGACTTCTTTTCTGCCATCGCCGGCGGATTGATGGAGCTGAGTTTTCCTCTGATTGTTAATTACTTTATCGATACATTGCTCCCGGGGCGGGATTGGCGTCTGATTATTTTGACTTCCGCTGCTTTATTCGGAGTCTACGCCCTCAGCTCGGCGCTTCAGTATGTTGTGACGTATTGGGGACATATGCTCGGCATTAACATTGAAACCGATATGCGGAAAAAGCTTTTTGACCATCTGCAAAAGCTTTCGTTCAAATTTTACGATAACAACAAAACGGGCAGTTTAATGTCCAAGCTCACCAATGATTTGATGTATATCGGAGAAACCGCCCACCACGGGCCTGAAGACCTGTTTATCGCGGTCATGACGATTTTGGGCGCGTTCGGTGTGATGCTGTTCATTAACTGGCAGCTCGCGCTGTTGACCTTTATCATTATGCCGGTCGTCATTTGGCTTGCTTTGTATTTTAATAAAAAAATGACCTCTGCGTTTACAAAACTGAACAAAGACGTCGGAGACTTCAGCGCGAGGGTCGAAAACAATATCGGCGGCATCCGTCTTGTTCAGGCTTTCAGCAATGAAGCGTTTGAAAAGCAGCGGTTTGACGTGAACAATCAGCGTTTCCGCAAAACAAAGCTGACGTCATATAAAATCATGGCGAAAAACGGCTCGATCAGTTACATGCTGACAAGATTCGTCACGCTGTTCGTCCTGTTGTGCGGGACATGGTTCGTGATCCGCGGATCGTTATCTTACGGGGAATTCGTCGCTTTTGTGCTTCTGACGAACGTTCTCTTCCGTCCGATTGATAAAATCAACGCGATTATTGAGCTGTATCCGAGAGGCATAGCCGGTTTTAAAAGCTTTATAGAAATAATGGAAACGGAGCCTGATATCAAGGACGCCCCGAACGCGAGACATGTGTCCGGTTTAAAAGGGAATATCCGTTATGATGGTGTGTCATTCGGTTACGAAGAAAACAGTCCGGTTCTGTCGGGAATCAATTTGTCCATTCATGCCGGGGAGACAGTCGCATTCGTCGGGCCTTCGGGAGCGGGAAAATCAACGCTGACAAGTCTGCTGCCGCGCTTTTATGAGCCGTCTGAAGGCGTGATTTCCATCGACGGTATCGATATTAAGGACATGACGCTGTCATCATTGCGCGGACAAATCGGCGTCGTCCAGCAGGATGTCTTTCTGTTTTCCGGCACATTGCGGGAAAACATTGCTTACGGGCGGCTCGATGCGTCTGAGGAAGAAATCCGGCAGGCCGTCCGCCAGGCACATTTAGAGGATTTGGTAAACGGGTATCCCGACGGTTTAAACACGGTGATCGGCGAGCGCGGCGTGAAGCTGTCAGGCGGGCAGAAGCAACGGCTTTCCATCGCCAGAATGTTTTTGAAAAACCCGTCGATCTTAATTTTAGACGAGGCTACATCAGCCCTCGATACAGAAACGGAAGCCGCCATTCAAAAATCGCTGCAAGAGCTGTCTGAAGGACGCACAACGCTTGTGATCGCCCATCGGCTGGCTACGATTAAGGATGCGGACAGGATCGTCGTCGTCACGAAAGAAGGCATCGCTGAACAAGGTCATCATAAGGAACTGCTGGCATCCGGCGGCATGTACCAGAGACTCCATCAGGCCCAATTCGGCGAGCTGATACATGAATAATGGAAAAAGGATAGACGAGCGGGGGCCGGGCAGCCTCCTGTCTATCCTTTTTTATGTAGTCCGTATTTAATGGGCTTCTTTTTGCGCAGGTTCGATGATATGTTTGAAACGGTCAACAAGCTGCACCGCTTTCTTTCCTTCCACTACAATTAAATATTCTTGTTCTTTATGAGCCATTCTGAACGTTTCCAGCTCAATGATATCTTTGATTTTGCACATTGTTTTTTTAGAGTAGATATACAGCTCGTGGCCTCCCGTGTGGCAAAGCTGATAAAGCTGAAGCATGTTTCTTAAAGTGAACTTCTTAGCGGCTATTTTCAAAGATGTAATGTTTTTCATGTATTTTCTCCTCCGTCTGATGGTCTGTTATTTCGGAAATTCCCCATATGAACGGGTGATAAACCTGGTTATACCTTCCACCTCAGCACTCCGCCCGCCAGGCGTTTAACTCCGCGGATGGCGCTTAATTCTTCGACGAGCCGGAGCAGCGCCCGGTCTTTCTCTTTCGCCTCAATCATAAAATCGATGTCCGTATCCCATTGTCTGAACCGCTCCAGCACCGGCAGAATAAAATTCGCATCCACATAGTCCGCATGACTGCGTACGGCTGATTCTGATTTTGGCGAGGAGAGATGGACCTTCGGCTTTAAGCCGATCCGCTGCCATGTTTTGATCATCCGCGGAAGAATGTCATCTAAATCAGCGTCATCGTTCGGATTGGCGTAAAAATGGTGATAATCAAACACAAACGGAATGCCTTCTTGCTCACATACACTGAGTGTTTCCTCGGACGTATATGTTTTATCATCGTTTTCTAAAGTCATCCGCTGTTTGATGACATCGGGAAGTTCTTTCAGATTCACGCGGAAACGGCCAAGCGCGCTTTGTTTGTCACCGTAAGCGCCTCCGACATGGATGTTGATGACGGAACGGTCCGCGATGCCCATTGCGTCCAGCATGTCATAATGATAGGCCATATCCTTGACCGCATTTGCGGTAATCTCCCGTTTCGGGCTTGTAAAAAGCGTGAATTGGTTCGGATGAAAGCTCGTTCTGAGGTCATATTTTCTGACCAGCCCGCCGATCTCACGAAACTCCTGGCGAAACGGCGTGACAAAATCCCACAGTACATCCGGGTGCGTGGCGAGCGGCACAATTGAGCTTGAGAACCTGTACAAAGGGATGCCGTGGCCGACCGCATAGTGGAGGGTGCGCAGCGTATTGGTAAGATTTGCTTTCGTCACAGAAAGCAGGGCGTCTTTCCGCTCACTGCGGGAAAGCTTGGTATAGCGCGCATATGTTAAGGTTTTGGCGGGGGACGCGTCCCAAAGGCACATGGCGTTTGCGACGAATCCGAATCTGAACAGCATATGGTTTCTCCTTTATAAAAAGTAAGATATGGCCTTTCCCAGCCATTCTGCAGGAAGCTGTCTGACGGAGCGCTGTTTCACTTTTTCTAATGTGAGAAGCTCGGATTTTTCGATGTCCTGCTTTATGGTTGAAAGCACTTCCTTTGTAAAGGCTTCATCATGAATGATGACATTCACCTCTTCATTCCAGAACAGGCTCCGTTTATCAAAATTCGGCGTGCCGATAATGCTGATGCGGTCATCTATAATGAAGGCTTTAACATGATAAAAGCCTTGATAATACCGATAGATGAGGCAGCCGGCCTTCAGAAGCTCGGGATAATAGGCAAAAGCTGTTTCCCGAACGAGCGGGTGATCTGATTTCATCGGAACGATCAAGATGACTTTGACGCCTTTTCGGCAGGCTGAAATAAGCGCTTCCTGAAGCTTTTTGCTCGGTACATAATAAGGCGTGCCGATGATGATTTTTTTCTCCGCCTTACGGATGCAGTTTTCATAATGCGATTCAAGCGAAAAACCGTCAGACGCATATGTCCTATGAGAGATATTCCCTTCGGATAATGCCGGATAAACCCCGGGTGATTCGGGTGTTTTTCCGGTGTTTCGTTTCAGGTCGCTTACAAAAAGCGTCTGAAGATCCGCCGTGCCTTCGCCGGTCATCCGCAGGTGATAATCCTCCCAGTTTCCGAACTTCGCTTTTTTGCCGAGGTACTCTTCAGCGATATTAAAGCCGCCGACATAGCCGATTTTGCCGTCAATGACGGTCACTTTCCGGTGATTCCGTTTTTGCAGCCTGAAAAAAAGAAACGGAAATGCCGGTTTATTTAGAAAATGAACGTGAACGCCGGCTTTTTTCATCGTTTGAATGGAAGGCTTTTTCACTTGGCGGCTGCCTGCCCAATCGAGCAGCAGATATACGGAGACGCCGGCCCGGGCCTTTTCTTTCAATAAATCAAACATCTCATGGCTGACTTGGTCGTTCTTCATAATAAAAAACATCATATGAATAGAAGAGACGGCTTGGCGGATATCAGCCGTCATCTGCTGCACAAGCTCGCTTCCGCAGTGAATGAGTGTGATATTACTCTTTTTCGGGTCAAAAACGGGCTCATACGCCTGTTTTTTGTACGCCGCCCGGCCAAGCAGCATATCAAACAGCATAAGTGCGATCAATATGATAAAAATGACAAGCAACACAAAAATGACCTTCATACCGACGCTCCTTTCCGAAGTATCCGTAGTGTGCCCTGAGAATGTGAATTTAATTATTGACTGAACACTCATTCATTATTTATGATAAAGTAAAGATATGACAATGAAGAGGGGAATCAGAACAAAGGGGGAGACAAGATGAACGCATTTCTCATGGTAAACGCGCTGCTGTTTTCAGCTGTAACCGCTTACGCCGTTTATTTATTCGTTTACCTGATCAGAACGAGGATCGCTTATATTAAGCTCGGCCAAAGGGAAGAATTTGATAAACGCCTGAAAGAACGTCTTCAGAAGATATGGGTAAATGTGTTCGGACAGAAAAAATTGCTGAAAGATAAAAAGAGCGGAATCATCCACGTTCTGTTTTTTTACGGTTTTATACTCGTTCAGTTCGGCGCAATTGATTTTATTCTGAAAGGGCTGCTACCTGACCGGCATCTGCCGTTCGGCCCGCTTTATCCGGCGTTTACCTTTTTTCAGGAAATCGTCACGTTTCTGATTTTAATCGCCGTAGTCTGGGCGTTTTACCGGCGCTACATTGAAAAGCTCGTCAGACTGAAACGCGGGTTTAAAGCGGGGCTTGTCCTGCTGTTTATCGGCGGACTGATGGTGACGGTGCTTCTCGGGAACGCCATGAACCTTTTATGGCACGATCATTCTCTGTCTTGGACGGAACCGATCGCTTCCTCCATTGCGTTTGTGCTCGGCGGTCTTTCAGCGCCGGCGGCCGCCGCCGTATTTTATGTTTCATGGTGGCTTCATCTGTTGTTTTTGCTCAGCTTTTTAGTGTACGTGCCGCAATCAAAGCATGCGCACTTAATTGCGGGTCCGGCGAATGTGTTCCTCAGCAGGCTGGATTCAAAAGGAAAGCTGGAAAAAATCGATTTTACCGATGAGACGAAAGAAAGCTACGGCGTCGGAAAGATTGAAGACTTCCGCCGCTCTCAGCTTGTCGACCTTTACGCCTGCGTCGAATGCGGCCGCTGTACAAATATGTGTCCGGCCTCCGGTACGGGCAAGATGCTCTCTCCGATGGACCTCATTTTAAAGCTCAGAGACCATTTGACGGAAAAAGGCGCTGCCGTGACGTCAAAATCTCCGTGGGTGCCCGCGCCCGTTTTTCAGCACACGAAGGCGAATCAGCTCGCCGCGGCTTCCTCAGGGGGAGGATCGCGTGAAGCGGCGGCAGCCATTGATTACAACCCGAGCCTAATCGGCGAGGTCATCACGGAAGAGGAGATTTGGGCGTGCACCACTTGCCGCAACTGTGAAGATCAATGTCCGGTCATGAATGAACACGTTGATAAAATTATCGATCTGCGCCGCTATCTTGTGCTTACGGAAGGGAAGATGGACAGCGACGCGCAGCGGGCCATGACAAGCATTGAAAGACAGGGAAACCCGTGGGGCCTAAACCGGAAAGAGCGGGAGAACTGGCGGGAGCAGACTGATACAGAGATTCCGACAGTGAAAGAAATGAAAAAACAAGACAAAGAGTTCGACTACTTGTTTTGGGTCGGCTCAATGGGTTCCTACGACAACAGGAGCCAAAAGATTGCCGTTTCATTTGCAAAGCTGCTCAATGAAGCGGGCGTATCCTTTGCGATTCTCGGCAATAAGGAAAAAAACTCAGGCGATACGCCGCGCCGTTTGGGCAACGAGTTTCTGTTCCAAGAGCTGGCGGAACACAACATCGGCGAATTTGAAAAACACGGAATCAAAAAAATCGTCACAATTGATCCGCACGCCTATAATATGTTCAAAAATGAATACCCTGATTTCGGATTCCGGGCCGAAGTCTATCATCATACTGAATTATTAGCCGAGCTTGTGTCACAGGGGAAACTAAAACCGCTTCACCCGGTCAATGAAACGATTACCTTCCATGACTCGTGCTATTTAGGAAGATACAACGAAGTGTATGAGCCGCCGAGAGCGATCTTAAAAGCCATTCCGGGCGTTCAATTGAAGGAAATGGAGCGCAGCCGCGAAAACGGGATGTGCTGCGGCGCCGGAGGAGGGCTCATGTGGATGGAAGAAGAAACGGGAGCGAGGATCAACACGGCCCGGACTGAGCAGGCGCTTTCTATCAGTCCGACGGTCATCAGCTCCGGATGTCCGTACTGTCTGACCATGCTCGGTGACGGTACGAAAGCGAAAGAAGCCGAAGACGCGATCGGCACTTATGATGTCAGTGAATTGCTCGCCATGTCTGTATTCGGCGCCGAAAAACAAGAGTCTTTATAGAAAGAAGCGGGCCGCCGGCGCATATGCCGGCGGCTTTGTTTTCGCACATCAGCCGATTTATGAAGGGGCGGCTCTAAAATTTCTTAAATTACGCTGTTTAGGGTAGCATATTCTGTTTTAATTTGTTTATAATGAGAGGTATGGTTTATGAACAAAACAATACAAATTCGTTCTTATTATAGGATAGAAACAGATACATATAAGTAATAGAAAGGGAGTGTCCGACCTTGGGTATCAAACAATATTCTCAGGAACAGCTGAAGCAGATGGCTTTAGTTGAAATCGCTCACGAAATTTTCTCAGAACATAAAAAACCGGTTCCGTTCCAGGAGCTGCTGAATGAAATGATCTCCTTGCTCGGTGTTACGAAAGAGGAACTGGGCGACCGTATCGCCCAATTTTATACAGACCTCAACATTGACGGCCGCTTTATTGCTCTGTCAGATCAGACATGGGGGCTCCGCAGCTGGTATCCGTACGATCAGCTGGACGAAGAAACACAGCCGACTGTAAAAGCGAAAAAGAAAAAAGCGAAAAAAGCCGTTGAGGAAGATCTCGATCTTGATGAATTCGAGGAAGTTGATGAAGATGACATCGATCTCGATGAAATGGAAGAAGATATTGACCTTGACGCAGACAGCTTTGAAGACGAAGATATCGATGAAGAAGATGACGACGAGCTTGAGATTGAAGATGAGATGATTGAAGAAGATGAGGAAGATTATGATGATGAGGAAGAGGATCGCAAAGACTGATTTTATATCAGCAAAACGATCTTGACTTTCATTGTCGAACTATGTAGTATGTATTTTGGGCTCTTCAAAAAGAAGAGAATTCATAAGAGTGCTACGCTCCCTTTCAAGAAATTGAAAGGGAGCTTTCTTATTTTCATCTCCCAAATTCTTTTACACATCATTTGTTTTTAGTGAAATGATTTTCTATAAAACGGCACATTTTAAGGAATGTAGCGCAGACCGAAGAGAGGAGCAAACGAAATGACGAAATATATTTTTGTAACCGGGGGAGTTGTATCATCACTCGGAAAAGGAATTGTGGCAGCATCACTTGGCCGCCTTTTGAAAAACAGAGGCATGAGCGTCACCATCCAAAAATTTGACCCTTATATCAACGTTGACCCGGGAACGATGAGCCCGTACCAGCACGGTGAGGTATTCGTTACCGATGACGGCGCTGAGACTGACCTTGACTTAGGGCATTATGAGCGGTTCATTGACATTAATCTGAACAGATTCAGCAACGTGACGACCGGTAAAATCTATTCTGCCGTATTGAAAAAAGAGCGCCGCGGGGACTACCTCGGCGGAACGGTTCAGGTCATTCCGCACATCACAAATGAACTGAAAGACCGTGTGTACCGTGCAGGCAAAGAAACAAACGCAGATGTAGTCATTACTGAGATCGGCGGAACAGTGGGAGACATCGAATCCCTTCCGTTCCTTGAAGCCATCCGTCAAATGAAAAGCGACATCGGCCATGAAAACGTGATGTACATTCACTGTACGCTTGTTCCGTACATCAAAGCGGCGGGCGAGCTGAAAACAAAACCGACGCAGCACAGCGTAAAAGAGCTGAGAAGCCTCGGTATTCAGCCTAATATCATCGTCGTGCGCACGGAAATGCCGATTTCTCAAGATATGAAAGATAAAATCGCGCTCTTCTGCGATATTGACACGAAAGCGGTCATCGAGTGCGAAGATGCGGACAACCTTTACTCCATCCCGCTTAACCTTCAGGAGCAGGGACTCGATAAGCTTGTCTGCGATCATATGAAATTAGAATGCAAAGACCCGGATATGACGGAATGGAAAGACCTTGTCACGAAAGTGAAAAACTTGTCTAAAACCATTACAATCAGCCTTGTCGGTAAATACGTCGAGCTTCAGGACGCTTACATTTCAGTCGTTGAATCACTGCGCCACGCGGGCTATGCGTTTGACGCTGATGTGAAGATCAAATGGATTAACGCCGAAGAAGTGACAGAAAGCAATATTCAAGAGCTGACTGGCGGCACAGACGGAATCATCGTGCCCGGCGGTTTCGGGGACCGCGGCGTAGAAGGGAAAATCATTGCCGCCAAGTATGCGCGTGAGAATAAAATTCCGTTCTTCGGCATCTGCCTCGGTATGCAGATTGCATCCATTGAATATGCGCGAAACGTATTAGGTCTGGAAGGGGCTCACTCTGCGGAGATCGATCCGTCCACTCCTTATCCGATCATCGACCTTCTGCCAGAACAAAAAGATGTCGAGGATCTTGGAGGAACGCTTCGTCTCGGACTGTACCCTTGTAAGCTTCAGGAAGACACGAAAGCCTTCGAAGCGTATGCGGATGAAGTGGTATACGAACGCCACCGCCACCGTTATGAATTCAACAACGAATACAGACAGCAAATGGAAGAGAACGGTTTTGTGTTCTCAGGAACAAGCCCTGACGGCCGCCTTGTGGAAATCATCGAGCTGAAAGATCATCCTTGGTATGTCGCTTGCCAGTTCCACCCTGAGTTCAAATCAAGACCGACAAGACCTCAGCCTTTATTCAAAGACTTTATCGGCGCTTCCGTACAAGCTGCAGAACAGAAGTAATAAAAAAAGACTTGCCTCCTTTAAAAGCGGCAAGTCTTTTTTCTGCATCAGGCATATTCCTGCATCATTTCCTTTAACGTAAAGGATAGCGCGTGATAGACATACAGGCCTGTCATTAATGAAGGAAAGCCGTATCTTGTCCCGTCTTCATCGGGCAGAAGCGGCATTTTTAATTTGCTGTCAATATGAACATCACAAAATTCCTCAATCCCGGTTTGATCTTTGATGACAGGAGATACGCAAACGAGGCCGACCCCTTTTTCATAAAGCTTTTGAGCCAGCGCCTGTTCTTCAGCTGTGCCCGGACCTGAACAAAACATCAGCACCCTGTCGCTTTCTGTAACCGAATCAGCTGTATCCGGAAACGCTTTGACGGAAGGCATCGGTTCTGAGCCGAGTTCCGCCTCGCACAAAATGCCCTGCATCTCATTTGCGCCGTATAAATAAATGGTATGACCGCTGACGGCTGCCTGCGCCAGCAGGCGCGCGCCGTCTTCTATTGCTTCGGATTCCTTATCCTGAATGCGGGAAAAAATGCCTGCAAGCTGGGTCGTAAATATCTTTAACATGAGTGAAACCTCCTTTACACATACAAGAACAGTATACAACAAAAGAGAAAATGCTCAGAAAATGTCGGAAAGTAGACTATTATAATTAAAGGAAATGTGAAAATCAAACAGAATACATAAACAACTGCTTCCTTTTGACGAAAATGATAATATTGGGGTGTAAAATGATGAATGAAAAGATTTTAATCGTAGATGACCAATACGGTATACGCATATTGCTCAATGAAGTGTTTCATAAAGAAGGGTACCAGACGTTTCAGGCCGCCAACGGCATACAGGCGCTGGACATTGTAACGAAAGAACGGCCCGATCTCGTGCTTTTAGATATGAAAATCCCCGGCATGGACGGTATCGAAATTCTCAAGCGCATGAAGATGATCGACGAATCCATCCGCGTCATTATCATGACCGCGTACGGAGAACTCGATATGATTAAGGAATCAAAAGAGCTCGGAGCGCTGACCCATTTTGCGAAACCTTTTGACATTGATGAGATCAGAGACGCGGTGAAAAAATATTTACCTCTAAAATCGAATTAATAAAATTAGAAACAATTATGTCATTGTGTTGCCGATTTGTCGAAAAGTTGGTATCCTAGAGATGGAGAAAAAGCGATCTGTTGTTTTACATATGACAGGTTTTTATGGTCATGCTATAGGTGGAAAGCTTTTTTCGAGAAGAAGCAAATCAGGCTACATAAGGAGGACTTTCGACATGCCTTTAGTTTCAATGACGGAAATGTTGAATACAGCTAAAGAAAAAGGATATGCTGTTGGACAATTTAACTTAAATAACCTTGAGTTCACTCAAGCTATTTTACAAGCAGCAGAAGAGGAAAAATCCCCGGTTATTCTTGGTGTTTCAGAAGGCGCGGGACGCTACATGGGCGGCTTCAAAACAGTGGTTGCCATGGTTAAAGCTCTTATGGAAGAATACAAAGTGACAGTTCCTGTCGCGATTCACTTAGACCACGGTTCAAGCTTTGAATCTTGTGCGAAAGCGATTCATGCAGGTTTCACTTCTGTAATGATCGACGCATCTCACCATCCGTTTGAGGAAAACGTAGCAACTACAGCTAAAGTGGTTGAGCTTGCTCATTTCCACGGCGTTTCAGTTGAAGCTGAGCTTGGAACTGTAGGCGGACAGGAAGATGACGTGATCGCTGAAGGCGTAATCTATGCTGACCCTAAAGAGTGTCAAGAACTTGTAGAGCGCACTGGCATCGACTGCCTTGCACCTGCACTGGGTTCTGTTCACGGTCCTTACAAAGGCGAACCGAACCTCGGTTTCAAAGAAATGGAAGATATCGGAAAATCAACCGGCCTTCCGTTAGTACTTCACGGAGGTACAGGAATTCCGACTGCCGACATTAAAAAATCAATCTCACTTGGTACGGCTAAAATCAACGTAAACACTGAAAACCAAATTTCTTCTGCAAAAGCTGTCCGCGAAACATTGGCAGCTAAGCCGAACGAATACGATCCTCGTAAATATCTTGGACCTGCTCGTGAAGCAATCAAAGAAACGGTTATCGGCAAAATGCGTGAGTTCGGTTCTTCAAACCAAGCTTAATTCAATGTAACATCCATAAACCGCCTGACAGCATTGACAGGCGGTTTTATGTCTTACCTTTAGAAAGCGCAATCATGTTTTACAGTTCTGAAAATTTATTACTGGGGAGGCTTTCCTTATGTTATTTTTCATTGATACAGCAAACATTGACGAGATTAAAGAAGCTTATGAACTTGGCGTTCTTGCCGGAGTTACGACAAACCCTAGTTTAGTGGCGAAAGAAGCTGACGTGTCTTTCCATGACAGACTTCGTGAGATTACGGAAGTCGTGAGCGGATCAGTAAGCGCGGAAGTCATTTCCCTGAATGCTGAAGAAATGATTGAAGAAGGTAAAGAACTTGCGAAAATCGCGCCGAATATTACGGTGAAAATCCCGATGACGTCTGAAGGGTTAAAAGCCGTAAAAGCGCTGAGCGACCTGAACATTAAAACAAACGTAACGCTCATTTTCAGCGCCAACCAGGCGCTTTTGGCGGCAAGAGCCGGGGCGACTTATGTATCTCCGTTCTTAGGCCGTCTGGATGACATCGGCCATAACGGTCTTGAACTGATTTCAGAAATAAGACAGATTTTTGACATTCATGACATTGATACACAAATCATCGCAGCTTCCATCCGTCATGCACAGCACGTGACTGAAGCCGCTTTACGCGGTGCGCATATTGGTACGATGCCGCTGAAAGTCATTCACCAGCTGACGAAACATCCGTTAACGGATAAAGGCATCGAGCAATTCTTGGCTGACTGGAATAAATAAGGGGGAAAAGGGCGGCAAACCGGTTGCATCCGTTTGCCGCACCCTTATGTTTTCCTGTTTGGCAGCGGGCCTTCAGTATCAAAGTGAAGAGTGTGTTTCCCCGGAATATGAACCCGGCGGGCCTCTGTGCATCCTGTGTTAAAAATGCCCCGCAAAGCTTCGCTATTTTCTTCCTGTTATTTTATAATGTCCTTGTATTCTTTCTCTTCGAATTGGCTACATTTTGGACAAGAGCTTTATTTGCAGAGACAGAATAAAATGCCATTTTATTTACGCTCCGCAGCTATCTTCTTATGGAAGGAGACTATCATGGAAAAGTTGAATATTGCCGGCGGCGATCCGTTAAACGGAACCGTACATATCAGCGGCGCGAAAAACAGCGCCGTCGCATTGATACCCGCAACCATTCTGGCAAATTCCGAAGTAACGATCGAAGGGCTTCCGGAGATCTCAGATATTGAAACGCTGCGTGACCTGCTGAAAGAAATCGGCGGAAACGTCCATTTTGAAAAAGGAGAAATGGTCGTCGACCCTTCCCCGATGATCAGCATGCCGCTTCCCAACGGCAAAGTGAAAAAACTCCGCGCTTCCTATTACTTAATGGGCGCGATGCTCGGCCGCTTCAAACAGGCGGTCATCGGACTGCCGGGCGGATGCCATCTCGGGCCGCGGCCGATTGACCAGCATATCAAAGGGTTTGAGGCGCTTGGGGCGGAAGTCACCAATGAACAAGGCGCGATTTATCTGCGCGCCGAAAGGCTGAGAGGCGCACGGATTTATTTAGATGTCGTCAGCGTCGGAGCGACGATCAATATCATGCTTGCCGCTGTACTGGCTGAAGGTAAAACCGTGATAGAAAACGCCGCCAAGGAACCTGAGATTATTGATGTTGCCACATTGCTCACCAGCATGGGCGCGAAGATCAAAGGCGCGGGAACCAATGTAATCAGAATCGACGGCGTAAAAGAGCTGCACGGATGCAGGCATACGATCATTCCGGACAGAATTGAGGCGGGCACCTTTATGATCGCCGGCGCCGCGATGGGGAAAGAAGTCATTATTGATAATGTCATACCGACTCACCTGGAGTCTTTAACGGCGAAGCTCAGGGAAATGGGTTTTTACATCGAGACGAGTGACGATCAGCTTCTTATGCTCGGCGGGCAGAAGCAGATAAAACCGGTCGACGTAAAAACGCTTGTTTACCCGGGATTCCCGACTGATCTTCAGCAGCCGATGACATCTCTGTTAACGAGAGCCAGCGGCACGAGCGTCGTAACCGACACCATCTACTCGGCCCGATTTAAACATATAGATGAGCTGAGACGGATGGGGGCCAATATGAAAGTGGAAGGCAGGTCGGCCATTATCACCGGTCCGGCCGAGCTTCAGGGCGCAAAAGTAAAGGCGAGCGATCTGCGTGCAGGCGCTTGTCTGGTCGTCGCCGGACTCATGGCTGACGGCGTAACCGAAATTACCGGTCTCGAGCATTTAGACCGCGGCTACAGCAATCTTGAGAAAAAACTCGAAGGTCTGGGCGCCACAATCTGGCGGCAAAGGCTGACGGACGAAGAGATAGAACAGCTCCAAAATTCATAGAAATGCGGACTTTTGAGAGGAGATCGTGTTGAAATGGAAAGAAGCTTATCGATGGAATTGGTTCGAGTCACTGAAGCGGCGGCTTTAGCATCTGCCAGATGGATGGGCCGCGGGAAAAAAGATGAAGCTGATGATGCGGCGACAAGCGCAATGCGTGACGTGTTTGACACGGTGCCGATGAAAGGCACGGTCGTGATCGGGGAAGGCGAGATGGATGAAGCGCCGATGCTTTACATCGGCGAAAAGCTCGGAAACGGATACGGCCCGCGCGTCGATGTCGCCGTCGATCCTCTTGAAGGCACAAACATCGTAGCGAGCGGCGGCTGGAATGCGCTGACGGTGATCGCTGTCGCCGACCATGGAACATTGCTGAACGCCCCGGATATGTATATGGAAAAAATCGCGGTCGGTCCCGAAGCGGTAGGCTGCATCGATATCGAAGCGCCTGTCATTGATAACTTAAAAGCCGTTGCGAAAGCGAAAAATAAAGACATTGAAGATGTCGTGGCAACCATTTTAAATCGTGACAGACACGAAAAAATTATCTCTGAATTGCGTGAGGCGGGCGCCAGAATCAAACTGATCAACGACGGCGATGTCGCGGGCGCCATCAATACGGCCTTTGACCATACGGGAGTAGATATTCTCTTCGGTTCAGGCGGGGCTCCTGAAGGCGTGCTGTCTGCCGTTGCGTTAAAAGCGCTAGGCGGCGAAATCATCGGCAGGCTTCTGCCGCAAAGTGCGGAAGAGCAGGCGCGCTGTGAGCGAATGGGCCTTGATGTATCCAAAGTGCTCCGGATGGAGGACCTTGTGAGAGGGGATGACGCCATTTTTGCCGCAACGGGCGTCACGGACGGAGAGCTGCTGAAAGGCGTTCAGTTCAAAGGCTCCGTCGGCACGACTGAAAGCCTGGTCATCCGGGCGAAATCAGGAACGGTCCGATTCGTTGACGGAAGACACAGCCTGAAGAAAAAACCAAATCTTGTGATCCGGCCATAAATAGAGAAAAGCGGGACGGAAAGTCCCGCTTTTCTTTTGCAAAAAAGAGTCAACCCTATCATTTATATGTCAAAGCATTATTTAAGTTGAATAATTTTTTGAAATGAGGTAAAAATAAAGAGTGCTGCGATTTTTCTGTGTCATTCCTTCTTTTGAGTACTGGGAAATTTTCAAATTCTACCGCATACAGACGATATAAATATTGATCTTCTCAAGTTTTTGTCCTCGCTTCCTTCAAAACTCATTAAGACATTCCTTTTTTAAAAAAGCGCCGATCATGGGTGGAAGTGTTACCGATAGAAGTTCCTGAACGTTTTATAAAAGAATGTGCTTTGGCGGAATCATGCGAAGCAGCCGATTTGAATGAAAACAGCAATACATTGACTATGAAAAGCGTGGTGTTTTTATGAAAGACGTATCTATTTCCTCTTTGGAAAATATGAAATTAAAAGAACTATATGAACTGGCCAGACATTATAAAATCTCCTACTACAGCAAACTGACTAAAAAAGAATTAATCTTTGCCATCCTGAAAGCCAACGCCGAGCAGGAGGATCTTCTGTTTATGGAAGGCGTGCTCGAAATCATCCAATCGGAAGGATTCGGCTTCCTCAGACCGATTAATTACTCGCCAAGCTCAGAAGACATCTATATTTCTGCTTCCCAGATCCGCCGCTTTGATTTAAGAAACGGTGACAAAGTATCCGGCAAGGTGCGTCCGCCGAAAGAAAACGAACGCTATTACGGACTTTTGCACGTTGAAGCGGTAAATGGAGACGATCCGGAATCTGCGAAAGAGCGCGTTCATTTTCCCGCGCTGACGCCGCTTTATCCGGACCGCCAAATGGTGCTTGAGACGAAACCGAATTATCTCTCAACAAGAATTCTCGATATGATGGCTCCTGTCGGTTTCGGCCAGCGCGGTCTGATCGTGGCACCGCCGAAAGCCGGTAAAACCATGCTGTTAAAAGAAATCGCTAACAGCATTACGACAAATCAGCCTGACGCTGAATTGATCGTTCTCTTAATTGATGAAAGACCGGAAGAAGTAACGGATATTGAACGTTCCGTAGCGGGCGATGTCGTCAGCTCGACGTTCGATGAAGTGCCGGAAAATCACATTAAGGTAGCGGAGCTTGTGCTTGAACGGGCGATGCGTCTCGTTGAACACAAAAAAGACGTTATCATTCTGATGGACAGCATTACCCGCCTGGCACGGGCCTACAACCTCGTTATCCCGCCAAGCGGACGTACGCTTTCCGGCGGGATTGACCCGGCTGCGTTCCATCGTCCGAAGCGCTTTTTCGGTGCCGCGAGAAACATTGAAGAGGGCGGCAGCCTGACCATTTTGGCGACGGCGCTCGTTGACACGGGCTCCCGGATGGATGACGTCATCTACGAAGAGTTTAAAGGAACGGGCAACATGGAGCTTCACCTTGACCGTTCTCTTGCGGAAAGACGGATTTTCCCGGCGATCGATATCCGCCGCTCCGGCACGCGGAAGGAAGAGCTGCTCGTGCCGAAAGAGCATCTTGACCGTCTATGGGCGATCCGCAAATCGATGTCTGATTCTCCGGACTTCGCAGAGAAGTTTATGAGAAAAATGAAAAAAACAAAAACGAATCAGGAATTCTTCGATCTGATCAACCAAGAATGGAAGCAGGCAAACCTTTCATCATCAGCCCGCCGCTGATAAAAAATGTATTTGCAAATGCAGTAAATGACTGATATAATTCTCTCATATGCGTTCCGGATTCGCTCCGGAATAATAACTCTGTTTCCACACGGGATTCAGGGCGGAAGGAGATGGATACAATGAAAGCAGGAATTCATCCTAATTTCAAAAAAGCAACAGTTAAATGCGCTTGCGGAAATGAATTTGAAACAGGCTCAGTAAAAGAAGAGGTACGCGTTGAGATTTGCTCTGAATGCCACCCATTCTACACTGGACGTCAAAAATTCGCTTCTGCTGATGGTCGTGTTGATCGCTTTAACAAAAAATACGGTCTTAAGTAATAATAGATTTTACAGGCAGGCAAGAATTGCTTCTTGCCTGTTTTTTATGTCCATAAACAGGAAAAAAAGGGGAGCGGATAGCCTATGTACATAATGAAGCAAAGCGGATGGCTTGAGCTGATATGCGGCAGCATGTTCTCTGGGAAATCAGAAGAGCTGATCCGCAGAGTGAAAAGAGCGACTTATGCGAAGCAGGAGGTCAAGGTGTTCAAACCTGCCATTGATAATCGCTACAGTGAGGAGGCTGTCGTTTCTCACAACGGCACCTCCATGACAAGCCACGTCATCTCGTCTTCGGCTGAAATATGGGATCATATCAGTGAAAGCACGGACGTCATCGCGGTAGATGAAGTGCAGTTTTTCGGCGAATCGATCATCGGCGACTTATCCTCGCTTGCGGATAAAGGCTATCGTGTCATCGCGGCCGGACTTGATATGGATTTCCGGGGAGAGCCGTTCGGCGTGGTGCCGAATCTGATGGCGGTTGCCGAATCAGTGACGAAGCTGCAGGCGGTCTGCTCCGTTTGCGGGTCGCCGGCAAGCCGTACGCAGCGTTTGATTGACGGGAAGCCCGCTTCCTATGATGATCCGGTCATTTTAGTCGGCGCGTCGGAGTCATACGAAGCGAGATGCAGACATCATCACGAAGTGCCGAAAAAACAGACTGATAAATAACCCTTTTCATGAAAACATCGGTAAAAAATCCGGTGTTTTTTTGACGGTTTTTCAAAAATTGTAGTTAATTAACTTAAAAAAGAGTATGAAAAAATTAAGTAATTTTCATCTCTTGAATTTTCATTTTTACAGGCATAAAATGACTAAGTAATGTAAATAGTTATGAGACATTGTTCGAATAATTGTCAAAAAAAGATATAGCAGATCGCGATCACACTAGCCAAAATGGGTAATTACTTAACTTTGTTAACTATTTGAAGAAAGAAGGAGATTTTCTTGAATAATATTAAAGTAACGAAGGAAGGCAACTTAGAAACTACTTTAAGAGGAAAAGAAGTTCTATCTATCCCTACTTTAAATAAAGGTGTTGCGTTTTCAGCAGAAGAAAGAAAAAGCCTTGGATTAGACGGGCTGCTTCCTCCGACCATTCTGTCTCTTGATGAGCAGGCAAAACGCGCATACGAGCAGTTTCAAGCTCAGCCGGACCGCCTTCGCCAAAACGTGTATTTGAATGATTTGCAAAACCGTAACGAAGTTCTTTTCTTTAAATTGCTTCAAAACCATCTTCGTGAAATGCTGCCGGTTGTTTACACACCGACTGTCGGTGAAGCGATTCAAGAATACAGCCATGAGTACAGAAGACCTCAAGGGATTTACCTTTCTATCGACAATGTAGAAGGAATCGAAGAGGCATTTGAAAACCTTCATGCCACTGCCGGAGATATTGATCTGATCGTTGCGACAGACTCAGAAAGCATCCTCGGAATCGGTGACTGGGGTGTAGGCGGTATCAACATCGCCATCGGTAAATTAGCCGTATACACAGCGGCTGCCGGTATTGACCCAAGCCGTGTTATTCCTGTCGTTCTTGACGTCGGTACGAACAATGAAAAACTTCTGAACGATCCTTTATACATCGGTAACCGTCATGAACGTATCCAAGGCGAACGTTATGAAGCTTTCATTGACGCTTATGTAAAAGCTGCGCTTAAATATTTCCCTAAAGCTCTTCTTCACTGGGAAGACCTTGGAAACAAAAACGCGCGCAATATCATGAAGAAATACAACCATGAAATTCTTACCTTCAACGATGACATTCAAGGAACAGGCGCAATTACGCTTGCAGGTGTGCTTGCGGCTATGAAGAAAACAGGCGCGTCTATTAAAGACCAGCGTGTGGTTGTCTTCGGTGCGGGATCTGCCGGAATCGGAATCGCTGACCAAATCCGCGACACTATGGTGCTTGCCGGTCTTTCTGAAGAAGAAGCCAACAAAGCGTTCTACACAATGGACTACAGAGGCTTGTTAATTGAAGGTATGGAAAACATTCTTGATTTCCAAGAGCCGTACCTGCGCACAGCTGAAGAAATTAAAGATTGGAAACGCGATGAAAACGGACAAATTCCTTTCATTGAAGTGATCCGTCAAGCGAAACCGACAATCTTAATCGGTACATCAGGCCAAAGCGGCGCGTTCAGTGAAGAAATCGTCAAAGAAATGGCAAAACACGTTGAGCGTCCGGTCATCATGCCGATGTCTAACCCGACACCGCTTGCTGAAGCCGTTCCTAGCGATCTTTTCAAATGGACTGACGGCAAAGTGCTTGTGGCGACAGGAAGCCCGTTTGACAATGTAGAGTACAATGGCGTTTCTCATGAAATCGGACAATCTAACAACGCGTTCGCGTTCCCTGGACTTGGTCTCGGTTCAATCGTTGTAGAAGCGAAAGTGATTACTCCTGCAATGTTTGCGGCAACTGCTGACGCAATCGCAGAAAGCGTTGATTTTGAAACACCGGGTGCAGGCCTTCTGCCGAGCATGAGCGACTTACAAGAAGTTTCAATTAAAGTTGCGATCGCCGTAGCGGAAACTGCCATTAAAGAAGGCGTGGCAAACCGCATTCCTGAGAATGTAGAACAAGCCGTTCTTGATGCAATGTGGAAACCGCAATATAAACAAGTTATCGCTAAATAATTTTACGATTAATTTTACAGTCCGAGGGAAAGCTTTTATGTAAAGGCTAAAGTATACGGACATTAAGGATTTGGAGGAGAATATTTTGAGCTTCTTAGATATTTTAATCCTCCTGGCGCCGATCTTTTTCGTGATCGTGCTGGGATGGTTCGCAGGTCGCTTCGGAAGTTATGACGCGAAGTCAGCAAAAGGGGTAAGCACCTTAGTTACGAAGTACGCGCTTCCGGCGCATTTTATCGCAAGTATTTTAACCACTTCAAGAAGTGCGTTTTTATCACAGGTTCCTTTGATGATCGCTTTGATCATTGGGATTGTCGGATTCTTTATCGTCATTCTGTTGGTTTGCAAATTTATCTTCAAGTATGATTTAACGAATTCATCTGTATTTTCTTTAAACTCTGCACAGCCGACATTTGCATTTATGGGTATTCCGGTACTCGGAAGCTTATTCGGAGCAAACGAAGTAGCGATTCCTATCGCGGTTACGGGTATCGTGGTTAACGCCATCCTTGACCCGCTTGCGATCATTATCGCTACAGTCGGTGAGTCATCTAAGAAACAAGACAGCGAAAACGAGAACTTCTGGAAAATGACTGGTAAGTCTATTCTTCACGGTCTTTCCGAACCGCTTGCGGCTGCACCGCTTATCAGTATCATCCTGGTACTCTGCGGTGTAACACTCCCTGGCTTGGGTGAAAAAATGCTTGATCAGCTCGGAAGCACAACATCAGGTGTTGCACTCTTTGCCGTCGGTGTAACTGTCGGTATCCGCAACATCAAGCTCAGTCTGCCGGCTTTCGGTATCGCTTTGTTAAAAGTTGCCGTTCAGCCTGCGCTGATGTACTTGATCGCTCTTGCAGTCGGACTTCCGGCTGACCAGATCACTAAAGCGGTATTGCTCGTTGCATTCCCTGGATCTGCGGTAGCGGCAATGATTGCCACACGTTTCGAAAAACAAGAGGAAGAAACTGCGTCCGCGTTCGTGATCAGTGCGATTTTATCTCTCATCTCACTGCCGATCATCATTGCGCTGACTGCATAATGAAAAGCTCCCTGTTTCAGGGAGCTTTTTTGATTAGAATTGAAATTTAAAAGGCGAAAATCTCGTTTTTTTTCTGGGTTTCTTATGTTCTGAAGAAGCGGCTGTTTCTGAGAGGGGAGCTGTCTGGGCAAGTTCCTGGATGCGGGAGGCCAATGTCTGCAATTCGGTATTGAGGTCGTCAATTTCCCGTCTGTGCTGAAGAAGCTGATAAGACACCCCTTCATCCGCTTTTTGTTTCAGCTGGCGTTCCAGCTCCTCTATCCTTGAAAGCAGATGGTTCTCACCTTGTTTCTCTTTCGTGAGAATGTCCAGTTTGCGCTCCAGCTCTGCCAACCTTTGTTCAGCGCCGCCATTGATTTTCGGACGCTGCAAAATAAAGCCTGTCCGTTTTTTCGGCTGCCGGGGCACTTGAACGTCCAGAAGGGCAGTGCCTTCAGAAATTTGCCGTTTGACCGATTTCAGCACATCAAGATCCTCAGGTGTAAAGGAATAATGTCCGAGCTCATTCCGTTCAGCCGGAAGATTCAGCTGCTTGACCCACCTTTGCACCGTTTTTGCGGAGACACCGAGCTCTTTCGCGGCCATGTTTGTATTCATGATCACATACCTCCTTTTTGCTAGGTATTCGACCATGAGGCGGCGTTCCCTTCATGTTAGACAAAACAAGAAGGAATTCGCCAAAGAAAGCGGCATTTCTTCAAAAAACGTTACGCTTCATACAATTCAAGCGGAAGCTTGTCGGGATCGAAGAAAAAGGTAAACCGTTTCCCCGTCAGCGGATCGGTTCTGATCGGTTCTGTGCCGACGCCCTTTTCTTTTAACTCCCTGACGGCTGCTTCAAGATCGTTTACGGTGAAGGCGAGATGCCGGAGACCCGCGGCTTCCGGTCTGGTCGGCCGTTCGGGCGGATCGGGAAAGGAAAACAATTCAATCGCATACGCGCCGTCCAGCGCCAGATCGAGTTTATAAGATTCCCGTTCCTTTCGATATGTTTCTTTTATAATGCCGAAACCGAGTATCTCGGTGTAAAAAGCTTTCGACTTTTCATAATCAGAGCATATGATTGCTATATGGTGGATGGATTTCAGCATATCCGCCCCTCCTTTTTTGCTTCAGTATAACAGAGGCGAATTGCTTTTGACTGGCGATAAGCCCTATACTATAATGAGAATGTTACGCACAGGAAAACAGAGGTGAAGACCGTGTTAGACCGTTTACAGTCAATTGAACAACGATACGAAAAATTAAATGAGCTTTTAAGTGATCCGGAAGTGGTCAACGATCCGAAAAAGCTTAGAGAATATTCGAAAGAGCAATCTGATATACAAGAAACCGTTGAAGTCTATAGACAATACAGAGACGCATCAGAACAGCTTGCCGATGCGAAAGCGATGCTTGAGGAAAAGCTTGATGCCGATATGAGAGAAATGGTGAAGGAAGAAATCTCCGAACTGCAGGGAGAGACGGAAACCTTATCAGAGCGTTTGAAAGTGCTCCTCATCCCGAAAGACCCGAACGATGACAAAAACGTAATTATGGAGATCCGGGGAGCAGCGGGAGGAGAAGAAGCTGCGCTGTTTGCGGGAAATCTCTACAGAATGTACTCCCGTTACGCCGAGATCCAAGGCTGGAAGACTGAAGTCATGGAAGCAAACGTGACCGGAACGGGCGGTTACAAAGAAATCATCTTTATGATTACGGGAAAAGGCGCATACTCCAAGCTGAAGTATGAAAATGGCGCGCACCGCGTACAGCGTGTTCCGGAAACGGAATCAGGCGGCCGTATTCATACATCCACGGCGACGGTGGCGTGTCTTCCTGAAGCGGAAGAAGTAGAAGTGGACATCCACGAAAAAGACATCCGCGTCGATACATTCGCATCAAGCGGACCGGGCGGACAAAGCGTAAACACGACGATGTCGGCCGTACGCCTGACGCATTTACCGACCGGTGTCGTCGTATCCTGTCAGGATGAAAAATCTCAGATTAAAAATAAAGAAAAAGCGATGAAGGTGCTCCGCGCCAGAATCTATGACAAATTCCAGCAGGAAGCTCAGGCTGAATATGATCAGACCCGTAAATCAGCCGTCGGATCAGGCGACCGTTCCGAGCGTATCCGCACATACAATTTCCCGCAAAACCGTGTGACGGATCACCGCATCGGCCTGACGATTCAAAAGCTGGATCAAATCCTGGAAGGCAAGCTTGATGAAGTGGTTGAAGCGTTAATCGTAGAAGACCAGTCAAGCAAGCTCCAGCAGGCGGAAAATTAAGATGAAGACCGTTTTTGAAGCCCTAAGCTGGGCTTCTTCTTATTTAACCGAAGCGGGAAGAGAAAAAAACGCGGCCGAGCTGCTGCTGTTAAATGATATCGGAATGGATCGGAGCAAGCTTCTCGCAAGTCTGCAGGAGCCCGTCGGCGAGGACGAGCTTTACCGATTCAGACGGCATGTGGAAATGCATAAAGAAGGCGTTCCGATTCAATATATTATCGGGAAAGAACAGTTTTACGGCAGGGAATTTTTTGTGAATGACGATGTTCTCATTCCGCGTCCGGAAACGGAAGAAGTCGTCTTTCATCTGCTGGACAGACAGAAGCGGGTATTTTCCGGGGCGGAACGACTGAACGTCATTGATATCGGTACGGGGAGCGGAGCTATTGCGGTGACGCTCGCGCTTGAATGCAGACATTTTTCAGTATCGGCTTCGGATATTTCAAAAGAAGCGCTGCAGGTGGCGGAAAGAAATGCGCAAAACCTCGGAGCGGACGTGTGCTTTTTGCAGGGAGATCTGTTAACTCCTTTTATTTCATCAGGAAAAAAAGCGGATATTATTGTTTCCAATCCGCCGTATATTTCTGAAGAAGAAATGGCGGATTTGTCGGATATCGTCCGTTTCCATGAGCCGCTTCATGCACTTACGGACGGCGGTGACGGTTTGAAATTCTACAAGCGGTTTATGGAGGAGCTGCCTCTTGTCATGAAAGATAAAGCGCTTGTCGTCTTTGAAATCGGATATAATCAGGGAAAAGCCGTGAAAGACCTGTTCCGTCATTCCTTTCCGAATGCGGAAGTGGAAGTCGTACAGGACATCAACGGAAAAGACAGAACCGTATCCGCGGTCATCACATCATGAAAAAAGCCCGCCGGTGACGCACACGGCGGGCTTTTGTTACAATGGAAAGAAAATGAAAGGGGCATCCGCCTTGAAAAAAGCGTTCGCCTTCGGATGTATACTCGCCGCCGCAGCTTATGCGGCTGGATTTGTCCTGCCGTTTGGCTTTGACATCATTTTCGGCGCCGTTACGGCTGTTCTTATCGTCGCAGCGGTCATCGTTTCCGGGCTGGCCGTAAGCGGAGCGGAGCAGCGGGCCAATTATCATTCTGAAACAGAAGAAGGACGGCACGCCCGTTTAAAGATGGCCGCCGTTTTCTTTTGCGCCGCTCTCCCTTCAGCCGGCTGTCTGCTGATTACGCTTCTGTAGCCGAATTTTGTCTTTGCAGCAATACGGAATCCCACACCCAATAGACGACGGCTGTTAAAACCGCAAAGATATAAAAGGCTGAATTAGAAAACAGAGATTGGCCTGACGGCTGCAAAAGACCGAAGATGATCCCGTTTGCAATGAACGACACCCCTAAATAATAAAGAAAATACAGCGGATGAAATCTCTTCGGCTTTTTATTCAGAAAGTATTGAAGCGGCAGCGCAAAAATCAAATAAGGAAACAAAAAATAAAACGCCATCGAAATGAAAGCCGCGATAATGAATTGATGAACATACAAAATAGAATAAATGACAGACATACATGCCGCCGACAGCAGCACGGTGTAATTATATTTCATCTGAAAACCTCCTATCAAAATAATATCGTACCATATTTTGAATCTGTCAATGCAGATTATCAGCTTGCTAGATTTTTTTCTTCCCGCCGGTTTAAACCTTTTCCGTCATGTCCATAATGGGACTAGATAAAAAAAGCACGGAGAGGAACGGTGGGGACCGATGAAACAGACAATGATGATCTGCATATATATTTTTCTTTTATTATCAGGAGCGCTTGCGGGTTTGACAAAAGAAGAAACGGCGCGGGCATCAGCCGATGAGCCCGTCGTCATACCGGATGAAGCGATCCGGCTCAGGATTTTGGCCAACAGTGATAACGATGAGGATCAAAAGCTCAAGCGCCAGATCAGAGATGCTGTAAACGAGCAAATCACGGACTGGGTGAAAGATATCACTTCCATTGAAGAAGCGCGGCGGCTCATTCGTTCGAAGCTTCCTGAAATTAAAGAAATCGCCAAACAAACGATGAAAGAAAAGGGTGCGCATCAATCCGTTTCAGTTCAATTCAATAAAATTTCGTTTCCGACAAAGCTGTACGGCAATATGGTCTATCCGGCCGGAAAATATGAAGCCATTTTAATTACACTCGGCAATGGCGAGGGCGCCAACTGGTGGTGCGTCTTGTTTCCGCCGCTGTGCTTCCTTGATTTCTCAAACGGCGAAGCGGTGAAAGATCAGGAAGACGGCGGACAGAAGCAGGAAGAAACGCAGAAACAGACAGAAAAAGTGCTGGATGACGTAAAAGCAAAGGCTGATAAAGCGAAGAAAGAAAATAAAGATGACGATGATACCGAAGTGAAGTTTTTCCTCGTCGATTGGATTTCAGATCTATTTTCCTGAAGCAAAAGGCATAAATCCGGATTCGATTCATAGATTGGAAGAAAGAGTTGATCGAAACGGAGGGAAATATATGTTTTATCAGCTGAGAGTGGCAAGAGATCAAGATACGGAGGCGCTGGAGGCCTTTTTGAAAAAGTCTGATACGGCACATGCGGAAATCGATCAGCAGATCAGCCGGTTTATCGTGCTGGAAGACAGCGAAAAAAAGATTGCCGCCTGTCTCGGGATCGAAAAATTCAGCGGCGGAAAAGGGCTTCTCCGTTCACTCGTCATGTCGGACAGGCTGAATCAAAGCCATATCGTTACACTGTTTCAAAGTATGGATGTGCTGTGCAAAAAACATGAGATTCAAGATGTCTACTTAGTCGCCAATCAGCCCTCATCTGCTGAGTTTCTGAATGTGATGGGATTTGAAGCGTGCGCCGATGCGCCTGATGAACTGTATACGTCCGAACATTTCCGCAACTCGTTATGCACAGAAGGTTCGTTTTTAATGGTGAAAACCTCTGCCTGATCTAACTTATACACAAGGTTATCCACTTATTAAAAAGTGTTGTCCACAGTTTGTGGATAACACTTGTTTTATTAAAGGACATCTTTTATACTTTCAAAAGGAATACACGAGAGAAAATAAAGTTTTACCGCTTTAAAATAAGGAGTTTGGTTATACATGAAAACAAGAAGATGGTTTGTGGATTGTTCCGCAGAATTATCCACAACCGATCCCCAAATTACACAAGCCGCGGAATTGCTCCGGCAGAATGAGGTTGTGGCTTTTCCGACAGAAACCGTTTACGGACTGGGCGCTAACGCTGAAAATACGGAAGCCGTAACGAAAATATATGAGGCGAAAGGAAGGCCGAGCGATAACCCGCTGATTGTGCATATATCCCATATCAGCCAGCTTGATCGTTTTATCAGCCATATTCCTGAGACGGCGAAAAAGCTTATGGAGCTATTCTGGCCGGGGGCGCTGACCCTTGTCCTGCCGTGTAAGCCCGGTGCGCTGTCACCCCGTGTCACCGCGGGACTTGAGACGGTAGCGGTCAGAATGCCTGATCATCCGGCAGCATTAGCCCTCATCAGCTCGGCCGGACTGCCGATCGCCGCGCCGAGCGCCAATTTATCAGGAAAACCGAGCCCGACGAAGGCCGAGCATGTCGCTCATGATTTAAACGGCCGCATTGCGGGTATTGTGGACGGCGGCGCGACGGGAATCGGAGTGGAATCAACCGTTCTGTCCTGTACGGGGAAACAGCCCGTGCTGCTTCGTCCGGGAGGCGTGACAAAAGAGCAGATTGAATCCGCCGCCGGTCCGGTTCTTGTGGATAAAGGGCTGACCGAAGAAGATGAGGTTCCTATTTCTCCCGGTATGAAATATACACATTACGCGCCTTCTGCGCCGATGGCTATTGCCGACGGCGGCGCCCGGAGAATTCAAGAACTGGCAGACGCATATAAAAGCCGGGGAAAACGAATCGGCATTTTGACAACAGAAGAGAACGCCGATAGTTACCAGGCTGATTATATCAAGGTCTGCGGCAGACGCGCCGACCTTGAAACAGTGGCGTCCGCCTTATACGATGCGCTCCGCAGCTTTGATGAAGCGGAAGTGGATATGATTATTTCTGAGTCCTTTCCGGATACCGGAGTGGGGCTCGCCGTTATGAACAGGCTGATGAAAGCCGCAGGCGGCACCGTTATCCATTAACTTGTTCTACCCCTTATCGGACATGCATAAGCTAAACAAGCGGGCACGTCCAAGGGGGTTTTTATTCATGTCGAATCTATTCATCGGGGAACTTGTCTCCTTAAGCATCATGGCATTTGCTTTGGGGACGGATGCCTTTTCCGTCGGGCTCGGAATGGGGATGATTCAGCTGAAGAAAAAACAGATTTTTCATATAGGGGTTGTCATCGGGCTGTTTCATGTCATGATGCCGCTGGCGGGAATGGCGGCCGGGCATCTGCTGTCCGGTTTTCTGGGGATGCTCGCCGTTTACATCGGCGGATCTCTTCTTTTCATTTTAGGAGTGCAGATGATGATCGCCGCGTTTAAACAATCGGACGGGCCGCTCATATCTCCGGCAGGCTCGGGACTGTTGCTGTTTGCGGTCGGTGTCAGTCTGGACAGCTTTTCTGTCGGGCTCAGTCTCGGGATGAACGGCTCCAATCCGTTTCTGGCCGTTACGCTGTTCGGGGTCTTCAGCACCGTTTTAACATGGGCGGGCCTTTTGGCGGGAAGAAAGGTGCAGTCGTGGCTCGGCTCCTACAGCGAAGCGCTTGGCGGAGCCATTTTGATCGGATTCGGGCTGAAACTGCTTTTACCGATATAAGATACGTAAAAAAAGAAACGAAGATGCCGTTTCTTTTTTCTTCATTTATAATAGGCAGTAAGAGGTGACGGACATGAAAATAATCTTTGTTTGTACAGGCAATACGTGCCGCAGTCCCATGGCTGAGGCTCTTTTTAAATCCATAGCAGAAACGAAAGGGCTGGATGTCAGCGTAAGCTCGGCCGGCGTATTCGCGTCTCCGCACGGAAAAGCGTCGGCTCATGCCGTAGAAGCGCTGTTTGAAAAACGGATCGCCCTCAATCACAGTTCATCTCCCTTATCGGAAGAACATATCGAGACGGCCGATCTGGTGCTGGCGATGACCGAACAGCATAAACAGCTGATTGAAGGCCGATATCAAAACAGTCAGGGCAAAGTTTTTACCATTAAAGAATACGTGACGGGGGAAAGCGGCGATATCTCTGACCCGTTCGGCGGTCCGCTTGATGTTTATAAACAGACGCGGGACGAACTGGAGGAGCTGCTGACCCTTTTGGCTGATCAATTGCTTGACGGGAAAAGCAAGTAATCTGTCAGAAAATCTGCAAACAGGTCATTTGCAAAACGAATGTGAAAGAGTAGAATGAAATCAACGGATTTCGTAATAAAAAGGACAAGCACACTGGGCTGTCTTCGCCCAGCCACACCTAGGAGGTAAATGAATGAAAGTAGCTATTGCGTCAGATCACGGCGGCGTCCATATCCGCGAAGAAATAAAAAGTCTTTTGGATGAATTGCAGATTGAATACATTGATATGGGCTGTGAATGCGGCGCCGGCTCTGTCGATTATTCAGACTACGCTTTTCCGGTAGCGGAAAAAGTGGTGAACGGCGAAGCTGACAGGGGAATTTTAATTTGCGGCACAGGCATCGGCATGAGCATCTCCGCAAATAAGGTAAAGGGCATACGCTGTGCGCTTGCCCATGACACCTTCAGCGCAAAAGCGACGCGTGAACACAATGACACGAATGTTCTTGCGATGGGCGAACGCGTCATCGGCCCGGGGCTGGCGCGCGAAATCGCAAAAGTCTGGCTGACGACTGAATTTACGGGCGGCCGCCACGAACGGCGGATCGGCAAAATCGCAGATTACGAAGAAAAAAATCTGTAAGAGGTGCTGGACAATGGAAGAGATGAAGCAAAAATGGACGGACATGCTGACTGAGTTTCAAGAGCAGGCAGGACTGACGGACGGCAGTCTGCTGGTGATCGGGTGCAGTACAAGTGAAGCCGCCGGAAGCCGGATCGGCACCGCCGGAAGCGGGGATTGGGCTGAATTGATATACGGCGGACTTAACCGGTTTAAGGAAAAAACGGGTGTGCATCTTGCTTTTCAATGCTGCGAGCATTTAAACAGGGCGCTTGTCATTGAAGCGGAAACGGCCGAGCGGTTCAGGCTCCCCATTGTTTCAGCCGTCCCCGTCCCGAAAGCGGGCGGAGCGATGGCCTCTTATGCATACCGGCAGATGCGTTCTCCAGTGCTCGCTGAATCGATTCAGGCTGACGCCGGGATTGACATCGGTGATACGTTCATCGGCATGCATCTGAAACCCGTTGCCGTCCCTGTCCGGATATCGAGCCGTGAGCTTGGAGAAGCACATGTGACGATGGCCCGGACAAGACCGAAGCTGATAGGCGGAATGCGCGCCGTTTATGAATGCGAATGATAAAAATACTTTCCCTCTATAATGTTCGTGTTTTCTAATTAAATTTTGTGATTTTTTTAAATAAGCTGTTACATTCACCTGAAAAACCATGTACAATAAGGTGGTAAAAATAAAGAACAGGAAACGGATAGGAGAGGATCTCGCTGATGAAACATTTACCTGTACAAGATAAACAAGTGTTTAACGCCATCAAAGATGAGCGTAAGCGTCAACAGACTAAGATCGAATTAATTGCTTCTGAAAACTTCGTGACGGAAGCGGTAATGGAAGCGCAAGGCTCTGTTTTAACAAACAAATATGCTGAAGGCTACCCCGGCAAACGCTACTACGGCGGCTGTGAGCATGTTGATGTCGTTGAGGACATCGCCCGCGACCGCGCGAAAGAGATTTTCGGAGCTGAGCATGTAAACGTTCAGCCGCACTCAGGCGCTCAGGCGAACATGGCTGTTTACTTCACGATTTTAGAGCACGGCGACACGGTGCTCGGGATGAACCTCTCCCACGGCGGCCACTTAACACACGGAAGCCCGGTTAATTTCAGCGGCGTTCAATACAACTTTGTAGAATACGGTGTCGATAAAGACACGCAATATATAGATTATGAAGATGTGCGTGAAAAAGCGCTGGCGCATAAGCCGAAACTCATCGTAGCCGGAGCGAGCGCATACCCCCGCACGATCGACTTTAAAAAATTCCGCGAAATCGCTGATGAAGTCGGCGCTTACTTCATGGTAGACATGGCGCATATCGCGGGTCTTGTCGCAGCCGGTCTTCATCCGAATCCGGTTCCTTACGCTGACTTTGTAACGACAACGACTCACAAAACACTTCGCGGACCCCGCGGAGGAATGATCCTTTGCCGTGAAGAGTTTGGCAAAAAGATTGATAAATCCATTTTCCCGGGAATCCAAGGCGGACCGCTTATGCATGTCATCGCGGCCAAAGCCGTTTCTTTCGGAGAAGTGCTTGAAGATGATTTCAAAACATATGCGCAAAACGTCATCTCGAACGCGAAGCGCCTGGCTGAGTCTCTGAACAAAGAGGGCATTCAGCTCGTATCAGGCGGAACGGATAACCACCTTGTACTTGTCGACCTCCGTTCTCTCGGACTGACCGGAAAAGTCGCTGAACACGTTCTTGATGAAATCGGCATTACATCTAATAAAAACGCGATCCCTTACGATCCGGAAAAACCGTTCGTCACAAGCGGAATCCGTCTCGGTACGGCAGCTGTGACAAGCCGCGGCTTTGACGGTGACGCGCTTGAAGAAGTCGGCGCCATCATCGGCCTCGCGCTGAAAAATCATGAAGACGAAGCAAAACTTGAAGAAGCGAGAAAGCGCGTATCTGCCTTGACTGAAAAGTTTCCTTTATATAAAGAACTGGACTATTAATAAGGAAGAAACCCGCCGGAACCTTAATCCGGCGGGTTTTTTTATGATTTTCTTGAAACTGTTTGTCTTTTTCTGTAGAATCAATAGAAGTGTGAAAAAGTCACTCGGACAACAAAAAAGGAGCTGAACACAGTATGGGAAAGGTTTACGTATTTGATCATCCTTTAATCCAGCATAAGCTGACATATATTCGGAATGAAAATACAGGCACAAAGGATTTCAGAGACCTTGTGGACGAAGTCGCATCACTGATGGCGTTTGAAATTACACGTGATCTTCCTCTTAAAGAAGTGGAAGTGAAAACACCTGTTCAAACAGCGACTTCCAAAGTGATTTCAGGGAAGAAACTCGGTATCGTGCCGATCCTGAGAGCGGGTCTCGGAATGGTTGACGGCATGCTGAAATTAATCCCGGCCGCTAAAGTGGGACATGTCGGATTATACCGTGATCCGGAAACCTTAAAACCGGTGGAATACTATGTCAAGCTTCCTTCTGATGTAGAAGAACGCGAATTTATTGTCGTGGATCCGATGCTTGCTACGGGAGGCTCTGCGGTGGAAGCGATCAACAGCCTGAAAAAGCGCGGCGCGAGAAACATTCGTTTTATGTGTCTTGTAGCGGCTCCGGAAGGCGTGGAAGAGCTGCAGAAACATCATTCTGACGTTGATATTTATATCGCCGCCCTTGATGAAAAACTGAATGAAAAAGGCTATATCGTTCCGGGCCTCGGTGACGCGGGTGACAGACTGTACGGAACCAAATAAATCGGAAAACCTCATTCAGGGGGTTTTCTTTTTTTATCCAGATATTTGCTGAATGGGCAGAGTTCATACATTTATAGGTGAATTTGTGAACATTCTGTGTATGCTTCCGGTATAAAAAGTTTTTTAACTTTAAACAGATTGACACATGTTAGGGGCTATTGTATGCTAAACGAGGGTATTATGAGAAGGTTTTCATTCCTTTCATTTCTAGTATCCATCCTCATTTTAAATCCTCCAAAAAAACCCGTTATATGAGGATTTATCTAAGCGAATGAAACAGCATCCCGTGGCATCAGGAGGATGAGTGGTTTTTTCGAACAGGCCGTTTTGCGGACAAAAAAGGCCTTCTGCAAGGGTTAACCGCATGTTTTGCCGTATCCAGGAATTATATTACATTTTCATCAGGAGACAGATAGTTGATGGACGATCCCAATCTTACATTCAGCAGACAACGGAGATATGTATTTGTAATCTTAGCAATCTATTTGCTGGGATATGGTCTTACGGCGTATAAAACTGTTTTTTTAGGCCTCTTTTTGGGAACTGTTTTCAGTTTGTTTAATTTGTGGCTCTTGACCAGAAGAATGAATGCTTTTGACAAGGCCGTGGCGAAAGGAAAGTCCATACGATCACTCGGGAGCGCAGCGCGTTGGTGCAATGCGATACTTGCGATGGCTGTCGCCTTTAAATATCCCGATAAAGTCAGTGTGGCAAGTGTGATTATTGGATTAATGACAATTTATCCCGTCATTATGATAGATTCCATTATTCAGCTCAAACGTTCATCAATGGAAGAGAGGTGAAAACCCATTGAATCACGATTACAGAACTATTGATTTGTTTGGTCTTACTTTTAATCTGACAAACATTCTGATGATTACTGTGGCAAGTGTGATTGTGCTGCTGATTGCGATTCTTACTACAAGAACGCTGTCCATCCGTCCGGGAAAAGCCCAGAACTTCATGGAATGGATTGTTGATTTTGTCCGCAATATTATAGGCAGTACAATGGATTTAAAAACAGGGGCTAACTTCTTGGCGCTTGGTGTAACCTTGCTGATGTACATATTTGTATCAAATATGCTAGGGCTGCCGTTTTCTGTAACGGTCGGACACGAGCTTTGGTGGAAATCACCGACGGCCGATCCGGCTATTACTCTGACTCTAGCCGTTATGGTTGTGTCGTTAACGCACTATTACGGCGTGAAGATGAAAGGTTTGAAGGAATACTCTAAGGATTACCTCAGACCGGTTCCGCTTATGTTCCCGATGAAGATCATTGAGGAGTTTGCGAATACGCTGACACTCGGACTTCGTCTTTACGGTAACATTTTCGCCGGGGAAATTCTTCTTGGCCTGCTTGCGAATCTGGCGACGAATTTCTACTCAAACAGTTTCTTTCTCGGTTTGGTCGGCACAGTCGGAGCCATTATTCCGATGCTTGCATGGCAGGCATTCAGCTTGTTCATCGGTACCATCCAGGCATTTATCTTTACGATGCTGACGATGGTGTACATGTCACACAAAATCAGTCATGATCATTAAAATCATATATCCATTCGGATAACATTTTAAAGGAGGAACTTTTTCATGAATTTAATAGCAGCTGCAATTGCAATCGGTTTAGGTGCACTTGGTGCAGGTATTGGTAACGGTCTGATCGTTTCACGTACGGTAGAGGGAATCGCCCGTCAGCCGGAAGCAGGAAAAGAACTTAGAACTCTTATGTTCATGGGTATCGCATTGGTTGAGGCCCTTCCGATTATCGCTGTCGTTATCGCGTTCTTAGCGTTCTTTGGCTAAGCAAAAAAGCCTTATATGAACTAAAAATGGCGAAGATCACTCTAAGAGAACCTTCGCCATTGCTTTATGTCTGATAAGCAGGCCGTCCCGAAACGGCTTTTTATCAGCAGAGAAAACCTGCAGAAGGGAGTTGCCGTAGTAGATGTCTCAATTACCTCTTGAATTAGGACTGTCGTTTAACGGCGGAGATATCCTATTCCAATTGTTAGCTATGTTAGTTTTATTAGCGCTTCTCAAGAAATTCGCTCTGGGACCGCTATTAAATATAATGAAACAGCGTGAAGATCATATCGCCGGCGAAATTACGTCCGCTGAAGAAAGAAATAAAGAAGCGCAGAAGCTGATTGAAGAGCAGCGCGTTCTTTTAAAAGAAGCGAAACAGGAATCACAATCACTCATTGAAAATGCGAAAAAACTGGGTGAAAAGCAGAAGGAAGATATTATCCAGGCTGCACGCGCCGAGTCTGAAAGATTGAAAGAAGCGGCGAGAACCGAAATTGTCAAAGAAAAAGAACAAGCGGTTTCCGCACTTCGCGAGCAAGTCGCATCACTTTCTGTCTTAATCGCATCGAAAGTGATTGAAAAAGAGCTTGATGAACAAGCCCAGGAACAACTGATTCAGGACTATCTTAAAGAGGTAGGAGAAAGCCGATGAGTGGATCTGCTGTCTCTAAACGATACGCGTCAGCGCTTTTCGACATTGCCGTTGAGAACTCTCAAATCAATGAAATCGAAGAAGAGCTTACCGTACTAAAAGAAGTGTTCCGGAACGAAGCCGGATTACAGGAAGTGCTAAGCCATCCGAAGGTATCGGCCGCTAAGAAAAAAGAGCTGATTCAGCAATCGTTCGGCGCACTGTCTGAGTCTGTGCTGCATACGATTTTTCTTCTGATTGACCGCCGCCGGTCTTCGATTGTGCCTGATCTCACAGACGAGTTTATCAAACTTGCCAATCAGGCCCGTCAGACAGAGGACGCGGTTGTTTATTCAGTAAAACCGCTTTCAGAAGCGGAAATGTTATCATTGTCTCAAGTGTTTGCAAAAAAAGCCGGAATCGCTTCGCTCAGAATCAGAAATGAAGTGCAGACGGATTTAATAGGCGGCATTAAAGTCCGCATTGGAAACCGGATTTATGACGGAAGCGTAAGCGGAAAGCTTGAGCGCATGGAACGTCAACTTGCCGGAGGAAATCGATAGAAGGGGTGAAACCTAAGTGAGCATCAAAGCTGAAGAGATTAGCACGCTGATAAAGCAGCAAATTCAAAATTACCAATCTGAAATTGAAGTTCATGACGTAGGTACAGTCATCCAAGTCGGAGACGGTATTGCGCGTGTACACGGCCTTGACAATTGTATGGCCGGTGAACTTGTTGAGTTTTCAAACGGCGTTTTGGGTATGGCTCAAAACCTTGAAGAATCCAACGTAGGTATCGTTATCTTAGGACCTTACAGAGATATCCGCGAAGGTGATGAGGTCAAAAGAACGGGCCGCATCATGGAAGTTCCTGTAGGTGAAGAATTAATCGGACGTATCGTCAACCCGCTCGGACAGCCGGTAGACGGACTGGGTCCGATTCTGACAAGCAAAACACGTCCGATCGAAAGCCAGGCTCCAGGCGTAATGGACCGTAAATCGGTACATGAGCCGCTGCAAACGGGTATCAAAGCGATCGACGCGTTAATTCCGATCGGCCGCGGACAGCGTGAGCTGATTATCGGGGACCGTCAGACAGGTAAAACATCTGTTGCGATTGATACAATCTTAAACCAAAAAGATCAAGACATGATCTGTGTGTACGTAGCGATCGGCCAAAAAGAATCTACAGTGCGCGGCGTGGTGGAAACACTTCGTAAGCATGGCGCGCTTGATTACACGATTGTCGTGACGGCGTCCGCTTCACAGCCGGCTCCGCTTCTTTACCTTGCACCGTATGCAGGGGTGACAATGGGTGAAGAATTCATGTACAACGGCAAGCACGTTCTCGTCGTATATGATGATTTATCCAAACAAGCAGCCGCTTACCGTGAGCTGTCATTGCTTCTTCGCCGTCCGCCGGGCCGTGAAGCATTCCCTGGGGATGTATTCTATCTTCACTCCCGTCTGCTTGAGCGCGCAGCCAAGCTGAGTGACGCTAAAGGCGCAGGATCAATTACGGCGCTGCCGTTCGTCGAAACACAAGCAGGAGATATCTCCGCTTATATCCCGACAAACGTCATTTCCATTACTGACGGACAGATTTTCCTTCAATCCGACCTATTCTTCTCAGGCGTGCGTCCTGCGATCAATGCCGGATTATCCGTATCCCGTGTCGGCGGGTCAGCCCAAATCAAAGCGATGAAAAAGGTAGCGGGAACATTGCGTCTTGACCTTGCTTCATACCGTGAACTTGAAGCATTCGCCCAATTCGGATCTGATCTTGACCAGGCGACTCAGGCGAAACTTAACCGCGGTGCGCGTACAGTTGAAGTGCTGAAACAAGACTTGAATAAGCCGCTTCCGGTTGAAAAACAGGTAGCCATTCTTTATGCGCTGACAAAAGGATATCTTGATGATATTCCGGTTGCGGATATCAGACGTTTTGAAGAAGAGTACTACATGTACCTTGATCAAAACCATAAAGATCTGCTTGACGGCATTGCGAAAACAGGAAACCTTCCTGCTGATGAAGACTTCAAAGCTGCAATCGAAGGCTTCAAACGCACATTTGCACCAAGCAACTAACCCTTAGAAGATGAGAGAAAAAGGTTCTCTTTTTCTCTCTTTTTACGCAAATGAAGAATAAAGGTGGTGAAATCTTTGGCCTCATTACGCGATATTAAGTCAAGGATCACGTCAACGAAAAAAACAAGCCAGATTACAAAAGCCATGCAGATGGTATCCGCTGCGAAGCTGAACCGTGCGGAAACCAACGCGAAGTCATTTGCTCCGTATATGGATAAGATCCAGGAGGTTGTGTTTAACGTCGGAAAAGGCGCGAAAAACGCGAAACATCCGATGCTTGTCTCAAGAGAAGTGAAAAAGACGGCGTATCTCGTCATTACCTCTGACCGCGGGCTTGCGGGTGCGTTTAACAGTTCGGTTTTGCGAAACGCTTACCGCACCATTCAAGAACGCCATCAGTCTAAAGATGAATACACGGTGATTGCAATCGGCAGAGTCGGCCGCGATTTCTTCAAAAAACGGGAGATGCCGATTTTGTCTGAGTTAGTGGGGCTTGGCGACGAGGTCACTTTTGCTCAGATTAAAGATTTGACCCGTCAGACGGTTCAAATGTTTATCGACGGCGCTTTTGATGAACTGCATTTGGTGTATAACCATTTCGTCAGTGCGATTTCACAGGAAGTGACGGAGAAAAAGGTGCTGCCTTTAACGGATTTCGGAACGAGCGGCGGGAAGCGCACGGCTTCTTACGAGTTCGAACCGGATGAAGAAGAGGTGCTCGAAGTGCTGCTTCCTCAATATGCGGAAAGCTTAATTTACGGCGCGCTTCTTGACAGTAAAGCAAGTGAACACGCTGCGAGAATGACAGCAATGAAAAATGCGACTGATAATGCGAAAGAACTCATTGATTCACTTTCGCTTTCATATAACCGCGCGCGTCAAGCGGCGATTACACAAGAAATTACCGAAATTGTCGGCGGTGCAGCCGCTTTAGAATAGAAAGATTTTGTCAGGAGGGATAGCGATGAAGAAAGGACGCGTAAGTCAGGTGCTTGGACCGGTTGTCGACGTACGTTTCGAGGACGGCCACTTGCCTGCGATTTATAATGCGATTAAAGTTTCACAGCCAGCTACAGGCGAAAATGAAGTAGGCATCGACCTAACGCTAGAGGTTGCTCTTCATTTAGGCGATGATACAGTCCGTACAATTGCCATGGCATCTACGGACGGAATTCAGCGCGGAATGGAAGCCGTTGATACAGGTGCGCCGATTTCCGTTCCTGTCGGTGATGTGACTCTCGGACGCGTATTTAACGTACTGGGAGATAAAATTGATTTAAATGAACCGCTGCCTGCGGATGCTCAAAAGGACCCGATCCACAGATCAGCTCCTTCATTCGATGAGCTTTCAACTGAGGTTGAAATTCTTGAAACGGGAATTAAGGTTGTTGACCTGCTCGCTCCTTACATCAAGGGCGGTAAAATCGGATTGTTCGGCGGCGCCGGCGTAGGTAAAACCGTATTAATCCAGGAATTAATCAACAACATCGCGCAAGAGCACGGCGGTATTTCCGTATTCGCCGGTGTAGGAGAGCGTACTCGTGAAGGGAACGACCTTTTCTACGAAATGAGCGATTCAGGCGTTATCAAGAAAACAGCCATGGTCTTCGGACAAATGAACGAGCCGCCGGGCGCACGTATGCGTGTAGCACTGACGGGTCTTACAATGGCTGAGCATTTCCGTGATAAACAAGGACAGGACGTACTGTTCTTTATCGATAACATTTTCCGTTTCACACAAGCGGGTTCAGAGGTTTCCGCGCTTCTCGGCCGTATGCCTTCTGCGGTTGGTTATCAGCCGACGCTTGCGACAGAAATGGGTCAGCTTCAAGAGCGTATTACGTCTACAAACGTTGGTTCAGTTACATCTATCCAGGCGATCTACGTGCCTGCCGATGACTACACAGACCCGGCTCCGGCGACAACGTTCGCTCACTTGGATGCAACGACTAACCTTGAGCGTAAATTAACTGAAATGGGTATCTACCCTGCGGTTGATCCGCTGGCTTCCACTTCCCGCGCGCTTGCTCCGGAAATTGTCGGAGAAGAGCATTATGCGGTGGCGCGTGAAGTCCAGTCAACGCTTCAGCGTTACAAAGAACTTCAGGATATTATCGCGATTCTCGGTATGGACGAATTAGGTGAAGAAGACAAGCTTGTCGTTCACCGCGCACGCCGTATCCAGTTCTTCCTTTCTCAAAACTTCCACGTAGCTGAGCAGTTTACGGGACAAAAGGGTTCTTACGTGCCTGTTAAAGAAACGGTACGAGGCTTTAAAGAAATCCTTTCCGGTAAATATGACCATCTTCCGGAAGATGCATTCCGTCTTGTGGGACGCATTGAAGAAGTCATTGAGAATGCAAAAGAGATGGGTGTAGAAGTTTAATCTGGTCCTAGGAGGGTAAAAGCATGAAGACCGTTAAAGTCAATATCGTTACTCCCGACGGCCCAGTATATGATGCTGATATTGAAATGGTGAGTGTAAGAGCCGAGAGCGGTGATCTCGGTATCCTGCCTGGCCATATTCCGACCGTGGCTCCGCTTAAAATCGGCGCTGTCCGCCTTAAAAAAGACGGGCAGACCGAATTGGCGGCTGTCAGCGGCGGATTTTTAGAAGTCCGTCCTGATCAGGTCACTATCCTTGCACAAGCCGCTGAAACAGCGGAAAGCATTGATAAAGAGCGCGCCCTTGCTGCGAAAAAGCGGGCGGAAGACCGTTTGAACAAACGATCAGATGATACTGACATTCGTCGGGCTGAGCTTGCGTTACAGCGGGCTGTAAACAGATTGGATGTTGCAGGAAACTAAAAAAGAATCCTTCTCGGCTGTCTGAGAAGGATTCTTTTTCTATATTAACGCATAAGAGATTCATAGACGCCGATAAGCGGATGATCCTCTTCTTTTTGCAGATATAAATGTTCGCAGCAGTTGTCGGTGTGCCACGTTTTGTTTCCTCTCCGCACACCCGTCGTATAAGCGCCGTCCGTATACGGATAAGGTTTGACGACCCATTCGGCATCGTCATGATGTCTGATGGCGCAATCGATGACATACACACTGAGCATTTTCTCAAATTCGTCAATCGGCAGGTTCCAATCCGCCAAAAGCAGCTCTTTTATGCTGCGGAAGTAAAGAGCTTCCACTGCCAGCAGGCTGCCGGGTGAATAATCAAGAGAAATGTTGAAAAACTGACATAATTCTTTCAGTTCCTCTGTTTGAGACTGTCTATAATCATAGTAGAATGCTATCGCTTCCCACTCGTGGTCAAATACGGGAAGTGTTTCTCCATACTGCTTTTCCGGATGAAAAAAGGAATGATTCATATCCCCATCTCCTTTCCAAAAAAGTATATCATGCCGGAGAACGGACATTTAAGCGGGGATTGCCCCTAATTTTGGATAAAAATTCTGATGTAAAAATGATCATCTTTCTCTCTTCTTCTTATATAATAAGAGAGGATATGAGGGGCGGAAAAAATGAAAGGAGATGGAATTTGTGAATGTATTGGGGCAGCAGGCCGCAATCAGCATCCTGGTTCACCTGGTATGCATTGCGGTGACATGGTGGGCGCTTCAGGCCGTCAACTTTGATCCGCTGATCCGAAAAGGAAAAATAGTGCAGGCGAGGCTGCTGATCATTCTTCTTACCATTGCGATCGGTACGGCAGTCGCCAACTTCTTTTTAGATTATCTTACCTATTCGAAACAGCTTCCATACTTATTTTAAGATGTTTCGTCTGTTGAAATGAAGGGAATCGCTGGGTGAGAAACCAATTTTTCTTCACCCGCTTGGCGAGTTTTGACGAAGTTTTCCATGTATTGCTTTCCCCGGCTCCGGCAAAAATGGGAGTAAGGGGGAGAGATCGATATGAAGAAAAAAAGAGCAGGCCGCATCATCTTGTTTTTTGTTTTTTTAAGCGCCTTAATAGCGGTATTTCATTCCATTCATGCAAGTGAGCTGTCTCCGCTTGCCCAGATTGCCGAAGGAATGGAGCGGCAGCAGGTCACTGTGGATGAATGGACGCTTCATGCGAAAAAAAATCTGAACCTGTCACTGAGTGAATTTGATGACAAGGTAAAAGAACTGAAGACGCAGTATCCGCAATATCATTGGGAATCCGCGCGGGAAGATAAAATCGTAAAGGCCGTCGGCACGTATTCTGACAAAAAAAATCACACAACTTTTAAACTGCAGCTCGTCACTACCCTCAAAAACCAGAACCCAACTTCGTATTTATTATATGAGCAAATGAGCCCGGAGCAACCGGAAAACTGGAATGATACATATGAACAGTTTGAACGGCAGGCACATGACATATTTCAAAATAAAGTATTTATTTTTACTTGTCTAAAGGGTCATTTAAATGATAATATGAGTATTGTTTTGCAAAAAAAAGCAGAACAGCTCATGAAAGAATTTGAAGCAAGTCCAGTTGAACATGTAGTTGAGCCTCATTTCGTTTCTGTTTCTGCATTTACATATAAGTGGACAGATTACATCATGACATCGAAACATAAGATGAATGTGCAAGTTGCGCTTAGAAGTGCGGGAATGGGCGGAAAACATACCGTTACGGTTGGCACACCAATCGTGACAACTGAATATTAATATAGAGAATATAGGGACGCGGAGGGGAATACCTTGGAAAAAATCATCGTCCGCGGCGGTCAGAAGTTAAACGGCACAGTGAAAGTTGAAGGAGCAAAAAATGCCGTTTTACCAGTTATCGCTGCATCTTTATTAGCAAGTGAAGAAAAAAGCGTAATATGTGATGTACCTACGCTCTCCGATGTATATACAATTAATGAAGTGTTGCGTCATTTAGGAGCAGATGTGCATTTTGAGAATAATGAAGTTACCGTAAACGCTTCTTACGCTTTAGAAACAGAAGCACCTTTTGAATATGTGCGCAAAATGCGCGCGTCAGTGCTTGTTATGGGCCCTCTGTTAGCTCGTACGGGTCATTCAAGAGTAGCGCTTCCGGGCGGCTGCGCAATCGGCTCAAGACCGATTGATCAGCATTTAAAAGGCTTTGAAGCAATGGGTGCAAAAATCAAAGTAGGCAACGGCTTTATTGAAGCAGAAGTGGAAGGCCGTCTGCAGGGCGCAAAAATCTATTTAGATTTCCCAAGTGTGGGTGCGACAGAAAACTTGATTATGGCAGCTGCTTTAGCTGAAGGAACAACAACGCTTGAAAACGTGGCAAAAGAGCCTGAAATCGTTGACTTAGCGAACTATATCAATGCGATGGGCGGAAAAATCCGCGGAGCCGGCACAGGCACCATTAAAATTGAAGGTGTCGAGAAGCTTCACGGCGTAAGACACAACATCATTCCTGACCGTATTGAGGCGGGTACTTTCATGGTGGCTGCGGCTATCACGGAAGGAAATGTATTAGTAAAAGGTGCGGTTCCTGAGCATCTTACGTCTTTAATTGCGAAAATGGAAGAAATGGGAGTCAAAATTACGGATGAAGGAGAAGGCCTTCGTGTCATCGGTCCTGCCCAGCTGAAGCCGATCGACATTAAAACGATGCCTCACCCAGGATTCCCGACTGATATGCAGTCGCAAATGATGGCGCTGCTTCTCCGTGCGAGCGGAACAAGCATGATTACTGAAACTGTGTTTGAAAACCGTTTTATGCATGCTGAAGAATTCCGCCGGATGAATGGCGACATTAAAATTGAAGGACGTTCTGTGATCATTAACGGTCCTGTACAGCTGCAAGGCGCAGAAGTTGCCGCTACGGACCTGCGTGCGGGCGCGGCGCTGATTCTTGCGGGATTAGTGGCTGAAGGTCATACACGCGTCACGGAACTGAAGCACTTGGATCGCGGTTATGTGAATTTCCATAAAAAACTTGCGGCCCTCGGCGCTGACATCGAGCGTGTCGTTGATGAAACGGCCGCTGAACAAGAAAGCAAAGAAGTCGTAACTGACCTAAACGCATAATGGCTGTAAAAACAGTATGTCAATCTGGCATACTGTTTTTTTATGGTTTATCATCATTATTATGCTCTGATTTTCAAAAAAGAATACGTTTTTCGCGTGAAAAATGGAATAAGATTCTGTCCAAAAGGAAGTCATATTAGCTTGTCCCTGCCCATAAGATGAAGTAGAGTCGAATCCCAAGCAGGAGGCAGCTGATATATGAAACCGATTGTATTTCTACTATCCGGGCTGTGTATACTTATTCTTCTTGTCCCCACCATTCTCGTCCTTCCGTTTCAGGCGGAAAAAGGAGCAGCCGTAAACAGAGAGCCCGGACACAAAACAGCACACACCATACGAGAAACAAAAGGAGCAGAAACATTGAAAGAATCACCTGTATCCATTCCGGTTTATCGGACATCCAAACATTCTGTAGAGAACATTCCGCTTGAAGAGTACGTGATCGGTGTCGTGGCTTCCGAAATGCCCGCAAACTTTAAACCGGAAGCCTTAAAAGCCCAGGCGCTCGCCGCCCGGACTTTCATCGTCAGACTGATGGTCGCTGACTCAGCCGTTCAGGCGCCGAAAGGATCACTGGTGGATGATACGCAAATGTTCCAAGTCTATCAAAGCAAAAGCCAGCTGAAAAAAGAATGGGGTTCTAAGTACGCACACAACCTCAAGAAAATCACAAACGCGGTCGCCGGCACGCAAGGAAAGATTTTAACGTACGACAACAAGCCGATTGAGGCATCTTTCTTCTCTACGAGCAACGGGTATACGGAAAATGCGGAAGCCTATTGGACAAGCGCCATTCCTTATTTAAAGAGCGTGAAAAGTCCGTGGGATAAGCAATCGCCGAAATATCTCGCCACCCAGACCTTCAGTGTGCCGGAGTTTCAGCAAAAGCTCGGCGTGCAGCTCTCGGGGCAAAACACGGTAGGGCAGATTACAGCCAGAACGCCGGGCCATCAAGTGGCGACGGCCGTCATAAACGGCAAAAAGCTGAAGGGAAGAGACATCCGGGAAAAACTCGGACTCCGTTCTGCCGACTTTGAATGGAAACGGAACGGCGGCAGCATCACCATTACGACAAAAGGATTCGGCCACGGCGTCGGCATGAGCCAGTACGGGGCCAATTACATGGCGGAGCAGGGGAAATCCGTGGCGGACATCGTCAAGCATTATTATCAGGGAGTGGACATATCCGAAGCAGATTCATTTTTAAACAAATATATGGCGAAAAAATAGACGCTTTCATGAGCGTCTGTTTTTTTTGAAAACTATTCCATAAACGGTAAAGCAACCAACAGACTCATATAACGAAAGCCTAAAGGCTGACAAATGCCGTCTGAAGGCTGAGCGCCGGGTGAAAATCACTGATAAAAATGCCGCATCTATGTGAATATACGCAAAAATAATGAGGAACGCCGTCCTATTTATTTCCCTTTTCATCTCATTTACGATAAATATTGTTCGGCGTTGAACGTAAATCTATTGAAAAGGGGAAGAAGCAATGAAAAAAACACTTTCACTCATAATCATGCTCGGATTGATGCTGACTGCTGCATCTCCTGCTTTTGCTGCCGAGAATGCAAACGAGAAGACATTTTTATTTAAAAACAATATCGCCATTTTGCTTGATGCAAGCGGCAGTATGGCGAAACGGATTGACGGCGTTTCCAAATACAATATGGCAAAAGATGAAATCGTCCGTTTTGCAGATCGAATTAAGTCTACATCACAGGTCAGAATGACGGTTTTCGGTTCGGAAGGCAATAATAAAAACTCCGGCAAAGTTCAATCTTGTGAATCCATTCGCGGTGTATACGGATTCCAAAAGTTTGACAGACAGAGCTTCCTCAATTCTCTGAACGGAATCGGGCCTACGGGCTGGACACCGATTGCAAAAGCATTAGAAGACGCGAAGGCTTCTTTTAACGGCGTCCATAAATTCGGCTTTAAATCCGTTTACCTGTTGACAGACGGTGAGGAGACATGCGGCGGAGATCCTATTAAGACAGCGAAAGAACTTCGCAAACATCATATTAAAGTCAACGTGATCGGCTTTGACTTTAAAGAAGGCTTCAACGGACAGCTTCACGCAATTGCCGGTGCGGGCGGAGGAAAATATTACGAAGCTCACAGCCAAAAGGATATGAACCGCATCTTTACGCTGGAAGCGAGTTCATTAGCGAAATAAGAAAAGGTGCCGTTTAGCGGCCCTTTTTTTTATGTTCCATTTAACAAAAGTTTCAAGAAAAGATGAAGAGAAAACTGTAAAAAGAATCAGATTCCGGACTTATATTACAAAAAGGGCGAAAAAGGCATTAAATCTGTCATCATTTATCCAATCTTTTTAGGATGATGCGCATAATTCTGTTCATTTTTAACGGCGTACAGCCGCTTATACAAAAGGAATCCCGCCCTATATCTTTTTGCATACTCCTCATCTAGCATAGAGAAGAGCCGGGGGCCCATCGGCCAAAAACAAACGGAGAGGAATGAAGGAAATGAAAAAAATGTTCACTGCGGGGATTGTCGGACTTTTGACGCTTTCACTCGGATCGCCTGTTTTTGCAGCTGAGAAAAAGCACGAAGAAACAAATGTCGCCGTGCTGTTTGACGCAAGCGGGAGCATGATACAAAAAACAGGGGGAGAGCGTAAAATAGATGTTGCGAAAGAGTCTGTCACTTCTTTTGCGGAAGTTCTTCCTGAAGACACGAATCTGATGCTTCGGGTATTCGGGCATAAGGGCAATAATAAAAACTCAGGCAAAGCCGTATCATGTAACGCGACAGAAACGTTATACGGCCTTCAGCCGTACGCCGTGACTCCATTTGAGCAATCACTCAGCAAGATTAAACCGACCGGCTGGACACCGATAGCGAAAGCGCTTTCTGATACACGGGAAGAATTTGAGCGGGCCGGCGCTAAAGGGAAAAACGTCGTATATCTGATCACAGACGGTGAAGAAACATGCGGCGGGAATCCTCAGGCCGAAATTCAAAAGCTCCGTAAAGCGAATGTCAACACGGTCGTCAATATCATCGGCTTCAACTTCGGCATGAAAGGAAGCGAAAGCCTTGAAAAAGCGGCGGAAGCGGGAGGCGGCACATACGTCTCAGCTGACAGCGCGGACGAGTTCAAACAGGCTTGGGAAGACGCTGCAAAGGATTTAGCAAAAGAATAGGTTAAAAAAGGGCGCCCGCGCGGCGTCTTTTTTTGTTTAGAAAACGGAACCGCGGGAATGATACGGATAAAAGGAGATGAACGCTGTTGTTAAAAGGAGCAGGCATTATATTGGTGCTGGCGGCAGTCGTTTTTGTTCTGATGGGGATTTTTCTGAAGCTTGCCGCCTTCATATTCGTCAGTATATTGGCCATTATCGCCGCAGTAATTTTATTCACCATTTTGAGCAGACATCATCGCAACGAAACATAGAGTCCGAAGAGGGCTCTTTTTTTAAACCGCAAATTCGACAAAATACAGGGATTGTGGAAGAATAAAAGAGAAGGATACTGCGGAGGGGAAAAAAGTGGATGAAAAAACAACAGCGGTAAGAGACATATACCGCTATGAAAAAGGGGTATTAACAAAGACGGCAGATCGGATGGTTTCAGAGTATCCGCTGACCGTCATGGTGAACGGGCAGGAATTTGTTACGCTCGTCTGCACGCCTGACCATTTAGAGGAACTCGTCATCGGATTTCTCGCATCAGAAGGCGTCATTCGTTTTGAAAAAGAGATCAAAAGCTTTACTATAGATGAAAGTCTCGGGTTTGCATATGTTGAACTGACGAATCCCGGAGTGCTTGAGCAAAAAGACTATACGAAGAGGGTCATCGGTTCATGCTGCGGGAAAGGCCGCCATTTTTACTTTCAGCAGGATGTGAAAACGGCCAAAACCGCCGTCAGCCGGATTACCATAACTCCTGAGACGTGCCTTCGCCTGATGAAGGAGATGCAAAGCGGAAGCGGCACCTTCCGGGAAACGGGCGGCGTCCATAATGCAGCGCTGTGCGATACGGAAAAGCTGCTCTTGATGAGGACGGATATCGGGCGCCACAACGCGCTGGATAAGCTGTACGGCTGCTGTTTGAAAAACGGAATGCCCGTCCGTGACAAGCTGATCGTCTTCAGCGGCCGGATTTCCTCAGAGGTTTTATTAAAAGCCGCAAAAATCGGCGTGTCGATTGTCATTTCAAAATCGGCGCCGACGGAGCTCGCGCTGCAAATGGCGGAAGAGCTGAACATCACCGCGATCGGTTTTGTCAGAAACGGATCATTTAACGTATACACACATCCTGAACGGGTTGAACAATAGAAAGGGGTCTTGGGCTTATGAATACAGAAACGCGCCGGGTGACAGACAAAAGGGAAAGGCCGCTCAGGGATCTTCGTATCTCTGTAACCGACCGCTGCAACTTCAGATGCACGTACTGTATGCCAGCCGAATTATTCGGACCGGATTATCCATTTTTACAAAAGACGGAATTGCTCTCCTTCGAGGAGCTTGAGCGGCTTGCGAAGCTGTTTGTCGGCCGCTTCGGCGTTGAAAAAATCAGGCTGACGGGCGGAGAGCCGCTCATGAGAAAAGATATGCCTGAATTGATCAAAAAACTTGCGCGCATCCCCGGACTTAAAGATATCGCGATGACGACAAACGGCTCTCTGCTTCCCGTGTATGCGGAAAAACTGAAGGAGGCGGGGCTGCATCGAGTGACAGTCAGCCTCGATTCTTTAGAGGATGAGCGGTTTAAGGCCATTAACGGCCGCGGCGTTTCGGTGAAAAAGGTGCTTGAGGGCATTGAGGCGGCAAAAGCGGCCGGACTCGGTGTGAAAATCAATATGGTTGTTCAAAAGGGCGTCAATGAAAAAGATATCCTGCCGATGGCCCGCTATTTTAAAGAAAAGGGTCATATTCTCCGGTTTATTGAATTTATGGATGTAGGCAATACGAATCAATGGAATAAAAAAGACGTGATCACGAAGGCTGAAATTATTGATCTGATCAACCAGCACATGCCGACGGAGCCGATAGAAGCGAATTATAAAGGGGAGGTTGCTTCCAGGTTCCGCTATCTTGACGGTTCCGGCGAAATCGGCGTGATTTCCTCCGTCTCGGATGCATTCTGCGCCTCCTGCAACAGAGCGCGCCTGTCGGCGAGAGGCGAGCTGTTTACGTGCCTGTTTGCGTCAAGCGGCTATGATGTTCGGAAACTCGTGCGCGGCGGTCTGACCGATGATGAATTGACGGAATCCATCGCTTCTGTCTGGAGAAATCGCACGGATCAGTATTCAATTGACCGCGCGCTTTCTAAAACGGATGGGAAAAAGAAAGTGGAAATGTCTTATATAGGCGGATGAAGAAAAGCTTGCCCGGACAAGGGCAGGCTTTTTTATTCACATTATGAGAGCGGTCTGTTCAAAAAATACCGGTGACAGCCGAAATATATGATAGGAATTTTGATGCAGGACAATCAAGTTATGCAATTCCAAAGCCATACAATATGTTAAAATATAACCAATAGAAATTAGAAAAGGTTGTGAAAGGGGCATGACCGCATACGAGATTCCGTCATCTCAAGTTGGAGTCAAGATCAACAAATGGTACAAGCACATTTTAGCGTTTCAAGCGGCTGATGCCATAAAGCTGAAAGAGGAAATTGATGAGGATATACAACGTATGGAGGAAGACCAGCTGCTGCTGTTATATTATCAGCTGATCAGCTACCGCCATCATATTATGCTTGATTACGTCAAGCCGGAATGCACCGAACAATCACAGATTCAGTACAGCGAGCTGCAAAAGACGATCGAAAGCACGGACAGTATATCAGGACTGTCTGAGTATTATTTCCATTTGTTCAGAGGAATGTATGAATTCGATCACAATAACTATGTTGCGGCTATTTCTTTTTACCGGAAAGCGGAAAAACTCCTTTCATTTGTCGAGGATGATATAGAGAGGGCGGAATTCCATTTCAAGATGTCTGAAGTGTTTTACGTCATGAAGCAGACTCATTTTTCCATGAATCACGGGATTCAGGCGCTGGATACGTATATGAAACACGATTTTTACAGAGTGCGGAGAATTCAATGCCATTTCGTCATCTCAGGAAACTACATCGACTGCAAAAACTACGACAAAGCGCTTGAGCATTTAGACGAAGCCCTCCGCCTTTCTTTGCTTGAAGGACAGCCCCGCCTGATCGGGTCTTCGCTTTACAATCTGGGGAATTGTTATTCTGAAAAGCGGGATCTGGATGAAGCGGCCCGGTACTTTAGAAAAGCGGTTCCCGTTTTTGAAGAGCATCAGCTTGAACAGCTTCCGAAGGCGCTGTTCAGCTTAACGCACACCCTTTTCAGGCTGCATGATGACCAAGCGGCCCTTACCTATTATGAAAGAGGGATCATGATCGCGAAAGAACGCGGCGACCGATTCAGTTTAGAGAAGTATAAGTTTTTACAAGCGCTTTATTTGGAGTCTCTCAATATGGATTTAATTCATGAAGTGTTTGACTATATGAATGAAAAATCGCTGTATGTGTATATTGAAGATTTCGCCTTGGAGGCCGCCGTTTACACAAGCGCACATGAGCAATATAAAGAAGCGGCGTATTTTTATGAAAAAGCGATTCGCATGAGAGAAAACATTCAAAAAGAACAGTGTTTATACGATATATAATTTTCTTAACCATCTGATCAGCAGATGGTTATTTTTTTATGCACATCAGGACGTTTGATCATAGAAAAAATCGGAAAAATCGCAAAAGAGGGAAAAAAGTACGATGGGAAGGAGGGATTTGTTGTTCGGATTTAATGATATGATAAAGTTTTTCGTTTCATTTCTCATCATTCTCCCGATGGTGTCTGTCATCCATGTGTCGGGACACAGCTTTATGGCCATGCTGTTCGGAGGCAAGGCGTCATTGGATATCGGAATGGGGAAACGTCTTTTAAAAGTAGGGCCGATTCAGGTTCGGCGTATCTACTTCATAGATTCTTTCTGCAAGTTCGGCGAATTGCGGATAGATAACCGTCTGACGAGCGCGCTCGTCTATTCCGGAGGCTGTCTGTTTAATCTCGCTTCTATCTTTTTAATAAATCTGCTGATCATAAAAGATGTCCTCGAGCCAAACTTATTTTTTTACCAATTTGTCTATTTTTCAACTTATTATGTTTTCTTTGCTCTTCTGCCCGTGCAATACGGGGATAATAAGCTGTCAGACGGATTGGCCGTTTACAAAGTGATCCGCTACGGGGAACGCTGTGAAATCAATAATTGAGAGTTGAAATGTTTGCTATCAGGCTGAAAGGGAAGAAAACAAGTACACAAAAACAAAAGGAGCTGAAGAGATCATGAGTGAAGATAACGGTTTAAAAGACAAAGTAAAAGGCGGCATGAACAAAATGAAAGGGGAAGCAAAGGACAAAGCAGGCGACATGGCAAACAAGTCCGACTTAAAAGCGGAAGGGAAAAAAGACAAAGCGAAAGGCAGCCTGCAAAAGGGTGTCGGTAAAACGAAAGATAAACTCAGTGATGATTAATTTGATCGTGAAACACAGCAAAAGCCCAAAATATTTTGGGCTTTTTGTTATGAGAAATGACAAAAATTCCAGTTCATTTGGTTAATATTCACTAAATTTTTAAATATTCTATAAATTCTCCGGCGATTTCTTTATAATATTCACAAAGAATGTAACCTTTCTTCACATTTAATTAAACGTTTGTTGAAGAAAAAAATGAGAAATCGGTCATTTCTGCAAAAGGAATCGGGCCGTTCACCGTCGAATAACTTTTATCACTTAACATTTCATGAGGTGAAGGGGGTAACGGCCGCCTGCATCGTTTCGGTATGACCATGCGGATTGCGTTTGACTATCACTAAGGGGGAATACAGATGAAACTGACACCGGTTGAACAAGAAAAATTGCTTATTTTTACGGCGGGAGAGCTCGCTAAGCAACGGAAGGCGCGCGGCGTCCTGCTGAATTATCCCGAAGCCGCCGCATATTTGACCTGTTATCTGATGGAAGGCGCGAGAGACGGAAAAAGCGTTGCGGAGCTGATGGAATCCGGCCGCAATGTATTGACGGAAAAAGACGTTATGGAAGGTGTTGCGGAAATGCTGGACAGCATTCAGGTGGAAGCGACGTTCCCGGACGGGGTTAAGCTTGTCACCGTTCATCAGCCGATCAAAGCGGAGGTGAAGTCATGAAGCCGGGAGCGATTCAAGTCGCAAAGGGGACCATCACCATTAACGAAGGCCGGAAGACGCTGGAGGTGTCAGTCACCAATAACGGAACACGGTCAGTGCAGGTAGGATCGCATTTTCATTTTGCCGAAGCCAACGGCTCCCTTTCCTTCAATCGGGACAAAGCAATCGGCATGCGCCTTGATATCCCGTCAGGCACATCTGTCCGTTTTGAACCGGGAGAAGAGAAAACCGTCACGCTCGTGGAAATCGGAGGGCGAAAAACGGTCAGAGGCCTCAACGGCATGGCCGATACGTATATGGATGAGCGGGGAAAAGAGAAGACGCTGTCAAATCTTAAAAAAGCCGGATGGATGGAGGAGGCGATCCGATGAAAATGTCACGTGAGCAATACGCAGAACTGTTCGGACCGACAACGGGAGACAAAGTCAGACTCGGAGATACGGATTTATGGATTGAAGTCGAAAAAGATTTCACGAATTACGGGGAAGAAATGATTTTCGGCGGAGGGAAAACAATCCGGGACGGCATGGGGCAGAACGGGCGTATCACCGGGAAAGACGGAGCGCTTGATCTGGTCATTACAAACGCCGTCATCCTGGATTATACCGGAATCGTCAAGGCGGATATCGGGGTGAAGGACGGCCGGATTGTCGGCGTCGGGAAAAGCGGCAACCCTGATATGATGGATGGGGTGGACCCGCACATGATTATCGGTGCCGGAACAGAAGTCATTTCCGGCGAAGGGAAAATCGTAACGGCCGGCGGGGTGGATACGCATATCCACTTTATCTGCCCGCAGCAGATGGAAGTCGCGCTTTCTTCAGGCGTGACCACGCTTCTCGGCGGCGGAACAGGTCCTGCGACGGGAAGTAAAGCGACGACTTGTACATCCGGTGCATGGTACATGTCGAGAATGCTGGAAGCGGCCGAGGAGTTTCCGATCAATGTCGGTTTCTTAGGAAAAGGAAATGCATCCGATAAAGCGCCGCTGATCGAGCAGGTGGAAGCAGGCGCGATCGGCCTGAAGCTGCATGAAGATTGGGGATCAACGCCAAGCGCCATTAAAGCTTGCATGGAAGCAGCGGATGAGGCGGACATTCAGGTGGCGATCCACACAGACACGATAAATGAAGCGGGCTTTTTAGAAAATACGCTTGATGCGATCGGCGACCGGGTTATCCATACATATCACATAGAGGGAGCCGGCGGAGGCCATGCACCGGATATTATGAAACTCGCATCTTACGCCAATATCCTGCCGTCCTCTACGACGCCGACGATTCCATATACCGTCAACACGATGGATGAGCATCTTGATATGATGATGGTCTGCCATCATTTAGATTCAAAAGTGCCTGAAGACGTGGCGTTCAGTCATTCACGCATCAGAGCGGCCACCATCGCGGCGGAGGATATTCTGCACGATATCGGCGCGATCAGCATGACGTCATCTGACTCGCAGGCGATGGGCAGGGTGGGAGAAGTGATTATCCGGACATGGCAGGTCGCCGATAAAATGAAAAAACAGCGCGGCGCTCTATCAGGAGAAAACGGCAATGACAATGTGCGCGCCAAACGCTATATCGCCAAATACACGATCAACCCGGCTGTCACTCACGGCCTGAGCCATGAAGTCGGTTCCGTTGAAAAAGGAAAGCTTGCAGACCTTGTACTATGGGACCCGGTTTTCTTCGGTGTCAAACCTGAACTTGTGCTCAAAGGCGGCATGATCGCCCGCGCCCAGATGGGAGATCCGAATGCTTCCATTCCGACGCCTGAGCCCGTGTTTATGCGGCAGATGTACGCATCCTACGGTAAAGCAAACCGAAATACCTCTATTACATTTATGTCCCAGGCCGGTATCGCAAACGGTGTGCCGGAAAAGCTCGGCCTTGAAAAAATGATTTCTCCCGTACGGAATATCCGTAAGCTGAGTAAGCTCGACATGAAGCTGAATGACGCGATGCCGAATATACATGTCGATCCGAAAACCTATCAGGTGTTCGCCGACGGAGAAGAGCTGGCATGCCAGCCCGTCAGTTATGTTCCGTTAGGACAGCGTTATTTCTTATTTTAATCCCTCTCCGGCCGGTTTCCCGCCGGCCTGTTTACCCTCTATTGCCAACTTGATTTCATCCTGCCGCCCGTTTTAGTGTATATTAGTAGTTGACAAACAAATGAAATGTAACCATTGTGGTTACAACGGTGGTGAAAAACATGATTAACAGCCGTCTTGCTGTGGCCATTCACATTTTATCGCTGATCTCAACGGATGAACGGGCGTCATCGGACATGATTGCGGGCAGCGTAAACACCAATCCCGTCGTAGTGCGGAGAACGATCAGCCAGCTGAAAAAAGCGGGTATTCTGACATCCCGGGCGGGTGTTCCGGGAGCCAGCCTGAAAAAAGATCCGTCGGAGATCACCCTCTTAGAGGTTTACAGGGCGGTGCAGAATAAGGAAGAGCTTTTTGCGGTTCACGACAATCCGAACCCCGACTGTCCGGTCGGCAAAAATATTCAGCGCGCGCTCGATGAGACGTTCGGAAGCGTACAGCGGGCAATGGAGAATGAACTTGCGAGCAAGTCCCTTTATGATGTAATGAATCATCTCTTTTGTTAAAAAGAGATGGGTTCATGCCGCTAGAGGTGTAACGGGAATGGTTACAATGGATAATGAGGAAATCACGGTTTTGGCTCTATATTCAGACAAGCCTGGATGCGGGATTGCGATCTGTTTAATGAAGAAATCCTCCGAAACTAAAGGAGGTGGTAACCGGGATATTTTTATTTTGCTTAAGGCTTATGTGAAGGTGTCTGTTGTAAGCGGGTTACCAAAAAAAGACGGAACTCTTATTTTAATACGCGCTAAAAAAACTGATGGAGAATATCCTGCCTCCGGTAATGCCAAAACCGTTCGCCTCTTCACAATCATTATAAAATTTCTCAAGGAACGATCAGCAGCCCGTTAGCTGCCCCTCATTAAAGATGAGCTGTTACCACACTGTTACATTAGAACTTCCGCTGCTTTTATATCCTTCTGTCGCTAAGACTTGATAAGCCCAATTACTGCCCAGATTCATTCCATGGCTCTTCCATGCGTTAACATGATTGCTGAAAGTGATTGCAGCGTTGCTTCCGGTTGGTCTCTTCGACTGGCGGACACTCCAGTACTGCGTAAAAGTAGTGTTATCGCCATCAATGGAAGGTGCATTATAACGTGTGGTTGTATATATGTCATATGTACCTCCATCACTCTTTACAGTACCTTTATACGTTCCGGTAGGTCTGTAAGTACCCCATGAATCCACTACATAATATTCGATGAGAGGTGCTCTCGTCCATCCGTATAAAGTCAAATATCCATTGCCATTCGGCGCCCAAACTCCGGCATTATAGTTTATTGTTCTAAATGGCGAGCCTGTAGTCCAGCCTTTACCAACAACGAAATTCCCGGTATTAGACCAATTAACACTGTAATTCCCGCCAGAGCCATTGACTGCGTTTACTGTTCCGCCCCCGTCAGTCCAATTTTGCCAGTAATCTGTGCCAGCTGCAGAGGCGGTTGCCGAAAACATGCTGATACTCATGAAAGCTGCCGTCAATCCCACTAAGAATTTCTTTTTAAACTTAAACATATGTTACCTCCTATACTATTTTTTCTGACTTTGACATGAGGCAGCACTCGTAAATATTTAACGAACGCCAACGCTTTTGATCGTTCCTTTCAATATAATAGCATGAATACATGAGTGAATATTAAGAACAATTGTAATTTAATTACAAAGACCCAAAAAACTGTATGATGAGTGGTCTTGTACCGCCATAGCCTTATTTCGCAGAACTGAGTGATTTCAGTTGAAACTCTGAGGAAAAGTTTTATTTGAAAAAAATTTTTTGCCGAAAGAATATCTGCATACAGCGCTTCAGCAGGCGAGAATTTACAAGACCTTGAGAGCACGGAGTCCATGACCCGAACGGAAAGCGCGCTGGAGCATACAGCGTCAATGCTGTTCGCCGTATTGGCAAATCCAAAGCAGAAAAACTTTACCGTTGTCGAAGAAGCGGAATAAGAAAAAATCCCGGGCGGATGCGCCGGGATTTTCCTTTTTAATATGTATTGGCATCAATATTATTAAACGCGTCGTCCACGATGCCGAGCGTCATGAGGACAATGAAAAGAACGATACCGAGAACGGACAAGCCGACCGTCACGATCAGATAGATCCCCTGCATTTTCACGAACTTTGCATAATTCTCCAGCATATGTTCCTCTGTCAGTTCATTGAACTGCGCCGCCATCTGTCCCGCTTCATTTGCCGAGCGCATCAGAAAAATGCCGGCAATGATCTGCAAAACGCCGGGAATGGCTCCGATTAAAAAGAAAAACGCGCCCGACAGCGCCGCAAACGCGCCTATAATAATAAACAAAATACCTGTCGCTTTTCCCCATTTCGAAATAGAAATAAGCGAACGATTCACTGATTCAGGTTTCAAACTATGGCACTCCTTTACAAAAAAATACTCACTTTTCATTTATACACTATTCGGTCATTCTTTTGAATAAAAAATGTGCTTTTTCATGCCGTGTCCGTTTTTATATCAGAAAATTCCCGAGAAACATCCCGGGAATTACAAAATCGGCGAAAGAAGTCTTGAAATCGATTCTTTAATGCGGATCCGCAGCGAACGCTCCTGATATTCTTCATACGTATATTTTCTGGAGACGAGCAGATCTTCTTTAAATGAGGAAATGAGTTTTTTCGCGATGGTGACGTCATAAATAAAGGCGTTGACTTCAAAATTAAGTCTGAAGCTTCTGACGTCGATATTCGCCGTACCGACTGAAGCCGTCTCATCATCGACGACAATCGTTTTTGCATGAATAAAGCCGTTATCGTAAATGTAGACTGAGGCTCCGGCTTTCAAAAGATCGCCGATGTAAGATAAAGTCGCCCAGTAAACGAAAGCGTGATCCGGTTTGTTCGGGATCATGATTTTGACGTCGATGCCTGACAGACAGGCGATCCTGAGGGCGTCCAAAAGACTTGAGTCTGGAATAAAGTAAGGCGTCTGAATCAGGATCGACCGTTTGGCCGTTGAGATCATCTTGATATAGCCGTTTTTAATTTGTTCCCATTCTGAGTCCGGTCCGCTCGTGACAATCTGCATCCCGACATTGCCCTTCGGCTCGCATTCCGGAAAATGATTCGGAACGTAAGTGAGCGTATGGTGATGGGACGCTTGGTTCCAATCGAGGATAAACCGTGTCTGAATGGCGTGTACCGCCGTGCCTTGAAGTCTGAGGTGCGTATCGCGCCAGTAGCCGAATTTCGGATTCAGGCCGAGATATTCATCTCCGACGTTAAAGCCGCCGACATAGCCGGTTTCGCCGTCAATGATGACGAGCTTGCGGTGATTCCGATAATTGAGCCGCAAATTAATCGGACGAAGCCTGGAAGGAAAAAAGACTTCCACATGGCCGCCGGCGTCCCGCAGCGGTTTGAAGAATTTTTTTCTGAGTGATCTTGAACCGAGTTCATCATATAACACTCTGACCTTTACGCCTTCCCGTGCTTTTTTCACTAAGGCATCGCGCAATTTTTTTCCCAGTTCATCACCTTTATAAATATAGTATTGAAGGTGAATGTGATCTTTTGCGTTGGAAATGTCCTTCATTAAGCGTTTGAACTTATCGCGCCCGTCCGTTAAAATCTCCACCGAATTATCCTCTGTAAAGACTGCGTGGTTGTTCATGACAAGCATATAGATGAGGTCTTTATTATCCACAGTCGCCCTGTTGTTAAATTGGAATTGCCTCGACTTCAGATCTTTCAGCTGAAACTTCAGCAGCTTTTCTATTCCGATTTTTTTACGGTCTTCCCATTGAAACAGATGCTTGCGTCTCAGGTTATGGCCGAATAACAGGTATAAAATAAACCCTAAAATGGGAATAAAAAAAAGAACCAAGAGCCAAGCCCATGAAGCGCTGGCATCGCGTCTTTCTTTGAAAATCATGATGATGGCCAAAAGTATATTTAAAACGAAAAAAAATCCGAATAAAATAAATGAAATGCTCACTTTGCAACCCCGCTATATCATATTTATCAAGACTGTGCCCATTAGTATTCCGACAAGTGCAGCAATCTGATTCCCATTTCAAATTATAACATTGACATTTTGAAAGAATAAAGAGCCGGAATCAAAGATGAATGCAGTTTTCTTTCAAAGAAAGTTCCGGGTGCGGTAAAATATGCATATATGAAAAAGAAGACAAAAATGACAGCAAAGGGGAGAGGGCATGAAGCTGGAGCATGCGGAACAATTGCCGGGATTCATAAAAAAAGAAATTCAGAAAATACAAATCGCCATCGCGCCGCTGATGAAAAAAAGCATCATTTACCGTTTTCTTGCTTTCCCGCTCGCCGCTTTTAGTCTGTTTCATCTGGCATCGCTTTTGATTCAGGCCCCTTCCGGGAGAGGAGCTCTCGTATCGGCCGGCATTTTTGCCCTCCTTGCGGCTCTGGGTCTTGCGTTTTTTAAGGAAGCCGGCTATCAGCGGAAACAGGTGCAAAAAACGATCCGCCTTTATATGCTGAACAGGATCAGAAAAAGCGATATTCTGTCTGAGGAACGGAAAAGCGCCTATACCCGGCTGATTGCCGAGGAGCCGTCTGCGATGAAGAGCTTTATTGAATTTTTAACGGAAGAAGACCGGAAAAAAGAAATGCTTTATTAAAAAAGAGCTGACGCGCGATCAGCTCTTTTTGTCATTCAAACACAGGGTCGTTCTCATAGTAATATGAATCAGGCGTGTCATACGTATCAGTGCTGTAATAAGCCATAATTCCGATGACAGCGAAGATGACGACTAAAATAAAAGCGAGAATGCCCAGTACCACACTGGATGCCGCGTAAAAAAACTGCATTTTGATAAATGACGCGTAATGTGCAAGCATATTTTCTTCCGCGTTTTCTTCTAGTCCTTCCTGAAGGGCGGCAGCCGCTTTTGCCGAGCGCATCAGCATGACGCCGGAAATGATGAGCAGAACACCCGGAATGGCTCCGAGCAGCGTCACAATGGCTGACAGAGCGGAAAGAGAGCCCGTGATGATCAGAAACACGGCGGTGATCTTTCCCCATTTGGCGATGTCGGCAAGGGAACGGGCTTTTTTATTGAGCGGCTGGTTTTCGTCTTTGTCTTTATCGATGGTGATCATGACAGTTCTCTCCCTAAAATGTTCAAGTCATATCGTTTTCCGTCCATTTCGGCGATACCCGGGAATACGCCCCATTCGGTAAAACCGAATTTTTCAAACAGCTTAATGCTCGGCACGTTATGTCCGAAGATAAAAGCCATCAGGCTGCGGATGCCGATTGTCGGAGCGAGTGCCAGGGCTTCTTTCAGCAGAAAGCTTCCTGCTCCTTTGCCGCGGCAATCCTGATGCAGATAGATGCTGATCTCCGCCGTTTTGTCATAGGCCGGACGGCCGTAAAACGTTTCAAAGCTGATCCAGGCCGCCACTTTGCCGGTTTCATCTTCCGCGACCATCAGCGGGCGCCGGTCCGTGTGCCGCAAAAACCAATCCATCCGGTCTGCGGGCGTCACTTCTTCCGTATCAGCCGTTACCATTCGTGAGGCAATCGTCGAGTTGTATATGGCCACCACCGCATCTAAATCTTCCAATACGGCTTTGCGCAGGGTCAAATTCATATTCCGGGATCTCCCTTCACATTTCATTACATAATTAAGTGCAATCTGCACATACTACTTCCAAAAAAGTTTTTTATGGATGTGTATATATTTTCAGAAAAGTGTTCAGAATGTTGCTGAGGTGATGAACAAATGAGAGAGGAAGAAAAGAAAACTTCTCAAGTCAAAAAACTTCAGCGGTTTTTTCGCAAACGCTGGATATTCCCTGCAATCTACTTAGTCAGTGCGGCCGTCATTTTAACAGCTGTCCTTTGGTATCAATCCGTTTCGAATGATGTGAAGGACAATCTGACGAACAACGGCGGAAACTCCGCGTATGACAGCGGCAAAGACGATGCCGTCGAAGTAGGCAAGTCAATGGAAAACGTCGCAATGCCGGCTGCTCATTCTGAAAATGTTTCTGTTGTGAAAAAGTTTTACGAATCTGATGCCGCAAAAAAAGAGAAAGAAGCAGCACTTGTTAACTATAATAACACGTACAGCCTCAGTAAAGGAATTGACTTAGCTGAGAAAGACGGAAAATCATTTGATGTTTCTGCTTCTCTGAGCGGTACGGTTGTTAAAGCTGCTAAAGACCCTGTACTGGGGTATGTGGTTGAAATTGAACACTCAGACGGCCTGTCTACTGTCTATCAGTCTTTATCTGAAGTCAGCGTCGATCAGGGCGACAAAGTAAAGCAGAACCAGGTCATCGGTAAATCCGGAAAAAATCTTTACAGTGAAGAAAGCGGAAATCACGTGCACTTTGAAATCCGCAAGGACGGCGTAGCGATGAACCCGCTCAATTTTATGGACAAGCCGGTAACATCAATTGAAAAAGCGGCGGCTGAAGAGAAAAACGCTGTAACAGAAGAAACGGAAGGGTCAATTCAGCAGTCTTCCGAGAAAAAAGATGTGACGCCTAAAAAAGAAACCGAAGAAAAACCAGGTGACAAAGAGGACGGCACAAAAGACAAGACAGATGGTAAAGATGACGGCTCAATGAAAGATTCGGGCAAGTAATCTTAATCCCAAAGCGCCTATCAGCTCTGATAGGCGCTTTTCATATTGCCGCATGTGCCTTTATACTAGTAGAAAACGAAGGAGATGCTGAATGAATAAATGTCTGGCGGCCGGGTGGCTCGTCTTTGTTTTCGTTTCTGCTTTGACTGAAAGCTTTCACGATATGATTGTGTCGCAGACGGTGTCCTTCCGTTTCACGTCCCATCCAGATGTGTCCGGTTTCTTTGTGTTCGATATGGCGGAGCTCGCCATACCGGAAGCGGCGATTCAAAAGCTTGGGCACGCGTTTTCATTTTTTGTGCTCGCCTATTTGTTTTTCAGGGAGCGCAGGCGCATGAAGAGGGCGGTGCTGTATGCATTGGCCGCCGCTTTCCTGACAGAAATCGTCCAGCTCTTTTTCGGCAGAAACGGATGCCTCCGCGATGTGATGATTGACAGTCTCGGCATTGCCGCATTCTGTGCTTTACAAAGGAAAAAGCATACAGCCAAACATACAAAAACCGGCAGTCTGTGACAGACGCCGGCTTTTTTTATATATTATGGTTTGTCGATTTGCTTTTATGAACGATACTTTCATAGATTCGCACGATCAGATCGACAATCGGACGAAGCACATTTGAAAATCTGAACAGCAGGAATCCGACAATGAGGGAAACGATAATGCTTCCGAGCACATCGATCGGATAATGATGGCCGACCCAAATTCTTGAGAAGCCGGTCAAAAGGCCGAAAATCACAAGCGGCCAGCCGAGTTTTTTGTTGCGGAACAGAATCGCAATTGAAATCGCCAAAGCGCCTGTCGTATGGTCACTCGGGAATGAAGCATCCGCGGCATGAGGGATCAGCGTATGAACCGTATGCTCGACAAAGGGGCGCGGCTCGACATAGACTTTCGTGATGAGGTAGTTGATGATAAGCGCCGCAACACCCGTGAAGCCCGCGTACAGGGCGTTTTGTCTGCCTTTTGTGCTTCCGAACAGCCACATGGCAAGCAGGAAAAGGGCGTAGGCGTAAATGGCGTATTCCGTTATAAATACCATGATAGAGTCGAGAATGGCACTATGGTGCGACAAACCATTGATCGCTTTAAATAGTTCGTAATTCACAAATATCACCTTTTATCTTTATTTTATATGAACAGTGTAATGCTTTTTTCTATGAGACACAATTGGTATTAAAAATAATCATAAAAAAGTAAACAGAATGAAACGTGACTGTATTACTGTGCGTCAAGTATGCGGGAAAAGAATAGCCGAAGGAGTTTTGTCCGTTGCTGAAACGTTTGAAAAACGCCGATCTGCCGCTTGTGTTTGTCATTATGCTGCTTTGCGGATTCGGCTTGTTAATGGTGTACAGCGCCAGTGATGTGATGGGGTCTCAGCGGTACGGAGATCCATCCTATTTCTTCCATAAACAAAGTGCCTCTTTACTGATCGGATTATGCTTATTTCTATTTGCCGCCTGTCTGCCGTATAAGCGGTATGCGCGGCTTGTACCGCTGTTTGTGGTCGGTTCGCTGGTATTGCTGCTGCTCGTATTGATACCGGGAATCGGGCTGGAGCGGAATTTTTCCCGCAGGTGGCTGGGAGCGGGCCCGCTTGTCGTACAGCCGTCTGAATTGGCGAAGATCGCCATGATTTTGTATTTCGCTTCGATTTATACGAAAAAGCAGCCGTACATTCATCAATTTGTGAAAGGGGTTCTGCCGCCTTTAGTGATTTTGGGGACCGCTTTTCTGCTGACATTGGCGGAGCCTGATTTAGGGACGGCTTCCTTAATCCTGGCGGCGTGCGGGTCGATTTTATTATGTGCCGGCTTGAAAAAGCGCCATCTGTTCGTGCTCGGCGCGACGGCGGTGTCGGGGGTTGTTTATCTCGCATTTTCTGCTTCCTATCGTGTGAAGCGCCTCGTTTCCTTTACCAATCCGTTTGGTGACGCGAACGGGGACGGCTATCAGCTGATTCAATCCTATTTTGCTATTTCCGGAGGCGGGTTTTTCGGAAGAGGGCTTGGAAACAGTGTTGAAAAAATGAACTATCTGCCTGAGGCGCATACCGATTTCATTATGGCCGTGATCAGCGAAGAGCTGGGGATATTCGGTGTTCTGATCGTTTTGGGATTATATTTTGCGTTAATGCTTCTCGGCGTAAAAACGGCCGTGCGGGCTGATGACCCGTTCGGGAAGCTTCTTGCCATCGGAATTACGTTTCAATTGATGTTTCAGGTTGTCTTGAATTTGGGAGCGATGAGCGGACTCCTCCCGGTTACGGGTGTGCCGCTTCCGTTTATCAGTTATGGCGGTTCTTCATTGATTATGACGCTGTTTTTGTGCGGCATACTGGTCAATATCAGTACATATGCGAAAAAACAAACCGTACGGCATAAGCGTCCTGCCCCGCATGAAAAAAAGGCTTCTTCTTTTTAATGAAGCCAGAAAAAACGCCCGGGATATTTCTGTCTCCGGGCGTTCTGTCTGTTTATAAAGCTCCTGGTCCTTCTTCTCCGGTGCGGATATTAATCGTGTTTCCGATTTCATAGACGAATATTTTGCCGTCTCCGGGCTCTCCCGTTTTCAGCACTTTTTTCGCCGTTTCCACGACTTGATCAACGGGGACTTTGCTGACAACGATTTCCACTTTCAGCCGTTCATACACATTGCTTTCAATTTTGACTCCGCGGTACAGTTCGGTGTGAGCTTTTTGAAGGCCGCAGCCGTGTACGTTGGAGAAGGTCAGCGATGTGACTCCGATTTTACCGAGTTCCTGTTTTAATGTTTCAAACTTAGCCGGACGCGTAACGATTTCTACCTTGAACATTTGACCGCTCATCTAAGCCACTCCTCACTTTATAAGTCCTGATATGCTTTTTCCCCGTGCATCGTTAAATCAAGCCCAAGTGACTCTTCTTCTTCGCTGGCGCGGAGGGGAATGAACAGACCTACAATTTTAATGATAACGAAAGTGACAATAAATACAAATACGTAGGTTGCCGCAATGGCTGCAATCTGCTTCCAGAGCAGTCCCGGATCGCCGTAAAACAGCCCGTTTGCCCCGCCGTCATTGACGGAAGTGGTGGCGAATAAACCGGTCGCGATGCCGCCCCATGTCCCGCCGATTCCATGCAGGCCGAAAGCGTCAAGCGCATCATCGTATCCGAAAGTCTTTTTAAGCCAATACACGCCCCAGAAGCAGACAAGCCCGCCGATGAAGCCGATTACGATGGAAGAGAACGGCGTAACGAACCCGGCAGCCGGCGTAATGGCGACAAGCCCGGCAATAGCGCCTGATACAGCACCCAGCATGGTCGGTTTTTTGTTCAGCATCCATTCGATTAAAATCCAGCCGATAATTCCGGCCGCAGCCGCGGTGTTTGTGTTAATGAAGGCAAACATCGCGATACTGTCAAGCGTGAGGGCGCTGCCGACATTGAAGCCGAACCATCCGAACCAAATGAGCGCCCCGCCCAAGAACGTGTAAATTAAGTTGTGAGGCGAAGCCGCCGTGCCGTCCTTGCGTTTCCCGAGCACAATCGCCAGCACGAGCCCGGCGGCCCCGGAAGAAATGTGGACGACGTTTCCGCCTGCGAAGTCAAGAGCGCCCATTTGGCCGATCCAGCCGCCGCCCCATACCCAATGCGCAACGGGCGTATATACGAGGGAAGCCCACAAAAAGGAAAATACAAGAAAAGCACTGAATCTCATGCGTTCAGCAAATGCTCCGGAAATAATGGCCGTCGTCAGTACGGCAAACGTCATTTGGAACATCATGAATAATGAATGCGGGATCGTATCACTGTAACTTCCGGGTTCAAAGCCGACCCCCTTCAGTCCGGCCCATTCAATCCCGCCAAGCCATGTATTCCCAGGGGCAAAAGCAAGTGAATATCCGTACAAAACCCAAACGACGGATACGATGGCGAGGGAAGAAAAACTGTGCATCGCCGTGCTGAGCACGTTTTTGCTTTTTACCATTCCGCCGTAAAACAAAGCCAGCCCGGGGGTCATCAGCCACACGAGTAAAGCGCAAAAGAACATAAATACTGTATCGCCCATCTGCATGTTGTATTCCTCCGTCTCATTCAAAATGTAATCGTGATTAATTCATTATTATAGAGAAAAAAGAACGATAAAACATTTTCGTGTAAGGTTATCTAACATGGTTTTTTGCGTTCATAATGTCGCTTTTTCAAAGGGGGGTCATGCGACTTTATATCCATAAAAAGAGCGCCAGAGCATGGCGGAAGAAATCCTGTCCGGGAAAGAGTAAAATAAACGGGGTGAGAAACACTAACTGTATCAGGAGGAATCATTATGACAACATCATTGAATCTGCAATTTGAAAAAACGGCTTTGGTCATTATTGATTTACAAAAAGGCATTGTGCCGATGGATAAAAGCGGTACCGTTGTGCCGAACGCGAAAAAATTAATTGATGTGTTCCGGGAAAAAGGCGGATTTATCAGCTTTGTGAACGTGGATTTTCATGACGGAGCGGATGCGCTGAAGCCGCTGACGGATGAAGAGGCGGCGGGCCATTCGGCTCCGCCGGCGGATTGGGCTGAATTTGTGCCTGAAATCGGAGTGAAAGAAAATGATTATACGGTAACAAAACGGCAGTGGGGCGCGTTTTTCGGCACGGACCTGGACCTTCAGCTCAGAAGACGGGGAATCGACACGATTGTGTTATGCGGGATTGCGACAAACATCGGTGTGGAAAGCACGGCGCGGGAAGCTTTTCAGCTCGGGTATCAGCAGGTTTTCGTAACTGACGCGATGGCGACATTCAGCGATGAACAGCACGAAGCGACACTCAAGTTTATCTTCCCGAAAATCGGCAGAAGCCGGACGACGGAAGAATTTATCGCACAGACAAAATGACAATCTCCAAAAAAAGCCGCGTCCTGTTCTTGACGGCCGTGGCTTCGGGGACGATGCTGAACCCATTGAACTCGTCGATGATTTCTCTTGCGCTTCACAGTATTCAGCATGAATTTCACCTGTCGTTTACAACGGTGTCCTGGCTGATATCGTCCTTTTATCTTGCCAGCGCGGTGGCGCAGCCTGTTACCGGGAAGCTCGGTGATATGCTCGGCAGGAAGAAGCTGTTTTTGATCGGGCTTCTGCTTGTTGCCGTCTCGGCGGTCGGCGCGCCGTTTGCGCCGACTTTTATGACATTGCTGATCATGCGGCTTTTTCAATCGATCGGAAGCAGCGCGATATATCCGTCCGGCGTCGGATTGATCCGTTCAAATATACAGGAGAAGCAGGCTTCGGCGCTGGCCGTCCTGTCAATCTTTGCATCAGCCATGACGGCGCTCGGTCCGACTCTCGGCGGTTTTCTGATCGTTTGGGGAGGGTGGCCGGCGATCTTTTTCGTCAATCTGCCGTTTATCATTCTCAGCTTTTTTCTCGGAATGTATATGTTTCCGAAAGATGAAAAACGCGAGATCGGCGGCTTGAAAGGCGTGCTCCGCCAGCTTGATACGATCGGGATACTTCTGTTTGCCGGAGCGATTATCCTTCTCCTGTCGTTTTTATTGTCCTTCAGTACGAAGCCTCACTATACAGAAGGCGTATTCGGGCTTTTGTTTGTCGGGCTGTTTATCTGGCGCGAGCTGAAAACGGAGAAGCCGTTTATTGATGTCAGGCTGTTTAAAACGCATCGGAAACTATCGTCGGTGTATATTCAATTTATTTTGCTGAATATATTCTTTTACTGCATCTTTTTCGGGCTTCCGAGCTATTTTCAGGATGAAATGCATTTGTCCGTTCAGACAAGCGGATTGATTATGCTGTTTATGTCGGGCATGAGTATTCTGGTGTCGCCTTTGACCGGAAAATGGATAGATAAGAAAGGGCTTCTTCAGCCGATTGTTGCCGGAACCTGCCTGACCGCGATCGGAGCGGTGCTGTTAACGTTTTTCTTCCTTCAGGCGCCCATGATAGGAAAAGGGCTGATCCTGTCCGTGCTGGGTGTCGGCTACGGCTTCGGAAATGTCACGTTTCAGGCGGCCATGCTGAAAACGAGCCCCGCCGACATGGTCGGAACAACGTCCGGCCTGTTTCAGACCTGCCGGTATCTCGGTTCGATTTTGTCTTCTGTCATTTTGGGCATTCTTTTCGGGAAAGAAATTACCGCCGGCCATTTTCATATGCTTGGGACGATTCTTATCGTTGTCGGCGCCGTAAGCCTTTTGATGGCGTTCCGGTTTTCGGTTCTCCTCAAAAAAGCCTCTTAACAGGCGCAAAAAAAAGAGACGGGCTCTCCCCGTCTCTTTTTTTGTGTAATGTGCTCAAAAAACAAAACGATTATTGTCGACAGCAACCAATGTTATTTACGGAATTTTCAGTTATATTTTTTCACATGTGATGTAAGGAAAACGTACATGCGGGAGGGAGAAAATGAAAAAAACAATGAGTGATCGGCTGAGCAACAAAGATTTACTGCCTTTAGAAGACGGCGAACGGACATGGAAAGCAATGAATTTTGCATCCATCTGGATGGGGTGTATTCATAATATCCCGACCTACGCGACTGTGGGCGGGCTCATTGCGATCGGCCTTTCTCCGTGGCAGGTGCTCGCCATTATCGTGACGGCGTCACTGATTTTGTTCGCCGCTTTGGCCTTGAACGGCCATGCCGGAACGAAATACGGCCTGCCTTTTCCGGTCATTATCAGGGCCTCTTACGGAATATACGGCGCTAACATTCCGGCGCTTCTCAGGGCGTTTACAGCCATCATGTGGCTCGGAATTCAAACATTTGCCGGGAGCACGGCTTTACACATTCTGCTTTTGAACATATGGCCTGGCTGGGGGAGTCTCGGCGGAGATTGGAATATATTCGGGCTTCATCTGCCGGGCTTTCTGTCGTTCATTTTCTTTTGGGGCATTCATCTGCTTGTGCTGCGGCACGGCATGGAATCGATCAAAAAATTTGAAGTGTGGGCGGGCCCGCTTGTATATCTCGTCTTCGGCGGCATGGTCTGGTGGGCGATAGATATTGCCGGCGGGCTCGGTCCGATTTACTCACAGCCGGGAAAGTTCCATACCTTTTCTGAAACGTTTTGGCCGTTCGCCGCCGGAGTGACGGGCATTATCGGAATATGGGCGACGCTGATCCTGAATATCCCTGACTTCACCCGGTTCGCCGCGTCGCAAAAAGAACAGATTCGCGGCCAGTTTTACGGGCTGCCGGGAACGTTTGCGCTGTTTGCGTTTGCAAGCATCACGGTGACATCCGGATCACAGGTAGCATTCGGAGAACCGATTTGGGATGTGGTGGAGATTTTGGCCCGGTTTGATAATCCTTTCGTCATCGCTCTTTCGGTCATCACACTTTGCATCGCCGCCGTCTCGGTTAACGTGGCGGCAAACATCGTGTCACCGGCCTATGACTTGGCGAATGTCCTGCCGAAGTATATTACATTCAGAAGGGGAGGGTATTTGACCGCCGTTTTGGCTCTGTTCACAATACCGTGGAAGCTGATGGAGAGCGCCACGAATGTATATGCGTTTCTCGGATTCATCGGCGGGATGCTCGGACCGGTGGCCGGGGTGATGATGGCTGATTATTTTATCATCAGAAAAAGGCAGCTCTCAGTTGAAGACCTTTATTCGGAAACCGGACAGTACACTTATTACAAAGGCTATAATTACCGGGCCTTTGCCGCGACCTTTCTCGGCGCGTTTATTTCTTTAATCGGGATGTACGTCCCGGCGTTCGCCGGCATCTATGATATCTCCTGGTTTGCGGGTGTCATTTTGTCATGTCTCGGTTATACGGCGCTTATGTACATTCATCCTCCTTATGCAAAAGCGGAGGGGCGAATCGTGCGGGAAAGAGCGGCCGAATAAAAAAAGCCGGGGGCTGCCCCCCGGCTTTTTGTCATATCAGTCTGCGATTGAAACGTTTCCGTCCGCTTCAAGCGGCGTTCTTTTTTTCTGGCTCCAGCCATACAGGAGCAAAGCAATCAGGACGAACAGCCCCGCTGCCAGATAAATCGAATGGAATCCGGCCGAAGCGACGAAGAGGCCGAATACATATGACCCGCCGGCAATCCCGCTGTCAAAGAAAGTGAAGAAGGTCGCCGTCGCAAAGCCTGAACGGTGTCCGGGCGAATTCTGAATCGCCAGCGTCTGCATACACGGTACGATAGAGCCGTATCCGAGACCGATTACGGCACCGGACAAGAGAAGCATGAGGGCGCTGTTTGTCATCGCCAGCATGCAAAGCCCCGCGGAGAACACGATAATCGACGGATAGATGACGATTCCCGGCCCCACTCTGTCAAACAGCTTTCCTGTGAAAGGACGGGCGGCCATCATCGTCACGGCGAAACAGACGAAGAAATAGCCGCTGACATCCAACAGGTGGATCGTCTTTGCATAAACGGATAAATATGAAGTCACACTTGAATAACAGAAAGAAATGGACAACCCGACAATCGCGATTTTAAGCGCGCCTTTTTCAAACATGTCGGAGAAAGAAAAACGGAACACAGTCGTTCCGCTGTTGTTTTGATCCGGCACACGAATCATAAAAGCAATCAGCAAGCCTAAAGAAACAAATACAGCAAAAAGCGTAAAGAACACCGGGAACGATATGACTTTCACAAGGCTCAGTCCGAGAAACGGACCGATCGCCATGGCAAGGTTCATAGACATCGCAAAGTAACCGAGCCCCTCGCCGCGCCGCTTGGCGGGAATAAGGTCAGCGGCAATTGCGCCCGTGACCGTCGTTAAAATGCTGAACCAGATGCCTTGGAAAAAACGCAGTCCGAGCAGCAGATAGAAATTGTGTATCGGCAAATACAGATAAGAAGACAGGGCGAACAGCGCCAGAGATACAATCGTCATTCTTTTCTTACCGAACCGTTCAATAATCGCCCCTGAAAAAGGACGGGTGATAATAGCAGATAACAGGAACAGGCTGATCAAAAGCCCTCCTTGCGATTCACTGCCGCCAAGCTCCTGAATCATATAGATAGGCAGCACGGCCAAAAATGTATAAAAGAACACAAAGACAAATAAATTCACGAGTACGACCATAATAAAATCTTTGGTCCAGATCGAGTCAGATTTACTCAAAAGTACAGCACTTCCCTTTCTTTATTATTTCGTTAAAAACACATTCAGAAACTCAGAAAAAGCTTCCTTATCTCCATCTTGGAAATCCGCAAGCATGTCTTCCTCGAACTTCAGCATCTCTTGATTGATGCTGTTGTATTTCAATTCAGCTTCCTTCGTCAGGACGACGAGCTTTTCCCGCTTGTCTTCTCCCTGTTCCCGCTGAATCCAGCCGTTTTCTTCAAGGCGTTTGATCGTTCTGGTAACGGTCGGCGCCTCTACGTTCAGATAGGACCAGATTTCTTTTTGGGTCATCGGTCCGATCGTTTTTAAGCAATATAGGATTGACCATTGAGAGGAGTACAGGCCGAATGGTTCCAGCCGTTCATTGGCTTTCTTCGTAATCAGGCGGGCGCATTGATTGATTTGGTGAATGAGGCGTCTGTTGACGTGGATCATTTCCGTTCTCCTTTTCAAAAAACTTACCTAAGTAACTAATTGTGCTGTTTCATTCTACAGCAGGATCGCGCGGATGTAAACCCCCCGTTCAAAAAGCAGAAAATTATGACCCGCCCCTTGTCCTTATTGAGTTTTTAGCATATTCCCAATTCATTGCTAATACACTGTTACAAACCTATCAAAGAGAGTGTTTGAGGTGAGGGATCGTGGGCATATTTCTAAAACCTTCTTATATAATCGGACAACGAAGAAGCTGCATCATCAGTGAATCTGTTACAGAATACGGATCTCATTTCACACTTCTCACATCCAACTGGGGAGGTCGAGTGGTGTGCACGATTACATCAAAGAGCGAACAATCAAGATTGGTAAGTATATCGTGGAGACGAAAAAAACCGTTCGTGTCATTGCGAAAGAGTTTGGTGTTTCCAAAAGTACCGTACACAAAGATCTGACAGAACGCCTGCCTGAAATCAATCCTGACTTGGCGAATGAAGTAAAAGAAATACTCGATTATCATAAATCCATCAGACATTTAAGGGGGGGCGAGGCGACGAAATTAAAGTACAAGAAGGATGAAATTCTTGAAGGGGAGCCCGTTCAGCAGCCGTAGCGCCTGACGTCTGCCGGGCCCTTTTTTCTCCTCCGGGCGGTTTCGCGAATATCCGCAAAATTTTGTCAAGAACTTATATCGTTCAGCAGCTTTTTTTTGATAAATTATGATAATATATATAATTAGGGCACAATGTGGATATTTTACTGTGAAACAGATATCAAGGAGGATATAAATAGATGTTTGCAAGGGATATTGGAATTGACCTCGGTACTGCAAATGTACTGATCCATGTAAAAGGAAAAGGAATTGTTCTGAATGAGCCTTCCGTTGTGGCACTTGATAAAAACAGCGGCAAAGTGCTGGCTGTCGGTGAAGAAGCCAGACGAATGGTTGGACGTACACCTGGGAATATTGTTGCGATCCGTCCGCTGAAAGACGGCGTAATCGCAGACTTCGAAGTAACTGAAGCTATGCTGAAACATTTCATTAATAAGCTGAATGTAAAAGGACTTTTCTCAAAACCGCGCATGCTGATCTGCTGCCCGACGAATATTACGTCCGTTGAGCAGAAAGCGATTAAAGAAGCAGCTGAAAAAAGCGGCGGAAAGCATGTGTACCTTGAAGAAGAACCGAAAGTTGCCGCTATCGGCGCGGGTATGGAAATCTTCCAGCCGAGCGGTAACATGGTTGTTGACATCGGAGGCGGTACGACAGATATCGCAGTTATTTCTATGGGCGATATTGTCACCTCCTCTTCTATTAAGATGGCTGGGGACAAGTTTGACATGGAAATCTTAAATTATATCAAACGCGAGTATAAGCTGCTGATCGGTGAACGTACCGCTGAAGATATTAAGGTGAAGGTCGCAACGGTTTTCCCAGACGCACGTCATGAAGAAATCACCATCCGCGGCCGTGACATGGTTTCAGGTCTGCCGAGAACGATTACAGTAAACAGCAAAGAAGTGGAAGAAGCCCTTCGTGAATCAGTTGCCGTCATTGTGCAGGCCGCCAAGCAGGTTCTTGAAAGAACACCGCCTGAATTGTCCGCTGACATCATCGACCGCGGCGTTATCATTACCGGCGGGGGAGCGCTGTTAAACGGGCTTGATCAGCTTCTTGCCGAAGAGCTGAGGGTGCCGGTTCTTGTCGCTGAGAACCCGATGGATTGTGTTGCGGTCGGAACCGGCGTCATGCTGGATAACATGGACAAGCTTCCAAAACGCAAACTGAGCTGATGATAAAACCTCATTCTGAAAAAGAATGGGGTTTTTTTCTGTCAAACCCTTCACGAACGGGAATGTAAATCCGATAATAAGAAAAAATGCTGATTTTCATTATAGAACAAATGTTCCGGTGAGGCAACTGGAAATAATGCTATTTCAGAGGTGGAAGACTTGTTAAAAGGATTATATACCGCAACGTCCGCAATGATTACACAGCAGAGAAGAACGGAAATGCTGTCAAATAACATCGCAAACGCGAATACGTCAGGATACAAAGAGGATCAAGGTTCAATCCGCGCCTTTCCCGAGATGCTTCTGAGCCGAATAGAAGGCGACAAAAAAACGAAAATCGGTTCCGTCAACACAGGCGTATACATGCAGGAGCTGAAACCGTTGTTTACGCAGGGAAGCCTGAAAACGACCGATCAGCCGACCGATATCGCGCTTATGGAGAATCAGGTTCCCAAGAATGCCGAAACGAATGAAAACGCCGAGCTGTTTTATCCCGTGCAGACCGCGGGCGGCGTCCGCTATTCAAAAAGCAGCACTTTCTCATTAAATGAAAACAATCAGCTTACGATAAACGGAAACCTTGTTTTATCAACAAACGGACAGCCGATTACAGTCGACAATGAAAAATTCACCGTATCAGAAAACGGAACGGTCACGACAAACGGCCGGCCGGCGGGGCAGATTGACATCAGAATGGAAGAAGACGTGCGCAATCTGAAACGGGACGGCAATGACCTATACAGCACGGCCGACGGCTCTGAACTGCCGAGCGCGGCGGCGAATCCCCAGGTCTCGTATTCATTAAAGCAAGGCGTCTCGGAGCTTTCGAACGTGGACGTGACGAGCACGTATACAGAAATGACGGAAGCATACAGATCATTTGAAGCCAATCAGAAAGTCATTCAGGCTTACGATAAAAGCATGGATAAAGCCGCAAATGAAATCGGCAAAGTGTAACAAAATGGGGGACGTTCAATTATGATGCTCAGATCAATGCTGACGGCTTCAACAGCCTTAAATCAGCTTCAGCAGCAGATGGATACAGTCAGCAGCAACCTTTCAAACAGTGATACGACAGGCTATAAAGCGAGGGACTCCCGCTTTTCCGAGCTGATCAGACAGCAGTATGACCATATAGATGACAAAAAGGAAAATTCGCCGAACATGCGGAAAACGCCGCCCGGCCTGCGTCTCGGCGCCGGGACGGTCATGACTCCGCAGCTGGACTCAGGGCAGGGAAGCATCAAAAAAACCGACCGTGACCTTGATATCGCGTTCACATCACCTTATCAATATCTTCAGGCAGAAGCGGACGGACGGCGGGTGTATACAAGGGACGGCTCACTTTCCCTCAAGCCGGCCGGCGGAAATGACCGGCTGCTTCAGCTGATGACAGCGGGAGGCAATCCCATTCTCGATGAGAACGGCCAGCCCATACAAATTGACAGTTCGCTGAATCAGCTGAAAATCAGCAAAACCGGAACGCTGACTGCTTCAGACCCGGCAGGAACCCGTTCGCAGACGTTTAATCTCGGCATCGTCAATGTCAATAATCCTCAGGCCCTTCATGCGGAAGGGGATAATCTGTTTTCCGTAAACGGAGCGGGGGCTTCAGCGATTGAAGAGCTTACCGGCGCAAACCGGCAGGCAATCGGCATGGAGCAGGGCGCGCTTGAAAGTTCAAATGTCGATATGTCAAAAGAAATGACCGACTTAATCGTGTCTCAGCGTTCCTATCAACTGAACAGCCGCACGATTACATTGGGAGACCAAATGCTGGGCTTAATCAACTCAGTCAGATAAAAGAAGGGGCGTTTTGATCAGCCGCGCATGATAAAAAATGCGGCTTTCTCAAAATCGCCCTTTTTTTTGTAGTAATCAGTAATATCCTGAAGCAGCACTTCCAAATCCACCCACGCTTCAATTTTCTGCAGCTCCAGCACGAGCTTCTGCAATCGGTCGTACGGGTCCTCCTGAGCGGTGTACAGTATGTTGAGCGCGGTCAGCTTCAATTTCATAATCTTGTTCTGCACTTTTTCAGATATGTATAAACCTTTCTGCAGCACGGTTTGTCCTTCGGCGGCATATCCGGTTTTAAAAAGTGCTCTGACCGCTTCGTATACACAATGCAGGTAGGAAACGGGAGACTCTTTCTCGAAACGCTGATTGCCCAATACCTTTTTGTAAAAAGGGAGGGCCTCTTTATCTTTTTTCTGGGCGGTCTTTAAAAAACCAAAATTATAATAGGCGTGGCACAGCAGGTTATTGTCATTGATCCGGTCCGTTATCTTTATGGATTCATTAAAGAGCTGTTCTGCGTCTTCATAGCGTGCCTCGTCTATGTAATTCACGGCGAGAAGCAGCCGGCAGCTGAGTGTTTTTTTGATGTAGCCGAATTCACCTTGATAGATTTCCAGCGCTTTGTTGACATATTGAATGGAGAGCGCAGGCGACTTCATCATGTAATATGCACCCGCTGTTTTATAATAAAATTCAGCGGCTTCGAAACGGTCCTGAATGGCCGGCAGGTACTGTTCAGCTTCTTTAAAGCGGCAGACAGCACGGTTCGGAGCGCCATTCACCATATGGAATAACCCTTTGAAAAAATAGAAATAATAAGTTAATTCATGATCCATCTCATCTTTGCGCCGCTTCAGCTCGCAGAACAATTTAGTCAGACCGTCTTTTTTCTCAAACAGCAGCTGAAACCGTGCGAAAAACAGCTGATATCTGAGTTTGAGCTTTGCATTCTTTTGTAATTTGGGGAGATGCTGATTGATTTGTTCGTGAAGGGAACGGGCTAGATCGAATTGGCGTTTTCCCATGGCGTCATACCATTCATTCAGCATCACCAGCGTACGTTTTTCAGTAAACTTAGCAATCATCTTCCAACCTCTTTGCATAGGGTAAAAATCTTTATTTATCATAACACATTAATGGACGAGGCTCATTGCCAGCTGGTTACAGTTTACAGCGCGGTTGAAAAAGAAATTGATTCATAATATACTTCCAAATGTACAGATTGGTTGCCGTATATACCTTCTATACATACTATTGTCGATGAAGGAGATGTCAAGAGAATGCTTGATACTCAGCAAATTAAAGAAATTATTCCCCATCGCTATCCGTTTCTTCTGGTAGACAGAATTACGGAAGTCGAAGAAGGAAAACGGGCGGCGGGATATAAAAATGTGACGGCGAATGAAGATTTTTTCAACGGCCATTTTCCTGATTACCCTGTTATGCCGGGCGTCTTAATCGTAGAGTCCTTGGCGCAGGTCGGAGCGGTTGCGATGCTGATTAAAGAAGAAAACCGGGGCAGACTCGCGTTTTTTGCGGGGATTGATAACTGCCGTTTCAAAAAGCAGGTAAAACCGGGTGACAAGCTGGAGCTTGAAGTGGACATTACACGTGCACGCGGTACGATCGGACGCGGAAAAGGCGTTGCCAAAGTTGACGGCGAGCTCGTGTGTGAAGCTGAATTAACCTTTGCGCTCGGAGAATAAAAACAAACGAATGGGCTTATAAAAAAGCCCATTTTGTATAGAAAGGGGTGAATGTAATGTGGTCAGAATTTAAAAGCTTTGCGATGCGGGGCAATATCATGGACCTGGCAATCGGTGTCGTCATCGGCGGCGCTTTCGGCAAAATTGTGACGTCGCTCGTTGAAGACATCATCATGCCGCTTGTCGGCCTGCTTCTTGGCGGTCTTGATTTTTCAGGGCTGGCGGTGACATTCGGCGATGCCCATATCAAGTACGGAAGCTTCATTCAAACGATTGTGAACTTCTTCATTATTTCATTTTCTATCTTTATCGTGATCCGCACAATAGGCAAGCTGAGACGTAAAAAAGAAGCAGAAGAAGAGGCTGAAGAAGCAGAAGACACAGATCAGCAGACAGAACTGCTGACTGAAATCAGAGATCTGCTGAAACAGCGGGCTCCTCACAATGACTAGGGCACAAAAAAGGCTGGATGATTAACGTCCGGCCTTTTTTATGATTATAATTTTTGTTTAAACGCTTCAATCAGCCGGCTGCCCGAGTAGCCTTCTTTTACGAGCGACTCCAGAATGCTTTCTGATCCGGGGTGGTTTCTTGACACCATTTGACCGTAAATTAAAACTTGTATACTCTTTTCCAGCTCCACGATATTTTTGATGCTTCCCGTCAGCTGGGCGGGGCGGTTGCTTTTTTTCGTAATCGTTACAAACACCTTCGCTTCTTTCTGGCTTTTCATCAGCATGTCAAAAAAAGAAAAGTGTTCGGCCGGGACCAGTGCTTCAATTAACCAGTGATTTTCTCCGTCCTCTTTGTTGATAATCAATCCGTCTAAAAGGGGAAACTGTTCAATCGGCTGATCGTCTTTATCTAAACGTTCCACATTCAGATCAACCAGTTTAAAGGTTTTCATCTCTTATTTTCACCCCTGTTGTCCATGTTTTTCGTTCATTTATTATAACACATATCATTTTTCCCGGGAAAATGCTGTAAGACATGCTTCATCATTTTTGTAGGCGGTCAACATTTAATCATTTCTATTTTTTCATTATAATGTAAAAGAATATGGTCATGGAGAGATGCTTATGAATCAATTGCGCCTGAAGGAAATCTATATAGAAGACGGTTCAAGGCGAAAAGACGATCATTCCTACTTGGTATGCAAAAAGGAAGATTGTGAGGTGCATCTTAACAGAAGGGGAAATGTCGTCTTTTTATATGAAACAAAAGACCGCATGGAACAGTATAAAATTCAGCTTTCACTGACTGATAAAAAGCTGAGTTTTTACTGGTTCGCATGGGACGGCGGAAAGTTTGTCCGCATGTTTGAGAAAGACTGGCTCAAAACGAAACTTTTCTCGCGGCTGCTCAAAAATACATATTACATAAGCGGTCAAAAACAAAAGTTTTTTTTATCAGAAAGAAAAACAAAAACATAAAAGCAGCCTAAACAGATAACGGCTTTTTCCGCTTTTTGCTTTCATGAGCCTTTGTACTACAATGAAGCCAGCCTCGAAAAAGAGAGGAGGAGACGGCTTGTTTAACCACGTTATGCTTGTCGGCCGGCTGACGAAAGACCCGGAGCTCCGTTTTACATCAGCGGGCATTCCCGTCGCGCATATTACGTTGGCGGTAAACCGCAATTTTAAAAGCGCGTCGGGTGAAACCGGAACCGACTTCGTCAACTGCACCATCTGGAGAAAAAACGCTGAAAACACGGCATTGTACTGCCAAAAAGGGTCAATGGTCGGTGTAAGCGGCAGAATCCAGACGAGAAGCTATGAAAAGACAGACGGCGTAAAAGTTTATGTGACCGAGGTCATGGCTGATACCGTTCGGTTTATGGATCAGAAACGGAAAGAGCCGCTGGCTGAATAGCATGCTTTTTTCCTCGATTTCCCGCCTTTCAGCGGGCCCCGCAATACCTCCTTCCCATTCGCCAGTCGAAAGACTGGTTTTTTTGTGCGGGAGCTGAAAAATGGTTAAAAAGAAGTGATTTCGCTTATAAATACTTAAAAACATTGAATATATTGGGATAAAAACTTATAATTACTTACAGATAAGTGACGAAAAAAGGGAATGAGGACGTGTATCAAGAAGAAAGACTGATTGCGATAATGGAATATTTGAAACAGCATCGGCGGATCACCGCTGAACAGATATGTTCGCTGCTTCATATTTCAAGAGATACCGCAAGAAGGGACCTTGTAAAGCTGAAAGAGCGAGGGGCCATTATCAGAACACGGGGCGGCGCGATTCTGCCGTCGGTGAATCAGGAAGTTCCGGGCTATTCGGGCCGGCTGAAAACCGTTTCTGAAGAGAAAAACAAAATCGGCAAGCTGGCCGCATCCCTGATCCATAAAGGAGACCGGATCATCCTGGACACCTCGACAACCGTGCAGGCCTGCGCGGAGCATTTAAATGTCACCGGCTGCACTGTTATTACAAATTCGATCAATCAGGCCGATATCCTTTCCGCAAAAGAGGGAATTGATATTCACCTGCTCGGCGGAAAGCTCCAGAAGGAACACCGGTTTTTATACGGGGCTTCCGTCGTAGAAAAACTTGGGGATTATCACGCTGATAAGGTGCTGATCGGCGTTGTCGGCATCTCGGAAAACGGCCTGACGATTCCGCATGAAGAAGACGGCATGGTAAAGCGTAAAATGATCCGACAGGCTGAACAGGTGATTGCGCTGAGCGATCACTCCAAGCTTGGCCGTACGAGTTTTTATCAGTATGCAGACCTGCACGAGGTTGACCTGCTGATTACCGATCGGCTGCCTGATCAGGATTTTTGCGATCTGCTCGACCGGCACGGCGTAGAATTGCTTGTAACTGAATCTGAAGAAGAGGATGAGGACATGTGAAACTGATTGCCATAGATCTGGACGGCACACTGCTGAACAGCAGTCATCAAGTAAGCGATGAAAACAAGCGGGCTTTAAGGGAAGCCCGGCAAGCGGGAATTGAAATCGTGGTTTCCACGGGACGCGCGCATTTTGATGTGCACTCCATATTCGAACCGCTCGGCATAAAAACATGGATTATCAGCGCAAACGGAGCCGCCATTCATGCTCCTGACGGCAGCCTGTACCACTGTGAAGCGATTGAAGAATCAAGAGCCCGCGGCATTTTGTCATGGCTTGAAGAGAATCAATATTATTATGAGGTGTTTACAAACAAAGCCATCTATACGCCTGAAACCGGCAGGCAGCTGCTCGATATCGAAATGGACCGGGTGAAAAGCGCCAATCCGGAAACCGATCTTTCTGTTTTGGAACAGGCGGCTTCAGTGCAATACAGCCAGTCCGGCTTTGCTTACATTCATTCATACCGTGAGCTCTTTGAGAAAGAAGAGCATCTGGATTTTTATAATATTCTCGGATTTTCGTTTGATGAGCGGAAGCTGAAAGCGGGCTGGGACCGATTCAGCGGTCAGAAAGATCTCACCCTTGTCAGCTCTGCCGATCACAACTTCGAACTGGCGTCTCGAAACGCCTCTAAAGGGCAGGCGCTCAAACGGCTGGCGCAAAAGCTCGGCATTCCGATGGCTGAAACCGCTGCGGTCGGTGACAGCTTAAATGACTATTCAATGCTTCAGGCGGCCGGAAAAGGCATAGCGATGGGGAATGCGAGAGAAGATATTAAAGAGATCGCTGATGCCGTTACATTGACAAATGATCAAAACGGCGTTGCGTATATGATCAGGAATTTACTGTGAAAGGTATGGCGATACTGTTCATGACTGGCGTGACGCATTCATGGCAAATGCGGCGTAACAGTAAGGACGACATAAAAGACCGGCTCTTCCCGAGAGAGCCGGTCTTTTTGCGTTTAATGTGATTGCGCCGATGCGCTGAGGGTGAATAATTCTTCAAGCTCATCGGATGACAGCTCGGTAATCCAATTTTCACTTTGGATAATCTGATCGTTCAGCGTTTGTTTCGTTTCGAGCATGGCATCAATTTTTTCTTCAATCGTTCCCGTCGTAATGAGTTTGTGAACGTGGACGAACCGTTCCTGGCCGATTCGGTAGGCGCGGTCGGTCGCCTGGTTTTCCACCGCCGGATTCCACCACCTGTCATAGTGAATGACATGATTGGCAGCCGTCAGATTCAGACCGGTTCCGCCCGCTTTCAGTGACAAAATCAGCGTCGGGTATTCTTTCTTCTGGAACCGTTCGACGAGAGAATCGCGTTCCTGCTTGGACAGGCTTCCGTTTAAAAACTGAACCGGTTCTCCGAATGTTTTTTCCAGGAGGCGCTTCATCATGTTGCCCATCTGAATGTATTGGGTGAAAATGAGGCAGCTTTCCCCTTGTCCGCGGATCACCGCCATTAAGTCAAGCAGCTTTTCCAGTTTGACGGATCTCCCGTTTAACAGCTCTGTCTGTTCTTCCTTCAAATAGAGCGCAGGATGGTCGCATATTTGCTTCAAGCGGCCGAGCATGCTCAGAATCAGCGCTTTCCGCTGCATCCCGGTCAGAGAAGCCATATGTTCAAATGTATCTTTGACAAGCTGTTCATAAAGGGATGCCTGTTCGGCTGAGAGCGGGATAAACTCTTTTTGTTCCAGCTTGTCAGGAAGATTAAGCGCCACTTCTTCATCCCGTTTTGTCCGGCGCAGTAAAAACGGCCGGATTAACTGCTGAAGCTGGTTGATTCTTTTTTCGTCACGGTCTTTTTCAATCGGCAGCACATAGCGTTTATGAAAGCCGGTCAGACTGCCGAGATAGCCTTTGTTCATAAAATCAAAGATCGACCAAAGCTCTGTCAGGCGGTTTTCCATCGGTGTTCCGCTCAGCGCAATATGATGGACGCCTTTCAGCTTTCTGATTGCGCGGGACTGCTTCGTATGCGCGTTTTTAATATTTTGCGCTTCATCAAGGCAGATGGTGCTCCATGTCACGGAAGAAAGCTCTTCCTGATCGGCGTGCGAGAGGCCGTAAGAAGTAAGAACGACATCCGCGTCCTGATATGCCGGGACAAATGCTTCGCCCTTCGGCCTGCGGGGGCCGTAATGAAGCACGGCCTTCAGCTGCGGCGCGAAGGTCTGGAGCTCACGCTGCCAATTGCCGAGCACCGATGTCGGCGCAATGATTAAGGCAGGCGCTTTTTGCCGGCCGCTTTCCTTCACATGGAGAAAATAAGCGATCATCTGAATCGTCTTTCCAAGTCCCATGTCATCTGCGAGACAGGCGCCGAAGCCGTTTTCCCGTAAGAACAGAAGCCAGTTCATGCCGTACATCTGATAAGGGCGGAGCTGGCCCTGAAACGCGGCGCTGACTTCATGCTCCGGCAGATCCCCGGCATCCGTCAGTTTGCGGATCAGGCTTCTGAGATGCTTTGATAATTCGATCTTGATCCCGGCAAATGCCGATGAGTCAATGATGTCCGTGTCCTCGGCTCCGTTTTCCCCGTGATCCATCAGTTCGCGCGCCAGCACGTCGGACATGTGGAGGCCCTCAGATTCCGCTTTTTCCATCAATATTTTCATCTGTTTAATAAATTGCGGATCAATTTTCACCCATTGGCCGCGGATGTTGACGAGACGTCTGTTGTTTGCGACAAGCTCATTGAATTCATCCTCTGTCAGCTCAATTCCGTTTGTGGCGAATCTCCAGTTGAAATCAAGCAGAGCGTTCATGCCGACGAAGGACTCGCCCCGCGGGGAGGATGACACTTTCGCCTTGAGCATCATATTGCTGTCCCGGACAATCTGCCACCATGATGGGAGAAGAATCTCCACACCCATATCGACAAGCGTCTCACTCGCTTCCGATAAGAAGATCCAAGCCTCTTCTTCAGAGATCAGCGTCGTTCCTGAATCAAACGAAAGCCAGGGAACCGTTCTGCGGAAGCGGTCCTGTTCGCGCGCGATTTTTCCGCTGTATGCCTGCCACGCTTTTTTCAGACCCTTCAATCCGTCGAAAAAGGTGATGGAGCCGGTTTTTTTCTCACGTAAAAACATCTCGATTTTCCAGTCGTCACCGTCGAAATCAGGCTCGTTTAATCGGAGCCCGACGGTAAACGGCGTCAGATCGTCATGCCAGCCGATTCCCTCGAGAAAATCATCTTCATCCAAAAAGGAGCCTTTAAACGTATGAACGGCCGGCGAACGGGTTTCGATCCGCCGCCATTTTTCCAGCAGGTCATCATTGTACTGAATGTAGTCCTGTACCGCGGCTGAGAACCAGTCTGCCGTAAAGCCTTCCAGCAAAAGCTCGCGGTCTTTGAAGCGCAGGACGCCATTTTGCCATGCGTCATAATCCGGAAGAAAATCGCCGTCGGCAATAAATTCGTATATCGTCGAAGCCGCTTCGATTAACGGTTCCGTTTCCTTTGTCAGCTGCACGGTGCTGAATGAATTGAACGAGTTTTTTCCAAGCAGCTCGACGGTCATCCAAGGGCTGAGCAGAACGGCCGGAGTGCCGATGAAGCTGACGTCTTCAAGAAACGTTCCGTAAAAGGTGGACTCATGCCATTGGAACAAATGAGTCTTCATCTGACTGAGAGTAAGCGGCTGCTCCTTCTCATCATGGCTTGACAGCGTAAATGTCCAATCTTCCATTTGTTCTACATGAATGAAAATTTCCTTAAGACTCGCCATCAATCAACTTTCCTTTCTGCAATTCTTCTTGAAGGGCGCGCAGCCTCTTGTAGCTTGCGCTCAGCCGGCTGATATACCGCTCCCAAACCTGCTGTTTTTTTGCCTTTTTATAAAGCGTCCGCAGTTTTTTCAGATGGCGCGCAGCCTCTTTATAGGCGCTGCGGTTTTTTTGGTCGATAAAAAAGGCCGCCGCCCGGTGATAGGAGGGGATGAGCGCTTCCGGATCACTGGCGGCAATTTCCTTCAGGATGTCCTTTTCAATTTCCCAGACGGAAAAACCGACGAGGCTGTGAATCTCCACCCATTCCGCGTACCGCCGTTTTTCGTACAGGTACTGGCTGTATTCGGTAAAGGTATAGGGAAGGCAGCCGGAAGCAAACCGTTCAAACAGCTGATCATCCCGTGAGTGCCGCGCATAATCCGCCAACAGCGCAAACAGCTCTCCGATGATGTCGCGCATTTCTTTAAACGGCTTATCAAGCTTCGTATAGTTCACGGGAAGCGGTTCGATCCGGCCATACCATGCTTTCAGCCGTTTCCAGTCTTTTTTCGCGGTGAGTTCACCGAGCCATTGAAAGGTGTACGGCAGCGCTTCAGGAGGGAAGCGGGATATATCTTCAAAGACCGCTTCATCATCTTTTTGCAAAAAGGCCAGATGAAGCCGTCCGAACCGCACTTCCGGCGAAAAACGGCGCCCGCTTTCCTGTTCGAGAATCTCCTGTTCACGCGCGACCCATTTCGGCCGGTTCAAAAGCGCGCTCCACATTTCACCGAATACCCGGAGGCGTTCGTATTGAAAAAGCTCTTCTTTCACAAGCAGTCTGCGGAGCACCGGAGGCGTCCGGTCTAAAAAAGGATCGAGTGAAAAAGACAAGGCGTACGTTTTCAGTCTGTCAATGGAGGAATAAATCGTATCCATCAGCTGTTCCACGTATGGATTGATGCTGTAATAATCTTTTTCGGCATCCAATCTGCCTGACTCAATCAAAGTGAACATGTGAAGCCAGACGGCAAGCGCCGAATGAATCTGATATAAGCTTTTAAGCTCGGGTTTTTTCGGGGCGTGTTTTTTGAGCGCTGACAGATAGCCGTAATAAAGTCCCTGCATCGTCTGGCTTCCGGCCGGCGTCCGCGCCTCCCACAGCGAGAATTCCGAATCAAAAAAAGCGAGCCAGCTTGACAGCGACTCTTCATTCGGCAGCACTTTTTCCTGAAACTGCCGGCGGACAAGCTCCCTGCTTTCCTCAAGCTTTTCTCTTTCCAGCCAATGTTCGGTAAAGGTACCGACCCGCTCGAATTGGGCATATACGTAAAGAAAAACGGCGAGCACGTGGCGGCAGATCGCCTCAGACGGGCATGCGCAGCCGCTTTTCACCATGAAAAATAAGTTCAGCGTGACCCTTACAGGCACAACATCCTGCACATATGCGGAAATCTCTGTCGGGGTTTGAACCTGTATACGATAGACGGAATCCTGCCGATATAAAATGAGTGCTTTCTTCATCAGCTGAACATTGTCTTCATTGTAAGGAAGAAGTTCTTTAAGCTGTTCAGCCGCTGCGAGCACATCTTCTTTAGCAATCATATCCTGAAGCATGATTATCGCTCCTAACGAGTCACAAAATAAAAAGATTCCAATTCCTCTATTATATCGCAACACATGGCCCGGAAAAAGTTTTTCCTAAAAAAGGACATAAAAACCCGAATGTGTCGAATGATGTATTAGAGATTGCAAAACAGCACCCGACAGCATATAATAATCTTGTTTTCAATTTAATGGAAGCCGAAAGGAAACGAATGATGAAGAAAACGAAGTTAGATCAAGAGGAGTTTCTGAAGATTTTAATGCATGCGCACGACATCGGTGAGCAGTCCTCTGAGATGACCACAAAAGAAATGCTTGAGAATTTGATTTCTTATATTAAAAATGGATATGCAACATAAAATCCCGCAGGCTCTTGGCCGCGGGATTTTTTAATCTTCCTGTGACACCAGCATTTAAAGCGCTTACAAATATAAATCGGATTGAAGTGATTGTCTGTTTTTGTCGAATTTTGTCATTTGAAAAGGTTAGAAATGACAGTTCAAAGCTGTATAATCGTAATTGGAAAAGATCATTGGAGGGAATGGGAATACACGGAAAGTGATATGGAGGTTATATGGGAGAATCTGCAAGCATAAAGGAAATATTCGCAATACTGAGAAAGCGTCTGCTGTTTATACTTATTATTACCGCGGCGGCATCTTCCGCAGGCGGTCTCATCAGTTTCTTCGCTCTTACGCCGGTCTATGAAAACTCAACTCAAATTTTGGTCAGCCAATCCAAAAACAATCAAAAAGAAGTCCAATTCAATGACGTTCAAACCAACCTCCAATTAATCAACACGTATAATGTCATCATCAAAAGCCCGGTCATCCTCGATGAGGTGATTAAACAGCTGCATCTGTCCATGACTTCGAAAGAGCTGGAATCGAAAATCACGGTATCCAGCGAGCAGGATTCACAAGTTGTGACGATTGCCGTTCGGGATACGGATGCTAAGCGGGCGGCCGTTATGGCAAATGCGGTTGCATCCGTTTTTCAGGACAAGATCACCGCCATCATGAACGTTGATAATGTCAGCATCCTTTCAAAGGCCGAAGCGTCGGACAGCCAGTCACCGGCAGAGCCTAACCGTAAGCTGAACATCGCGATTGCGTTTGCCGCCGGACTTTTGGGCGGAATCGGTCTCGCCTTTTTGCTGGAACATCTGGATAATACGATCAAATCGGAAGAACAGCTGGAAGCGCTGCTCGGCATCCCGATCCTGGGAACGGTTACTTCAATCAGTACAAAAGACAGCGTTGCCAAAAATGTGAGGATGGCGGAAACCAAACAAGCGGGAGGCGGACATGTTGACGCGTAAAAAAGACAAACCCGGAAAACGAAGCGTGATTGCGATGTCTGAGCCGAAATCCATCAACTCAGAACAATATCGCACGATCCGCACAAACATTGAATTTTCTTCCGTTGATACGGAGGTGAAGTCCCTTTTGATCACATCCGCCGGTCCGGAAGAAGGAAAATCGACAACCGCGGCCAACCTTGCCGTCGTATTTGCACAGCAGGGGAAAAAAGTGCTTTTAATTGATGCGGATCTGCGCAAACCGACGGTTCATTTCACCTTCAAATTGGATAACGGAACCGGATTAACGTCGCTGCTGTTAAAACAGCTGCCGTTTCAGAAAGCCGTCCTGCCGGCTGATGAAGCAAACCTGGATATTTTAACGAGCGGGCCGATCCCGCCCAATCCGGCGGAGCTTTTATCGACGGGTGCCATGAAAGATCTTCTGTCAGAAGCAGCCGCAGTTTATGATAAGGTGATTTTAGATACGCCTCCCGTTTTGGCTGTAGCTGATACGAAAATATTAGGCAGCTACACTGACGGGGCCATTATGGTGATCTCAAGCGGGAAAACGGACAAGGAAAAAGCGGCCAAGGCGAAAGAAGCGCTCGATTACTGCCCGTGCAAGCTCCTTGGGGCCGTTATGAACGGGAAGAAACAAACGAAACATTCGGACTACGCCTATTACGGACAATAATGTCACAATGGGCGCGGTCCATTCTTTTTAAGGAGGGATTGAAATATGATAGATATCCATTGTCACATCCTTCCTTCCATAGACGACGGCGCGGCGGATGATACAGAAAGCCTGAAGATGGCGAGAGAAGCGGTCAGACAGGGGATTGATACGATCATCGCGACGCCGCATCATGTGAAATACCGCTATGACACGGATCGGCATACGGTCAACGAAGCGGTCAGCCTGTTAAACAAACGTTTGAATAAGGAAGGCATTCCGCTGACTGTCCTGCCCGGCCAGGAAATCAGAATAGACGGAGATCTGCTGGCAGGTCTTCAAAGCGGCTCGCTTGCCCCGCTCCATAATACAAAGTATGTGCTGGCGGAATTTCCGGCGGATCATATCCCGGCCTACGCTGAAAGGCTGTTTTATGAACTGCAGCTGAACGGATATGTCCCCGTCATCGCCCATCCGGAGCGGAACAGGGAAATTCGCGAAAACCCTTCCGTCCTTTACAGTCTTGTGAAGAAAGGGGCGGCCGCCCAAGTGACGGCCGGCTGCATTGCCGGAGCATTCGGGCGGAAAGCGAAATCCTTTTCGCTGCAGCTGATGGAAGCGAATTTGATCCACTTTCTCGCATCTGACGCCCATAATCTCGGACCGAGAAATTTTTATTATCAGGAGGCGATCAGCGTTCTGAAAAAAGAAGCAGGGGCGGAGCTGATTTACATGCTCGCGGAAAATGCGGCGCTTCTCGCTGAAAACAAAGCCGTTTATAAGGAACCTCCGCTGCCTGTGGCCCGCCGTAAGCGCTGGGGTCTTTTTTAATCGTCGTCTCCATCCCGTTTAAATGAAGCGTAAGCGGCTGTTTTGCAAGATGATTCTTTTATGCTTATGCTATTATCAGCGGCCGGCGCCGTTTTTTCCTATCATGGCCTCAGGCTCCCGGCATTCCGCCGGCGCCGGGATCATATGATAATAGCGGTAAGCTGCCCAGCAGCAATTTCTAAACGGTTGGGGGAACACGATGAAAATAACAGTGATCGGAACAGGCTACGTCGGTCTTGTGACAGGAGTGTCTCTTTCAGAAATCGGCCATGACGTAACATGCATAGATATTGACGAACGTAAGGTTGAGCAGATGAGAAAGGGATTGTCCCCTATCTTTGAACCGGGCCTTGAAGATATGATGAAACGAAATATCGGCCGGCATCGGCTGGCATTTGAAACGAGCTACGAAAAAGGGCTTGCGGAAGCGGACGTTATTTTTATAGCGGTCGGAACGCCGCAAAAAGAAGACGGGCACGCAAACCTTACTTATATTGAAAATGTCGCCGAACAGATTGCCGAACATATTTCTAAAGATGCGATCGTCGTGACAAAAAGCACGGTTCCCGTGGGAACGAATGACAGAATCAGCGAAGTTATTCATTCACGGCTGAGAGCGGACGTGAACATTTCAATCGCTTCGAATCCGGAATTTCTCCGTGAAGGTTCGGCGATTCACGATACCTTTCACGGAGACCGCATCGTAATCGGGGCTGAAGACCGGCAGACGCGGGAAACGCTTGACCGGGTTTTCGCGCCGCTTGCGATTCCGGTATATCATACGGACATCAGAAGCGCTGAGATGATCAAATATGCGTCAAACGCATTTTTAGCGGCAAAAATCAGTTTTATTAATGAAATTTCTCATATATGTGAAAAAGTCGGTGCGGATGTGGAATCAGTCGCACACGGAATGGGATTGGATAAACGGATCGGCAATCAATTCTTAAGAGCCGGCATCGGTTACGGCGGTTCCTGTTTTCCGAAGGATACAAACGCCCTCGTGCAGATCGCGGGACATGTGGAGCATGATTTTGAATTGCTGAAGTCCGTCATTAAAGTCAACAATAACCAGCAGTCCATGCTGGTTGATAAAGTGCTGAACAGGCTGGGCGGTGTGACGGGGAAAACCATCGCGTTATTAGGGCTGTCTTTTAAGCCGAATACAGATGATATGCGGGATGCCCCGTCCATTGTCATTGCGGATCGTCTGGCGGCTCTTGACGCCCGGATGACAGCGTACGATCCGATCGCTTCATTCCGGGCTTCCGGGCTGCTTCCGGCTGCGGTTTCCTATCGGGAGTCCATAGAAGAAGCCGTCAGGGGAGCGGATGCCGTCCTGATTCTGACAGATTGGGAACAAATTAAACACTTCCCGCTTGAAGCGTACAAAGAGCTGATGGAAACCCCGGTTATTTTCGACGGGAGAAACTGCCACTCGCTTGAGGAAGCGGAACAGGCGGGCGTGGAATATATCTCAATCGGAAGAAGAGCCGTCGTGCCTCAGACTGATTCTGTCACTTAAAAGGCCGGCGGTCCGCGCCGGCCTTTTATCATACAATCATTAGAGACGAAGGGGATATTAATCGTGGAAAACACATGGAAATTGCCGAAGCAAATGGAATCATCCCGCGGTCTGCTGGAAACGTCAGCACGGCCCTTTATCAAACTGCACGTCAAAAAAGCTGAAACGGGACGGTATGACAGTAAAATTGCCGGAGACCCCTATTTTCCGAAACATGAACCATACCCTGAAGATGAAAGCGGCAGGCCGATGAAGCTTCTCGCCCAAATCAATTTTGCGGATATGCCCGGACTACCTGATTTTCCGGACACCGGCATTCTTCAGTTTTACATATCGGTCAGTGATGACGTATACGGTTTGAATTTTGACGACGGGTGCGCGCAAACGGGTTTCTGCGTCAAATATTTTGAGCACGTGACAGATCGGGAAGAGGAGCTCATGGATGATTTTTCTTTCGTTCAGGTTGAAGAGGAGTACGATTTTCCGAGTCCGTCTGGCTGACCTTGAAACGCATGTTTTGCGAACGTTTTATCGGAAAAATCACGTGTAACACTTGGGGCTTTAAGCCACCAAGTGTTTTTTTGTATGCCTGGTGTCCGCTTTATTAAAAACTTTGTCGTCCTCGCAGCAGGTTTTTATTTGAATGTTTTTCGCGTCAAATCGATAAATGCCTTTAATGGTGCAGACATCCACTTGTCCTTATGCCATGCTAGTTGAGTAAAAACGGGGCATTCATTCTGCCAGTTGAGTTCTTTCATCCGTCCTTCGGCAATATCGTCTTTTACTGTCATTTCAGGCAATAGTCCAATTCCGAGTCCGGCCATCACGCATTGTTTGATGGCTTCTATGCTGACGAATTCTAATTTATTAGGGTAGACTCCGGCGTCATGTAAAGTGTTCTCAAAGAGCGTGCGATATGAACAGCCGTCCTCTGTCAGCAGAAGGGTTTCGTTTTGAAGATCCTTCAATGTTGCTGGTGAGTCTGCTGGAAAAGGATGGTCATTGGCGGCTACCATTTTGATTTCATCCTGAATCAGAGATTCAACGTGCAGTGCGTCTTCCGTTCGGTTCACATCCAAAATGAAAGTGATATCAAGCTGGCCCTGCAAGAGCTGTTCTTTCGCTTGTTCGTTGGAAATATACGGTTTGAATATGAGCTTTACTTGAGGAAAAGCCTGTTTGAATTCTTTTATGATAGGCGGAAGGCGGTATGTGCACTGGCTTTCCGTCGCACCGATTTTCAAGGTTCCGGTTGTTTCCCTTGCTTGATTTGCGGCCATTTTTGCTTCTTCTGTTAACGCAATGATCTTCTCCGCATAGGATTTGAACGTTTTGCCGGCTTCTGTCAGGAAAAGCCGCTTGCCGAGCCGTTCAAATAAAGGAGTCCCGATTTCTTCTTCCAGTGATTTGATCTGAGAGGTAACGCTTGATTGTGCATAGTTAAGCATCTTGGCCGTTAGGGTGAAGTTTACGTGTTCTGCTGCGGTAATAAAGGTGATCAGCTGCTTCAATTCCATTTGATCTCGCCCTTTCTAAATCGTTTTTATCGATTGAAACAATCGAAATAATCATCTGTATTGATCGATGAATCCATTATATGATGAAGAAAATCATTCGTAAACAAAGGAGCAGATGCATCATGAACATTGCGGTTATTCATGGCGGAACGAGGCCTGACGGAAATACGGATATTCTTGCGGAGAAGGCTGTTCAAGGATTCGATGCGGAGCACATTCATTTGCGGAAATATCGGATCCGGCCAATTGAAGATCTGCGTCACGCCCAAGGCGGCTTTCGTCCTGTTCAAGATGACTACGATTCTATCATTGAGCGGATTTTATCGCGCGATATTCTTGTATTCGCCACCCCAATTTATTGGTTTGGCATGTCAGGGACATTAAAGCTGTTTATTGATCGCTGGTCACAGACGCTGAGAGATCCGAGGTTTCCTGATTTTAAACAGCAAATGTCAGTGAAGCAGGCATATGTAACAGCAGTGGGAGGGGACAACCCTAAACTCAAAGGGCTGCCGCTGATTCAGCAATTTGAACATATTTTTCATTTTATGGGGATGTCCTTTAAAGGCTATGTGCTGGGAGAAGGCAATCGTCCCGGTGATATTCTTCATGATCATCAGGCTCTGTCCGCTGCGAGCCGTTTATTGAAAAGAAGTGATGCGATATGAAGCTGCTGCTGGTTATCTCTGGTATATTGATTCTTGCACTCTTTCTAGCTTGGAAAGCGCCGACTTCTGTTTGGGTACAGGCTGAAACCAATTCGCCTCAGGTTCAGCAATCTGTGAGAATGGCAGGCGCAACGCTGCAAGTTAAGCAAATCATCAAGAGTGATGCAGGCGAAGAAACAGTTGTCATATCAAACGGCATTGTGGGGCCAAAATAAAAAAGCACCTGTCCAGGTGCTTTTCATTATAAATGAGGAATCACAAGCCCTCCATACAAAAACGCCGCGATAATCAGGAAGGCCGGATGCATCTTGAATTTTGTCAAGGCAAGGAGGGAGATCCCCGCAATCACTATCGCTTGTACCCAGCCGATCGCTTTGATGCCGTCTGCGCCGATTTGCCAGGTAAGAATGAGCATCATGACGGCGATGACAGGCTGGACGGACAGCGTCATACCTTTGATGACGGGGGATTGGCGGAAGCGCTGAATGATGCGCAAGAGGACGATCAATGCGAGCGCCGACGGTACGACGGTGGCGATCAGCGCAATCAGGAACCCGGGCCATCCGCCTGCGCTGTAGCCGACATACGCCGCGATTTTGGTTGCGATCGGGCCCGGCAATGCGTTCGCAAGTGCGAGCATATTTGAGAATTGATCGTTTGAGAGCCAGCTGTATCTGTTGACGACTTCTTCAAACATCAGCGGGATCGACGCCGGTCCGCCTCCATATCCGAGTACGTTTGCGACAAAAAACGCCATAAATACATAAATCAAGATCATGAGGCAGACATTCCTTTATCTTTTGAACGTTTATTTGTGATTTTGTCCTTTAATTTAAAATGAAACGCGCCGTACGCCAAGAAAATGATAATGACAAAGCCGGGATTGATCTGTAACGTTTGCAGGCCGATAAAAGCGATGATAAAAAACAGGATGCCCGTGACCCAGCCGAAACCTTTAAGCGCTTTTTGGCCAAACTCGTACGCCATGATGCCGAGCATGACCGCAATCACCGGTGTTACAGCGCCAATCATGCCGGCAACAATTGCTGAGCGGCTTAAGACATTGACAGCCGCAAACAAGCCCGCCATAGCGAGACATGTAGGCAGAATATGTGCAAGGGTTGCCGCGATTGCGCCTAACATGCCTTTCAGCTTAAAGCCCAGATACGCAGCCATTTTTGTGGCAATCGGTCCGGGAAGCGCATTAGCGATCGCTAGTATTTCTCCGAATTCATCATCATCTATCCATTTGTATTTATTGACGGCTTCATGGCGGATGAGCGGGATCACCGACGGGCCGCCTCCGAATCCGAGAATGCCCGTTCGGACCATCGCCGCCGTAATGTCCCAATAGGGATGTTTCATGGCTATGTCCTCCTTACAGCTTCATGCCCGTTCTGCTTTTATACCGTTTAATCAGCATTTGGCAGTCGACGCTGACGACGCCTTTTTGCGTATAGAGCCGTTTTGTCAAAAACTCTTCCATCTCCTGATCATTTGCGAAAATGCCGTGCATATGCAGCTTGCTCGGTCCGGTCATATGATAAAGGCTTGTCACCGCCGGCTCCTTTTCAAGCTTTAATGCGGTTTCCTCCAAATACTGCGGCTCCACCTCCACGTTAAAAAACACGGACACATGACGGCCGATTTTCGCCGGGTTGATGACAGCGGTGAATTTTTCAATCACACCGGCATCCAGTAAATGCTGAATGCGGTGCTGAACCGCCACTCGCGACAGGTTAACCCGCTTTCCTAAGTCTGTATAGGAAATCCTCCCTTCCTCGTGCAAAATCGAGAGAATCTGTTTATCCGTTTCATCAAGGACAAGATTCGGAATGCTGTACTCATGTTCCAACCGGCTTCACCTTCCTTCATTTGGTGGATATTATTGTATCATGAAATGTTACGGTATGAAGGAGAAATTTTTTTAATGTTTTCGTTACGTAATGATTGAGGATTATTTCTTATCGGAAAGTAAATAGTGTGTGAGCTTTTCTTTCAGGAAAGTGGATGCCGGCGATGCCGCTTTTTATACTTGAGAAAATTTGTAAAGGGGCTTGCCATGAATACTTCAACCATCGGAACGAAACAAATGGTCGTCAGTCCGCATTATCTTGCTTCTCAGGCGGGGGCCGGCATTCTGGAAAAGGGCGGAAACGCGTTTGACGCGGCAGTGGCGGTCAGCGCCTGCCTGGCAGTCGTGTATCCGCATATGACGGGTCTTGGCGGGGATTCATTTTGGCTCACTTACCATAAAGAAACGGGACGAATCAAAGCTTATAACGGGAGCGGCCGTTCAGGGAAGCATGTGACGAGAGACTTGTATCGGGGCAGAGAAGCGATCCCTCTGCGCGGGATAGAAAGCGCCATTACCGTTCCGGGCATGGCGGACAGCTGGGATGCCGTGCTTTCGGCGTACGGGCGTCTTTCTCTCGCTGAGGTGCTGAAGCCTGCTCTTGATTATGCGGCAAACGGATTTCCAGTGTCCGCCGACCAGTGCGCCCACACAGAACGCAATCTCGCTCTTTTAGCCTCAACACCTTATACCTCAGCCATTTTTACGAGAAACAAAAAAGCGCCCATGCCCGGTGAACGGTTTGTCCAGAAGGATCTGGCGGCCAGCTTGGAACAGCTTGCCGAGAAAGGCAGAGGCGCTTTTTATGAAGGAGATCTCGCTCAAAGCATCACATCCTTTCTGCAAAACAACGGCAGCCGTCTGACACTTGATGACTTTAAAGCCCACCGCGGCGAGTGGACGAACCCGGTATCCTCTGATTACCGCGGGTACCGCATCTATCAGGCTCCGCCGAATTCACAGGGCTTTACAGGCTTAATGACGCTCAATATATTGGAAAACTATGATTTTTCTCAGATTGAACACGGCTCCTTTGAATATTATCATCTGCTGATCGAGGCGCTGAAGAAGAGTTTTCACCACCGGAATGAAGTGCTGACTGATCCGGCATTTTCTCATATTCCGCTGGATCGGCTGCTTGATAAACGGTATGCAAAGCAGCTGGCGGAAGAAATCGGTTACACGGCTGCGCCGGCGGTAAGCCGTCCGGTCGGAAGCGACACTGCTTATGCCGCCGTCAGAGATGCGGAAGGAAATGCCGTTTCCTTTATACAGAGCCTCTATTTCGAGTTCGGATCTGCCGTTACGGCGGGGGAGACGGGTATTTTACTGCAAAACCGCGGGTCATTTTTTTCGCTGGATGAATTCCATGTCAATACGCTCGAACCCGGCAAGCGGACGTTCCACACCCTCATGCCGGCGATGGCCTGTAAAGAAGGAAAGCCGCACATCCTGTACGGAACCCAGGGAGGAGAAGGCCAGCCGCAAACTCAGACAGCGATGATTACGCGCATCATTGATTACAAAATGGACCCGCAGCAGGCGATCAATGAGCCTCGCTGGGTCTGGGGACGGACATGGGGAGAGGAGTATGAAGGGCTGAGGGTTGAAAGCAGAATCAGCCCTGAAACGAGAGAAGCCCTAAGGCAGAGCGGCCACCGCGTCGAGACCGTTGGTGATTTTGACGGGCTTATGGGCCATGCGGCAGCGATCGTCATTGATGAAGAAGGCTTTCTCCAAGGCGGGGCCGACCCGCGCGGCGACGGAGCGGCCGCAGGAGTATAGAGCATGATACGCTAACTGATGAAAAAAATAAGCACGCCAAGAGCGGCAGAAAGACCCGCGTAAAACGAATCGTACACATATTGCTTTTCCTCCCGCCGGTGCCGCCATTCCATTAAGCCGCTGCAGCAAAATAGCATGGAAACAGCTCCGGCAAATACGTACATTTCATTGAAAAAAGTCACCGCTGCGATGCCCGTAATAAGCAGTGTGATTTCGATTAATCGATGTGTGCCGTTTATCGGCTTCTGCTTTTTAACAGCCTTTGGAAAATGAAGAACTTTGACGGCAAATACTTGAAACATAAGGCTGAGCAAAATAAATACGATTGAAAAAATCAGTAACTGAATGAAATCCATCGTCTCCTCCTAAAAATGTGTCACTCGTTTCATACGGGTGAGGGCCTTGTAAGTTTCAGCATTCTATAAGACATTAGGCTGAGTTTAATGGTAAAAGACTCAAAAAAGACCCCTTTCGAAAGGGGTCTTTTTGACTAGTTCCTTCTATTATAATGGTTCCTGCTTCAGGTCGGGCGGACAAGCGTATATGTCTTCCCGAGTCTGGCGTATTCATTCCCCGCGAGCCTTGCCGCAGGCTTCAGCTCATCTGTCCGTATGTAGCCTTTATCGGCGTCATATACTTGGTCATTCAAATGAAAACAAACGACTCTGCCGATGATGAGGTCTGTCGTCGTTTCTCCGCTGTCATTTTGAAACGGAAGATGGCGTTCGAGTATACATTCAAACCTGACTTTTGCTTCTTTTATACCGGGTACGCTGATGCAGGCGCTGTCTGTCACAGAAAGGTCTGTCATGCCAAGTTCACTGACATCAGGATCAAGCCTTGCCGCCGTTTTGTTAATGTCTTCAATAATGGACTCATCACTGACGTGCACCACGAATTCCCGATGAGCGATTGCGTTTCTCGCGGTGTCTTTCTGCCGTCCGTCCGCGCGGCTGACAGAGATGGCCAGAAGCGGCGGTTCTGCGGAGACAACGTTATAGAAACTGAAGGGCGCCGCGTTTACGGCGCCGTTGATGGATGACCGCGTCGTGACAAATGCGATCGGCCGGGGAACGACTGTGCCCGAAAGCAATTTGTAAGTGTCTTTTGCGTTCAGTTCGTCTGCTCGTAAGATATGCATGATTTCGGCCGCCTTTCTTTATCGTATGACCTGATTATACAGAAAGAAAATTCGGAAACACAACAAAAGAAAACCGGCTGCATATCTTATCACGTGGCATATATCTGATTGAGGAAAAAGGCTTCCGTTTAGCCGGCAGCCTATTTACAAATGGCGTTACTTGTAGTTTTTCTTTACAACCCAGATGTTCCCGTCTTTCCAGTACTCTGTTTTGCTGCAGTAATCGTCTTTTTTGCAAGGGTCTTTTTTATGAGGACGATAAGGTTTTTTCTGCGTGCGTTTTTTCTTGCGGCGGCATGATTTTTTGTGGCTGCGAGATTTTTTGTGAGAGCGGCACGATTTTTTACGGCTGCGAGATTTTTTGTGAGAACGGGATTTTTTATGGCTGCGAGATTTTTTGTGAGAACGGGACTTTTTATGGCTGCGAGATTTTTTGTGAGAACGGGATTTTTTATGGCTGCGAGATTTTTTGTGAGAACGGGATTTTTTATGGCTGCGAGATTTTTTGTGAGAACGGGATTTTTTATGGCTGCGAGATTTTTTGTGAGAGCGGCACGATTTTTTATGGCTGCGAGATTTTTTGTGAGAGCGGCACGATTTTTTATGACTGCGAGATTTTCTCTTCTTACTGCTTTTTGGTTCTTGGTACAAATAATCTTCCAATCCCTCGGTGCTTGCGGACTTTACTGCTTCTTCGATATCAGAATGGGAATAGTGGCCCATTTTGAAACCTCCTCATGATATATGTTTTAAGGATGCGATCCTTACTACCACATAGTACGCATGAATGAAAAAAGTGTATGTGTGATTCGCTGAGTTTTATATAAAAAGCACAGCCTAAATTAATACAGGGAGGGTTACTGATGAAAGACCAATCAACATTGCCTCTGTACCAGCTGTTTATTCACCCGAAAGACTTAATGGAGCTGAAAAAAGACATTTGGGATGATGATCCGGTGCCCGCGGTGCTGAGAGTGAATCAAAAACGGCTTGACATTGATCTGGCGTACCGCGGCTCTCATATAAGAGATTTCAAGAAAAAATCGTATCACATCGCTTTTTATTCGCCGAAAACATTTCGCAGGGCGAAAGAGATACATTTAAACGCTGAATACAAAGATCCGTCGATGATGCGGAATAAGCTGTCTCTCGATTTCTTCGCGGAGCTTGGGACGCTGTCACCAAAGGCGAATTTCGTAACCCTGCAAATCAATGGCAGGCATGAGGGGGTGTATCTTGAGCTGGAGTCAGTGGATGAATATTTTCTGGCGAAACGGAATTTGGCGGAAGGGGCTGTTTTTTACGCGGTTGATGACGACGCCAATTTCTCCCTTGTCAGTGATCTGGAGCGGGATACGAAAACATCGCTCGAACTTGGTTATGAAAAGAAAACGGGAACGAAAGAAGACGATTTATACTTGCAGGACATGATCTATAAAATTAATACCGTGCCGAAGTCAGAGTTCAAGGGGGAGATCGTCAAACACTTGGACGCCGATAAGTATTTGCGGTGGCTTGCGGGCATCGTGTTTACCTCAAACTACGATGGATTTGTTCATAATTACGCTTTGTACCGGAATCATGAAACGGGACTTTTTGAAGTCATTCCGTGGGATTACGATGCGACGTGGGGAAGAGACATTCACGGTGATCGGATGGACGCCGATTATGTCAGAATACAAGGGTTTAATACCTTGACTGCAAGGCTTTTGGATGAACCGTATTTCCGCAAAGCGTACAAACAGCTTTTGGAAGAAACGCTTCAGACCCGGTTTACCATTGAACATATGAAGCCGAAGGTCATGTCACTGTATGAGCAGATCAGGCCGCATGTCGCAAAGGATCCTTATAAGAAAGAGGAGATTGATTGCTTTGACCGGGAGCCTGATGTGATTTGCGAATACATTAAGGAGCGGTCCGCCTTCATCAGCAGTGAGTTAGAGCGGTGGAATATCTGATTTGGAAATGAAGAAAGATTTTTTACAAATAGGCTGGTGAATCAGTTCCCGAAAATAATCGTGATACGTATATATGCATTATGCTTTTTACATTATGAGAAAAATGACTAGGAGGATAATAGATGAAACGCAATACGAAGCGGCATCGGTCTGATGACAACTTTTTGCATGCAATGGAAGGAAAAGTAATTACTGTCTACCGGGGAGGCCCGGAGTCCAAGACAGGGAGATTAGCAGACATTCAATCGGATTATATCGCTCTTCAGGTTGATAATAAAATCGTTTATTATCAATGGAAACACGTGAAAAGTGTGACGGAAAATACGAGTGAAACCGTATCGCCGGCCGAAGCGGCAGAATGTGAAAAAGCTGATGATTTTCAAGACCTGATCAGCCGGATGACCAATCGCACGGTGCAATTGAATCAGGGAGGTCCCGAATCGAAAAGAGGAAAGCTTCACGAAACAGGGGAGGATTTTCTCGTGTTGGAAACGGAAGATGACGGAATCGTATATTTTAACGCCGACCATGTCAAAAGCATCAGCGCGGAACAAGAAGAGGACGGCCAAGAGGAGGAGCGCCCGGAATTTGAAATGGCTGATGATTTTCACGGCATATTTAAACGCCTGATCCACAAATGGGTATCCATCAACCGCGGAGGTCCTGAAGCCGTTGAAGGTATACTTGTGGATAATTCCGACGGCCACTACACTCTTGTGAAAGATAAAGAAGTGCTGCGGATCTATCCTTTTCATATCAAGAGCATCAGCGAAGGGGCAAAAGGAGCAGCTAAAAAAGAGGAGAATAAAGACGACGAGAATAAAGGTGAGAAAGAGAGCGCCGAAGAAGAAAAGTCACATGAAGAAGAATCACGCGAAGAGCAGCGTACTTCCTCTAAAAAGTCGAAAAGATCATCAAGATCCGTTCGATCCTCAAAACGGGAGGAAGAGAACTCTTATAGCTACGCCACTGTATTAAGGACAATAGATTATCGGTGGAAACACGGCCGTAAATGATTGGAAAGATTGTCCGTAAACGCGGGAGAGGGGGGAATGAAATGGCTGGATTAAGCAGATTTCTGGATAAACAAGTCGATATTGAGATATCGGGGAATACGACATTTTCAGGAACTCTTTTGGATATCGGTCAGGATATCATTGTGATTCATGACGGCCGGACGTTTCTTTATATTCCGCTGCTGCATCTTCAGAGGATGACATTGACGCTCCCGGACGAAGAGAATAAAGAACCGTACGCAAGAAAAAAAAGTCCGCATCCCGAAAAACAGGAACATTCATTTTCTTACCGGAATACCCTCCAGCATATAAAAGGCAGATTTACAGAAATATTTGTTACGGGAGACCGTTCCATCCATGGGTATGTGACAAGTGTTTTAAATGATTATTTTGTTTTCTTCTCTCCGGTTTATAAGACCCTTTTCATCTCGATGCATCATTTGAAATGGCTGACACCCTATTCCGATGAGCAGACGCCGTATACATTAAACAGTTCAGAGCTGCCGGTTGTTCCCGCTAATGTGCCCCTTGTCCGGAATTTTGAGGAGCAATTAAAAAGATATATCGGGAAGCTGATTATTCTGGATTTAGGAGATATACCGAATAAAGTGGGGCTGTTACAGGATGTCTCAGATAATATTCTTGAATTGACCAATGCAGACGGCGATACTGTTTTTTGGAAATTGAATCATTTAAAAACCATGCACCTGCCATAAATGATAAAACTGCCTCTCTTATACAGCAGGCAGTTTTTTTAATCGGAGCTAAAGGTAAATCCAACTGATCCAAACATATAAAACGGTAATGGTAAACACGACGGTGAGAGGGACAACGACAATGGTCGTTTTGATATATTCTGACCAAGAAACTTTTTCGCCGTGCTGTCTGATGATATGCATCCAGATCAGCGTGGCTAATGTCCCGATCGGCAGAAGCAATGATCCGATATCACTGCCGATAATATTAGCCAGATAAATGATTTTTACGGTTAATGGGTCGATGGACATTTCAGTTAATGTCAAAGTGCTGATCATTAAGGCGGGATGGTTATTGAACAAATTAGAGAGGACGGATGTAGCAATGCCCATAATAGTTGCGGCGTGGGCAATGCTTTGTGAGACATAAGGCTCAATAGACTGAACAAGCAGCGCCGTCAGTCCGATATTATGCAGTCCGTAGATGATAATGTACATCGTGAAGGCAAAAATAAAGATATGCCAAGGCGCTTTTCTTAATAAGTCTGCCGGTCCGATTTTTAAATAAAACCATCTCCAGCAAAGCAGGATGACTGAACTGATGACAGCCACGAGCGAAACGGATATGCCGTTGTAAGAAGCTGCAAACAGACTGATCCGGACGAACAATACAAATATCAAAACACAAAACATGATGTTCGTACGGCTGTTTTGGCTCAAGTCCGGCGGAGGCTGAAGCGGATGATATCGTTTGTGTTCCAGCGAGTCAAAATGAACCGGAATATCGGGGAGCTGTTTCGGCAAACGGCGGTAAAAAACGGCAAACAGCAGAAAGGCCATAAACACCAGTCCCAGCGTGCCGGGGATAAACATCATATTGGTGTACAAATAAAGGTCCATGCCTATCATTTTGAGAGAAATTAAATTGACGATATTACTGACGCCAATCGGGGTGCTTGCCGCCGTCGCAATTAATACGCCGCTTATTAAATACGGTGTTTTCTGATGTCTTTTAAGTCCGAGATATTGTAAGACCAATAGTAAAATAGGAGTGGTGATTAAGACGCTGCCGTCATTATTCAGAAAGAGCGTCATTGAAAAACAGAGCAGGTTGGTCAGCCAAAAAAGCCGGATGCCCGATCCCTTGGCGCGGTGAAGCAGTTTGGCCGCCGCCCAGTTAAAAAAACCGAAGCTTTCCAGCGCGATCGCCATAATCATTGTGGAGATAATGGTGATTGATGCTCCGGTGACTTTTGACCCTATATCCCCCAAATCATGAAAGGAAACGGTTCCGCATAACAAAACGAGAATGGCGCCCAGCGACGCCGGAACAGCTTCATTTAATCCCCCGGGTCTCCAAAATATAAAAATAATGGTCACAAAGAAAGAAATCAGGGTCAAAATGACGGTAATATGTGTAATGTGTTCTGCCTCCTTTTAGATGGGTCATTGCCGCCCCGTTATTTTTATCCCTCCTGATCAGTTGTACTGTATGTATACGGGTACAGGTCGTAAGGTGTACTGAGCGTTTCTACCAATTTAGTAAAAATCCATAAAAGCACAAAAAAAGAGGCTGCTTTCGGCGGCCCTCTTTTTTATGCATTTTCCTTATCCGCCTGCAATAAAGCCTGGCGTTTATTCATAATATCCAGAAAATGTTTCAGAATCGGATTTTGATTATCCTTGCGGTAGGCAATGACCCATTCGGCAGTGAGCTGCGCCTGATTAATGCCGCGGTAGGCGACTTCGAGATTAAACAGCTTTTTAGCAGAAGAAGGCACGAAGGTTACACCGATACCGGCACTAACCAATCCGATCACCATTTGATACTCCGTCGCTTCCTGAACGATTTTCGGTTTGAAGCCCGCCTGCTCGCAGTAGTTTACAAACTCCAGGTATAAAGTCGGCCATGTTTCTTTCGACAGTGTGATAATCGGTTCATTTTTTAAATCCTGAATGTCGATTGTCTGTTTAGCGGTAAGCGGGTGCTGCTTCGGCAAAGCCAGAATGCACGGACTGCTCTGCACCTTTTCCATATGTAACGCGGAATGCTGTAAAGGCGGATGAAGGATGCCGATATCAATGTTCCCCTTCAGAAGTTCTTCCTGCTGTCTGAAAGAAGAAATTTCACGCAGATCAAGCTTGACGGAGGGGAATTTTTCGCGGAATTCCCGAATGATCGGCGGCAGAAATTCATATGTGGCCGAGCCGACAAAACCGACGACAAGGCGGCCGAGCTCTCCCCGCGCCGTTCTCTGCGCCATTTCAATCGCTTTGTCTATTTCTTCGATCGCGTTTCTGCTGTGTTTTAAAAAACTTTCTCCGGCAGCTGAAAGCTCTACAACCCGTTTCGTGCGCTTTAATAAGGTCACGCCGACTTCCTTCTCAAGCTGTTTGATCTGCTGGCTGAGAGGCGGCTGTGTCATATTTAACCGAAGCGCAGCTTTGCCGAAATGAAGTTCTTCGGCAACGGCAATAAAGTATTGAAGATGGCGAAGCTCCATCCTTATCCATTCCTTTCTCTTTGTTAATTATTCGTGAAACATATTAATCATACGGCGAATTGATATTGGAGGTCAATTTCCAAAGAGTGTATAGTGAATAATATCACAAATTACTTAAAATTTTATATTTAATATGCATAATAAGGAGTGAGGGTGTTGGCAAAAGCAACAAATGAACTAAAAACCTCTGAAAAAAATCGGGGGGCGGAGCTTGTTGTTGATTGCTTAGTGGAGCAAGGTGTCACACATGTTTTTGGCATTCCGGGTGCAAAAATTGATGCAGTATTTGATGCGTTAAAAGATAAAGGACCTGAACTGGTTTTATGCCGTCACGAACAGAACGCTGCATTTATGGCTGCGGCTGTCGGAAGACTGACTGGAAAACCAGGCGTTTGTCTCGTTACTTCAGGCCCGGGGGCATCCAACTTGGCGACCGGCTTGTTAACGGCTAATACAGAAGGTGATCCGGTAGTGGCGCTGGCGGGTAACGTAATTCGCGCAGACCGGTTAAAACGGACACACCAATCATTGGACAATGCGGCGCTATTTCAGCCGATTACAAAATACAGTGTAGAAGTACAGGAAACAGGGAATATACCAGAAGCGGTAACAAACGCCTTCAGGGCAGCGTCAGCAGGTCAGGCAGGCGCGGCTTTTGTGAGCTTTCCGCAGGATGTTGTGAATGAAATCACAAATGTGAAAAACGTACGCAGCGTGCCGGCGCCGAAACAAGGCCCTGCACCGGAAGAAGCGGTCAGCGCGGCTATCGCGAAAATCCAGACGGCGAAACTTCCCGTTCTGTTAGTCGGCATGAAAGGTGGAAGACCGGAAGCGGTAAAACAAATCCGCAAACTGCTTGCCAAAACAAAACTGCCTTTCGTAGAAACGTACCAAGGGGCCGGCACATTGTCCAGAGAGCTGGAAGACCAATATTTCGGCCGGATCGGACTGTTCCGCAACCAGCCGGGCGATCTTCTGCTTGAACAGGCGGATGTCGTATTAACGATCGGTTATGATCCGATTGAATACGATCCGAAGTTCTGGAACGTAAACGGTGACCGTGCTATTATCCATCTTGACGAAATTCAGGCCGATATCGATCATGCCTATCAGCCGGAATTAGAATTATTAGGCGATATCCCCGCTACGGTTAAACAAATTGAACACGACGCTGTGACATTTGATATGGGCAGCCGTGAAAAAGAAGTGCTGAGCGAATTAAAACAGATGCTCTCAGACAGCGAGAAGGCGCCAAGCGACCATAAATCCGACAGAGTGCATCCTCTGCAAATCGTCCAAGAACTGCGCAATGCAATTGATGACGACGTAACCGTCACTTGCGATATCGGTTCTCACGCGATCTGGATGTCCCGCTACTTCCGCGCTTATGAGCCGCTGAAGCTGTTGATCAGCAACGGCATGCAGACATTGGGCGTAGCGCTTCCTTGGGCGATTGCCGCCACATTGGTGAATCCGGGTGAAAAAGTCGTATCCGTTTCAGGAGACGGAGGATTCCTGTTCTCTGCAATGGAATTGGAAACGGCAGTCCGCTTAAAAGCGCCGATCGTTCACCTTGTATGGAATGACAGCACATATGATATGGTCGCATTCCAGCAAATGAAAAAATATAACCGTACATCATGCGTAGATTTCGGAAACATTGATATCGTAAAATATGCAGAAAGCTTCGGCGCCACCGGCTTGCGCGTTGAGTCACCGGAACAGCTGGCAGACGTGCTGCAAAAAGGCTTGAACACAGAAGGCCCTGTTATCATTGACATTCCTGTCGATTACAGTGACAATGTCCATTTATCAAGCGACATGCTTCCGAAGCAATTCAAAGAAAAAATGAAAGCAAAAGCTCTCTAGCACTCTGCGCACCATGACCTGTTTTCTAAAACAGCCCAATTTAAAAGGAGTGAAGGGAATATGAAAAACGCAAGCGACATCCATATGATGAGCCGCGGAGAAAAAGGCTCACCTGAGGATCAGATCTATCAAGTATCCACAATGACATCTCTGCTGGACGGAGTATATGACGGAGATTTTGATATGGCTGACATTCCGAAGTTCGGTGATTTCGGAATCGGCACGTTCAACAAACTGGACGGCGAATTAATCGGATTTGACGGCGAATTTTACCGTCTGCGCGGCGACGGAACGGCTACGCCTGTTAAAGGCGGAGACCTGTCACCATTCTGCTCATTCACATTTTTCACGCCGGACATGACGCATACGATCGACGGCGAAATGACCCGTGAAGAATTCGAGCAGGAAATCGCCAGCCTTCTGCCTAGTAAAAACTTATTTTATGCGATCCGTTTAGACGGCGTATTTAAAAAGGTGCAGACAAGAACGGTAGAACGCCAGGAGAAACCGTACGTTCCGATGATCGAAGCGGTGAAAACACAGCCTGTGTTCAACTTTGACGACATTCAGGGTACAATCGCCGGCTTCTGGACGCCGGGTTACGCAAACGGCATCGCTGTTTCCGGATATCACCTGCACTTCATTGATGAAGGACGCAATTCCGGGGGACACGTGTTTGACTATGTCATTAAAGATTGTAAAGTGACCATTTCTCAAAAAATGAATATGAACCTCAAGCTTCCGAATACGGCGGACTTTTTCAACGCAAATTTAGATAATCCGAATTTTGCGAAGGATATCGAAACAACCGAAGGAAGCCCGGAATAAAATAAAAAAGAAAGCCTCATTTTTCTCGGGGGCTTTCTTTTTATTTGGCTGAACCGGCAAAGATTAGGTAAAATACAGTCAAAAGGGAAAGGTGTGGTAGCTGTGAAAGTATTGGTATTAGCGGTTCATCCTGACATGGACAACTCAGCGGTCAATAAGGCGTGGACAGAAGAATTAAAAAATCATGATGACATCACGGTCCGTGAGCTTTATAAAGAATATCCGGACGGGAAAATAGATGGGGAAAAGGAACGGCAGCTGTGTGAACAGTATGACCGGATCGTATTTCAATTCCCGCTGTACTGGTACAGTGCGCCTCCGCTTTTAAAAACATGGATGGATCATGTGCTGGCGTATGGCTGGGCTTACGGTTCCAAAGGAAAGGCGCTGCACGGCAAAGAATTGCTGCTGGCTGTTTCTGTAGGTGCCGGGGAGGATGCATATCAGGCAGGCGGGTCTAACCATTTTTCACTGAGCGAGCTCTTAAGGCCGTTTCAGGCAATGGCTAATTTTACGGGAATGACCTATTTGCCGGCTTTCGCGATGTACGGGGTAAGCAGCGCCGATGCTGCGGCTATCCGTGACAATGCCAAACGCCTGGCGGATTACATAAAGAAGCCATTTTAGAGTCGTATACATTCATCTTCATCCGACAATATTTCCTGAGAAATATTTCGAACCTTAGACGTTTCTGACTGCTCAGAAAGAAAAAACGGATTTCGCGCTGAATTTGCGAAATCCGTTTTGATATTATGTCAGTTTTTGCAGATCTTTTGTGCTGATATATCCCGTTGCGCCCCCGTAATCGACAAGCGCCCAGCCGAAATCAATGCCGCCGCCGGCTGTCTTTTTCCATCCGAGGAAAGAAACGCTCGTGTTTTTGGCAAGGGAAGCTTTGACCGCTTGTTTGTCTGTATATACTTTTGTTTTTGCCGTCGTTTTTACGGTTGTTGCTTCTTTAACAATATAATGAGTAGATACAAATCCTGTTTTTCCGTTTTTATAATGTACTTTTGCCCAGTCAGCGTTCTGGAATGAAATGATCTTTAAGCTGTCGCCTAAATGAAGGGTATCAGCTCTCGGACTGGCTGCTGATGCTTTTGTTCTGACGTTCAATGCTTCCGCGGAAACGAGATAAGAGTCAAGCGGGTAGCTGTACAGATCGTCAATTTTGACCGCTTCTTGCGCGTGTGTCTCCGGAAGAGGCGTTATTCCGGCAGCTGAAGCCGCTGATATTCCCGCTGCAAGGGTCAGAATGGATGCCGCTTTGGCTGTTTTCTTCATCTGTATCTCTCCTTTTACTTCATCCTTTCACGTTTTACCGGAAGTCTAAACATCGGCCGATTATTTTTGTGTTTGAAGTTTCAATGGAGCGGCAATGGTTTTTTTGACTTTTTCTCCTTTGAGCACCTGCTCCGCCGCTTCGGCCGCCAGTTTTCCGATCAGCTCCGGCTGCTGGGCGACCGTGGCTGTCAGCTTCCCGTTTTTAATGGAAGAAATCGCATCTTTGTTTCCGTCGAAACCGACGACCAAAATGTGTTTGCCCGAGCTGTTAATCGCTTCGAGCGCCCCGAGTGCCATTTCATCATTATGGGCGAACACGGCTTTGATATCCGGATGTCCCTGCAGCAGGTTTTCCATGACGGTCAATCCTTTTGTACGGTCAAAATCTGCCGCTTGCTTTGTTACGACATCCAGCTTTTTGTCGGCAATATGATGAAAGCCCGTTCCGCGTTCCCGTGTCGCGGATGCGCCCGGCACCCCTTGCAATTCAGCCACTTTGGCGCCTTTTCCGAGCTGATCGGCGAGGTAGTCAGCCGCCATTTCTCCTCCTTTGACATTGTCAGAGGCGACAAGCGTTTCGACTTTGCCGTGTTCGGCTGAACGATCCAGCGCAATGACGGGAATGCCGAGGGAATTTGCCGATTCGACGGCTGTTGAAATCGCTGATGAATCGGTCGGATTGATCAGCAGCGCATCGACTCCCTGCTGGATCAAATCTTCTACGTCATTTGACTGTTTAGATGAATCATTTTGGGCATCGACAATAATGACCTTCATGCCCCGTTTTTTGGCTTCCTTTACAACGCCTTCTTTTAATGAAACGAAGAACGGATTGTTTAATGTGGAGACGGAGAGCCCGATAGTGAATTCTTTTTTATGTTTTGTGTTTGACGGTTTTGCCCATTGCGGCGGTTCAAGTGAACAGGCGGACAGCAAAAACAGTGATAATGCCGCGATCGTGATGATGGCTTTCTTCATAATGGTCCTCCTACTATGCCGATTTTTTGCGGTCCAGCAGCACCGCGATTAAAATGACGATTCCTTTGACGACGAGCTGATAAAACGATGATACGCCGAGAAGGTTCAAGCCGTTGTTCAGCGTACCGATAATCAAAACCCCGATCAGCGTACCGATGATGCGCCCTCGACCGCCGGACAGGCTCGTTCCGCCGAGAACGACCGCTGCGATGGCGTCCAGCTCGTATGATTCTCCGGCCGTCGGCTGTGCGGAATTTAAGCGTGATGTCAGAATCGCTCCCGCCAGCGCCGATAATAAACCTGTCAGAGAATAGATCATGATCTTGATGCGGGGCACTTTGATTCCCGATATCAGCGCCGCTTTCTCATTGCCGCCGATGGCGTATGTCCGGCGGCCGAACGGTGTTTTGTGCAGAAGAACCCACAGGGCCGCAAATGCAATCAGCATCGTAATGGCAGGTACGGGTATGCCGAGAAAATAACCGCGCCCGAATAATTGAAATGCGTAATTTGTACCGAGCCCCGTAATCGGATTTCCGTCCGTATAGACGAGGGTCAGTCCGCGAAAGACGGTCATTGTCGCCAAAGTGGCGATGAACGGTGCCATTTTTCCTTTTGTGATTAATAATCCGTTTATCATGCCGAGTACGGCGCCGATCACGCAGCCGATGATGACGGCTAAGATCGGGTCGATGCCTGATACCATCATACCTGCGACCAATGCGCTCGATAAGGCGAGGATGGCTCCGACAGAGAGATCAATGCCTCCCGTTAAAATGACAAACGTCATTCCGAATGCAATCAGAGCGTTAATCGCAACCTGCCGAAGAAGATTGAGAATATTGAGGGGTTCAAGAAAACTCGGGTTTAAAACGGAAACGATCAGCACAAGAATCAGTAAGCCGAGAAACGGACCGAGTTTTTGCGTGAAGGTGTGAATGGAAAATCGCTTTTGTTCAGTTGATGTCATTGGTTCAGTTTTCATACTGCTGCCCTCCCGTGGCAAGTGTCATGATGTGTTCTTGTGTTGCGTCTGCCGTATTGATTTCTCCGCTGATGCGCCCTTCGTGGACGACGATGATTCTGTCACTCATACCGAGAATTTCCGGCAGCTCGGAAGACACCATGATGATGGCGACTCCGCGATCGGTCAGTTCATTCATTAATGAATAGATTTCCCTTTTCGCGCCTACGTCGACGCCTCTTGTCGGTTCATCAAGGATGAGGACTTTCGGGCCGATTCCGATCCATTTGGCGATGACGACTTTTTGCTGATTTCCTCCTGATAAATGCCGGGCGGCGGTTTCCGGAGATGCAGTCTTAATGGTCAGACGCTTGATGAGCAGCTTAACGAACTCCGCCTCGCGTTTTCGGTCAATGATGCCTTTCTGAGAGAAGCTGGTCAGGTTCGGCAATGAGATATTTTCACGAATGGACGTATCCAGCAGCAGCCCTTCATCTTTGCGGTTCTCCGTAATCAGGCCGAGTCCCTTGCGGATGGCATCGTACGGACCCCGAATGCCGGTTTTTCGGCCGGAAATCCAGATCTCTCCGGAATCGAGCCGGTCAATTCCGAACAGCGCTCTCATGATTTCTGTCCGTCCGGCACCCATTAAGCCGGAAACGCCGAGGATTTCTCCGGCGCTCACATGGAAACTGATCTGTGAAAAGCTTCCTTTTTTTGAGGCGTTTTTCACTTCGAGCACCTTATCGCCGAGTGACGGCGTGCGGGTTGGATACCGATCGGTCAGCTCCCGCCCGACCATTTTTTTGACCACTTCATCAAAAGTAGTATCTTTCATATGCGCCGTATCGACAGTGAGGCCGTCCCGCATAATGGTGATCCGGTCGCAAATCGAAAATATCTCTTCCATTCGGTGAGAAATATAGACAATGGATACGCCGTCCCGCTTTAACGCCGTCATCACGTCAAACAGTTTGCTGATTTCCCGTTCGGTCAGCGCCGCGGTCGGTTCGTCCATAATAATGACTTCGGCGTTTGTCATCAGCGCTTTGGTAATCTCAATCATCTGCTGCTGGCCGACGGAACATTGTCCGGCTTCCCGGTCAAGAGGAAGAGAGACTCTCAGTTTTTCAAGCTGTGATTTTGCTAGCGCTTTCATTTTCTTCGTTTCCAAAACGCCGAACGCCGTCGTCAGCTCTTTGCCGATAAAAAGGTTTTCAAGCACCGTCATGTCCGGCCATATATTCAGTTCCTGATGGATAAAGGCGATTCCGTGCTTTTCGGCTTCCTTTGGATTGGAGAAGCTCATATTTGTTCCGTTTATCGTAATGTTTCCCTTGTCGAGCCGGTAGAGCCCGGTGAGCAGATTCATTAACGTCGATTTGCCCGCTCCGTTTTCTCCCATTAAAGCGTGGATTTCTCCCGGCAGAAGCTCAAATGAGACGCCGGAGAGCACTTGGTTTTTGCCGAATGCTTTATGAATGTCTGTCATGCCGATATGCATGCTGGATCCCTTCTTTCTAGAAAATCACACCCGCCTGCAGGATGCAGTTGGCGTATGGTGTCATTTCACCCGTTCGGATGACGGCTTTTGCTTTCTGTGTGAGCCGTTTGAATTCCGTGTGGGGCATGTACTCGATCGTCTGCGCTGAGAAATGGCTTTCTATGAAACTTGCATTCTCAGGATTTTCGTCTTTGATCTCGGAAGCGGCCATCACCTTTTCGACTGCCATCTCCCCGGCTACCAGGCTGGTCACATCCCGAAAGGCGGGAACGCCCGCCGTTAAAGACAAATCAATTTTAGGGACGCCGTCAGGGACGGGGAGACCCGCATCGGCGATCGCGATGAGGTCTGTATGCCCGAGATCGGCTAATACTTTGGCAATGTGGCTGTTTAACATTCCGTGTTTTTTCATGACAGCAGCTCCTCAACTTCTTTTCTGGCCGGCATCCCGCCTTGGGCGCCGAAGTGCTGCACGGACAGGGAGGCGGCGCGGTTGGCAAACAGGAGCGCTTGCTCGATGTCCCGTCCTTCCGCGAGTGCGACGGCAAGTGCCGCATTAAAGGTATCGCCGGCTCCCGTCGTGTCGACCGCTTCTGCAGGGAAGCCGGGAACAAGCCGTTCCGCGGTGCCGTCTGAGTAGCGTACCCCTTGTTTTCCTTCGGTAATGAACAGTTTGCCGGGATAGCCGGCGAGCGCTTCTTCTTTCGTCCGGTCAGGAAATAAAATGGATGCTTCATGTTCGTTCGGCGTAAGATATGCGGCATTCTCAATCGTCGATTGTTTCAGCGGCCGGGCCGGCGCGGGATTCAGGATAACCGGAATTTGCTGCGCGCGGCAGTAGCTGCACACTTCTTCAACGGTTTCTTCAGGAATCTCCTGCTGGATCAGCACGATATCAATGCTGGGAAGTTTTTCTAGCGCACTTTTGGCATAATTGGGTGAGATGTCATCGTTTGCGCCTTTTACGACGACGATGCTGTTGTCTCCTTCTGCGAGCACAATATGAGCCGTTCCGCTTTTTTTGTGTGTAACCGTTTCCATATAGTCCGTATTGACGCCGTTTGCCTTCAGGTTTTCAATAATCGCTTTTCCGTAGCTGTCACTGCCAGCTTTTCCTACCATATATACGTTCGCGCCAAGGCGGGAAGCGGCTACGGCCTGGTTTGCGCCTTTTCCCCCGGGCACGGTTTGAAAGTCTGTGCCCAGTACGGTTTCCCCGGCTTTCGGACGCCGTTCGGATGTGACGACCAGATCCATAGAACAGCTTCCGATAACACAAATTTCACTCATGGTGATCATCCTTTCTCGTCGTTTGTCTTCTTATATAAGTCACGGGCATTTGAATGGCCGTCTCTTTCGGCGGCTCTTTCTTTATCAATTGCAACAGCAGGTTTGCCGCTTGTTTTCCCATCTCATATGCAGGCTGGCGGATGGTTGAAAGCGGCGGAAACAAAAGCCTGCTCTGCGGAATATCGTCGTATCCGATGATCTGAATCTCCTCCGGAACTTTTTTGCCGAGCCGCAGCGCCTCATGGAGGACGGCAGCCGCCGCAATATCGTTGCTGGCAATGACTCCGTCGGTTTCCGGGTATGCTGCAAACAATTCTTCTGCTAAAACGGCGGCATCCTTGATGGAAAATGAAGCGGCGGAGATGACATTGAACTGCGCGCCCGCTTTTTGCAGCACATCAAGTGCGCCGTTAAAACGTTCCTGAGCGGTCGGAAGGTGGCCTGGGCCTTTGACAAGCGTGATGCTTGTGCTTTTGCCGCGAAGCATTTCCTCAGCCGCCCGTTTTCCGCCTGCCCGCCCGTCACTGAATACGGATGGGGCGCCTTCTTTTGTCCGGTCCAGAAATACGACCGGGTAAAGGCTGCCGCTGTATTCGGGAAGGTCGGGGTAATGGGTGGCCGCCAAAATACCGGCAACTTGATTTTGTTTAAATGTTTGCAGGTAGTCGAGTTCTTTTTCCAATTCTTCATCGCTGTTGCCGATGATCAGCCGGTATCCTTCCCGCTGCAGCTCGTCTTCAGCGCCGCGGGCAAGCTGCGGGAAAAAGGGGTTCGTAATATCCGGAAGCAAAAGCCCGACCAGTCTGGATTCTCTTTTATAAAGAGAGCGGGCAACTTCATTCGGATAATAATTCAGCTTCTCCATGGCAAGCATGACCTTCGTTCGTGTATCTTCATGCACGTAGCCGTTGTCATTGAGGACACGCGAGACCGTGGCAACAGAGACGCCGGCAGCGCCTGCGACATCTTTAATCGTTGCCAACAAACACTCCTCCTTCATTTATGTAACCGTTTACACAAAAAGAGTAACACGAATCATTTCGGTTGGCAACAAAAAAAGAGACCGGGGTCTCTTTTAGTTCACGATGCCGATTTGCGAGATATTCACTTTGATATCAGGGACGATTTCGATGGAAGGATAGACCTCACGCCAATTGAGCCGCTTGCCCCGCTCATAATAATGGGTTTGATATTTCCGGCCGATGCCGAGGATATCCGAGTTGTGCTCCTGAATATGGCTGATCACCGATCTGGCCTGGCTGTTCAAATTTGCTGATGCTTGTTTGTTCATTTGGTTGATTGCCGTATAAGAATTCAGCTTGTCCTTCGGATATTCCAAGACGCGTGCGTTCAGCTTTAAACGGATTTTCACTTTTATATGCTGCGGATCTGTATCTATAAATACAATCTTTCGCGTGGCATCCGTGATGCCGAGAGAAAGATGATTTTCAATATCCATTTTGTATTTGTCCCACAGCTTCAGATTAATATTAGCCGATTTATTAAATTGCCCGCTTAAAAGGGTCAGGAGGGTCGAATCCTGACCGAGCACCTCAGTCACTTTCCGCTGGCCGCTGAACAGGGCAGAACCCTCTACCTTTATCGTCTGTCCGTTAATCGATAAATAAGGAAGGGCGAAATCCTTATCAGCCGTCAGCATGCTTGAACGGATGGATTGCAAATTTTCCATGCTGATATTTGATTCCGCATTAGCGCTTGTTAATAAATTCGTTAAATACTTGCTGACGATCAATTTCTGCCGGACGATCAGCTTCAGCACTTCAATCGCCTCGCCGTCTTTTACAACCGCCGGATGAGCGAGAAGCGGACTTTTCGGATCTCTGTAAAAGACATCGAGATAAGGAAAAAGCGGTTTTTCCGCCATTTTCTCACCGATTAATAAGACTCTTTGCTTGGACGTGTCAATGCGCTGGTCGACAAGCTTATCCAATTGAAACCGCGCTTCACGGATGGTGTGCCCGGAAGCGCTGAGCACCGTCGTAATGAATGAGCCGCCCGTTTCCTGTTCCGCCTGGGAGGACTGAACCTTCCGATAGGTGATGGCGATTTTATTTTTACCGTCCTGATCAACATCAAGGCTTGCGGTCAGCACGAGAGAAATATCTTTCAGCAAATTTTGATCCCAGCAGCCGGCAAGTGTCAGGCTTGCGCACATGAGACTGATAAGAACCGCTTTTTTAATGCGCATGGCGGACACCCTTTTTGCGTACAAGGACAATCAATACCATAAACAACGGAAACAAATACACAAACACAATATCGGAAATGCGGAAAAACTGATCCAGCTGCTGTATCGTTTTATCTGTGCTTGTGGCCCAAATAGACAGAAGGAAGACGAGCAGGGCCGGCGGATAAACAAACCGGCTGTGATCTTTTTGATTGAACAGCTTGGCGATGCCGGTGCTTGCCAAGTAAAACACGTTGGCCAGCGTTGAAAAGACGGTCACGAACCAAAACGTCAAAAAGAGCAGATCCGTCCGTTCGATAATTCTGAATGAAACGGTTTTTAACAGGTACAGCACAGGCTCCGGGATCATTTTTATTTCTTCGGGGCTGATGGTGACAAAGCAAGTAAGAGTGATATACAGGTAATAAAGGATAATCAAGCCGTTTGAAATCGTCAGTATTTTGTAGCGCTGGCTGACGGTGCAGTTGATTAGGGGCCCGATCACAAGCGCCGCCTGAAAGCCGGTAATGCTGACAAGTGTTTGCTGCACCCCGGTCAGCATGTCTTTTGCGGTTCCGTGAAAAATCGGCATAATGTATGTGATATCGGCTTTTCCCAGCGTGTATAAAAGCGGCAGAGAGATCAGCAGCAAAAACGGCGTTAAAATAAAGCTGAACCTCGCGATCGCATTCAGCGGAGCTTGGGCGATATAGACAGAACCGAGGATCAGCATTAAGCTGATCACCCAATTCGGAGTCTGAGGGAGCACCCAGATATCCAATATCCGTGTAAATACAGAAAGAATGAGCGTGCAGAGGAACGCGAAATATAAAATATACAGCACCTGCACCCCTTTGCCGGCAAGTGTTCCGAACACCTCTTCCAGCATTTCGTACAGGTTCAGCTTCGGAAACCGGTGGAATAATATCATATACAGGCTGAATGTAAGCTGGACGAGCAATCCGGTAAGCAGAATGGAAATCCACCCGCTGCTTCCCGATTTCATCATCAGTAAATGGGGCAGCGCCAAAATGCCGATGCTGATCTGCGTCTGATTAATGAAAAACACGCCTTGAAGCCGGCTTATTTTTTTAGGCTTCATCTTTTCTCCACCCCCGAACATGTTTCATCTGCTTTGAGTCTTGCGGTCTCAAATAAAAAGGCCTTCTTTTAATAAACCAAGCCGGCAGCCGGATAAATGCATCCTTCAAGTCACTGAAATGAAACGGCGTCAGAGATGATAAATACGGAACGCCGAGGGATTCAAGCTTGCACAGGTTCATCAGAATAAGTCCGAAGCCGAGTCCGATGCCGATAAAACCGAACGAGGATGCCAGAAACATAAGCGGAAATCTGAGCGTTCGAATGGACGTGCTCATTTCATATGAAGGAAGCACAAAAGAAGAAACAGCCGTAACGGCTACGACGATAATCATCATATTAGAAATGAGTCCCGCCTGAACGACCGCGTCACCGATCACGAGACCGCCGACAATGCCGATCGTCTGACTGATCGGTTTCGGCAACCTGATACCGGCTTCGCGGATCAGTTCAATGGTAATCTCCATAATCATGGCTTCTATCAGCGGAGGGAAGGGAATATCAACTATCGAATTTTTCATAGTGATAATCAGATCGTTGGGAATGACTTCAAAATGAAACGCAATCAGCGCGATATAAAAAGCGGGCAGCGTAATCGCGATCATAAAGGCGGAAAATCTCAGCACTCTCAAAAAACTGGCGGAAATCCACCTCGTGCTGTAGTCATCCGGCGATTGAAAAAAAGAAAAGAACGTGATCGGGGCAATCAAGGCCGACGGGCTCCCATCCATCATGATCAGCACACAGCCTTCCATCACGCATGCTTTTGCTTTATCCGGCCGTTCCGTATGAACGATCTGCGGAAAAATGGAAAACGAATTATCTTCTATTGATTCCTCGATAATCCCGGGCGCAAGCACGCTGTCTATACGCAGGTATGACAGGCGCCGCTTCACTTCCTCCACAATCTCCGGATTGGCGATATTCTCAACAAAGATAACCGCAACCTTTGATTTGGCTCTTTCCCCGATATCCATATAATGAACGGAGAGATGGCGGTCCTGTATGTGAAACCGCAGCTGATGAATGTTCGTTTCCAAACTTTCCACAAACCCGTCATGGGCGCCGCGGACGATACTTTCAGATTCGGGTTCCATAATGGAACGCAGCGGATTCTGCCCGACGGAAAACAGCTTCGCTTTCCTTGACGCATCGCTGAGAAAAACAACCTGGCCTGCCAAAATCCCGTCAATGAGTTTTCTGGTTTCATCCGTTTCCGCACTGCTGACGGCATTCATCGTTTCCTCAAGCGGACCGTTCTGCAGGGTGTCGCTTAACAGAAACTCATTCAGCTTCTGTTCTTCTATCATTTGTTCAATATAAAAGAAAGCGGTATGACGGTCCTGCAGTTTGATCCTTCGTATTTTAAAATCGCCGCAAACACACATCAGCTCCTGCATTTTCCGTACAGCCGATTCAAAATCGCCGGGAATCCGTTTGTTTTGTTTATCCGCAGACATCAGACCGCCTCCTTTCCCGGTTATCTGTAGTTTTCAGCGGGTATTCCTTTTTTATGCATTTTATAAAATAGAGGAGTTTCTCGATGTTTTACCAAGAACTTCACAATTATGGATGAATATTTCTTGAACGAATATAAAGATTTATTAAAATTATTTCAAAAGAGTGATAAATGTCCTGTAAATGCTTTGAAAGGAGATAGGCTTTCCGCATATAAAATGTGTATTTCTTGTAAACACTCCGGACCCGTCTTTTTCTGTCACGTACCAGTCATTCCGCTAGTTATTTTGGAATGGGACTGAAAGCAGGATACGGGGGAAAAATGAATGACTTTAAGACCTTATCCTTAACAAAACAGGCAGTCTGCACACAGCGGACATAGAGTCCCGAAACGTATGCGCAGTGCGGAAAACGCTGATATAACAGGCTGTAAAAGATGGATTATCATTACATCTTTTTCTTCCGGAACGCGTATAGTCCCATTGGTCCAAATGAATTTCTGCGTGGGAATGTAAACGCATACATTTTTCTTTTGAAAAATTGAAGTAAGGTTTAAGTCCTGCCTATTCCCAAAAAAAGCAATTCGATCATAGGAAGAATAGCGTCACTAATAGAGAAGTTTGGCTCAGTGAAAGCGGGAAGATTATGTTACATAATGCCGATTGAGAATTCATAGTGAAGCTATATACTGATGAATGAATTTATCAATACAGAAGGAGATGTCAAAAATCAATGTGGTTACTCATTATAGCCTGTGCTGCCGTACTAATCATCGGAATCATTGAAAAAAGGCGGCATCAGAAGAATATCGATGCTCTGCCAGTACGCGTCAATATTAATGGTATCCGCGGAAAGTCAACCGTAACGAGGCTGACGACCGGAATACTGATGGAGGCGGGCTACAAAACAGTCGGAAAAACGACGGGAACAGATGCAAGGATGATCTATTGGGATACACCTGAGGAGAAACCGATCAAACGGAAACCGCAGGGCCCGAATATCGGCGAGCAAAAAGAAGTAATGAAGGAAACCGTAGAACGGGGCGCCAATGCCATTGTCAGTGAATGTATGGCGGTAAACCCGGATTATCAGATTATCTTTCAGGAAGAACTCCTTCAAGCCAACATCGGCGTCATCGTGAATGTGCTTGAAGACCATATGGATGTCATGGGGCCGACGCTTGATGAAATAGCTGAAGCTTTTACCGCGACGATACCGTATAACGGTCACCTTGTCATTACAGACAGTGAATACACAGACTTCTTTAAAGAAAAAGCCGCAGAGCGGAATACCGAAGTCATTATTGCGGATAACTCTAAAATTACAGATGAATACCTTCGAAAATTTGAATATATGGTCTTTCCTGATAACGCTTCCCTGGCGCTCGGCGTTGCCCAGGCTCTTGGGATAGATGAAGAAACGGCGTTTAAAGGAATGCTGAACGCGCCGCCTGATCCTGGCGCCATGAGAATCCTGCCGCTGCTCAGCACGAAGGAGCCCGGTCATTTCGTAAACGGCTTTGCCGCAAATGATGCATCTTCTACTTTGAATATATGGAAACGTGTAAAGGAAATCGGCTACCCGACAGATGAACCGATCGTCATCATGAACTGCCGCGCCGACCGTGTGGACAGAACGATTCAGTTCGCAAACGACGTGCTTCCGTACATTAAAACGAAGGAACTCATACTCATCGGCGAAACGACAGAACCGATCGTCAGAGCTTATGAAGAAGGCAAGATTCCTGCCGATACACTGCACGATCTGGAATATAAATCAACAGACGAAATCATGGACGTGCTGAAAACAAGAATGCAAAACCGTGTCATATATGGCGTCGGCAATATCCACGGTTCAGCGGAACCATTAATTGAAAAAATCCAAGAGTATAAGGTGAAACAGCTCGTTAGCTAGGAGGAAAAGGATAAATGTTCGGATCAGATTTATACATTTCACTTATTTTAGGCGTGTTAATCAGTTTAATTTTCGCGGAAAAAACAGGTATCGTACCTGCCGGTTTAGTCGTGCCGGGTTATTTAGGGCTCGTTTTTAACCAGCCGGTCTTTATTTTACTCGTATTGTTAGTGAGTCTTCTTACATACGTGATCGTCAAATACGGTTTATCCAGATTTATGATTTTGTACGGACGCAGAAAATTCGCAGCTATGCTGATAACGGGAATCTGCTTAAAAATCGCCCTTGATTTTCTTTACCCGATCGTACCGTTTGAGATATCAGAATTCCGCGGAATCGGTATCATCGTACCGGGTCTGATCGCCAATACCATTCAGAAACAGGGATTAACGATTACATTCGCCAGCACGCTGTTCTTAAGCGGCGCAACTTTTGCCATTATGTTTGCTTACTACTTAATCTAATGTAAGGTGTGTCAAACGATGAAAAAACAATTAAGCTTTCAAGAAAAACTGCTGAAGCTGACCAAACAGCAGAAAAAGAAGACCAATCTTCACGTTTTTATCGCGCTGCCGATCGTCTTTTGCCTGATGTTCGTCTGCATCCTGACAGGGAAGGCGGAAACGCCGAGTGTGAAAAGAAATGCCGATGACCTTGTATCAGCTTCATTCGTCGGAGATATTATGATGGGCCGGAATGTCGAGAAAGTGACAAAGCATAAAGGCACGGAGAGTGTCTTCCGTTACGCAAAGCCATTCTTCGAAGCATCCGACTATGTGTCGGGGAACTTTGAAAACCCGGTTACATATAAAAAGAACTACAAAGAAGCAGAAAAAAATATCCACCTTCAGTCAAACAAAGATGCCGTAAAAGTATTGAAGGACATGAATTTCACCGTTCTCACGGCAGCCAACAACCATGCGATGGATTACGGCCCTCAAGGAATGCGGGATACGGTTGAAGAGTTTTCAAAGCAAAATCTTGAACTTGTCGGAGCGGGCCTCACGCTGAAGGAAGCCGAGCAGAACATTTCTTATCAAGATGTAAACGGAATCAAAATCGCAACACTGGGTTTCACTGATGTTTCCGGAAAAGGTTTTGCAGCTAAACGAAATGCGCCGGGTGTGCTTCCGGCCGATCCAGAGCTGTTTATTCCGATGATTTCTAAAGCCAAAAAGAAAGCCGATCTTGTCATTGTTCAAACACACTGGGGACAGGAATACGATAATGATCCGAATGACAGACAGCGCCAATTGGCAAGAGCAATGTCAGATGCCGGAGCGGATATTATCGTCGGACACCATCCGCACGTGCTGGAACCGATCGAAATGTACCACGGCACCGTTATTTTCTACAGCCTGGGCAACTTCGTATTTGACCAAGGGTGGACAAGAACGAGAGACACGGCGCTTGTTCAATATCATCTGCAGAAAAACGGCACGGGACGCTTTGAAGTCACGCCGATGAACATTCATGAAGCAACGCCTGCACCGGTTAAAAAAGGCAGCATCAATCATAAAACGATCGTACGTGAACTGACGAAAGAATCGAATTTCAAGTGGAGCGTCAAGGATGGAAAATTAACGTTTGATGTGGATCACAGCGATATCTTAAAAAAGAAAGCGGAGTGAAAAACAAATGAAAATCATTAAAGCGGGATGGCCGTTTGCCGCGATCATTATGGTATTTATGTTTATGTCTGCGTTTAAATACAATGATCAGCTCACAGATCAGGAAAAACAAAAAATTGACACGGAAATGCAAAAAATTCAGCAAGAGGACACAGCGGGCGCAAAATAAGCTCATGATTCCGCTTGCCGGCATATTGTTTGTTCCGAATCCAGTAAAGAATGCCCATATCGGGCATTCTTTTTTTTGTGCTCTCCTAAACATTTGTTAAAAGTTACCGATGTAAAAACTACTAAAAATGAGGAGAGTGAATAGAAAACATGCTCACAAGCTGGAGGAAGTACATCCTTGCCGGCCTTATGATTTGTCTTGTGGCACCTGCAGTAACGAGAACGGAAATTGCCGAAGCGGATTCTCAAGTTTCTGTCCTGATCGTTTCAGACGCGCAAAAACTTGTCGGAAATAAATATGTTTACGGAGGCGAAGAGCCTGAGGACGGTTTTGATCCGTCCGGATTGATGCATTATCTTTTCAGCAGGCAGAACATCCATCTGCCGAGAACGGTCAGTGATCAATGGAAAGTCGGAGCCGCCGTCAAAGAAAATGACCTTTTACCGGGAGATCTTGTGTTTTTCAAAAAGTCGGATTCAACACAAAATACGCCTGCCCATGACGGTCTGTATATCGGAAACGGAGAGATGATACACAGTTCTCCGTCAGAAGGCGTAACCGTCACACGCTTTCAAAAAAGCAGTTATTGGATGAATTTATATCTTGGCGCAAAGCGGATGACAAAAGATCCGGAACTGGCTGATGATCCGATCGTTCAGGAGGCAGCCCGTTACCTCGACATTCCGTATGTATTCGGCGGAAGCACGCCCGAGGCGGGATTCGACTGTTCGGGGCTGGTCCAATATGTTTTTGAAAACAAGCTTCACATTTACCTGCCGAGATCTGCGGAACAGCAGTGGCTGGTCGGTGAGAAAATCAAACTGAGCGACATAAAGCCCGGGGACGTGATTTATTTCAGCGACACGTATAAAAAAGGAATTTCCCATGCGGGCATTTATGCGGGAGAGGGAAGGTTCATCCAAGCAAGCCGCTCCGAAAAAGTCACCATTTCTTACTTGGCGGAAGATTATTGGAAAAAACATTTCACAGGAGTGCGCCGATTCAGCAATTTAGCCATTTCTAAAGACAATCCCGTTGTGTCCACAGCGGCCGATCATATCGGAATTTCTTATCTGAAAGGCGGCGCTTCACCGGAAACCGGCTTTGATACGGCGGGATTTGTTCAATACATCTATCAAAAAGCGAAAGGAATCAGCCTGCCGCGTTATGCCGACAAGCAGATGCAGGCGGGCGTTCCGGTCGATAAACAAGATCTGAAGCCCGGCGATCTGGTCTTCTTTAAAGCGGAAAGCCTGAATCCGGCCATTTATATCGGGAACGGACAAGTGATTCATGTCACCGTGTCCGCAGGCGTTACCATAACAAATATGAACACAAGCGCTTATTGGAAGGACAAATATGCGGGCGGCATCCGGCTTCCGTAAAAAAAGACGTCAGAGAGTGTCTCTGACGTCTTTTTCTTTTATCGTTTCGGCGCTCTGTATCCGGCCGCTTCCGCTTCTTCTACAGAACAGAACATTTCTGCGGGATCTGTCGTCCGGTTGTAGTATGTACTTCCCGGCGTGTGATAAATGCCGTTCCGGCTGCCTTTAATGTCGCATCCCTGTGAGGTGCCGGCTGCTTTCGTTTCGGCATGTCCTCCGGAGGAAGGGGCGTTGTTTTGCGCCGTTTCCGCGTTTTCGGATTTTGTTTTTGCTTTCTGCCGCTTTAAAGTTTTATTTTCTGACTGAAGCGTTTCAGCGGTCTTTTCGAGCTTCTTTTGTGAATTTTTTAATTTCTCATTGTCTTGTTTGAGTGATTTGTTTGTTTTTTTCAGCTCGCTTATCTCTTGGCTGAGTTTGCTGAGTTTTTCTTCGTTGCCAGCTTCAGCTTCGGATTTCTCCTTTTCGGCCGCGGCACTGATGCTTTCATATTTTTTCTCAAGCGCCTGGTGTTCCTTCGTCAATTTTTGATAAGCGGTATCAAGGGTGCTGTATTTCTCCTCTGCCTTCACGGCCGAGGCGTCCGGCTCTGCGAGGGATGCACCGGTCAGAAGCAGGATAAATCCGCCGATGAGAAGAGGCCAAAACAGCTTTTTTGAAAAATGTTTTTCTTTTTTTGCCGCTTTGCATATGAGATGAAACATTCCGTATCCGACTGCGCAGAGAAAAGCTAAAAATCCTATAATAGCGATTGCATTCGACATCATGAAACTCCTTTTTTCTTTATCTTACAATTTATTTTCAATTTTGGAAATTTCTTTTTTAGAAAACATGAAAAAGCCAGGCCGTGAAAGACCTGGCTTTTACCTTTTATTGCCCGTTGTCGAGAAGCCGGTTGATGAAATATGCGACGCCGTTTTCATCGTTGCTTTTTGTAATATACGTGCTTTTTTCTTTCAGTTCATCAATCGCATTGCCCATGGCGATGCGGTTTCCCGCCGCTTCAAACATGGAGAAATCATTCGGGCTGTCGCCGATGGCGTAAATATCCTGTTTTTCAATTCCGTACAGTGAGGCAAGCTCCGTCAGAGCACGTCCCTTTCCGGAACCGGCAGGGAGGATTTCGATAATGTGTTTTCCGGAAGATGTCTGGGATAATTTCGGATGATGTGTAATTTCTTCTTTGGCGTTTCTCAATTTTTCCATATCAAAAGAGAAACAAAGAAGCTTGTAAACATGTTCGTCTCCGTTAAAAATCGCCTGTATATCCTGTACGGGTTTAATGCCGAATTGTTTGAACTGCGTCTTTGCGCCCTCCCATAATGTCTGAATATCTTCCTTGGGATTGGCGCTTTTCAGAATGTCCAGTTCTGCCTGCAGTTTGGACTCGCCGTCAAACGGGGACAGCAGATGATCATCTGTATAGACCTCAAAGTAAATGTCTTTGTCCGTTAAATAAGCGGCGATATCCTTCCCGGCCTGCTGATCCATTAAGAGCCGGCTGACGAGGCGGTATCCTTTGTCATGGACTGTCCCGCCGTTTGCCGCAATGATCGGAATATCCAAATCCTTTAAGAGCGCTTTTACATCAAACGTGGCTCTGCCCGTGCAGATGGCCACGAGAATGCCCGCTTCATCCGCTCTTTGTAAAGCCGCTCTGTTTTCCGGAGAAATCACACTGTCCGAATTCAGTAATGTGCCGTCTAAGTCAATGGCTATCAATTTCATATGTATGGATGCCCTCCTTAAAAATAAAGCTGCTTCATGTAGTATGTTCAGCTTTGTGCGAAATCAGCAGAAAGCCGTCAGTTAAAAGGCTATACCTTCATGTCCTTTTTTTCAACAGAAAAACGGCGGGATTTGCTAATCCCGCCGTGACATCTTACGCGTCTAAATCATTTTTTAATTTCGTTTTTACTTCTTGAAGGTTTTCCTCATTCAGCTTGAAGTAATAAATATTTTTGCCGTACTGAGGAGTGTAAATGTAGCTGTCTGAACCTGTCAGCTGCAAAGAATTCACCGATTTCAGCGATGTGATAAACGGGAACAGACCGATGGCGTCATTAAGAGATAAGTTCATTTTCAAGTTTTTCCCTAAGCTGTCGACGATATCGTCATACGATGGGATCGAGCTTAACGATTTAGATTTTTTAATAATGGCGCTCAGCACTTCCATCTGTCTTTGTCCGCGCATCAGATCGGTGTCCGCTTTGCGTGTTCTTACATAAGCCAGTGCCTGCTCACCGTCAAGCGTCTGGACGCCCGGCTTCAGCACGACTTTTCCTTTTGTATCGACTTTAATACGATCGGCAATTTTCTGGCTTTTCACATTTACCGTAACGCCGTTCAACTCATTGACGACATCGCGGAACGCGTCGAAGTTGCTCTCAACCACATAATCTACCGGAATATCAAACATGTTTTCTACTGTTTTATAAGTTAAATTATAACCGCCGTAAGCATGTGCGTGCGCGAATTTGTCATAGCCGTGTCCCGGGATGTTGACATAGGAATCCCGCGGAATGCTGAGCATCGTCGCTGTTTTCTTTTTCCGGTTGAAGGTGACGAGCACGTTGGCGTCACTTCTTGCGTCATCTACTGATTCGCCCTTATTGTCACGGGCGTCTATTCCTAAAAGCAATACGGTGAAAGAATCCTTCTTCGGGTCAAATTCTTTGATCCGTTTTACGGACTGGTCGCCGCGGTCAAGGCTGACGTGCGCTTCTTTGGTCGCATTATTCAATTTCACAAATGCGTAGGTGCCGACGGAACCGGCGATCACCAATAAGAAAGCGGCGAATACCAGTACAAATTTCACCCATTTTCTGAGGCGTCTTTTCTTTTTTCTGCGTTGAGATCGTTCTTCCATATCATTACCTCTCGTTTCTATTCTTTGTGAAGCGTACCATAATTGTTGACTTGGAGCAACTCTGCAAATGAGAAAATTCTAAATCTTTCTCTCTATTTCGACAACATCTACTGTTATTTTTGCATCAGGTTCACATTATATTGGACGGCAGGAAGCGGGAAATGTTTCGGCGCTTTGTAAAAAATAATCAGTAAAATAATGGATATTAACGGTGCGGAAGGTTTGAAACGATCGGAAACAGGCAAAAGAAGCAGTAGAACAATTCCGCGCGGATACAGCGTTGGATGAAGGGAGTCTATATAACATGAAAAGCATACACTCGAATAAATGGCTCTATTTTTTCGGCGCACTCGGCGGCGCGTTATACGGATATGATACCGGAGTCATTTCCGGAGCTATTTTGTTTATGAAAAAAGAACTGGGACTGAACGCCTTTACAGAAGGCCTCGTCGTCAGTTCGTTATTGGCGGGGGCGATTCTCGGATCGGGATTCGCCGGCAAACTGACCGACCGGTTCGGCAGGCGGAAGGCCATCATGGGAGCGGCGCTGCTGTTTTGTATAGGCGGTTTAGGAGTCGCTTTTGCCCCGAATACAGGGGTGATGGTTCTTTTCCGGATTATTCTCGGACTGGCTGTCGGAACATCTACAACGATCGTCCCGCTCTATTTATCGGAGCTGGCTCCGAAGCATAAACGGGGGGCGCTTTCTTCGCTGAATCAGCTGATGATTACGGTCGGAATCCTCGTTTCTTATATCGTGAACTATATATTTGCCGATGCAGGCGCTTGGCGCTGGATGCTTGGACTTGCGGTTGTGCCGTCAGTCATTCTGCTGATCGGAATCTTATTTATGCCGGAAAGCCCGCGCTGGCTGTTTACGATCGGCAAAGAAGAGAAAGCAAGAGAAATCCTTTCATCATTGCGGGGAACGAAGAATATTGATGATGAGATTGATCAGATGAAAGAAGCGGAAAAGGAAAACGAAGGCGGCTTGAAAGAATTGTTTGAGCCGTGGGTGAGACCCGCGCTGATTGCCGGCCTCGGACTTGCCTTTTTGCAGCAATTCATCGGGACAAATACAATTATTTATTACGCACCGAAAACATTTACCAGTGTCGGGTTCGGCAATTCCGCGTCTATATTGGGAACGGTCGGAATCGGCGCCGTCAATGTCATCATGACGCTTGCGGCTATTAAAGTCATTGATAAGATCGGCCGGAAGCCGCTGCTGCTGGCCGGAAATGCGGGCATGGTCATCAGTCTGCTCGTATTGGCTGCGGTCAATCTTTTCTTTGAACATTCAGCAGCCGCATCATGGACAACGGTGATTTGTTTAGGCCTGTTTATCATTGTGTTTGCGGTCAGCTGGGGGCCTGCCGTGTGGGTCATGCTTCCTGAATTATTCCCGCTGCATGTCCGGGGGATCGGGACGGGTGTCTCCACTTTGATGCTGCATGCCGGAACATTGATTGTCTCATTAACCTATCCGATGTTAATGGAAGCAGTCGGCATCAGCTATTTATTTCTCATTTATGCCGCGATCGGGATACTGGCATTCCTGTTCGTCCGGTTTAAAGTGACCGAGACGAAGGGGAAAAGCCTTGAAGAAATTGAGCAGGATCTGAAAAGCCGTAACGGAGGCTCGGGATCAGAATCAAATCGGCGGACAGTTCATCCGTAATATTCAGTTTAGGGGGGCGGTTATTCACCGGCCCCTCAAAACGGATGCCGAGCGGGCGCCCGGTCACATAAATGACGGGGATATGTCATACGTTGTATAAAGTCACGATAAAGGCGGGGATGCCGGTGAAAACGAGTATTATTATCCTTACATATAATGAACTTGAGCTGACGAAAAAATGTCTGGCCAGCATTGAACGATACACCGACAAAGATAAGATTGAACTGATTATAGTTGACAACGGTTCCTCAGACGGAACGAGAGAATACATATCGAATCTGCCTGACGTCAAAGTTATCCTTAATGAAAAAAACCTCGGGTTCGCCAAGGGGTGCAACCAGGGAATCGAAGCGGCAGGGGGAGAAAATCTGCTGTTTCTGAACAACGATACGATGGTCACGAAAAATTGGCTCACCTCCATGCTGAGGGTGCTGTATCAATCTGAAAAAACCGGTATGGTCGGGCCCGTCAGCAACTATGTCAGCGGCGCGCAAATGATCCATGACGCGTATCAATCGCTTGATGAGCTGGAGTCATTCGCAGAGGCATATTGCGCACGGGAAAAGCATCATACAAAGCGGGTGCTGCGCCTTGTCGGCTTCTGTCTTCTGGTGAAAAGAAGCGTCATTGAAGACATCGGCCCGTTCGATGAGCAATTCGGATACGGTTCTTTTGAAGATGATGACCTATGTCTGCGCGCCCTGCAAAAAGGATACAGCCTGCACATCGCTCTCGATGCCTTTGTGCATCACCACGGGCATGCGACGTTTACGGCTAATCAGGATATCAATATCAATCAGTTATATTCGGAGAACCGCCAGCGTTTTACGGAAAAATGGGGCACTGATTTTACGTACTTTACTCATCCGAGACCGGAAATTGCGGAGCTCGTTCCCCGGGAGGCGAAACGGATACTTGATGTCGGCTGCGGTGCGGGAGCTACGGGGCTGGAACTTCAAAACAGACAGCCTTGCGAACTGTACGGAATAGAACTGCACCCGCTGGCGGCGCAAGCGGCAAAAGGACACTATGAAGCCGTGCTGCAGGAAGATGTCGAAAAAGTGAACCTGCCTTATCCGGAAGGCTTTTTTGATTGCATCATTTTCGCGGACATCCTTGAGCACTTAAAAGACCCGTGGCGCGTCATTGAAACGTACTCATCCTATTTGTCGCCTGCCGGATCAATCGTTTGCAGCATTCCGAATATTTCCCACGCCGAAGCGCTGTTCCCGCTTCTGCTCGGTGACTGGACATACAGAGACGCCGGTATTCTCGACCGCACCCACTTGCGGTTTTTTACGCCGCAGACGGTGCACACGCTCTTTCCGGAAGAGACATTTGACGTGAAAAAGCAGTCCTATACGTATGTTCACGTAGATGAGCGGGTGCAGCTGTTTTTACAGGAAATCACACGAATGGCGCAATCGATGCAATTTCCGGTGACACAGCTGCCCGAACAAAGCAGGATTTATCAAATTCTCCTTCGTGTCGAAAAAACACGCTGAAGGCTACCGTCCCATCGTTCCGAAGTTGGTAATCTGAATGGAAACATCATAGTCAAAGGCCGCTTCGGAGAAGGTCTCATCCCAGCGGTGCTTCACTTTCTTCCAATAGTCGGGATATTGAATGCGGACTCTGTCAGAAAAGAATACAGGGTCCGTTTCATATTGATTCTGCAGCTTATCGATGACTTCTTTCATATCGCTTTTCAGTTTTTTTTCGAAAATCTTTTCCAGCCCGTTTAAATAGTGCTGATCGAATGAATCTTCTCCGGCATATTGATCCTCTGACAAAAGGCCTTTTGTTTTCACCGCTACATGAAATGACAGCTTCCCGTTTTTCAGCAGGGGGGTGATGGAGGATGTTGATTTTTTGATCTCGAAGGTAATCGGGTGCCCCCCTTTATCCAAAGCGGGCAGCACGCCGCCCCGTATCGTCCCCGTCAGCCAATTCAGGCTCTGTACTTCGTATGATGACAGAAAGCCCGCCAATCTGTTTTGTTTTGCGTTTTTGATAATGGCCGCTCCGTCATACACCGTTTTTCCTTTTTGATTGCTGACGGCCTGAATGAGAAAACTGAGTTTATTATGGCAGTAAATCGAAGCTCTCCCGATTCGGAGCGGTTTTAAAATCTTCCCGTTGTAGCCGCCGTTGTTCGTAAGGTCGATCAGCTTTTCCGCGGGCATGGGCTGCTGCTGATTCGGCGTCGGCTCCGTCAGAATATCGGACGCTTTGCCTCTTGCCGCGAAGAGATAGCTGCTCCGCCTTAATTCATCATCGCGGATAAAATGATTCATCATCTGCAGTATATTTTGGTCGGCCAGCAATTTGTCGCTGAATATCAGCACTTTTAAATGATCGCTGTAAACGGGCGGATCTTTTAAAGCGACTTCACTGACGGCTTCAAGAATGGTATCCCCCCGCGACGTCACATTGACAAACACGGGCCGGCCGGAAGCCTGGCTGTTTTCACTTTGGGGCAGCAGGTTTTGATAGGTTAATTTATATCGGCGGTCACTCGTCTCGTCTATCGCCAGTCCCCGGGCGAAAGACAGCTTTTCGACTTCCTTCGCGTCCCAGCACCCTGAAAGCGTCATCAGTATGAAAAGCGCCGCCGCCCATTTTACGAAATGTGTCATGACGTCTGTTTCCTCCCGGCTATTTTTTTCATCCAGCTGACAAACCAGATGAGAAAAGGAATCATAATGACGGCAAAAAACGCATATCCGAGAATATTCGCGAATGCAAACACACTGTTGATATCATCGGGGTACATTGAAAGGCCGAATGTCACTGCCAATAAGCCCCCCAGCAGCCAGGCATTGTTTTTATTTTTCAGTCTGAAAATGGTGTTTAACCCGAGATGCGCTCCTTTAAAAGAACCGAGCATACAGGTGAACTGCTGGCATGTCCACGTAATTAAAAGAAAGATATCAAACCTTTCGATGAAAATACCGCGGATTTCCAAGGCGTGAATCAGGGAAATGGTCGGATATGTCACCGTTTTGGCTTCAGCGATCGACATACAGCCGATTACGACAAGCAGCGTAAAGCTGTAAAATAAGCCTGCGCATGCGATGCCGAAGACGGCAGCCTTTTTCGCCTGCTTCGGATTTTTCATAAACGGCACCAGATAAAGAATCACCTCAAGTCCTGAAAAATACAGAAGGGTCCGCGGAAACAGCTCAAAAAAGCTTTTGTAGCCCCCATCCAAGACCGGGCGGACGAAATCCAGCTTAAACAGTCTCAGGCTGAATATGAGCAGCACAATCAGAATGACGATCGCAATCGGAAAGAGATAAGCATAGAGTTTTGAAATGGGATACACCCCGCCGGTCACATGGTAGATGCCGACCGCCAGAAAGATGAATATAACGACACCCATCGGCGTATTTTTCAGTAAAAAGTAATTGATGACCTCACCGAGAAAACGGGCTTGAAAACAGACGGTGACGACAAAATAACAGCTGATGAATAAATTCAGAAGAGAACCGATGGCGCGTCCCATAATGCTTTGATTCAGCTCATAAATGGTTTCCCCGCTGTTTTTCTGCAAAAATGGCATAAAGAGCAGGACGATGCCGATAAACACGAGACTCTGCACAAGAATAATGATCCATCCGCTCGGACTGTCCGCTGCTGCGGCGGAGCGCGGCAGTGTTAACACGCCCGCTCCGATCATTGTTCCGCTTACCATGAGAAGTGTCTGCATAAACGACAGCTTGTCTTCCGGTTTTTTCATGGTGATCACCTTTGCTTGATTTTATCTTTCGTCTCTTTTCTGGTCGGCCGTTTTTTCAAAAGAGGCGTCGGCAGTCTGACGATCGTATCTTTTAAGTCCTGTCCCGGCTGCGCCATGATCGGAATAAGATAGTCCTGGCCGAAGCTTTTCAGGCGCATCAGATGGCCGACGACAAGCAGATAACACATGATCAGTCCGTATAAACCTAATATCGCCGACAAAATCATCGAAAAAATACGGATGAGTCTCAGCGGAAAATTGAACGCATAGGAGGGCGCCGTAAAAGAAGCCAATGCCGTAACGGATACGATAATGACCATCATCGCGCTGACGATGTTCGCCTGAACGGCGGCCTGCCCGATCACCACGCCCCCGATCAGGCCGATCGTCTGTCCGATCGGCTTCGGCAGCCTGAGTCCGGCTTCTCTGATCATCTCAATCGTAAAAATCATAATAAACGCTTCAACAAAAGGGGGAAACGGAACATTCAATCTGCTTCCGGCAATCGTCACCGCCATTCTCGTCGGTAAAAGCCCCGTGTGAAACGTAACGAGCGATATGTAAAGGCCGGGTAAATAAATCGTGATTAAAATGCATGTATACCGAAGCAGCCTGAGAAAGTTAACCGGAACCCACCGCTGATTATAATCGTCAGGTGAGTGGATAAATTCATCAATGGTAGCCGGCACCAAAAGGGTAAAAGGCGTTCCGTCTACAAGAATGGAGACCCTTCCTTCCAAAAGAGCGCCCATAACCCGGTCGGGCCGTTCGGTCGTCAAGACGGTCGGGAAAATGGAATACGTGTTATCTTCAATAAGCTGCTCGATCGTTCCTGATTCCGGAATGTCATCAATGGTGATCGAATCCAGTCTTTTCATCACTTCTTTTACAACATCATCAGGCGCAATATCCCGAATGTAGGCAACGGCGATCCGCTTTTTTGTCCGTTCGCCGAGTGTGATCTCTTTGATCTGGAGGTTGGGATCACCGGACTGCTCGCGCAAAAGCGCCGTGTTCGTTCGGAGCTTTTCGACAAAACCTATTCTCGGCCCCCGTTCAAGCACTTCTGAAGCCGGTTCTTCAATATCACGCATTTTAAATGTTTCCGTCTCAAACGAAAGGGCTTCCTCCCATCCCTCCGCCAGCAAAACCGATTTGCCGGAAAAAATGTCTGCCTCCGCGTCCTTAAGTGAAGAAAGCCGGGTGTGACGATAGCCGAAAGAGATGGATGACGGCGGTATTTCAGCCGGATCCTCTTGATGCAGGGCGGCCGCCTGCACGGGCGAAATAATATATTCCGCAAGCAATTGATTGTCGGTCAGTCCGTCTATATATATAAGACAGGCGTCACATTTGCCGTTTCCGTACGTAAACGAATAAAACATCATGTCATCGCTTTGGCCGATCCGTTTTTTCAGCGCTTCAAGGTTTTTGCCGAGCTCCGCATGGATCGTCATAATGTTCCCCCCTTTTCCATCAGTTATTTTAATTTGCGACAAACAAGGCATTTTATTCTGGAATAGGAAATGACTGAGCATTCCGCCCCATCCGAATGGTATAATGAGCAGGTCAGCCATTTTATACATATTGTTTTTAACCGCGGCTCTCCGTGTTTTAAAAAAGACACAGGGGGAATGGGATATGAGCCGCTTTTTAAGGGGAGGGGAACGAACATGACGCAAGAGCCGATTTTTCTACAGCCTGTATGCAAAGAAAAAATATGGGGCGGCACGTTATTACGCGAACGATTCGGATATGACATACCTTCAGAAACAACCGGCGAATGCTGGGCGATATCAGCCCATCCGCACGGAATGAGCACGGTCAAAAGCGGTCCGTATCAAGGGAAAACCTTGATGGAACTGTGGGATCAGCATAGAGAATTATTCGGCGGAACGGAAGGGGACCGGTTTCCGCTGCTGACGAAAATACTGGACGCCAAACATCATCTGTCCGTTAAAGTCCATCCTGACGATTATGACGCCGAGGAGCATGGACAGGGCGAAACGGGGAAATCTGAGTGCTGGTACATTATTGACTGTAAAGAAAATGCGGAAATCATATACGGTCATACGGCCCGTTCGAAAGCGGAACTTGTCACCATGATTAACAGCGGTGACTGGGAAGGCCTGCTGCGCCGCGTGAAGATCAAACCCGGCGATTTTTATTATGTGCCGAGCGGAACCATCCATGCCATTTGCGCCGGGGCGCTCGTGCTGGAAATACAGCAGAATTCAGACGCCGCCTACCGGATATATGATTACGGGCGTACAGATCAAAACGGCGGGGCGCGTGAGCTGCATATCCGCGATGCCGTCAACGCCGCCACCGTTCCTCATGTGGATGGATTTTTGGATGAATCAACTGAAACGAGAAAAGGCATCACCATTAAAACCTTTGTGCAGGGAGAATATTTTTCTGTATACAAATGGGATATCAGCGGGACGGCGGAAATGACCCAGGACGCTCCGTTTATGCTGTGCAGCGTCACAGAAGGAAGCGGCTCCATCATCTTTGAAGGCAAGTCCGCCAAGCTTGAAAAAGGCGCGCATTTCATACTGCCGGATCAGATGCCTGACTTTACGATAAACGGAGATTGCACGATCATCGTTTCTCATATATAAAACCAAACTTAATCCCAGCTCTGGGATTAAGTTTTTTTTATTTGGATAATTGGATGATTTCTCTCTGTAAAAATGAAGAAAGCGGGCCGATAAATAAACTAGTTTGATAGAAACCAATTGAATCAGAAAGAGGAGAAGGAATGAAAAAGAGATTCGTTGCACCTATGTTATTGTCCGCCGTTTTCCTTGTCTTTAGCACCGTTACACAGCACGCCGAGGCCGCATACAGCGACTACTCCGTTTACGAGCTGGAAACGAAGCAGCAATTTGCTTCTGAGAACGAGGCGCTTCAAGCGGCAGCGAAATTGAAAAAGGATACGGGGTGGCAGGCTGACGCAAAGAAAGCCGGAAATGCGCCGCTCACTTATCAAATCTCAGCTTCAGGCTTACACGATGAAACGGATGCGAAAACCGTGCTGAAAGACTTTACGAAGCAGACGGGCGTGGCCGGCACTTACAGCGCAAGCGGAAGCAAACAGCCGTACGTGACCGTCACATCAGGCGTTCTATCAGACGAGCGGCAGACGAAAAATCTTCTTGCCGAACTGACGAAAAAAACGGGCGTGACCGGCGCCGTCAAGCCGGCGGGGACAAAACAGCCGTATATGCAGGTCGTGACTTCTGAGATGGCGGCCGATGCGGATGCAAAAGCGCTCTCGCAAGCGTTGACGAAGCAGACGGGCGTGAAAGCGTCATACCGTCAGATCAAACGGGAAACAGCCCGGTTTCAGATCCAATCGGGAACAATCTCCGGCGATCAAAAAGCCGCTCAAATTCAAACTGATTTTCAAAAGGAAACAGGATTGCAGTCGTCGCTGAAAGTCACGGCAAAGGCCAGTCCGAATATCACCGTGACAGCCTCTGGCATTTCAAATGCAACTGATGCGGCAGGTTTAGCGAAACAGCTGCAGCAGAAAACAGGCGTCAAAGGGAACGTTCAAAAGTATGCCCAAAGCAAAACAGCAACCGTGTATAACGTGCAGTCAGGATATTTTAACGGAGTAAGCGCCGTACAAAATGCTACCACCCAAATCAAGAAGAATACGGGTGTCAGCGGAAGCTATCAAAAAGCCGGCAAGAAGAATAATTACACGGTCGCGATGAGCGGACTGACGGCTAAACAGCTGCAAAGCGTGCAAGCTTTCTTTAAAAAGAAAAAATGGCATTGCGACGCATCGCCTGTCAAAAAGACAGCATCAGTGTCCGTTTACCGGATCACGGCAGGGCAGCTTACCGCTGCAAAGGCAGAACAAACGGAGGCGTTTTTCCGCCAGCAGCATGTAAAGACGGCAAGAACAGCGGCGGGAAAAACAGCAGAAAACGAATATCAGCTGCTTTCTCAGCAGACGGCAGACCAGTCGAAGATAAAAAAAGGATTGAATCTGCTGGCGGGATATAAACTGACTGCCATTTCAAAAACGATATCCAAGCAGACGGACACAACGTACCAAGTCACAACCGAATCACTGCTTGATACGGCAAAGATCAATCAATCGCTGGATTTTTTTAAAGGGAAAAAAGTATCCGCCTCCGCACAGAAAACAGGTGAAGCGGCGTATACACAATTCAGAATTGAAACGGCACCGCTGCTTAAGAAGGAAGACATTGACCGCGTGACTGCTTTTTTCAAGCAAAACAAAGCGGCCGGCACTGTGAAGGAGACGGGGAAAACCGGCTCTGCACAATACGTCATCAAAACCGAAACATTCAGCAGTAAAACCGTTTTAAATAAAAGCATGAGCTTTTTCAGCGCCAAACAATTACAGGCCGGCTATACGAGTGAAAGCCATCCGGTTTATGAACTCCGCATTCGCAATCAATTCACGGGAGCGCAGTCAGCGGACTCCGCCTCCCAAAAGCTGAAAAAGCTGTACGGATGGACGATGGCTATTCTGAAAATAAAAAACGGACCGCAAATCATGAATACCAATTACAACATCTCGCTGGCAGATATGGTCAAAAAACAAATGACAGTCAGCCCGCAGACTGATGCCGCGGCTTATGCATCGCTTACGTACATCAATACGGCCTCCGGAACGGTCACAGCCGACGTCCTGAACGTCCGGTCAACCCCGGAAGTCAGCTCCGGCAATATTATCGGGCAGTTGAAAAAAGGCGATAAAGTCAGCATCACAGGCCAGACAAACGGCTGGGCCAAACTCAGCATGGGCTGGAGAAACGCCAGCAGTGACGAAGTCGGGCAGTACGTCAATCCGGCTCACTTCGCACAAGACAGCAAGTATTACTTTCAATTTCTGAAGCTCTCTCAGACAGCCGGACTGAACGCATCGGAACTGAATCAAAAAGTGCTGGTCAATAAAGGAATACTGACAGGGAAAGGCCAGGCCTTTATTACAGCCGCCGGCAAATACAGCATCAATGAAGTGTATTTGATTTCGCATGCTTTGCTTGAAACGGGCAATGGCACGTCAGAGCTTGCGAACGGCATTATGTATAATGGTAAAAAGGTTTACAACATGTACGGCATCGGGGCTTATGACAGCAACCCGAATTACTACGGCGCACAATACGCATATAAGCAAGGCTGGTTTACTCCGGAAGCCGCGATTATCGGCGGAGCCCAATTTATCGGTGCGTCTTATATTCACAATCCCTCATACGAGCAGGATACGCTGTATAAAATGAGATGGTCTCCAGCCGCGGCTCATCAGTATGCGACAGACATCGGCTGGGCGTATAAGCAGGTAAACCGCATGTACAGCTTATACTCACTGCTGGATGACTATACGCTTTACTATGATGTTCCCGTGTATATGAAAGTATAAAAAAAGGGCTGAAGTGTATACTTCAGCCCTTTCTTCATGCAAAAAACACCCGCCTCAGATTCAGGCAGGTGCTTCAGCACAATTTTTCATTTTTGTTTCCGCAAATTTCAATAACGCTTCACTCGAATTCCCATCTGAATACATATTCCATTTGTCCGAGAACCGCTTCATTTCTTCTGCACGAAATGGCTTTTTCGTCATTTCCTCCAGAAGAGCTTCGCTGTCATGACAAGCTTTTCCGGGAATGACGGAAGTATAATTGTCGATTAAACCGCGTTTTCGATCATATTCCTCCAGATCATACGTGAAAAAGAAAATCGGTTTATTTAAGAGCGCGAATTCAAAAGGCACGGAAGAGTAATCCGTAATTAAAATATCAGCCGCTTTCAAGAGATCATGAAGACGCATGTCAGACACGTTCTTGATCAATTCGCTTTCAAACGAAGCCGAAATATGATGCAAAACGGCAGGATGAAGCTTTACAAGCAGCATATACTCTCCGTTTAACGCGTTTGTAAGCTGTTCTTCGGTGAATGGCAGCCGAAAGGACTGCATATCATAATCCCTGAATGTCGGTGCGTACAGGATGATTTTTTTCGGCCATTTGTGCTTCAGTTCGGGCTTGTGTTCTTCATAATACACGTCAGTCAGGGGGACACCCGTTTTTAACAGCTGGCTGTCCCGTATGCCGAACGACTTTTTAAAAACGTCAGCCATCGCGTCTGAACCGACGGTGACAAAGTCAAACGAGCGGTACACTTTTTTAAAACGGCTGATGTCTGATGCCGGACGGTTTTGATTCGTCACATCCTCAAGGCCGAACTTTTTCAAAGAGCCGTTCGCATGCCACACTTGAATACATGTCGTTTGCGGCCGGCGGTTTAAGACGCTTGTCATGAGGAAATAGTTATCCGTTATCACCGCTTTGCTCTTAAAAAGGATCAAAACCGCCTTCAAAAGATGCAGCGGATGTTTTTCGTTCAGATAAAAAGAGCCGAGTCCTTCCAGCTCTTTTTTCAGACTGACGGCGTGTCTCGTATACAAAACCGTCACTTCATAAGAAAGCGATTCAGCGTGCGCTTTGTAAGAACGGATGAGAGCCTGTGCATTCTCTTCAAAAGATACCAGCAGGGTCAGATGGTTCTTGGGCTTTACAGGCTTGAACAAAACGCCCAGAACAGACAGATATATAGAATAAAAAGCGGCGAATAAAGATCGCAAGTTCATAGATTACCAATCTCTTTTGCTGTTTTATTTGTTTAAAGCTGTTTCGTTTGATCTTCTGCCTGCTCGGAATACAGGCTTTTATTTGATTTATTATTTCTCAAAACGGTAAAAGCATACTTCGGAATGTTCAGCATCCTTTTCCATCTCCACGGATTCGTCACCAGTCTGTACAGCCATTCCAGATTCGTTTTGATCATCCATTCAGGGGCGCGTTTCACCGTTCCGCTGAACACATCAAAGCTTCCGCCCAAACCGATCGATACAGCCTGAGGGAAAAGATGTTTGTATTCATAAATAAATTGTTCCTGATGGGGATATCCTAAGGCGACAAACACGAGATCGGGTTTCGCCCGGGAAATCTGTTTGGCGACGAAGCGTTTATCCGCTTCATAACCGTTGCTGGCTCCGACAACCTCAATATTCGGATACTCTTTGCCGATCCGGTCCAAAACGGCGTCAAGCACGTCTTGCTTAGCTCCGTATAAAAATATTTTTTTAGACTGCCGGTTTGCGAGACCAAGCAGCGACAGAAACACATCGAATCCCGCAATTCTTGATTTCAGCGGGTGCTGCGTCAAACGTGACATTAACACGACGCCGATACCATCCGGCAGGACGAAATCCGCGGAAGAAATGACTTGATGATAACCTTTGTCTTTCGCCGCAGCGTATCCGATCTCAGGGTTGACCGTCGCAATGACGGCTCCTTGCTTCTGTGCGATATAATAAGTGTCTAAATATGAAATAAACTCCTGTAAATTTCCATTAACATAAGAAAGGTTGTGCACCATTTCAGTCTGCATCTGCCGTCCTCCTTTTTGTACGGGATTTTCTTTCATTTTTTCGTGACTTAGGCTAAGCTTTATTTTAACATAATACCTTCAGATAAACTTAACAATAGTTTTACAAAAATATAAATAAGATAACAATTTCTTTAATCAACCGCGCAAAAACCCTGCTAAACTCCTATTGTAATAACATTTGTTAATAAGTGGAATTTAACTTCGTTTTACATTGGCTTAACCTTTTCAGGGCTATGTGATATAATGAGGTTCCATGAGTACGAAATTGGCACTTTAGTGATTAAGGATACAGCTGCGCAGCATTTCAGGGCAGTTGCTTGTTATACGTATGATGATAGAAAGGAGCTTTTGTTTCATGAAGAAGGTCATTACTTACGGAACGTTTGATTTACTGCATTGGGGTCATATTAAACTGCTTGAGCGCGCAAAGCAGCTTGGAGATTACCTAGTTGTTGCCATCTCAACAGACGAGTTCAACCTGCAAAAACAAAAAAAGGCCTACCACAGCTATGAACACAGAAAGCTGATTCTGGAAACGATCCGTTATGTCGACGAAGTCATTCCGGAAAACAGCTGGGATCAAAAAGTACGTGACGTAGCGGATCACAACATCGACGTGTTCGTAATGGGAGACGATTGGGAAGGCAAATTCGATTTCCTTAAAGATCAATGCGAAGTCATCTATCTCCCTAGAACCGAAGGCATTTCCACCACACAGATTAAAAAAGAAATTGCCGGGGTGTAATTGAAACATTCGGATATACAGATGATAAAGAAGTACTCCCTCCGGATAGGGAGTACTTCTTGTAATATAAGGTTATTTTCGCTATATTTGTTATGCGCTTTTGAAAAAAAGCTAGACAATAAGAGGAGAATTTAAAGATGAATCTTAGTAACTTTTTTAAGTTGAATAAAAAAGAGTCCAAGCCGTCCATAGAAGAACGCGAATATACCATTTTAAACAAAGAAGCATTGGCGGAAGAGAAGAAGGTAGCGGTAGTCGTTCCTGTTTATAATGCAGAAGAATATGTAAGGAAAACAGTTGATTCTGTGATCCTTCAAAACATCGGCTTTCAGCATATTTCTTTAATTCTGGTAGATGATTGCTCTACTGATGATTCCAGAAACATCCTGACTGAGTACGCCGAATTGTATGAAAATATTACAGTCGTCTTTTTGAAAGACAACACGGGAACTCCGGCTTATCCGAGAAACTTGGGAATTGAGCTGGCAAATGCGAAGTACATTACATTTTTGGATGCGGATGATTGGTTTGCGCCGAACGGGGTTAAAATCTTATTCGACATGCTTGAAAGAGATCATGTAAATTATGCGGTCGGAAAAACGATCGAAATGCAGGTGAACGGTCAAAAAACGATCGGGAAACATGAGTCTTCGCTGAACAGAGCGAAGGTATCGCCTTTTTCAATCCGGCATATTTTCTATCATCTGGGCCCGCGGGCAAGAATGATGAACTTACAATTTCTAAAAGATAACGATATCAGATATCCGGAAATGAAATTTGCTGAAGATAAGCAATTTTTTATGGATGTTCTTTTGGCGTGCGGAGATATTTCAACGTCAACCGAACCGGTCTATTATCTGAACAGAATGGACAATAATGAGTCGCTGACAAAGCAGACCAATATAATGGAAAAAACCGACACGAACATAGCCGTAATGAAGTATATTCTGAACAAAAAATTAGATACTGAAAAAGAGAAGATGGCGATGAACCGCCTGATTGAATTCGATTCCATTACGCGGCTTTTCGATCGGATGCACTTCCTGAAAAGCGAAAACAAAGAAGCCTACTACAATAAATTCAATGAAATTCTGAATGTGTTAAAGAAGACGAAATACGATATTTCCGAGACATTTTTTCATCCGATTCATAAAACAGCCTACCGTCTGCTGACTCAAAAACGGTATGATGAGGTCGAAAAGCTGTTCCGCTGGTCCAAAAAAGAGCCCGATAAAAACATCGTGACGAAAGACGGACTGGCTTATTTAGAAAGCCCGCTGACGGATGAAGAAAATAAACTGGTCGAACTTCGCATGCACGGAGAAACGGAAAGCGCGGTGTTCGCCGATCATAAATTCACCGTTACGTTCCGCTTGTTCGGACAGGACAGAAATAATGCCCAATATATTCAGTTTCAGCACAGAGATAACATGAAAGTACACCACCAGTTTCCGGTTCAGTCACTGGGAGACGGGCGGTACGTCCTTGAAATCCCGTTAAGTGACATTGAAAAAGTCGGACTTGGCGGTTATATTATGTATGTCATTTATAACGATTATGAACGTGTCATGTTAAACAGAGAAGACGGTGAAAAGGTGACGGCAGAAGCGAACGGACTGCAATATCAATTCTACCGGACGGTGAAGGAGAACCTTTCACTGAAAGTAACAAAATGATGATTGTGATTGGATATGTTTAATTGAAACAGAGGAGTAGACTTATTTTATGGGTATAGAAAATCCTGTCAGATACAAGTTAAAACATCTTAACATAAAGGAAGAGACATTCAGCATTACGATATCCTGTGAAAATGTCACTGCAGGGGAAGAGCCTTCTCTTCAGATTATAAATCGTAAAACAAAAGCGGAACTTTCCGTCCCTCTGAAACGGTTGGCCGGAGAGGGCGGAGAGTACCATGCTGTCATGAGCACGGATCTGCTTTCTGACCATACGGACGGCAAAGGATGTCTGGATTTCTATGTCTCCTTTATCAATGATGACAGTGATATCAGTAAAAAACGGTTAAAATCCAGCCTTGAACCTATTGAACTGTCTTCTTATAAAGATGAGGCTCATCATATGTACTTTTTCCCTTACACGACGAAGAAAGGGAATTTCTCCTTAAAGCTGCTGCAGAAAAAGTTCGTCACGCGGATTGATGAAATGGAGCTCGAATCTGACGGCAGCTTACATCTGAAAGGTTTTGCATTCCGGCTGAATGCGGCAGAAACCTTAAAGATAAAAGAAAAAAACCTGATTCTGAAAATGAAAAAAGGAAAAGAAGAGGAGCCTCTCATTCTGAAGTATCCGCTTCACGACGTGCCGAGACACGACCTTGATGAATATGTTCAGGACACAACGATGCTTGACACGATAGGCTTTGATACAAAAATTGATTTGAATGCCGTTTATAAAGAATTGAATCAGCAGCTCATCTTTCAATTCCATATTCAATTCATTTTTGAAGATGCCGGGACAGCTGAAGAGATTATCACCAACAGCAAACCGTTAAAGGTTCTGAAATCTGAACATGTAAACCCTAACCAATTCACGATTCTGAAAACGGAAAAAGGGCCTGCCAGATTTCACGTTTTCACGAAAAAGAAAACGAAAAATCTCCACCTGAGAATGAACGATTACAGCTTCAGCACCCGCGTGGAGTATTTTGTGAAAGGAAAGCTGAAACGGGGCGCTTCCTTTGTACGCAGGAGAAAGAATAAGCTGAAAAAGTTCATTGAGAAAAGAATACAGAACACTTACAAAGCAGGATTCAGATTTGCAGGAAAACTGCCTGTCAAACAGAAACTTGTCATGTTTGAAAGCTTTGCCGGAAAACAGTACAGCTGCAACCCGCGGGCGATTTATGAATACATGAGCAAAGAGATGCCGGAATACCGTCTCTGCTGGAGTGTAAACCCCGCTTACTCACAGACATTTAAAGATAAAGGAATTCCTTATATCGAACGCTTTACGTTCAAATGGCTGTTTGCCATGGCAAGAGCCGAGTACTGGGTTGTCAACAGCCGTATGCCGCTGTGGATTCCGAAACCTGAGCATACGACATATGTCCAGACATGGCACGGCACGCCTTTAAAGCGCCTTGCCGTAGATATGGATGAAGTGCATATGCCCGGAACAAACACTGAAAAATATAAGCGCAACTTTACGACAGAGGCTTCAAAGTGGGATTACCTGATTTCACCGAACGCATATTCAACCGAAATATTCGCCCGGGCGTTTCAGTTTAATAAAACCATGATTGAATCGGGATATCCGCGGAATGACTTCCTTCAAACGGATAACAGCCCTTCTGTCATTAAAGCGCTGAAAGAAAAAATGAATCTTCCGCAAGATAAAAAAGTGATTATCTACGCACCGACATGGCGGGATGACCAATTTTATAAGAAGGGAAAATACAAGTTTGACCTTGATTTAGACCTTCACCAATTGAGAGAAGCGATCGGCGACCGTTATGTCATTATTTTACGGATGCATTATCTCGTGGCGGAAAACTTTGATCTCGGACCGTATGAAGGATTTGCGTATGATTTCTCCAGCTACGAAGATATCCGTGAGCTGTATATGGTCTCTGATTTACTCATAACGGACTATTCCTCTGTCTTTTTTGACTATGCGAATCTGAAAAGACCGATGCTGTTTTATGTGCCTGATATCGAAACGTACCGGGATAAACTCAGAGGGTTTTACTTTGACTTTGAAAAAGAAGCGCCCGGCCCGCTTGTCAAAGAAACAGGTGACGTTATCAAATGGGTCAATGAAACGGAATCAGATGATTATAAGCTTCCGGATTCGTTCGGACCTTTTTACGAGAAGTTCTGTTATTTAGAAACCGGAGAATCGTCTGAAAAAGCCGTAAAAGTGATTTTCGGGGACAAGTAAATAAGTGTAAAAAAGCATAATTTAACCACGTTAATTATGCTTTTTTGCTTAAGTGACGGCATGTTGCGCTCATGGGACTCAGGCTTGTTATGAAGTGAAAAATACATCGTAATCTGTTACAATTATGAGCGGTGCTTTTGTAAGTCAAAGCTATTACCTAAAACTTACGACTAAGGAAGATTAGAATGAATGCATTGGTAAAAATTCTGAAAGAGCAATTCAACTCATTTCCGCTGATTATGCGGCTTGCAGTGTACGAAACGAAATCAAAGTATCAAGTGAACTATTTGGGTATATTGTGGCAGTTTCTCAACCCTATGATTCAAATGCTGGCTTACTGGTTCGTATTTGGTCTCGGGATTCGCGGCGGACATGATATGGTGCTTGGAAATGGAGACAGCGTACCGTTCATCGTCTGGATGCTGGCCGGCTTAATTCCTTGGTTCTTTATCAGTCCGACGATACTGGATGCATCTAACAGCGTTTTTAAACGGATAAATTTAGTGTCGAAAATGAACTTTCCGATCAGTTCACTGCCTTCTGTAGTGATAGCATCGAATTTATTCAGTTACTTTGTGATGATGGCGATTTATATTATTGTGCTGCTGAGCAACGGACTGTTTCCGACGCTTCACTGGCTGCAATATATTTATTACTTGTTTTGCATGATCAGTTTTATGTTTGCTTTCGGCCTGTTTAATTCAACCATCAGCGTATTAATCAGGGACTATCAGTTTTTGCTTCAAGCCGTCACAAGGCTTCTCTTTTTTCTTCTGCCGATTTTCTGGGACATTGCGGAGAAATTTGGAAACAGACCTGAAGTTTTGACCATCTTGAAGTTAAACCCTCTATTCTATATTATCGAGGGCTTCAGAGACAGCTTTATGGAAGGGCAGTGGTTTTTCCATGATGTGAAATACACGCTGTATTTCTGGTTCGTCACACTGCTGTTGTTAACAGTCGGTTCACTTCTTCATATGAAATTCAGAGATAAGTTTGTTGACTTTCTTTAATATAGTAAGGAGATTATACGATGAAACTAAAAGTTTCGTTCAGAAATGTTTCAAAACAGTATTTTCTATATAAAAAACAGTCTGACAAAATTAAAGGATTGTTTTTCCCAAACAGAAATCAAAAAGGTTTTTTCGCTGTCCGAAATGTTTCTTTTGACGTCTATGAAGGGGAAACGATCGGATTCGTAGGTATCAACGGCTCGGGAAAATCAACGATGTCCAATCTGCTTGCAAAGATCATTCCGCCGACAAGCGGTGAGATTGATATGAACGGGCAGCCGTCTTTAATCGCGATTTCTGCCGGATTAAACAATCAATTAAGCGGCAAGGACAACATCCGTTTAAAATGCTTGATGATGGGTCTCAACAATCGGCAGATAGACGAGCTTTATGAAAAAATCGTTGAATTCGCGGATATCGGCGACTTTATAGATCAGCCTGTTAAAAGCTATTCAAGCGGTATGAAATCCCGTCTCGGTTTTGCCATATCGGCGCACATGGACCCTGACATCCTTATTATTGATGAGGCGCTCTCAGTAGGGGACCAGACTTTCTATCAGAAATGTGTGGACCGCATTACGGAATTTAAAGAACGCGGCAAAACGATCTTTTTCGTCAGTCATTCCATCGGACAGATTGAGAAAATGTGTGACCGGGTGGCTTGGATGCATTACGGCGAAATGCGTATGTTCGACGAAACGAAAGCCGTTGTAAAAGAATATAAAGCTTTTGTGGATTGGTTCAACAAGCTTTCAAAGAAAGAAAAAAAGAAATATCAAAACGAGCAGATTGAAGGCAGAACGCGGGCAGCCGAGGAACAGAAAATCACTCAGGCGCAGCAAAAGAAAGCGAAGCCTAAATTCATTGCCAATACGATACAGATTACGCTGCTTGCATTGCTGGCTGTCGGCGCAGGCGCTTCGATGTTTTCAGACAAGCCTCTGCGTGCGATCACATCTTTCGGTGATGTCAAACAGAGCGATGCCGGCCTTTATGAGTCTGTGAATAAACCTGCTTTGGTAAAAGCTGAAAAGGCGGACCTTTACACTGAAAAAGATATAAAAGGAAAAGCCTCCGCAAGTGTAAGTTTCGGCACGAAGGTGCAGATAGAAGCCGAGAATAACCAAGCGGCCAAAGTGAGATTAGACGATAAAGAGTACTTTATGAAAAAGACTGATTTGCATAAAGTGAACGCTTTAAAAAAGACGGATGTTCAACTCAGCGATTTCAGCGGCAGTTTATCAAGCCAAACAGCAGAAGAGTTTCTCTCATATCTCAATAAAAGCCGGGACGATGTGCAGCGCAAATTGAAAAATCCAGCTGCGGGACAAACGGCTGACGGACGGAACGTATTAAAAGCATCCGATGCAAAAACGGATGTAGTGATTGACAATGATACAGTCTCCGAAGTGGTTTTTCATTTATCGCGTCCTGCAGACATCTCAGCTTTAAGTGAAAAAGGCGGCAGCAAAATCAATCAGAATTTGCTCATGCTTAAAAATCAGGAATATACTTTTTCTGTGAACAATGCTGATAAAACACTGACGGTAACGTCTAAAAAGTAAAGATCACATAAAAAAGCTGCCGGATTCGGCAGCTTTTTCTATTCGCCAGCTTCTTCTTTTTCAAGAAGATCCTTCATGAACGGAATTAATTTATGGCGGATATCCTGATCCTGTAAGGCAAATTCAAGCGTCGTCTCGATAAATCCTAGTTTTTCACCGACATCGTAACGTTTTCCTTCGAAATCATAAGCGAAGACACGCTGAATGTCATTGAGCTTTTGGATGGCGTCCGTTAATTGAATTTCTCCCCCTGCACCGACTTCCTGCTGTTCAAGGTACATGAAAATTTCAGGAGTGAAAACGTATCTTCCTAAAATAGCCAAGTTGGAAGGAGCTGTGCCCGGTTCAGGCTTCTCTACAAAATTTTTGACCTGGTAACGGCGGCCTTCATTTGTTAACGGATCGATAATTCCGTAGCGGTGTGTGTCGCTTTCAGGAACTTGCTGAACACCGATAATGGAAGACAATGTTTTTTCGTATTCATCCATCAGCTGACGAAGTCCCGGTTTTTCAGCCTGGACAATATCATCGCCGAGAAGAACGGCGAAAGGTTCATCGCCGATGAAGTTGCGTGCGCACCAAACGGCATGACCGAGTCCTTTTGGCTCTTTTTGGCGAATATAGTGGATATCCGCAATATTTGACGATTTTTTCACTTTTTGAAGCAGTTCGATTTTCCCTTTTTCTTCTAAATTGCGTTCCAGTTCAGGGGCATTGTCGAAATGGTCTTCTATTGCTCTTTTTCCTTTTCCGGTTACGATAATAATATCTTCGATTCCGGATTCGACAGCTTCTTCGATAATATACTGAATTGTCGGCTTATCAACGATTGGAAGCATTTCTTTAGGCATTGCTTTTGTGGCCGGCAAAAAACGAGTGCCTAAACCTGCTGCCGGAATAATGGCTTTGCGTACTTTCTTCACTGAATAACACCATCCTTGTTTCTGCAAAATCTTTTTTTCAGAACTATAACCTAGTCTTTTTCCACTTTACCACAATTGATTAAAATTCACACCTTTTAATCCGCTTTCAAAGAGTCTTGTAACGGTTTTTGCTTTGTTTGCCATTAAGCTTTACAATATCTAAGAAACGGCATAAATATGTTAACATGAAGGGATATCCGACATATAAAACGAGGTGCAGACAAACCGTTGAAAAAACTAAAAGTAATGACCGTATTCGGTACAAGACCTGAAGCAATTAAAATGGCTCCGCTCGTATTAGAGCTTGAAAAATATCAGGAAATTGATTCGCTGGTGACTGTAACCGCACAGCACAGACAGATGCTGGATCAAGTGCTTGAAGCATTCAGCATCACGCCTGATTTTGATTTGAATATTATGAAAGAGCGTCAAACGCTTTCAGAAATTACATCTCATGCTTTGCTGAAACTGGACAAGCTGTTTCAAGAAGTAAAACCAGATATCGTTTTGGTCCACGGAGATACGACGACAACGTTCGCCGGAAGCCTTGCCGCCTTTTATCATCAAATCGCCGTCGGCCATGTGGAAGCCGGTCTGCGTACGCAAAATAAATACTCTCCTTTCCCTGAAGAAATCAACCGGCAGATGACGGGCGTGATCGCTGATGTGAATTTTGCGCCGACAAGCCAGGCAGAACAGAATCTGCTTGCTGAAAATAAAAAGCCGGATTCTATATTTATCACGGGAAATACGGCGATAGACGCGCTTCAAACGACAGTGCGGGAAGACTATTCTCATCCGATTTTTGACAAGCTGGAAGGAAGCAGGATGATTCTTTTGACAGCGCACAGACGTGAAAATTTAGGCAGGCCGATGGAACAGATGTTTAAGGCCGTCAGAAGAATCGTTGAAGAGTTTGAGGACGTACAAGTCGTTTATCCCGTTCATTTGAATCCCGCAGTTCGTGAGGCCGCAGAAGCCCATTTTGCTGATTCGGACAGGGTGCATTTAATAGAACCTCTGGAGGTCGTGGATTTCCATAACTTCGCTGCGAAAGCAAATTTCATTTTGACCGACTCAGGCGGGGTTCAGGAGGAAGCGCCTTCTCTCGGAAAGCCGGTCTTGGTGCTTCGGGACACAACCGAGCGCCCCGAAGGAGTGAAAGCCGGGACATTGAAGCTGGCGGGTACAGATGAAGAAACGGTGTATCAGCTGACAAAACAGCTCTTAACCGATCAGGCCGAGTATGAACGGATGTCAAAGGCGTCAAACCCTTATGGTGACGGATCGGCCTCAAAACGGATTGCGGAAGAACTGCTTTATCGGTACGGCTATAGAAAAACGCGTCCGCAGCCTTTTACAGAATAAAAAAACTCTGCATCATATGCAGAGTTTTTTTATTATTTCAGGCTTTCTTTTAATTCTTTTTTGACTGAAGCGAGGCTTGCTTCATCTAATTTGTAATAATAGATATTGTTGATTCTCGTCCCCGTTCCCTTCAGTTCATGCTGAGTGACTTTGCTGCGGGCGTTTTTATAGTCAGTCATAACCGTCCACATATCATCGAATGACATGTTTGTTTTCATATTGTTTTCAATGACCTTAAACATATCTCCGAATTTCGTGACAGACGAGATGTTTGCCCCCTTAGAAATAATCCCTTCAATCACTTGGCGCTGCCGCTGCTGTCTGCCGAAATCCCCCCGGGGGTCTTCTTTTCTCATGCGGGTGTAGGCAAGTGCTTCTTCGCCGTTCAGGCTGATGTTTCCCTTTCCGAAAGAATGCCCGTCGTAGCTGAAGGCGAACGTGCTGTTCACCGTAATTCCGCCGAGTGTATCCACGGTATCTTTAAAGCTCTCCATGTTTACCTTCACAAAGTAATCTACCGGCACATCAAGCAGATCCTCGACGGTATCCGCGGCCATCTGCGTCCCGCCGAAGGCATAGGAGTGGTTGATTTTATCCATCGTACCTTTGCCGGAGATTTTCGTATACGTATCGCGCGGGATGCTGACCATTTCCGTTGTATTCGTTTTAGGATTGACGGTCATATAAATCATCGTGTCCGCGCGCCCTTTGTCATTTTTCCGCTCATCGACTCCCATGATTAAAACAGAAATCGGATCCTTCTTTCCGAGATCTATATCCGTGTCACGTTTGTCCGATTTTTTTAAGTCTTCCTGAATGCTTGCCACCGTTGAAGCCGCTTTGTGCCACAAGTAGTAGACGTAGCCTCCTGATGATAAAACTAACAGCCCGATGATTGTTACGATTGTCAGAAGAACCTTTTTCTTCTTTCTTTTTCGTTCAGCTCTCATTTGTCATCACCTTTTCTATTAACTTTCATGATGCAATTTACTAATCTTTATAAACCCAGTCATATTTTTACTTATAACCATGTAATAGACGAAATTCTTTAAAAAAAGGTTACAAAAAGACCTTAAAATTACCTTAAAAAAAAGTTAGTATAAGACGATACATAAAGATGAGGTGAAAAAAATGAAAAAAACTATTGCAGCTTCGTTCTTAATACTGCTTTTTTCTGTTGTATTGGCAGCGTGCGGAACGGCGGAACAATCAAAGAAGGGAAGCGGTTCTTCGGAGAACCAGGCTCAAAAAGAAACGGCATATTATGTCGGTATGGCGGATACGCACACAATTGAAGTAAAAGTGGATGATCAGCCCGTCAGCTTTGAATTTTCTGATGACTTCTCTGATGTTCTGAATAAATTCAGCGAAAATGACAAAGTCAGCATTACTTATTTCACAAATGATAAAGGCCAAAAAGAGATCAAGGAAATCGAGAAAGCAAAATAATACACCATGATCAGCAAAAGGCGGGATAAAAATTGAAGAAAACAATATGGGCTGTCTGTTTTTCTGTGATATTCAGCCTGGCTTTATTACCGGAAAGCACTTTTGCGGCCAGTTCTGATATCTCAGTAAAACTGACGAATTATATTGGTAATAAATCGACTCTGAATATCGAACCTTCAGGAACTTATAAACTGACGGGAAGCGATGTCTCCTCCGTTGTCAGATTGGGAGGCGCGTCCAAATATGATACGGCTAACGCCGCGACATCTAAGTATTGGAAAAACCCGTCCAACGTGGTCGTCGTGAATACGGACGCTTATTTTGCGGACACGCTTTCCGTCATTCCTTTAGCGAATAAACTGAAAGCGCCTGTTCTGCTGACTGAAGCGAAAAAACTGAGCAGCAGCACAGAAGCGCAAATCAAGAAATTCAATCCGGATAATATTTTAATCATCGGCGGGACGAACAGTATTTCGTCAGCCGCGGAAAAGACATTGAAGAAATACGGCCGCACGAAACGGATCAGCGGAAAAAACAGATATGATCTGTCCAAAAATATTGCGGCCGAAATGGGCAGCTATGACCAGGCGGTCGTAGTAACGGGAGATGTATATACGGATGCGCTGGCAATCGCGCCATATGCCGCGCAAAACGGCTATCCGATTCTTCTGACGAAAAAAGACTCCCTTCCGAGCTACAATCTGCCTAAAAAAGTGATCATCATGGGAGGCACTTCAAGCGTCAGCAAAGATGTGGAGAATCAAATTAAAAAGAAGGCCTCGGTCACCAAACGAATTACCGGATCAAACAGATATCAAATATCAGCAAACGCAGTCACTTCGCTTGGCATGGATGCAAGCAAAACGGTGGCTGCCAACGGGACTAAATTAGCGGACATCGTAGTCGGATCAAATATTGCGGCCGCAAATCACATGCCGCTTGTATACATCAAAAAAAGCGAAACACCCGCCGACGAGGCCAGCCTTTTTAAAACGAAAGGCACCTATTCTTATACATTAATAGGCAGCGCGAATTCAATTGCCGATTCAGTTAAGGCTGCTTACGCAAAAGAGTTTTATCTCGTAAACGGAAAGACGTACCGTATTGAAACGTCCGGCGGCAAATTAGGCGTTGCAGGCATTAACAGCGGAAAAACGTCTTTCAAGGCGGTTCCTGAAAAATATTCAACAGCAAACACAATCAGCATTGACGGGAAGCCATATCTGGGGAATATGAGTTTCACTGCTGAATCCGGCAAATATGTAAGACCTGTTAATGAAAACATTCCTTTTGAGGATTATCTGAAAGGTGTCCTGCCGAATGAAATGCCGGGAAGTTGGCCGACAGAAGCGCTGAAAGCCCAGGCTGTTGCCGCCCGCACCTACTCTATCGGCAAGATGGGACAAACAGTCGCGGATACAACGGCCTTTCAGGTTTACGGGGGATACAGCTGGTATCCAAACGCCACCGCAGCCGTTAACGGAACAAAAGGGAAAGTGCTCACTTATTCCGGCAGATTGATAGATGCCACTTACTCATCAAGCAATGGCGGTTACATGGAAGCCGGCGATGAAGTGTGGGGATCGAACGTGCCGTATTTAGTAGCCAAAAAGGACACAAAAGATCCGGAAATCAGCTGGTCTTTAACATTGCAGAAGCAGCAGCTGCCAGCGGGTCTGGATATGAAAAATCCCGCATCCTGGTGGTCTAAAACAAACGAAGCAAATGCTGCGCAGCTCAACGGAATAAAAAATTGGCTGATGAAAAATAAAGAAACCAATGCAAGTTCCATAAAAATTGCAAGCATCTCTGATCTCTCGCTCACCGGAAAAACAAAAGGCCAGCGCGCGGAAGACGCCGCGGTGAAGGTCACGTACCATGTGAATGACAAGTCGAAGGGCTATGTCATGAACAAGACTGCATCTGTTGAGGTGAAAGCGTCTGAACTCAGGACGATGATCGGAGCTTCATCTTTTAAAAGCACATACGCCAGTGCGTCCGGTAATTCTTCGCAAATCACGATATCAGGAAAGGGATACGGTCACGGCGTAGGAATGAGTCAATACGGAGCAAAAGAAAGAGCGGAGGCCGGAGAGCCGTATACTTCTATTCTTGCGTTCTATTATCCTAATACAGCACTTACAAACTACTAAACTTCTGTGGAGGAGATCGGATTGAAATTCATCATAAAATGTCTCCCCGTCTTTATTCTCGGGGTCATTCTATTTGTCCCTTCCGCTTTGGCTGACAACACGGTTAAAAGAATCGGCGGAAGCACCCGGTATGATACGGCTGTACTGGCGGCAAAACAATCATGGGGTGAAGCGAAAACGGTAATTATCACCGGCGGAACTTCATATGCCGATGCAATTGCCGCTGCGCCGCTTGCATATCAAAAAAATGCGCCGCTGCTGTTTACAAATAAAGATCAGCTGTCTGCCGGCACAAAAAAGGGATTAATTGATTTAAAAACGAAAAATGTGATTATCGTAGGCGGCACACCTGCCGTTTCTAAAAATACCGCAAATCAAATTGCTAAATTAGGCATCAGTGTCAAACGGTTATCAGGGAGCACGAGATATGCCACAGCCGCAAAAGTGGCGGGTGAAATGACAAGATCTTCTACAGCCCTTGTGGTCAACGGGTTTGTTGATGCAGATGGAATGGCTGCGATTTCTTATGCGTCCGCTAAAAAATATCCGATTTTATTCACTAATGATTCAACGTTAAATGGTTCTACGTCCAATGCGATCAAAAGCTTAGGGATTAAAAACACGATTGTCATCGGCGGGACAAGCAGCATCAGCAGCTCACTTTATAATAAGCTGCCGAACCCTTCAAGAATCAGCGGCAAAAACCGCTATAACCTGTCTGTGAATCTTGCAAAAAAGACAGGCTTAAGCACAGGCTATACGTTTGTTACCAATGGCTTTAAAGAGGCGGATACCATCGTCGGAGGCGTGCTGAGCGCCAAACAGGGAAGAGTTCACCTGCTGACGAATGGAGACAGTCTGTCAAAAGACGTCCGGACGTATATCGGAAGTAAAAACATCACCAGCTTCACCGTCATAGGAAGTGCTTCATCTTTAAGCAACAATGCCGCGTCGCAGCTTAAAAATCCCGTTGTCGGCAAAACGGTCTTTATTGATCCGGGGCACGGCTATCAGGATTCAGGTGCAACCGGAAACGGCTTGCTTGAGAAAAATGTAAACCTTGATATCGCTACGCGTCTTAACAATCAATTATACGGCGCGGGCGCGCTTACTGTAATGTCGAGAAAGGGCGACACCTTTGATTCGCTTGAGGAGAGAGTGAACAAAGGGGCGAAGGCGAACGCCGATATTTTCATCAGCGTCCATGCAAATGCGAATGATAACAGCAGTGCAAACGGTACGGAGACGTATTATGATAAAACCTACCAATCGGCAAACAGTCTGAGGCTTGCCCAAAATATTCAGCCGAGAATGGTTTCTGCTCTCGGCACGCGTGACCGCGGTGTGAAAACCGCCGGATTTTACGTCATTAAGTATTCTAAAATGCCGAGTGTCTTGTTAGAAACCGGTTTTGTCACAAGCCCGATTGATGCCAATATTTTAAAACAATCAACGAAAAAGGACAGACTCGCGGCGGGGATCACCCAAGGCGTTTCCTCCTATTTCAGATAATTTTTTTCATGGAAACAGACCGGTTCATACCGGTCTGTTTTTTTATTTTTTCATTATGCTTTGTCTCAAATATGGATATGAATAGATTTACAATAAAAAAACAATAATCGAAACATTCTAATAAACATTAACGTTTCCTTTACTTCCAATTAACATCCATCTGCTAAACTCACGGCATAGGTCATCAAACATCCCAACAAATCGTGAGGTGTGTGTCAGTGGGAGCAGAGAAAAGCATGAATGTAAATAATAACTATGCAGTGCGGCAGGGGACTTCCGCTGCCGTTACGGAAAGAACGGCCCGTTATTTGGCTTTTAAGCGATTCATGGACATTGTGTTTGCGCTTGCGGGGCTTTTGGCGGCGCTCCCGGTGATGGGCCTGTTCTCCATACTGATTCGTTTGGAGTCGCCCGGCCCGGCTTTTTATAAACAGGAGCGGGTAGGCAAAGACGGGAAGCCGTTTTATTTGTATAAGCTCCGCTCTATGAAAATAGATGCTGAAAAATCGGGGGCGGTCTGGGCGCTGAAAAAGGATCCCCGCGTGACAAAGGTCGGCGCTTTTATCAGAAGGACCCGTATTGATGAGCTGCCGCAGCTGGTAAATGTGCTTCGGGGAGAAATGAGCCTGATCGGCCCGCGTCCCGAGCGTCCCGTGTTTACGGAACAGTTTCAGGCTGAGATTCCGGGGTTTACGGAGCGGCTGGCCGTTAAGCCGGGATTAAGCGGCTGGGCGCAGGTCAACGGGGGATATGACATGACACCGAGGGAAAAACTGATGTTTGACTTATATTATATCCGCAACCTGACCTTTTCATTGGAACTGAAGATTATGCTCAAAACGTGCAAAGTGATCTGGACCGGTGACGGGGCGCGATAAAAATTCTGGTCAGCAGACAAAAAAGTAGGGAAAACGATGCCTAGTATTACAAATCAAATTTTGAGCGGCGCCAAATGGACAAGTATTTCGACAGCGTGTATTACGGTCATTCAAATCGTCCAATTCGCCCTGCTCGGGCGGGTCATGTCACTGGCTGAATTCGGCCTTGTCGGCATGATCATAACGGTAGTGGTGTTTGCCCAAATTGCGCTTGATATGGGTTTTGGCGCCGCGCTCATTCAAAAAGATCATGTGACTGAAAAACAGATGTCTTCCTTGTACTGGCTGAATATCATAACGGGGCTTGCGCTGTTTGCGCTGCTGTTTTTCAGCAGTCCGCTCATTGCCGATTTTTATCGGCGGGAGGAGCTTGTCTATTTAATCCGCGTGCTGGCCGTCATGTTTTTAATCGCGCCGATCGGTCAGCAATATCAGTATATGCTGCAAAAAGCGCTGGCATTTAACACGCTAAGCAAGATTGAAATCTTTTCAAATGTGCTGTCCTTCGTTTACTTGGCGGCTGCGGTTTTTTATACGGACCCGATTCTCGCCTATGTGATTTCCCAGGTGCTGCTGCAATCGTCAAAAGGCATTCTGTACTGGGTGTCCTGCAGAAAAACATGGAGACCGGCGTTCGTTTTTGATCTGAAGGGAATGAAAGGCTTCTTTTCTTTCGGGGCCTTTCAGCTGTCTTCCCGGCTTGTGAACCGGCTCGGGGCGAATATTGATATGATTCTGATCGGCAGTTTTATCGGCGCCGAGGCGCTCGGCATTTACAATCTGGCCTACCAGATTGTCACGCTTCCGGTATTAAAAATCAATCCGATCATTACGAGAGTCGCGTTTCCCGTCTTTGCGAAAAACAAGCATGAAAACAGCGTGATCAGAGAAGGGTTTCTCAATATGACCAAAATACTCGCGCTGATATCCTTTCCGCTCTTGCTCGGTTTGGTTTCAGTATCGGATGCATTCGTGGCTTCGGTTTTCGGAGAAAAATGGCTGGCGGCTGTCCCGGTTTTAAACGTTCTCGCCATCGTCGGGATTTTAAGGGTTCTGATGAATCCGAACGGATCTGTGCTGCTGGCAAAAGGGCGGGCCGATCTGGCATTTTATTGGGACGCCGGGGTGATGCTGCTGTATAGCGCATCTTTGTACGCCGCCGTGCTGTCCGGAAATCTCTTGACGGTAGCCTGGACGTACGCTTTCATCAGCATCCTGAATTTCCTGATCGGGCGCTGGCTGCTGGCATATGTCATTAAGCTGCGGCTGTCGGCTTACTTCAAAGCCGTGGCCAAACCGTTTCTGCTTACGGCGGCAATGGGTGTCATCGCCTTTACAGCCAGCTTCGGAACGGAGCGGATCAGCCTTGATGTCAAGCTGCGGCTGGCGATCTCCGTAGCCTGCGGCGCGTTGTGTTATTTATTCCTGTTAGGAAAAGCTTATCCGCATATGAAAAGTAAATTAAGAAAAGGACGTTTGCTATGAAGGTATTGTGGATGACAAGTGTATATCCGAGCAGTGAGAAGCCGGGAGAAGGCGTTTTTCATGAGACGCAGGCCCAAGAACTGAGAAAGCTTGGCGCGGAGATGACTGTCATTTGTCCGCAGCCGAAACTCGCCGCGCCATTCCGGGTGCTGAAAAAGACGTATCGGCAAAAGGATATAAGGCCGGCGCATGAATGGCGGAAAGGTGTGTCCGTCCACCGGCCGTTTTATCAGGCGGTTCCCGGGCAGCTGAAATGGGCGCAGCCGCATAAAAGAATGGCGTCATCGGTTCTTTCCGAAATTAAAAATCATGGCCTGAAGCCCGATCTGATTCACGCGCATTTCGCCATGCCGTCAGGCGGAGCGGCGGCCATTGTGTCAAAGGCTTTAGGCATCCCGTATGTGCTGACCTTGCATGGCAGTGATGTCAATGTCTATCCGCATTACAGCAAAAGCGCTCATCGCGCATTTACATTTGCGGTGCGGGAAGCAGCCGATATTTACGCTGTGAGCGGCAGTCTGCGGGAACAAATGAAAAAGCTCATCGAAGCGGAGTGCAGCGTGCTTCCGATCGGCATCACGCTTGACGCCTTCCGAAAAAGGAACGAGACGAAAGAAGCCGTCAGAAAACGGCTCGGCCTTCCTCCGGATAGAAAACTGATCGTGTTCATCGGCAGGCTTGTCAAAGAGAAAGGTGTTTTCGACTTATCAAAAGCCGTTCAGTCATTGGATGAAAGATATGAAGCTGTCTTTGTCGGTGACGGTCCAGCCGCATCTTCATTGCGTGAAGCCGCTCATATCGTCACGGGGCAAGTGCCGAACGACAAGGTACAGGACTATCTGCTGGCCTCGGATATAATGGCGCTGCCGTCCTACAGCGAAGGCATGCCGACTGTGGTCATTGAGGCGCTCGCTCTGAAGGTGCCGGTGATCTGTACCGATGTCGGAGGATTGGCTTCTTTATTTGGGAAATATAGAGGTTTGCTGATCAAGCCGGGTTCGCCTGACACGCTGGCAGAATCCATTCTGCAATATGACGAAGGAGAGGCTTGGACGCCGCAAACAGCCGAGGAACTTTATCAAACCGTCCGCACGTATTTTGACGCAAGCCAAAACGCGAAAACGCTGAAAGAGAAATACCGGTCCGTCATGAACCGGGCCGGGCAAGAGGAGAACCTTTCGAAAGAGGGATGAAGCTGTGAAAAAAATCGTTGTATTAGGAACAGGGTATGTAGGTCTTGTATCTGGAACTTGTTTTGCGGAAATCGGCCATCATGTGACTTGCTGTGACATCAATGAAGCGAAAATCAGAAGCTTGCAAAACGGAGTCATCCCGATATATGAACCGGGGCTTGAGGAATTAGCCGAAAAAAATGTCAGTGCCGGGCGGTTATCCTTTACGGCCGATATTGAGCCGGCTGTGAAAGCCGCTGATATCATCTATATCGCCGTCGGTACGCCGATGTCAAAGAGGGGTGAAGCCGATCTGACCTACATTAAGGCAGCGGCGCAAACAATCGGAGAACAGCTGAACGGATACAAAATCATTGTCACCAAAAGCACTGTTCCGGTCGGGACGGGAAAGCTCGTTTACCAAATCGTCAGCGAAGCGTCAAAGGGAACATATCCGTTTGATGTCGCGTCAAATCCTGAATTCCTCCGCGAAGGTTCGGCGGTGCGGGATACGATGCAGATGGAGCGGGCGGTTATCGGCGCCACAAGCGAACATGCCGCTTCGGTCATTGAAGAGCTTCATAAGCCGTTCCGTACGAAGATCGTAAAGACCAATCTTGAAAGCGCGGAAATGATTAAGTATGCCGCAAATGCTTTTTTAGCCGCCAAAATATCTTTTATTAACGATATCGCCAATATTTGCGAACGTGTCGGGGCGGACATTTCTCACGTGTCAGAAGGCGTCGGCCTTGACAGCCGGATCGGGAATAAATTTCTGCAGGCCGGCATCGGATTCGGCGGATCCTGCTTTCCGAAGGATACAACGGCTTTATTGCATATCGCAAACGCCGCCGGCTATCCGTTTGAAATGATGGAAGCCGTCATTGAAACCAATCAGAAGCAGCGGGTCCGTATTACGGAAAAATTGAACCGCGCCATCGGTCCCTTAAAAGGGAAAACCGTGGCCGTACTGGGGCTGGCCTTTAAACCGCATACAAATGACGTCCGCTCCGCCCCGGCTCTTGATATCATCACAAGTCTTAAAGAGCAGGGTGCTCACGTGAAAGCGTATGATCCGATCGCGATTCCCGAAGCGTCAGCGATATTAGGAGAAGGCGGCATTGAATATCACACAGAGATGTACAGTGCCATCAAAAACGCAGACGCATGCCTGATTACAACAGATTGGCCGGAAGTCAAGGAGATGGATCTTCAGAGAGTGAAGCAGCTGCTCAAACAGCCGGTCATCATTGACGGCAGAAATATGTTTCCGTTGGAGTATATGAGGGTTTCAGGATTCACTTATCATTCCGTCGGACGTCCGGCGGTTCATGCCGATCAGCAAATAAAAGAACTGGCAAGATAGAAAAAGATTTGTTTTCAGGCTCTCGGCAGTCCGGCTCGGCTGCCGGTTTTGGAAAGGGGTTTGCCATGTGAGTATCAAACGTTCAGCGGCACATGTTCTTGTGCTGCTTGCCGCTGTCATTACAGGAGGATGCATCATGCTGGGGGCGGTCAGGGCGGATGCCGGCTTCGGAAAAATCACCGTGCTGCTGCTTGCCGCCATGATCGGCATTGCCGGACTTGCTTTGCTATCCGCCTTTACAACAAACGGTCAGATGTTTATGGGGCTCATTTATATACTGATCGCGTGTACATTTTTAAACCAGGCCTTCTTTGCGGTTCATCTCGGATTTTTCAGCTTATTTATATACCGGCTGTTATTAATCGGAGCGGGCGCCCTTCACATCGCCGGCATCCTGACAAACCGTCATCATATTGACAGATGGAATCGGGTGAATGTAAAAGGGGTTCTGATGTTTTTCGCCTTATGGTTTACATACGGTCTCCTATCGTTATTGTGGGCAAAATCCGTGACGTACGGGATTAAATATTTAGCTTTAATGGGAATGGGCATGTTTTTGATTTATCTTATTGTCATGTTCATTCAGCGCTTTGATCAGCTGATGGTTTTTTACGGCATATGGCTTGTGATGACCATTTTTGTGATGGCGATCGGCTTTTACAACCATTTTACACACAACCATCTGCCGAGCTCCACGCTTTATAACGGCCCGCAGTACAAACAGCATTATCCGACGTCCGTTTTCTTTAACCAAAATGATTTCGCGACGTTTTTGTGCATCAGTTTCTTTCTGTATGCGGCGGCGGTGAAAAATATGAAAAACGGCTATGTGAAGGCCGTCAGCCTGCTCTTTGCGATCTGCGCTTTGTATTTAATCATTTTGACCGGTTCGCGCGCGAGTCTGCTGGGCATATGCGCGGGGGCGGCTGTATACGTCTTCATCCTGCTGCCTTCCGTGTTGAAAAAATTCGCGCTGTACGCTGCGGGAGCGGGTGCTGCGCTGTTTGCGGTTTTATTTGCGGGCCGTATCACCAATGCCGTCTTGAATCTGTTTTCAGCTCCGCAGGCGATGCCGGGACAGCAGCCGCTTCCTTCCAACCTCGCGAGGGCGAATCTTTTAAAGAACGCCTTTCACTATGTGATTGATTCCTGGGGGTTCGGAGTGGGTGCCGGAAATGTCTCTTACTATTTAAAAGCGGAGCCTGTTTATGATACGGGCGGGGTAGTTGAGGTGCACAACTGGCTCGTCGAGATTATGGCGAACTTCGGCGTGCTTACGATGCTCGGTTACCTGACAGTCTATTTGTTCCTTTTTTGGACACTTTATAAATGTCATGAAAGAAAATCGGAAAATCAGTCAAGACTGATCACAGAAGGACTTATCACGGCGATGGCCGGTTTTTTGGTAAGCAGCATCAGCCCAAGCTCCGTATCAAATTTATTTTTCCACTGGGTATTTCTCTCGCTCGTGATCGCGGCGGTCAATATATTGAGGCGTTTACAAAAGGAGTCTGCCGTCACGGCGTACTATGAAAAACAGGGAGATGCGAGATGAAGGATATGTTGACAAGAATAACCCGGCGTATCAAAAAGAATATCATTTGGATCATTGCGCTGCCCGTTGTGTTAGGGGCGGCGGGATATGTATTGCCGTCAAAAATCAGCGGAAACAGCAGTTTTACATCAGAAGCCGCGATCGCCGCGGGAAATTATGATCATCCGCTTTATAACAATACAAAAGAAATCCCGCTCCTTTTGACGAGCGATGCCTTTTTAAAGCAGGCTCTGCCTGATAAAACAGACGCAGAAAGAGCGGCCGTGAAAAGTAAACTGACTGTCGAAACACAATCAGATTCATTGATCACGGTCAGCTACAGCGGCCAAAACAAACAGGAGACCGAATCGGTGTTTCAAGCCGTCATAACAACTTTTCTGAAGAATGATCAGGACCTGTTTGAAAAACGGGCAAAAGTAGTGCGGCAGAGTATTGCTGCGCTTGAAGGAGAAACCGTCAGCGCGGACGCCAAAGTGGATAAGGAACGATTTTTATACGAATTGAAAAATACGCAGCTGAACCTGAAAGCGGCCGGCGTCATCAATTCAGAGCCGATGAATGAAACGGCGGGACAAGGCATGCCGCCGAAAAAGAAAGCGGTTCTGGGCGTTTTAATCGGCATTGCAGTTGCCTTTATGTTCATTGTCATTCCGGAGCTTTTTAGAGAGTCCTTGTAAAAATCTGCGATGGAGATGTGACCATGACAAACTGGAAACCTTTCGTATCTGTCATTACACCGTCTTATAACGCAAGTGAATATATCGAAGACACGATTCAGTCCGTTTTACATCAAAGCCACCCGCATTGGGAAATGATTATCGCGGATGATTGTTCAACGGACGGAACGAGAGATATTTTACGGCAATATGAACAAAAAGATGAGCGGATCCGCGTCGTTTATTTAGATAAAAACGGGGGAGCCGCGGCTGCCAGAAATACAGCCCTTAAACATGCCAAGGGCCGTTATGTCGCATTTCTGGACAGCGATGACAGATGGAAAAAGGAAAAGCTTCAAAAACAGCTTGCGTTTATGGCAGAGCGGTCCTGCGCTTTTTCATTTACGGGCTACAGCGTCATGGAGCAGGACGGAACGCCGACGGACAAAACGATTCAAGCCCCTGAAAGCCTGTCATATGATGAAGCTTTAAAAAACACGATTATCGGATGTTTAACGGTTATGATTGACAGAGAGCAGACGGGGCAGATTCAAATGCCTGATATCAGAACGCGGCAGGATTTAGCGACATGGCTTTCCCTGCTGAAAAGGGGATTTACGGCTTACGGCCTGAATGAGTGCCTTTCAGAATACAGGCTTGTGCAGAATTCGATTTCAAGCAACAAGTGGAAAGCCGCAAAAAAAACGTGGTTTGTTTATAGAGAAATTGAGCGCCTGCATTTTATCAAGGCTTCGTGGTGTTTTATGCAATATGCGAAAAACGCGGTCTTGAAAAGACTGTAGGCGTCAGAGGAGCTGGGTGATGAAGGTGGAACCGATTATTCACGTAATCGTCGGAGCGGCGGAATGGGGGCATGACCGGCTGAGATACAGACGGCACCGGCTGGCTGAATTTCTCGCCCGGCAAAAAGAAACGAAAAGCGTCATTTGGGTATGCCCGTCCCCGCGAGCCAATGATGGTCAGACGGCCGGGATCGCCGAGGGAATCCGGCAGTTCACTGTAAAGGATCTCATGCAGCAAAAAGCATTCCGTTTCGGCAGGTATACAGACATGTGTTACAGGCATAAACTTTCACCATTGTTGCACATGCTGAAGGAAGAAGGAGAAGGGGCCCGCTGCTGCTTATGGTACACCTTCCCCGGTTTTCCGCTTCTGGCAGATCTGTTTCCTTGGGATGAAGTGATTTACGATTGCAGTGATCTGTGGGCCGCTCCGATCAGCGGCCGGGCCGGTGTGCTGTCAAATGTAAGAAGAAACATCATTAAACAGGCGGAAATGAGAATCATTCAGCGTGCCGATTCCATCACCTGCACATCTGACTGTCTGCACCGGGAGGTCGGAAAAAAGCTGGAGAACCCGCACCAGAAAGTGTTCACCATTGAAAACGGAGTGGAATATGACCTGTTTTCACGGGAAAATAAACAGCCGGATGAAGACATTTTACGGGGACGGAACGGAACGGTTCTCGGTTTTATCGGCGGAATCAAACCGAAGCTCGATTTTGCGCTTATGGCGGAAACGGCAGATGTGCGGCCTGACTGGACGATTTTATTGGTGGGCCCGAACACGGCTCAGGACGATCCGGATTTCGAGTCGCTTCTGGAACGCCCGAATGTCATCTGGACGGGACCTGCCGCGCCGAATGAAGTGCCGTCCTATATGCAGCTTGTCGACATCGGCATCATGCCGTATAAAAATTCACCTTATAATGACGCGGTATTTCCGCTTAAGCTTTTTGAATTTTTAGCCGCCGGGAAACCGGTTGTCGGCTGCAACCTTTCTTCTACGTCAAAAATCAAAAGGCCTTACGTTTATGAATACGTTGAAGGGAGCGACCCCGCAGATTTCATCGCGGCCTGCGAAGCGCTTCTGGCAGCGGACCGCCGCGGATCATACGAGGCTTTGCGCCGTGAATTGGCCCGGAGACGAGATTGGAATGTTTTATTCGGCCGAATGCTCGAATGCACGGGTATATTGAAAAATGCGCAATCCCATTAAAAGGGAAAGCGCATTTTTTGATTTGCGTGTTTCTTTTTGATGATGCTTGTTATAATAACTAGTAAGAATTATAATGGAAGGAACGGTTCAATATCAGAAAAGACTTCATATAATTCCAAAGGAGACTTCTTTATGCTTGACGAACGCATGTTTCGCATAGTTGTTGCGTTTTTTGTCTCTCTGCTAACGGTTTTAATCCTAACTCCTATCGTAAAAAAAATTGCGATCAAAATAGGTGCAGTTGACCAGCCCAGCAACCGAAAAGTACATGATAAAATAATGCCCCGTATGGGCGGCTTGGCCATCTTTATCGGCGTAGCGGCGGGTGTGCTCGCGGCCGGCATATATAATGAAACAAAAATGACCGCCATTACGGTGGGTGCGTTTATTATTGTTATTTTAGGAATCCTTGATGATAAATACCAATTAAGCGCAAAGGTAAAGTTTTTCGTCCAGCTGGCCGTGGCCATTATGATTGTGAGCACGGGACTGAAAATGGACTTTTTCTCCGTACCGTTTTTAACGGAACGTTTAGAATTGGGATGGGTCGCTTACCCGCTGACTGTGTTATGGATCGTCGGTATTACGAATGCGATGAACCTGATTGACGGTCTGGACGGACTCGCTGCCGGCCTGTCGGTCATCGGACTCTCCACTATCGCCGTTATGGCGTTGTCCGGAGGGAAAATCCTTATTCTGTCACTTTCACTTGTCGTGATAGGAAGCACACTCGGATTTTTATTTTATAATTTTCACCCGGCAAAGATATTTATGGGAGATACCGGATCGCTCTTTCTCGGATACGTCATCTCAGTACTCTCATTATTAGGTCTTTATAAAAGTGTTACTTTATTCAGTATCATCATTCCGATCATCATTTTGGGCGTGCCGATTTTTGATACGACATTCGCCGTCATCAGGCGGATTTTAAACAAACAGCCGATCTCAGCGCCTGATAAGTCACATATACATCACCGGCTGATGGCCTTCGGGCTGTCACACCGCACGGCTGTCATTATCATTTATTTAATCGGCTTTATTTTCAGCGTCAGTGCCATCCTGCTGAAAAGTGCGACCATATGGCTTTCGCTGTTTATTATTTTTGTATTGATTGTATTTATGCAAATCATAGCAGAGGTCACAGGGTTAGTAAATGAACAATTTAAACCATTTACCAAGTTTTACAAAAGATTGGTAAAGAAAAATTAAAAAGAGCAGATCATGCGAATGGTCTGCTTTTTTGCTATTCTCTTATTATATAGAAAAACCCGATCCTGCTCAAAGGATCGGGTTTACTCTTAATAGCCTGTTGTGCCGCCGGACTGTGTGCTGTCCGTACCGTTTGCACCTGCAGTACCGTTGGTTGAATCGGTTGTGCCGCTTGTTCCTGTGCTGCCGGAAGTCGAATCAGTCGTACTGTCCGTTCCGGTGCTGTCAGAAGCGGGATCGGACGCCGTGCTGCTTCCGGACGGGTAATCCAGGTGCTTCTGCAATTCCTGCCGTACTTTTTCGAGATTGGCTGGATCCGGCTGGAAATAATATGTTCCGCGCGTAGTTGCGGTTCCGCCTAAATATAAATCTGATCCTGTTATGGTCAGTGTATCAATCTTTTTGCTGGTAAAGCCGCTGTAAATCTGCTGAAGAGCGAGTCCTTCAGTGATTCGGATATTTGTTTGGACGTTATTGCTCGCTGTTTCAGCGATTTTATCGATTTTAGCAATATTTCCAGCTCTTGACATTTGGTCGATCAGTGCGTTTAAGATTTGCTTTTGGCGGTCATTCCGGCCGAAGTCTCCGCGCTTATCCTGCTTTCTCATCCGCGCGTAAGCCAAAGCCTGCTCACCGTTCAAATGCATGTTTCCTTTCTTGAAATAGATCCGTTTCTTTTTACTGACGTCACTCATCTCGTCGAAGTCAAACGGCACTTTTACATCGACCCCGCCTACCTCATCAATAACATCCTTAAAGCCATTGAAGTCGACAGTGACATACTTATCAATCGGTATGCCTAATAAGTCTTCGACGGTTGAGACGGTTTCATCCGCTCCGCCCTTAGCAAAAGCCGCATTGATTTTTGTTTTGTTACCGGTTGTGTCACCGGCAAGCGTCACCCGCGTATCACGCGGAATACTCAGCATTTTCATTGTTTTATTTCTCGGATCAAGGGTAACGACAATAAGAGAATCTGATCGTCCGCCTTTTCCGCTGGTGGCATAATTTTCGATCCCCATAAACAAAATGGAGAACGGTTTTTTCTTCATATTGATGACTTTATCCCGCAATTTTGATTTGTCTCCGCGGGAAAGGGCATCATATGCATTATCTGCCGCATTAATCGTTTTGTATACTTTGTATCCGCCAAATCCGGCAGCGACTAACAAAACGAGGGTAAGCAGCAGCAAAATCCGTTTGAATATGATCTTTCGTTTGCTTTTCTTTTTCTTTCGAACACGCACTCTTACACGTTCAGCCATTACATTAGTCTCCTTTAGGGCTGACGTCTGTTTCTAAATACGTCAGTTCTCCCTCTGTATTCTTACTCTTGCCGTTCGTCAGTTCTGTCATCCATTTTAGAAACGCTTCTTTGTCTTTTTCTTCAACGTACGTTTCAAATTCGACATGATCCGCATAATGGATATCTTTCAGTAAAAAAACTGATTCTCTCAGTTCGTTCTCTATCTTGCCGAGCCACGTATAATCCGCTGATGTATGCATAATCCGCATCAGCTTCCGCTCCGTAACTCCTATATGATTTAAGCCTTCAGACACTGACTTCCCATATGCACGAATCAATCCGCCTGCACCGAGCTTTATTCCGCCGAAATACCGGGTAACCACCGCGCAGGTATCTTTCAGACCGCGTTTTTTCAGCACTTCCAGCATGGGGACGCCGGCTGTGCCGCTTGGTTCTCCGTCATCATTGGCCTTTTGTATATGGTCGGTTTCGCCGATCAGATAAGCTGAGCAGTTATGAGTCGCATTCCAGTGCTGTTTTTTTATCTTTTGTATAAATTCCTGCGCTTCCTCTTCAGAAGCAGCACGGCTCAGGTGACAGATAAAACGTGATTTTTCAATCACAATCTCATGTTCACCCGCTTCTTTAACAGTTAAATAGCTGTGCAGCATGATTGCTGGACCCTCCTGACAAGCATTAAAAGACTTGTTTCTACAAATTCGAACAGACTTTAGAATTTTTGCGCATATTTTGGTATCATGAAAGAGTAAGATACTATATAAAAATGTTTTTTTCTAGAATATACGCATTCTTTCATTATAATTCGACATAAATTGCAGTTCAATTACATTTATAATAAAAATACATAACAACACCGTTACGGAGGGAGACAGATGAATAAATCGAAGATGGACTCCAAAGTTTTGGATTCTATACTTATGAAAATGCTGAAAACCGTGGACGGGAGCAAGGACGAGGTTTTTCAAATCGGAGAGCAGTCGCGCCAGCAATATGAGCAGCTGGTTGAAGAACTCAAACAGATCAAACAGCAGGTGTACGAAGTCATTGAGCTGGGCGACAAACTTGAAGTTCATACGCGGCACGCACGAAACCGCTTGTCTGAAGTAAGCAGAAATTTCCATAAGTTCAGCGAAGAAGAAATTCGCAACGCCTATGAAAAGGCGCACAAACTTCAAGTGGAACTGACGATGATCCAGCAGCGTGAAAAGCAGCTGCGGGAGCGCAGAGATGATTTAGAACGCCGGCTTTTAGGGCTTCAGGAAATCATTGAACGGTCAGAATCATTGGTCAGCCAAATAACCGTCGTTCTGAATTACCTGAATCAAGACCTTCGCCAAGTAGGGCTTCTTCTTGCCGATGCGCAGGCTAAACAAGATTTCGGCTTAAGAATCATCGAAGCCCAAGAGGAAGAAAGAAAAAGAGTTTCCAGAGAAATTCATGACGGTCCCGCGCAGATGCTGGCAAATGTCATGATGAGATCGGAATTAATTGAACGGATCTTCCGCGACCGCGGCACGGAGGACGGATTTCAGGAAATCAGAAATCTTCGGCAGAATGTGCGGAATGCCCTTTACGAAGTCAGAAGGATTATATATGATTTAAGACCGATGGCATTGGACGATCTCGGGCTGATTCCGACACTGAGAAAATATCTTTATACAACTGAAGAATACAACGGAAAGGTGAAAATACATTTTCAGTGTATCGGAGACACGGAGAACAAAAGGCTTGCCCCGCAATTTGAAGTGGCGCTTTTCCGTCTCGCTCAGGAAGCCGTCACAAATGCACTCAAGCATTCAGAATCAGAGGAAATAACAGTAAAAGTGGAAGTAACCGCTGATTTTGTCGTTCTTATCATTAAGGACAACGGAAAAGGCTTTGATATTAAGGATGCTAAACAAAAGAAAAACAAGTCATTCGGCTTGCTGGGAATGAAAGAAAGAGTAGATCTGCTTGAAGGAACGATAACGATAGACTCTAAAATAGGTCTTGGGACATTTATCATGATTAAGGTTCCGTTATCTCTCGGCCTATAATTTGTTAAATAGAGCCAAAAGACATATTGACCGAACAGCGGCGTATATAGAACAATAGGATAAGGAGGCGTAGCGTGTGACTAAAGTAAATATTGTTATTATCGACGACCATCAACTATTCCGTGAGGGTGTAAAAAGAATATTGGATTTTGAACCTACCTTTGAAGTGGTAGCAGAAGGTGACGATGGAGATGAGGCGGCTCGAATCGTCGAGCATTATCATCCCGATGTTGTCATAATGGACATCAATATGCCGAATGTAAATGGAGTAGAGGCTACTAAACAGCTTGTTGAGCTGTACCCTGAATCTAAGGTGATTATCCTCTCCATCCATGATGATGAAAACTATGTGACTCATGCTTTAAAAACAGGTGCAAGAGGCTATCTCCTGAAAGAGATGGACGCAGATACTTTAATCGAAGCAGTGAAAGTGGTAGCCGAGGGCGGTTCTTACCTTCACCCGAAAGTAACCCACAATCTTGTCAACGAATTCCGCCGTCTTGCGACAAGCGGAGTTTCTGCTCATCCTCAGCATGAGGTTTACCCGGAAATCCGGAGACCATTACATATATTAACGAGACGGGAATGTGAAGTGCTGCAAATGCTTGCAGACGGAAAAAGCAACCGCGGAATCGGTGAATCATTGTTTATCAGTGAGAAAACAGTGAAAAATCACGTGAGTAATATTTTGCAGAAAATGAACGTTAATGACCGGACACAAGCCGTTGTCGTAGCCATTAAAAACGGCTGGGTAGAGATGCGTTAGTCATGTATGAGAAGACTTGCCATAATAGGCAAGTCTTTTTTTACTGCTTCATATCTATTAAAATACTTATTAAGTACTTAATAAGGCAGGTAAAGTGATGAAGATTGCAGTTGTAACAGACAGTACAGCATATATTCCGAAAGAGATGAGAGAAGAACATCATATTCATATGATCCCTCTTCAAGTGGTTTTCGGTGAAAAAACATTTCGCGAAGAAACAGAACTCGACTGGAGAAGTTTTTATAAAGAAGTAAAAAATCATGATGAGCTGCCGACTACGTCCCAGCCTTCTTTCGGTGAATTAATCGCATTGTACGAAGAACTGGGCAAAACATATGACGCAGTCATAAGCATACATTTGTCCAGCGGAATCAGCGGAACTTATAACAGCGCCGCCTCGGCAAACACTATGGTTGATCATATTAAAGTTTATCCCTTTGATTCAGAGATCAGCTGTTTGGCGCAAGGTTTTTATGCATTAAAGGCAGCACAGCTCATTAAAGACGGTGTTGACTCACCGGAAGAGATTATAAAAGAGCTGGAAGAAATGAAAAAAACAGTCCGTGCGTATTTTATGGTGGATGATTTATCACACCTCCAGCGGGGCGGGCGTCTAAGCAGTGCTCAGGCTTTTATCGGCGGTCTGTTAAAGGTAAAGCCTATTCTTCATTTTGACAATAAGGTAATTGTTCCTTTTGAGAAGATTCGGACACGCAAAAAAGCGATTTCGAGAATTTTTGAGCTGTTTGGGGAGGATGCAAGTAAAGGAATCCCGATGCGGGCCGCTGTCATCCATGCAAACAGGGAAGAAGAAGCGGCGGATATTATACAGGAGTTAAGCGGTAAATATCCTCATGTCGAATTCTATAACAGCTATTTCGGTGCCGTGATCGGAACCCATTTGGGCGAAGGCGCCATCGGAATCGGCTGGTGCTTTAAAAACTAAGTGAAAATCTCCGTTTTCAAGGGCGGAGATTTTTTTATTATTAAATTTTCGTGATTCGACAAAAAAATTCCCGGCAGGCATACTTTGAGCAGAAAGGAGGCAGGGAGATGTCCGAAGGTGCTTCAGAATTTTCAGAGGTGCGGGATTTCTTTTACGGCCGGCATTTATTGAGAGCTGAGATACCGTTTTCAGAACATCGCATCAACCGTTTTATAGAAAAAGAATATATAACGGCCGAGCCGTCAATCATCCGCCGGAAAAACCGTTACGTTTGCCAACGATGCGGTCAGTCTGATCAAGCCTGCTTTGCGGCATTTTGGGCGCCCTCTGCCAAAAGGCAGATTACCTATTGCCGTGCCTGTGTCATGATGGGAAGGGCTGATGAACTGACATCATTATATTCTTGGAATCAAGCCCCTGAAAACAGATGGAAGCCTGTAAAGCTTTCTTGGGAAGGAACACTGACAGACGGACAGAAGCAGGCCGCCGCAGCGCTTACAGATGCGATAAAAGAGAGACAAGAGCTGTTAGTATGGGCGGTTTGCGGATCGGGGAAAACCGAGATGCTGTTTCCGGGTATCGAGTTTGCGCTGAATCACGGTTTGCGCGTCTGTGTCGCGACTCCGCGCACAGATGTCGTACTTGAACTGCTGCCGAGGCTGAAAAAAGCATTTGAGAAAGTCGACGTTTCTGCTTTGTACGGCGGCAGCGAGGACAAAGGCCGCTTGACTCCGCTGATGATTTCAACCGCTCATCAGCTGATGCGCTACCGAGACATTTTTGATGTCATGATAATAGATGAAGTAGATGCGTTTCCTTTTTCAGCCGATGAGACATTAAGGTTCGCTGTTGATAAAGCGAGGAAGAAAAACAGCGCCCTTGTTTATGTAACGGCAACTCCTTCAGACACATTAAAAAAGAATGCTGAAGCCGGTTTGCTGAAAAGCGTTCGAATACCGGCCAGATATCATCGGAAACCTCTCCCGGAGCCGCGTTTTTTGTGGTGCGGCAATTGGAAGAAGAAGCTTCAGAAAGGAAAACTGCCGCGCTCTGTAACGGATTGGGTCCGCCAAAAACTTCAATCACAGCTGCCGGTTTTCTTATTCGTTCCGTCTGTACACGTATTGAAAAAGACAACGGATTATTTTCAGAAATTAAACGTAAGGGCAGAGGGCGTGCATGCGGAAGACACATTCAGAAAGGATAAAGTGAAACGGTTCAGAGACGGCCGGCTTGACCTGCTGGTAACGACTACGATTTTAGAAAGAGGAGTTACCGTACCCAAAGTTCAGACATGTGTCCTCGGCGCAGAAGCACCTATCTTTACTGAGAGCGCGCTCGTACAGATCGCGGGCAGAACGGGAAGGCATTATAAACATTTCAGCGGTGATGTCGTCATGTTTCATTTCGGAATGACAAACGGAATGAAAAAAGCAAAAAAACATATAGAACATATGAACAAATTGGCACAAAAAAGTAAATTGTTGGACTAGTTAATTTCAGAAAACGTGATACAGTATACTCATACTTTCCTATGAGGAGCTGTCAGCATGCTTGTCAATTCTAAAGAAATCATATTAAAGGAACTTCTCGACCGCCATATGCCTCAGCTTCATATGAAATGCACATGCCGGGTATGCAAAAATGATGTACTGGCACTTTCATTAAACCGGGCTGAGCCGGCATATGTTACAGATAAAAAGAAAGTTGCTTATGCAAAAGCAGAGATAGTTGATAAACAGAAAAATACGGCGCTGCTTGTCATTCTGGCTGAATCAGCGGCGATTGTTTCGGTTAATCCAAGCGAGTTCTGTGAAACTCGGGAAGGAGCGTAATATCTCTGAATTGTTTATTGTGTGACTCACCAATTTCAGGTTCATTGACTTGGAGATCTCTGTTTTCTCTGGCGCCCGAGCAAGAGGTATGCACCATATGCAGCAGCCGATTCGAAAAAATTGAAGGCCCCGTATGCACTATATGCGGGAGGCCTCAGGAGTCAAATGAAAAATGCGCTGATTGTGCGGCCCGGGAATCAAAAACGGAAAAGCGCTTTTTGCTGCTGCAAAACCGTTCAGTATATTTGTATAATGATGCGATGAAGGACTCATTGGCCCGGTTTAAATTCAGGGGCGATGCGAAAATCATTCAAGCATTTGAACGTGACTTTGCTGCCGGCTTTAAAGCGGCATATCCATCAAATACACATACTCTCATCCCTATTCCGCTGAGCGGCGAACGGCTGGCGGAACGCGGATTCAATCAATCCGAGCTGCTGGCCTCTCTGCTCGGAATGCCCGTCATTTTCCCCCTCATCCGACTGAACAATGAAAAACAATCCAAAAAGAGCAAAACAGAAAGGCTGTCCGCAGAAAAAAAGTTTTCAGCAGCCGAAAACTCGGCCGAAGGTATGAACGTCATCTTAATAGACGATATTTATACGACGGGCGCCACACTGCATCAAGCCGCCGAAGTCCTGCTGACAGCGGGTAAAGCGTCATCGGTCTCCTCTTTTACTTTAATCAGGAGCTAAATTATTCTTTTTTTCTGCCGATATAATTGATAGAAATATAAGGCAGATTAAAGAAGGAATAGGAGTTAATACGATGGGTGAATTGGCGAATTGTCCAAAATGCAATGCTTTATTTTTTAAAACGAACCTGCAGACCGTGTGCCAGGCATGTATTAAAGAAGAAGAAAAAGCATTTGAAACCGTCTATAAATTTTTGAGAAAGCAGATCAACAGACAGTCGACGATGCAGCAGATCACTGAGGAAACAGGTGTGGATGAAGAGCTGATCCTCAAGTTTATCAAACAAAAAAGGATTCAGATCAGCCAGCTTCCAAATTTGGCATATCCTTGCGAAAGGTGCGGAAATCCGATCAGGACGGGGAAATTTTGCAAGTCCTGTCAGACAGATATTGAGTCACAATTAGACCATATGAACCAAAAAACAGCCGCTGAATCCAAAGAAAAAAACAGTACAAAAGACACATACTATGCCTATAATACCAAAAACACCTGATTCCCTAAACTAACTGATAACGCAGTCGATAAAAGAATTAGACTGCGAACAGAAAGCGAGAGGAATCCTATGAAAATCAATCAGTACGGAACACAATCCGTTAATCCATACCAAAAAAATTACGAAAAGCAAGCCGTACAAAAAGAGGCTGCAAAGCCGAAGGACAAAGTGGAAATTTCTTCTCATGCAAAAGAGCTTCAAAATGCGTCAGATGCGGTCACTAAAACACGTCAGGAAAAAATCGCTCAGCTTAAAGCGGATATAGAGAGCGGAACATATAAAATAGATTCAAACAGCATCGCTGAAAACATAGTGAATTTTTATAAAAAGCAATAAAAAGGAGAAAGCCAATGTCAGCAAAGCCAATTATTGATCAACTGAAGCGACTTTGCGCACTGCATGAACATCTGCTCACGCTGTCTGAGGAGAAAACGGAAGCGCTGAAAGCAGGTAAAACAAAAGAGCTCTCCAACATATTGACTAAAGAGCAAAAGTATATTCAGGCAATCGGGCAGACTGAGGAAGAACGAATCAGGTTAACTTCTCAGTTTCTCAGCCGCGGTGAGGACAATACAATTGCTGCATGCATCTCCAGAACTTCAGGCAGTGAAAAACAGGAGCTTGAAGGGTTATTTCACTCTTTGTCTGCGCTTCTTGACCGTCTGAAAGAAGTGAATGAGATGAACAAACAGCTCACGATTCAGGCTTTACAATTCATCTCCGGGGCATTCGATATGATCATGCCGGGTGAAAAAGAGAATATGAATTATAAAGAGCCGCAAGCGGCGCGCAAGCCTGTCAGCCGTTTGACATTATTCGATTCAAAAGCTTAGAACGGAGGATTTTCAATGCCATCGACTTTTATGGGGCTCGAAACAGCAAGGCGTGCATTGAGTGCGCAGCAGACTGCATTGAGCACAGTTTCAAATAACGTTGCAAATGCAAATACAGAAGGATATACGAGGCAGCGCGTCACATTACAATCGACGAGCCCTTATCCCGCAGTATCAAAAAACAGTGATCTGACGGCCGGACAAATCGGAACAGGAGTAAAAGCCGGTTCAGTTGAGCGCGTCAGAGACAGTTTTTTAGACTATCAGTACAGAACTGAAAATACAAAATTAGGATACTATACAGCCCGTTCCAATTCATTGTCGCAAATGGAAGGCGTCATGAAAGAGCTTGACAATAACGGATTAAACGGATCGCTCAGTTCGTTTTGGAATGCCCTTCAGGATCTGGCGACGAATCCGGAAAATACGGGAGCGCGCTCAGTTTTGCAGGAGCAGGGGAAATCTCTTGCCGAAAGTTTTAACTATATATCTACCTCTTTGACTAACATTCAGGGTGATATTAAAAAGAACCTGGATAACACAGCGGATCAGGTCAATTCCATTCTCAATCAGCTGAATGACCTTAACAATCAAATAGCGGCAGTTGAGCCGAGCGGTATGCTCCCTAATGATTTGTATGACCAAAGAGACAGATTGATTGATCAATTATCTTCTATGGCAAATATAAAAGTTTCATATAATAAGTCGGGCGGACATGCCTTGGCGACTGCTGAGGGCACGGTTAACGTCGAATTGCTGAACGGGAACAACAATTCTCTCGGTACGCTGCTCGACGGTAACACAAAAACAGTTTCAGAAATGAAAATCAACTACGACAAGGACAGCGGACTCGTGTCGAGTGTGTCAGTCGGCAGCAGTACGGTCAATGCGGATGCATTTACCGGAAAAGGCTCACTTTTAGGTCTTATTGAATCATACGGCTATATGTCAAACGGAGAAGAAAAAGGTCTTTATCCTGAAATGCTGACGGCTCTTGACAATATGGCGCTATCCTTTGCTGACGCGTTTAATGCAGTTCATGAAAAAGGGAAGACCTATACAGGCGAACAGGGTGCAGCATTTTTTGATTTCAGCGGCGGTGAAGCGGTGCCGGCAAAAGGTGCGGCAGCGAAAATAAAAGTCAGTGACAAAATCCTTGCGTCTACTGATAATATCGCAGCGTCGTTAAACGGAGAAAAAAGTGACGGCACAAACGCGACAAATCTTGCAGCCGTACAGAACAGCAAGCTGACTATTAACGGTGAAACCACTACAATTAATGACTTTTATGAATCCCTTATCGGAAAGCTGGGCGTTAATTCACAAAAAGCGGCCAATCTTATGAACAACTCTGAAAGCAACACCCTTTCAGCCGATGAACGGAGACAATCAGTCAGTGCAGTGTCTTTAGATGAAGAAATGACAAATATGATTCAGTTTCAGCACGCTTATAATGCGGCTGCGCGGATCATAACGATGCAGGATGAAATATTCGATAAAATTATTAACGGTATGGGCACCGGAGGAAGATAGGAGATAAGTAAATGAGAGTAACTCAAGGGATGATCGCAAAAAATTCTCTTCGATTTATCGGCTCAAGTTATGACAAGCTCGATCGGCTTCAGCAGCAAGTGTCTACGGGGAAAAAAATCACGAAAGCTTCTGATGATCCGGTCGTCGCAATGAAGGGAATGCAGTACCGTACTCAGCTTGCGCAGGTAAACCAGTATCAGCGGAATGTTTCGCAAGGTTTTACATGGCTGGAAAACTCGGAATCAAGCGTAAACTCGGAAACGGATATTATGGGGAAAATCCGGGATTTGATGGTTCAGGCGAAAAGTGATTCGAACGGTGAAACAGAATTGAAAGCAATCGGTACAGAAATCGGCCAGCTGAAAAAGCAGCTCGTTTCTGTCGCGAATACTCAGGTAAACGGACGTTATCTGTTTAACGGAACAAATTCAGACGTCCCGCCGATCACTGAAAATGCCGACGGCACATATACGTACAACTATGAGAATTATACCGGTGCTTCGGATGTTAACATCAACATCTCAAACGGAGCAGTGCTGAAAGTGAATTCTGATCCAAACTCAGCTTTCGGAGGCGTCGCACAAAATGGAGATAATGTATTTGAATTTCTCAACTCCTTAGAAGCTTCTTTAAGCAAAGGCACGCTGTCCGAAGCAGATTCAAATCAAATTCTGTCAGATATCGACGGTTTTACTGACAAAATGAATGCTGAAAAATCCAATATCGGCGCACGCACAAACCGGTTGGAACTCATTCAGACAAGATTGGAATCACAAGCGGCAACCGCTGAAAAAGTATTGTCGGATAATGAGGATGTAGAAATGGAAGATGTAATTGTTGATTATTTATCTCAACAGACGGTTCATAGAGCAGCGCTGTCAGTGAATGCGAATATCATTCAGCCGTCACTGATCGACTTCCTGAAATAATATAACTATCGTCTTCAATATATAAAAAAAGCGACTCACAACAGGGAGATCGCTTTTTTTACTAAAATACTATAAACAGGAGGGATCTCTGTGCAGATGCCGAGATTGATTATTGACAGTGTGCCTGCTAAAATCGGTATAACCTTTCAAAAGGAAGAAATCGAGATGGAACAGCCGCCCGCTGACCTGGAAATCGAGCAGCCGCCGGCAGAGCTGAACATTGAAAGCACGCCGGCCAAACTGACGATTGATCAGACGAGGGCGTGGGAGAACTTGAATCTCAAATCATTTGAAAAGCTGAACGCTGAAGCCGCTCAAAAAGGTGCTGAAGCCTGCAGCGAGTTTATCGCAAAAACAGTCAGGGAAGGGAAGGAAATGGCGGCTATCGAAAAGAAAACGGGCAATGTGATGGCCCGGCAGGCAGCAGATGTCAGGCCGCCCGATCCATTCGGCGAATTCAGCGACTTTCTGCCTGCGCAGTTTCTCGTCGACATTGACTGCATTCCTTCAAAGCTTACGATTGATATTGAAGCCCGCAAACCTTCAATTGAAGCAGCCGTCAATAAACCTGTATGGAATTATACGCCGGGGAAAGTTCAGATTGATATGATGCAAGACCCTAAGGTGACGATTTCGGTTGATGATGGCAACGCAGAATAAAAGATGAAAGTGGTAAAGGATTGTGAAGCATGATAATTAAAACAAAATATCACGGAGAAATCAGAATAGATGAAGGGCAGATTATCTCATTTGAAAACGGCCTGCCGGGATTTAATGAAGAGACTCAATTTGTTGTTCTTCCTTTGTCGGAAGATTCACCGTTTTTGGCGCTGCAGTCTGTGAAACAGGAGCACATCGCCTTTATTGTCGCCAGTCCGTTTATTTTCTTTAAAGGGTACGAATTTGACATTGACCAAGCGACGCTTGAGCTTTTGCACATTGAAGATATAGAGGACGTCGAAGTGATGGCGATTTTAACGCTGGAAGAGCCTTTTGAAAAAACGACCGCCAATTTAAAAGCGCCGATTATCGTCAATAAAAAGGAAATGAAGGCGAAACAAATCATTTTACATGATGCTTCCTATGAAACAAAACATCTGATAGGAGGAGGATCATGCTAGTTCTCTCAAGAAAAGTGAATGAGTCCATTCAGATCGGGCCGGATATTGAAATAAAGGTGATCGCCATCGAAGGAGAACAAGTGAAGCTGGGCATTGAAGCGCCTCAGCACGTAGATATTCACCGGAAAGAAATCTACTTGTCAATCCTGGAAGAGAACAACAGAGCCGTATCTTTTAATACTGATTTATTACTTAACTTATCCTCACAAAAAAAGTGAGGATTTTTTTATTTTCAATATAAACAATAGAAGCGGCCATCCGATATATATATTGTAGCCAATGAGAGGAAATATTTTCTTCAGAAATGACGCTGCGCAAATGCACAAGGACGTGCGAAAAACAATTCAGGGAGGAAATACAAAATGAGAATCAACCACAATATCGCGGCTCTTAACACTAGCCGTCAGCTGAATGCAGGTTCAAACTCTGCTGCAAAAAACATGGAAAAATTATCTTCAGGTCTTCGCATCAACCGCGCTGGTGATGACGCTGCGGGTCTTGCGATCTCTGAAAAAATGCGTTCTCAAATCCGCGGTTTAGACATGGCGTCTAAAAACGCTCAAGACGGAATCTCTCTTATCCAAACATCTGAGGGTGCATTGAACGAAACTCACAGCATTCTTCAGCGTATGAGCGAGCTTGCTACACAAGCAGCTAACGATACAAACACAGATTCTGACCGTTCTGAGCTTCAAAAAGAGATGGACCAATTAGCGTCTGAAGTAACAAGAATCTCTACTGACACTGAGTTCAACACGAAGAAACTTCTTGACGGAACTGCGCAAAACCTGACGTTCCAAATCGGAGCTAACGAAGGCCAAACAATGAGCCTGTCTATCAATAAAATGGACTCTGAAAGCCTGAAAGTTGGTACGACTTATACAGTATCCAATGATCAAAATACATTGACATCAACTGACGGAAAAAGCACTGCTACTTGGGCGGATGAAGTAACAGATCCAGATGGTAAGGTTACAAAAGCAGCCGGCTATTATGATACTGACGGTAAAGTCGTTGCATCTGAAAAATTAGCTGCAGATTCTAAAGTAACAAAAGGTATCGACATCTCTTCTTCAGCTAAAGCTGCGTCTTCAGCTCTTACAACAATCAAAACAGCTATCGACACAGTATCTAGCGAGCGCGCTAAACTTGGTGCGGTTCAAAACCGTTTAGAGCACACAATCAACAACCTTGGTACTTCTTCTGAGAACCTGACTTCTGCTGAATCACGTATCCGTGACGTAGACATGGCTTCTGAGATGATGGAGTACACGAAAAACAACATCCTTACTCAGGCTTCTCAAGCTATGCTTGCGCAAGCTAACCAACAGCCTCAGCAAGTTCTTCAATTGCTTAAAGGTTAATGACGGAAAGATCCTGGTTCTCCAGGGTCTTTTTTTATTTCCTCAGCTATTTCCCCCTTCATCATGCCGAAGAACCCTATTGACAAAATGAAACATTATATTTTGCAGTTAAATTATTGAAAACCTTTTAATATGACCGATATAAGAATAAGATCATACATTTATGGAGCTGTGATATGATAAACAGTCGGAAACTCACTGTTGTCATAGAGCCGTCTACGACTAAACGCCGAAAAGGAGAGGGTACATATGGTCACAAGAATCACAGGCCTTAATTCCGGTCTTGATGTAGATTCTCTGGTGAAAAAAATGATGGATGCCGAAAAGCAGCCGCTTAATAAATTAAACCAGCAAAAGCAGACGCTTGAATGGAAGCGCGATGCTTATCGGGAAATGAATACCCAGATTGCCGACATGTATTCTACTACATTTAATAATATGCTGATGTCCACAAACTGGAATAAAAAAACAGTAACAAGTTCGGATTCCAGTGTCAGCGCGGTGGCTGTCAGTGCTGAACAGAATATTTCAACGAGCATGTCTGTACAGCAGCTGGCTACGCCGACGACATATAAATCATCGGGCGCTATCAATTTCACTTCGGGTCAGAGCCAAACATTGAAATTCAATGTCACAAATCCGGGTGAAACGAAGCCGACTGAGGTAAACGTCACGATCGCCGCAACCGATACGATTGACGATGTCATTTCTAAACTGAACAGCTCGGGTCTCGGAGTGACGGCTTTAAAAGAGAAAATCTCTAACGGCTCGGATTATGTGGACACGATTGCGTTCACTTCCAATAAAACGGGGGAAGGGTTTACCCTTTCAGCAGGTGATGACGCGACCAAAAGCTTTCTGAAAGATCAGCTCGGTTTTGCCGTTGATGATGCAACAAATGAACTGACGGCCAATGCCGAAGGGAAAAACGCGAAGTTTACGTTCAACGGGCTTGAAATGACAAAAACGTCCAATAACTTTACGATCAACGGCATCAAATACACGCTGAACAGCGTGACGGACAGCAATAAAACGGTTACGATTAACAGCACGACGGATACGGACGGCATTTTTAACAACATTAAAGATTTCGTTGATAAATACAATACGTTAATTAAAAGCGCAAACGAGAAGGTGACAGAATCAAAATACCGTGATTATAAGCCGCTAACCGATGAACAAAGAGAAGCGATGACCGATAAGCAGATTGAGCAGTGGGAGGCAAAAGCTAAAAGCGGTTTATTACGGAGTGACAGCACGCTGCAGAACGGTTTGGCGGAGATGCGGCTTGATCTGTACTCAACCGTTACGATTGACGGGAAAAAATATCAGCTTGCCGATTTCGGAATTGAGACGTCTGATAGTTATACGGATCAAGGAAAGCTTGTCATTAAAGACGAAGCGAAACTGAAACAGAAAATTACCGAGAATCCTGCTCTCGTGGCTAAACTGTTTAATGCAGACAGCCCTGATACAGCGAAAACCAAAAACCCGGAGGAACAGGGGATTGCCCGGAGATTAAAAGACACATTAAATAAAATGCAGATTCAAATTTCAAAACAGGCGGGTACGGAAAGCTCGGTATCAACCAGCTTTGCCATCGGAAAAAGCCTGGATGAAATAGAAACAAATATTTCCAATATGAAAACGAAGCTGGATGACATCGAGACGAGATATTATAAAAAGTTCAGCGCACTGGATACGGCATTGGAGAAATTGAACAGCCAATCTTCATATCTCACGTCAATGTTAGGATCTTCAACATCATAACCTTGGAGGTTTTATAAAAATGGCAATAAATAATCCTTTTGCTGCTTATCAGCAGACATCCGTCTTTACAGCCGCTCCGGAAGAGCTGACCCTTATGCTTTATAACGGCTGCCTGCGATTCATTAAGCTGGCAAGGCAGGCGATGAAGCAAAACAACCTTGAAGCCAAAAATGAAAATATCGTAAAGGCGCAAAACATCATTCAAGAGCTCAGCATCACGTTAAACCGGGAGATTGAGATTTCCGAGCAGATGTCATCCATTTATGATTACATCCGCCGCCGGCTGATCGATGCGAACGTGCAGAATAACGGAGAGTTTTTAGATGAAGCGGAAAAGCTCGTTACTGAATTTCGCGACACGTGGAAGCAGGCCATGCAGAGTGAACGGAAAAACAGCCATGGCGCGGGCGGCCTTGCCTGATGAACAGCAATGTCTTTTCTTTGTATAACGAAACGAAGAACATGTACGCCGCACTGAAGGACGCCCCGGAAAGCGACGGCCTCATCAGCAGCGTTACGGCATTTACGGAGAAAAGGGAGGAGATGCTTGCGGGCATAAAGCCGCCTTTTTCCGAAGAAGAAAAAACGCTGCTTCAGCAGGTGGCCGCGATGGACCGTCTGATTACCGGCGAAGTGAAACGGATTCAGGATGGCATCCGAAATGAAATAAAAACGCTTAAGAAAAAACGAATCTACCATAATACGTATTTCAATCCGTATCAGCAAACGACAAGTGACGGCCGTTATTACGACAAACGCAAATAGGTGAGTGTTTTGAGAAGTTTGAACGATTACCATTTGGTGTCAGCCTATTACCAGCTTCTTTTTACGATTGATGAGGGGCTTTGCTACCTGTTGGACACGCAGGACGATTTTTTTAAGACGGAGGGCGAGCGGATTTACAACGATTTGATTCAGGCTTTTTTTCATCTCGATTCTTCTCATGCGCTTCTGTTGTCTATCATTGAGTGCCGATGCGTGGAGACGGCGATCCGCTCATTTGACGAGATCTTTCAGGATTTCAGCATGTTAAATGATTATGATTTCCCGTCCGCCCCTTTTCAGGAGTTTTTAAAAACCATCTTTCTGCCGCATTATAAGCTATGGATGGAGCAGACGCACGACTGCATCAAACCGTATGTTCTTCACTAGACCTGCTGCAAGCGGCAGGTCTTTTGCCTGCGTCCTTTGCATATACTTATAATCCTGCCGGACGCTGCCGGATAAAACCGACACCATTCGTCGTCGTTCACCGAATTTACACATTATTTTAACGTTTCAGCAGGGATCAGAAGGGGTAAAAGAGAAATAGTTACATATCCTTAGATAAAGGGAGGCGTTCTTTGATGAACTACAATATCAGAGGAGAAAACATTGAGGTTACACCTGCGTTAAAGGATCATGTGGAGAGAAAAATCGGCAAGCTGGAACGATATTTCGAGCAGAGCGTCAATGCCGATGTGAACGTCAACTTAAAATTCTATAACGATAAGGAATCCAAAGTTGAAGTCACTATTCCGATGACTGATCTGGCGCTTCGTTCTGAAGTGCATAACGAGGATATGTACAATGCAATTGATCTCGCAACAAACAAGCTGGAACGTCAAATCCGAAAGCATAAAACAAAAGTCAACCGAAAATTCCGCGAGCAGGGTCTTCCGAAACATTATTTCGAGAACGGCAGCGCTGCTGATACGGGCGTAGCGGTTCAGGACGAAATTGAAGATGACAGCCCGGAAATTGTCCGTCAAAAGCGTTTTAATTTAAAACCGATGGATAATGAAGAAGCGATTCTCCAAATGAATATGCTCGGACATAATTTCTTCGTATTCACCAACGCGGAGACGAATCTCACAAATGTCGTTTACCGCAGAAATGACGGCAAATACGGATTAATTGAACCGACTGAATAAACCCATCCAGCCTTCCGTGAACGCGCGGAAGGTTTTTCTCTATCTTTATCTGCAAATTCTTTGGAAATAGCAAAAGGTATGTTATGATAATGAGAGGTATACATGGACAGAAAATTATCATTTATTCCATGCAAAATCTGCATGTGAACATAGAGGAGCGTTATAGATGCTTGGGATTTTAAATAAAATGTTTGATCCGACCAAACGTGCGCTGAACAAATACGAAAAAATAGCAAATGACATTGATGCCGTAAGAGGAGATTATGAAAATCTCTCTGACGAGGCGCTTAAAAATAAAACGGCAGAATTTAAAGAGCGGCTTGAAAAAGGAGAAACGACGGATGACCTTCTTGTCGAAGCGTTTGCCGTCGTTCGTGAAGCTTCCCGCCGCGTAACCGGCATGTTCCCGTTTAAAGTGCAGCTCATGGGGGGCATCGCCCTTCATGAGGGGAACATTTCCGAAATGAAAACAGGGGAAGGGAAAACGCTGACGTCTACGCTTCCCGTGTATTTAAATGCCTTGACGGGAAAAGGCGTTCACGTCGTAACGGTCAACGAATATCTGGCGAGCCGTGATGCCCAGCAAATGGGAGAAATCTTTGCGTTTCTCGGGCTTACAGTCGGCCTGAACCTGAATTCGATGTCAAAAGACGAAAAACGCGAAGCTTACGCAGCCGATATCACGTATTCAACGAACAATGAACTCGGCTTTGATTATTTGCGTGACAACATGGTGCTCTATAAAGAACAAATGGTGCAGCGCCCGCTTCATTTTGCCGTTATTGATGAAGTTGATTCAATTTTAGTCGATGAAGCGAGAACGCCATTGATTATTTCCGGACAAGCTCAGAAGTCCACAAAACTGTACGTGCAGGCAAATGCGTTTGTCCGCACACTCAAGAAAGATCAGGATTATACGTATGACGTCAAAACGAAAGGCGTTCAGCTGACGGAAGAAGGAATGACGAAGGCTGAAAAAACGTTCGGCATCGACAACCTGTTTGATGTCAAAAACGTGGCCTTGAACCACCATATCAACCAGGCTTTAAAAGCCCATGCGGCGATGCAGAAAGACGTGGATTATGTTGTTGAGGACGGCCAGGTCGTCATCGTTGATTCCTTCACCGGCCGTCTGATGAAAGGACGCCGCTACAGCGAAGGTCTTCACCAGGCGATTGAGGCGAAAGAGGGCCTGGAGATTCAAAATGAAAGCATGACATTGGCGACGATTACGTTCCAAAACTATTTCCGTATGTACGAGAAGCTGGCCGGTATGACCGGTACCGCAAAAACGGAAGAGGAAGAATTCCGCAATATTTATAACATGCAGGTTGTATCCATCCCGACCAACCAGCCGGTCATCCGTGACGACCGTCCGGACTTGATCTACCGCTCAATGGAAGGGAAATTCAAGGCGGTGGCGGAGGATGTCGCCCAGCGCTACATGACCGGACAGCCGGTTCTTGTCGGTACGGTTGCCGTTGAAACGTCTGAATTGATTTCTAAACTTCTGAAAAACAAAGGGATTCCGCATCAGGTGCTGAATGCCAAAAACCATGAGCGTGAAGCTCAGATTATTGAAGAAGCGGGACAAAAAGGCGCTGTCACGATTGCGACCAACATGGCGGGACGCGGAACCGACATTAAACTCGGCGAAGGCGTAAAAGAGCTTGGCGGTCTTGCAGTCGTCGGTACGGAACGCCACGAATCCCGCCGGATTGACAATCAGCTCCGCGGACGTTCAGGACGTCAAGGAGACCCGGGCATCACACAATTTTATCTTTCAATGGAAGATGAATTGATGCGCCGTTTCGGAGCTGAACGGACGATGGCGATGCTTGACCGGTTCGGTATGGATGACTCCACGCCGATTCAGAGCAAAATGGTGTCACGCGCCGTGGAATCATCTCAAAAACGTGTCGAAGGAAACAACTTCGATTCACGTAAACAGCTTCTTCAATATGACGACGTGCTCCGTCAGCAGCGCGAAGTCATTTACAAGCAGCGTTTTGAAGTCATTGACTCTGAAAACCTGCGCGACATTGTGGAAGGCATGATCAAGTCTTCTCTGGAGCGTGCGATTGCCGCTTATACGCCGAAAGAGGAGCTTCCGGAAGAATGGAATCTTGACGGCCTCGTGGAGCTGGTGAATACAACGTATCTTGATGAAGGCGCGCTTGAAAAGAGCGATATCTTCGGAAAAGAACCGGACGAAATGCATGAGATGATCATGGACCGCATCATGACGAAATATAATGAAAAAGAAGAGAATTTCGGTACAGAGCAGATGCGTGAATTTGAAAAAGTCATCGTATTGCGTGCCGTTGATTCAAAATGGATGGATCATATTGATGCGATGGATCAGCTGCGTCAAGGAATTCACCTTCGCGCTTATGCGCAGACAAATCCGCTGCGTGAATATCAAATGGAAGGCTTCGCAATGTTTGAGCACATGATTGAGTCCATTGAGGACGAAGTTGCGAAATTCGTCATGAAGGCCGAGATTGAAAGCAATCTGGAACGCGAAGAAGTTGTTCAGGGCCAAACGACGGCTCATCAGCCGCAGGACGGCGATGAGGCCAAACAAGCGAAAAAAGCGCCGGTCCGCAAAGTTGTGGATATCGGACGCAACGCGCCTTGCCATTGCGGAAGCGGAAAAAAATATAAAAATTGCTGCGGCCGGACAGAATAGTCTGGACTGTATGAAGCGAACATGACCGGGTCTGCGTCTTATGGCGCCCCGGATCTTTTAATGAGGTGAATGGAATGGAATTATCAGAAATCAGGGCAGAGCTCGAAAATATGGCTTCTCGTTTAGCGGACTTCAGGGGGTCTCTTTGACCTCGAATCAAAGGAAGCCCGCATTGCAGAATTAGATGAAAAGATGGCGGAACCGGAATTCTGGAATGACCAGCAGAAGGCCCAAACCGTCATCAACGAAGCGAACGGTCTGAAAGAATACGTGAACTCCTACCATCAGCTGAGCGAGTCTCACGAAGAGCTGCAAATGACACATGATCTTTTAAAAGAAGAACCTGACCAGGACCTTCAGCAAGAGCTTGAGAAAGAGCTGAAGTCATTAACGAAGGAATTGAATGAATTTGAGCTTCAGCTGCTGCTCAGTGAACCATATGACAAAAATAACGCGATTTTAGAACTTCACCCGGGCGCCGGCGGTACGGAATCTCAGGACTGGGGTTCCATGCTGCTCAGAATGTATACCCGCTGGGCGGAAAGACGCGGCTTCAAAGTTGAAACGCTTGATTATCTCCCGGGAGATGAAGCAGGAATTAAGTCTGTCACACTGCTTATTAAAGGTCACAATGCATACGGCTATTTAAAAGCGGAAAAAGGCGTACACCGTCTCGTGCGGATTTCTCCATTTGATTCATCAGGCCGCCGTCACACGTCATTCGTGTCATGTGAAGTCATGCCTGAATTCAATGAAGAAATCGACATTGATATTCGTACCGAAGATATTAAAGTTGATACGTACCGGGCGAGCGGTGCCGGCGGACAGCACGTCAATACGACTGATTCAGCCGTTCGGATCACCCACCTGCCGACAAATGTAGTCGTCACGTGCCAGACGGAACGCTCACAAATCAAAAACCGCGACCGGGCGATGAAAATGCTCAAAGCGAAGCTGTATCAGCGCAGAATTGAAGAACAGCAGGCGGAGCTTGACGAAATCCGCGGCGAACAGAAAGAAATCGGCTGGGGCAGCCAAATCCGCTCGTACGTCTTCCATCCGTACTCCATGGTGAAAGACCACCGCACCAATACGGAAATGGGGAACGTGCAGGCGGTTATGGACGGAGATATCGATATCTTCATTGACGCCTATTTACGTTCTAAACTGTCGTAATCCGGGAACACACCTGCCTTTGGCAAGGTGTGTTTTTTTTATCCGTTCTCTTTTTCCATTTTTCACAACAGCGCTTTAGCAAATTAATACGGTATTTGGCTGTTATTTACTTCTAAGCCGGGAAGACTTAAAATGCTATCGAGAGAAAATCGGAGAACGGAGGATTTTGCATGGATGTGAATCACAATAAGCCGCTCCGTCTGATCAAAGATTACATATATATCATGATCGGCGCGGCGATTACGGGGGTCGTGTTTAACGTATTTTTGCTGCCGAACCGTATAGCAGCGGGGGGAGTAAGCGGGATCAGCACCATTTTAGAAACGTTTGGTTTTGAACCGGCTTACGTGCAGTGGATTATTAACATCCCTTTGTTTATCGCCGGAGTGATCATTCTCGGCGGGAAGTTCGGAATGAAGACACTGGTCGGTTCCATCGTTCTGCCGCTCGCCGTCTTTTTAACAAGAGATCTGCCTGCCGCGACGACCCATGAACTGCTGGCGGCGATTTTCGGAGGCGTCGGGATCGGAACGGGAATCGGCATCGTGTATCTCGGCAAAGGCTCAACAGGGGGAACGGCTCTGGCGGCGCAGATCATTCACAAATACACGGGGCTGTCGCTGGGAACGTGCCTTGCCATCATGGACGGATTAATTGTGCTGAGCGCGATGCTCGTTTTCGGAGTGGAGCAGGGGCTGTATGCGATGCTCGGGGTATTTATTTCGAGCAAAACGATTGATGTCGTGCAGGTCGGGTTCAACCGCTCCAAAATGGCTTTAATCATTACGCAGCATGAAGAAGCAGTCAGATCGGCTGTGTTTAAAGAAATCGACAGGGGTGTGACGAAGATCTCCGCAGTCGGCGGGTATACGGAACATGACCGGCCGATCTTAATGTGTGTCGTCGGTCAGACCGAATTCACAAAACTGAAACAAATCGTCAAACAAATTGATGAGTCAGCCTTTGTCATTGTCGCAGACGCAAGCGAGGTGCTCGGCGAGGGTTTCAAACGCGCGTGAACGAGGTTATAATAGCGAAGGGGTGCATCTTACATATGAAATCAAAATGGGCGCTGCTGGCGCTGGTTCTGACCATGTCCGTCCTGCTGGCGGCATGCGGCGGATCCAATGAATCGAAAAAAGAAAGCTCTGACAGCTCAGGCGGATCAAAAGCATCTGCGTCAGCGGGTGAAGAACTTTATCAGCAAAGCTGTATCGGCTGTCACGGTAAAGACTTAGAAGGCGGCGGAGGTCCGAATTTACAGGAAGTCGGCGGGAAGTATGATGAAGCTAAAATTGAAAGCATCATTAAAAACGGACGCGGCAATATGCCGAGCCATCTTGTAAATGATGAGGAAGCCGCGAAGATCGCAAAATGGCTGTCACAGAAAAAATAACAGAAAAACCTTGCCTGTTATAGGGGCAAGGTTTTTTCTCGGTCTGGGAATGAAAAGAAACTGTAATAGTAATATGTCTAAATTTGACGTATAATGAAGTGTACTGAGGAAAAGGAACTTTCAGATTTTTCATCTGTTTCCTGACGAATCGGCCATAAACCGCTGTACGTTTGCGAACTCTATGGCTGCAAGACATAAATAAAAGATTAGGTGATTTCATGATAGAGATGAAAGAAGTATATAAATCCTATCCGAACGGTGTAAAAGCGATTAACGGGCTGTCAGTCATGATTCATCCCGGAGAATTTGTATATGTCGTAGGACCGAGCGGAGCCGGTAAATCTACTTTTATTAAAATGATTTACAGAGAAGAAAAACCGACAAAAGGGCAAATATTGATTAATCATAAAGATCTCGCGGCTGTGAAAGAAAAAGAGATTCCTTTCGTGCGGCGTAAAATAGGTGTTGTTTTCCAGGATTTCAAACTTCTTCCGAAATTGACGGTATTTGAAAACGTAGCGTTTGCGCTTGAGGTTATCGGAGAGCAGCAGTCAGTCATTAAAAAACGCGTGCTCGAAGTGCTCGATCTTGTGCAGCTGAAGCATAAAGCGCGGCAGTTTCCCGACCAGCTTTCCGGAGGAGAACAGCAGCGTGTTTCCATCGCAAGATCCATCGTCAACAATCCTGACGTCGTGATAGCTGACGAACCGACGGGCAACCTTGATCCGGTAACATCATGGGAAGTGATGAAGACACTGGAAGAGATTAATAACCGCGGAACGACCGTCGTGATGGCGACACACAATAAAGAAATAGTAAACACCATGAAGAAACGGGTCATCGCGATCGAAGACGGAATTATTGTGCGTGATGAGTCAAGAGGGGAGTATGGTTCTTATGATTAAAATTCTCGGGCGCCATTTGCGTGAGAGTTTTAAGTCTCTCGGAAGAAACACGTGGATGACATTTGCATCCATCAGTGCCGTTACCGTTACATTGATTTTGGTCGGCGTGTTTTTAGTCATTATGCTGAACTTAAACAACATGGCTAAAAATGCTGAAAAAGAAGTGGAAATTAAAGTATTAATCGATCTGACGTCAAATAAGAAAACGCAGGATACGCTGCAGAATGAGATTAAAGACATCTCGGGTATCCAAAGCGTAGAGTTTTCATCTAAAGATAAAGAGCTTGATCAATTGGTCAAAAGCTTCGGCGACAGCGGAAAGGCCATGAAAATGCAAGATCAGGAAAACCCGCTGAACAACGCGTTTATCGTCAAAACGACAGATCCGCATGATACGCCGAAAGTCGCGAAAAAAATTGAGAAGCTTGATCATGTGTATAAAGTGACATACGGGAAAGAAGAAGTCAGCCGTCTGTTTAAGATCGTCGGGGTGTCACGCAACATCGGGATTGCGTTAATCATCGGCCTTCTGTTCACGGCGATGTTCTTAATTTCGAATACGATTAAAATCACGATTTTCGCCAGAAGAAAAGAGATTGAAATCATGAAGCTTGTCGGCGCGACAAACTGGTTTATCCGCTGGCCGTTCTTCCTGGAAGGACTGCTGCTGGGGGTATTCGGTTCTGTCATACCGATCGCTCTCGTGCTGAGTACGTACCAGTCGATGGTCGCTTGGGTGGCCCCGAAAGTTCAGGGATCATTTGTTTCACTTCTGCCGTACAGTCCGTTTGTGTTCCAAGTATCACTTGTGCTCATTCTGATCGGCGCGGTGATCGGGGTATGGGGAAGTCTGACTTCCATCCGGAAATTCCTTCGTGTATAAATACAAAAGCCAGTCTGATATAGACTGGCTTTTTTTAATGGTCTCGTTACTGAATGACGGGCAGGGCCGGTGATCCGGGCTTTAATGTAAAGTCATAAGACGATTCGTCTCGGTACATCGGGTCCGCATAAATGGAATCCGAATCGTTTGCCGTTCCTTTTCGGTACGCTGTGAATGAATCATATTCTCTGTTCTTCCAATTCCAGATACCGTCTTTTCCCTCTTCTTTGTGATAGACGTTATGATTAACGGTATTTTCTTCGTTTTTCGTAAAATCATTTGCGATAAAAATCCGTGAATCGCTTGCCGTCATGATGTTTTTTTCGATCGTGTTCCCTTTTGTGCCGTACTGCAGGAGCAGCTGGCCGCCGTCAAGGTCCTTCGTGTCATTTCGGTACATGATGTTGTGAGCGATCACCGAATTGATGGTGCCGCCGCGTTTCGTGTCATAGCCTCCGATTGAAATACCGGTGTAAGCATTGCCGTACACCTTGTTATCCGTGATCCGGATATCTCGTGCGTATTTCCCTTTATGCTCAGAGGTGGCTTCAATCCCAAGGTCATTGTTGTAAACGGTGTTTTTCTTAATGTCCACATGTTCTGCGCCGTCAACGTAAATACCGCCCGCTGAATATTCATCTCCGTAAGCGGGATTTCCGTAAGAAGAGTTATGGCTCACCGTATTGTTTTCAATGATGCCGTTTCGCGCATAGTCGTTTTGCTTGGATGTTCCTTCGTATCCGATCACGTCAATCCCGATATTGTTATTGTCCCGGATGGTATTGCCGGCAATCTTAAATCCGTCAACATTTCCGTTCAGCACGACCGCTTCGCTTGCGCCGAGCGTCAGTTTTTCAACCGTATTATTTGTGATGCTGACATCCTTCATGGCGCCTGTGCCGTAAAATGCGATGCCGTGTGCGTTTCCTTCATCAGCCGTGGTTTTAATGTTCCGGATATGGTTGCCGTCAATGTTGATATGACTGCTTGATCCGGTGACGCAGATCCCCATGGCCGTCGCATCTTCTGATGATACGGAGAGATTCTCAAGCGTAATGCCGTGAATGGTAATGTACTGTTTATTGCGGATTTGAATTAACGGAGTTTCAGAATCGCTTTTTGGCGCAGATTTGCCGCTGATGGCGACATGCTCATTCTGATAGTTCCGAAATGTAATCGGCTTTTCGGCCGTGCCGCTGTGCTTTACTTCAAACGTTTCATCATATGTCCCTTCCCGAATTAATACGGTTGTTCCGGCCTCTGACTTTTCAGCCGCATGTTTTAATGTGCGGAACGGCTTTTCTTTCGTTCCTTCATTTTGGTCGCTGCCTGCGGGAGAAACATACAGGGCGTCCGTCTGCGTTTTCTCATTGGCCTCTGTTTTTGGCCAGACAAAGGCGGTAATGCCTGCGGCCAGAACCGCCGCGGATAAAATCGATAATTTTATTTTCATATCGCATTCTCCTGTATATATAATGAATTGCATACAAAATATTATACGTCACCCATATATATGAAACAATCTCGCATTTTCATTTTTTTGTTGCCGTTACATGAATTCTTTGCAATTTACACATACTATCTCCAGGTTTTCGTAAAAGGACTAAGAGGAGGTAAACGATGAAGCAGAAAATGATCGCAGTGATAGCGGCCCTAAGCATGATGTGCGGCGGAGCCCATATTGCCGGGGCGGCACAGCCGAATTCATCAGACGCAGAAAGAAGCCGGGCAATGGAAAAAATCGAAAAAGCATATGAGCTGATCTCGAACGAATACGTGGAAAATGTAGATAAAGAAAAGCTTCTTGAAGGAGCGATTCAGGGGATGCTGTCTACATTAAACGACCCTTATTCCGTTTATATGGACAAGCAGACCGCTAAGCAGTTTTCCGATTCTCTTGATTCTTCTTTCGAAGGGATCGGCGCTGAAGTCGGTATGAAAGACAATAAAATCATTATCGTATCACCGTTTAAGCAATCTCCGGCGGAAAAAGCGGGCCTCAAGCCGAATGATGAAATCATCAGTATAAACGGCGTGTCAATGAACGGGAAAGATTTAAACGAAGCCGTGCTGAAAATCAGAGGAAAAAAAGGATCGAAGGTTTCTATTAAAATACAGCGTCCGGGTACTGAAAAACAGCTGTCATTCCGGATTAAAAGAGCGGAAATCCCGCTTGAAACCGTATTTGCTTCCCGCAAAGAATCAGGCGGTCATCATGTCGGCTACATCGGCATATCGACATTTTCCGAGCATACCGCCGAGGACTTCGCCGCGGCGCTGAAAAAGCTTGAAAAACAAGGGATTGACGGTCTCGTCCTTGATGTAAGGGGGAATCCCGGCGGCTACCTTCAAAGCGTCGAACAAATTTTAAAGCATTTCATCACAAAAGACATGCCGTATATCCAAATTGCGGAGCGTAACGGCGATAAAAAACAATATTTCTCAACCTTAAAACATAAGAAGCCGTATCCCGTCAATATTATAACAGATAAAGGAAGCGCCTCCGCTTCAGAAATTCTTGCGGGCGCGTTAAAAGAAGCGGGACATTATGACGTTGTCGGCGACACTTCTTTCGGTAAAGGAACGGTTCAGCAGGCCGTGCCTATGGGAGACGGGAGCAACATTAAATTGACGCTTTACAAATGGCTGACACCGAAAGGCAATTGGATTCACAAAAAAGGCATTGCTCCGACAATCGCCGTGAGCCAGCCGGATTATTTTGCGGCGGGACCGCTTCAGCTGAAACAGCCGCTTCAGCCTGATATGAACAGCGCGGATGTCAAACACGCCCAAATCCTGCTGAAAGGCCTAGGCTTCGACCCGGGCAGAGCGGACGGCTATTTCAGCAAACCAATGAAAAAAGCCGTTCTGGCGTTTCAAGACCGGTACAAGCTTGATAAAACAGCAGTCATTGATAAAAAGACAGCGGAAAAAATGAATCAGCTGATGAATGAGAAGAAATCTGACGAAAAAAATGATTTGCAGCTGCAAATGGCGTTAAAATCATTATTTGTAAAATAAATGAAAAGGAGGCGTTTTTTGCGTCTCCTGTTTCTTTTGTCATTCGTAAAAAATGAACCAAAAGGCATATAATTATGACGGTTTTGACAAGATATTAAAAAAATTTTCACATTTAAACATTTATAAAGGACAAACATTACCCGATATTTATAGAGAAGAGAGACTTTATGCCGAGTTAATATGTATTCAAAATGAAACTTTTGAAAGTTGCCTCAGTCAGTTTTAGTTCTTACAATAAAAGAAGGTTCTAATAGAGAACAGTTTTAGTTTGGCAGCTGCATTTCAGTATCGAAAGCAGAAGTGTTTGCGGCGCTTCAGCACGGCAGCTGTAATCACCCGTGCTTATCTGGATAAAAAAATGGGGGTTCACAATTGAAGAGGGCAAGTATTGTGCGTGAAAAAAAATATTATGAATTAGTGGAACAACTAAAAGACAGAACAAAAGACGTCACATTTTCATCAACAAAAGCACTAAGTCTTCTTATGCTGTTCAGCAGATACCTGGTCAATTACACAAATGTTGAATGCGTTCACGAAATCAATGAAGAGTGTGCGAAGCATTATTTCACTTACTTAATGAAAAACCATAAACGTTTAGGAATCAATCTGACGGATATTAAGCGGTCCATGCTTCTGATCAGCGGCGTGATCGAGGTGGAGGTTGACCACTATCTGAAAGATTTCTCTCTCTCAAATGTAACGCTGTGGATGACGGAAGAGAGATAGACGTTTGAGATATTCAAGCCAATGATTATTTGGTAGAATAGAATTAAAATGTTTGGCTTGAGGCGGTGAAAGCAGTGTCTGTTCAATGGGGAATTGAACTTCTGAAAAGTATCGGTCTGTTTTTTTTGCACCCGATGTTCTGGTTTTTTATCATCATAAGTCTCGCATGCGGATATTTGCGGATCAAACGTGAACGCCATACGTTTCATACAAAAATCGCGGATATGTATGACGAGCTTATCTTTACATACATAAAAGGACTTATACCGGGTATTCTTCTCTCCATATTATTTTTTGGACTGGGAATTTCGATTCCATTCGGTCTTCTCGGCATAATCGCGGCCGTGACGGCTTTGGCTTCGCTGACGTTCCGTATGAATTGGCTGTCCTCAGCTTATATTGTCAGCGCCGGCATGTTCATTGCGTTTATCCTTCAGTATACCCACACAGTGCCGTTTGCGGATCGGTTTCCGCAGGCATTCGGTGTGAATTGGGCGTCGGCGGCCGTGTTTATGGGCCTTTTGATTATCACGGAGGGAGCGGCTGCCTGCCGTTCAGCGCATCTGAAAACATCTCCGGCGCTTGTCGTCAGCAACAGAGGCCTGCCCATCGGCCGACAATTGGCGAATCGCGCATGGCTGCTTCCGCTTTTCTTATTGGTGCCGGGCAGCGGGCTTGAGTCACACCTTTCTTGGTGGCCTGTCTTTACCGTGCCGGGCGGCTCTTTCCATTTGATCTGGATTCCTTATATCGCCGGCTTCGGACAGCGTGTGCAGGGGTCACTTCCGGAAGTCAGCATAAGGATAACGGCGAAACGCGTCATGATTCTCGGGGTTATCGTGACCGCATTCGGGGCAGCTGCCCTTTGGTGGACTCCGCTTGCCGGAGCTGCCGCTTGTATTGCGGTGCTCGGACGCCTGTTTTTATCATTGAGACAGCGGCTGAACGATAACGCGGCTCCGTTTTATTTCTCTAAGCGGGATCAGGGCTTAATGGTGCTCGGCATCATTCCGAATACACCCGCGGACGATCTTGAGCTGAAGATCGGTGAGATTATTACGAAAGTAAACGGCATCCCCGTGAAGCATGTATCGGATTTTTATGAAGCACTTCAAAAAAACCGCGCATTTGTAAAAATGGAGATCATCGGCCTGAACGGTGAGATCCGGTTTGATCAGCGCGCGTCCTATGAAGGCGAACATCATGAATTAGGTATTTTATTCGTGCAGGATGAACACGAGCACGAAGAAATGACAGCATTATAATGTGATTTTTCATAATTATTCGGAATAGTTTCAAGAACTCCTAAACTAGATTTCAAAATAAAACAGCTAAGAAAATTATATTTTCTTAGCTGTTTTATTTTGAAAATAATAAAAAAATAAATGAAGGAGAGGTATGGCTTTTGGAAAGGTTATTGCTAACTCCAAAACCTTTAGAAGATGAATCTTTAGCAGGATATATATTAAGAATAACTGATTATAATGGTTATGTTGGATAGGGGGAGTACATTATAAAAAAGCTTTTACTTAAGAGATTGCCGTTGATCTCACTTGGAGTTATAGCTTATATACTGACAAAATACGCGCAGAACCATCAGGATTGGGCGGAGAAATACAGTAGGTCTGTATATCCGTTATTGTCAAAAATAGTAGGATTTGTACCTTCTTGGGTCACATTTTCTGTTAGTGAATGGCTCGTCGTGTTGGTTGTGTTACTTTTTCTATTTTATATCGTTTATTATGTGCGCAAGGTCATCATGAGTAAAGGTGCACGTAGGATGGTAGTTTATCGTGGTGCTCTAGGAATCGTTACGATCTGTAGCGTGATATATTTTTGTTATACTATTTTGGGTGGAATAAACTATTACAGATATTCTTTTTTGTCTTATACCGAATATAAAGAAGAGAACTACAGCAAGGAGGAACTGGTCAAATTGAGTAAGTCGCTTGCCGTTGAAATGGAATTGGCAAGGGAAAAGTTAGCGGATACTGATCTTTTGGCTCATGTACCAGAGGTTTTTGATTATTATGCACAACACGCAGTGTTCTCGATGCAAATGTTATCAAAGAAATATCCTGTTTTGGAGCATTCATATTCAACACCAAAACCAGTGGTGATGTCAAAACTAATGTCGCATGCAGGGATACATGGTATTTTTGTCCCTTTTACTTATGAATCCAATATCAATGTTAATGTGCCAGTTTTTTTGGTGCCTGCTACTATGGCACATGAATTGGCACATCAGAGTGGTTTCATGCATGAGGATGAGGCAAATTTTATAGCATATCTGGCATGTAAGCGGCAGGATGATCCAATGATACTTTACAGTGGTTTTTTTCTAGCATTTGATTATTCTATATCTGAGCTAAAGAAAGTGGATCCAGATCAGGCGTCTGACATAATGTCCAGTCTGTCCAAGGCGGTGCAGCATGATATAGAACAAAATGAGCAGTACCGGGATAAGTATGAGGGTGTTATTTCAAGTATTTCAAGAAATGTAAATGATGTATATCTGAAGGCAAATAATCAGACAGACGGTTTGAATAGCTATAGTGATATGGTGAATTTGTTGCTGGCAGAGCAGCGAGAGATAGAGAAGTACAATTAAATGTATCTTGAATACTTATAGGTTTATATAGTAATGATAGTGGGCTCAAGTTGAACATAGGAGTGAGTGAAATAAATAAAATAAAAGTATTTCCTATTCCATATGCTGGAGCGTCGGTAAATGCATATTATGAATGGAAAAAACTACTGCCGGATAGATATGAATTGTGTATATGTGAATTGGCTGGAAGAGGAACTCGATTCACAGAGCCTTGTTACCAGTCTGTTGGTGAAGCAAGTGAAGATATCGCCAAAAGAATAAGTGAACAATTAGAATATGACGATGAATATGTTATATTTGGACACAGCATGGGAGCCTTATTGACTTATGAGATATATTATAAACTTAAGCAAATGGGAACTAAGGAACCAAGGAATCTGTTTTTTTCTGGGCGAGATGCTCCACATATTTTTGAAAAGAGAGAAGACATTGAAAATATGACTAATGAAACTTTCTTGACAAAGGTGGAACAATATGGGGGAATACCAGAGGAGTTTTATACAAAAGAGATTATGGATATGTTTCTTCCGATTTTGCGAGCAGATTTTATAATTTTGGACAATTATAAGTTTCAGCCCAAAGCAGAAAAAATAAGTTGTGGAGTAAGCGTTTTTTATGCGGATAGCGATTTTTCGACTCATATCAATGAAATGCATAAATGGAGTGAAGTTGTTGAAGGAAACGTGAAATTTCATAAGTTTAAAGGAGAACATTTTTTTTTGAATCGGTATCCTAATGATATTGTAAATACTATTGTTAAAGATACAGAGACTTATTCTTGTTCATGAGAGATTCCTCGTTTCGTCAATGTTGGTGTGGTAACTTACATTGTAAAAGAGGAATCTCTCTTTTGCATTCGTTTTTTTTTTTTTTGGTATAATTTGGATAATCGACAGACGTGTTATTATATAAATCTAAAAAGATTTTGGTTTAGACTTTCTTGTCCCAATCAAGTTCCAAAAATAAAAATTTAGACTTTCTTTTCTTTGTACAGTTTGAATGTGTTTTGAAATATTATATTTAAAATAAATTTTATCAGTCTGAGAATCCTTCAATGATTGTTACTTAATTTTGCTTAATTATAAAAGTAATATTCAATAATTGTTTTAGGTAGGTTTTAGTAAGGAGAATTATGAAAAAAATTAAGAAAAAACATTGGAAATAATAAGCTTTCAGTTTTATTAATTATGAAAAATCACATATAAAAAGCCTGGTGCCGCTAACAACACGGCGGCCGGGCTTTTTTTACGGCCGGATTACGGCGCAAGCGGCCGAACTTGATCTGAGCTCTTAGCGATTTACATTCCCCTTTTCTCTTTTAAATAAAAAGAATCTCATAGAGCAAAACCGCATTGCGATACTCTATGCATCGGGGGAGTGCGGTGACACTTTGAGAGAGAAAATGAAGAAGGAAAACTAGAAAAGGTTCCGGAAAGCAGATGCTTACGGAACCTTTTTCGTTATGCCGAATGGCTTTTTTTCGTCTGAACGGTTTCCCCGGACTTAATTCCAAGCGATACGAACAAGCCGATCACAGAAACTCCGATCAATATGATAAACAGAATATGAAACCCGGAGATTAAACCGATCAGTGCTGAAGAAATAATGCTTCCGAAATAACGGAAGGTGGAAAAAATCCCGGATGCGATGCCGGACATGCCCGGTTCTACCGTTGCAAGAGAAGATACCTGCATGCTCGTCAGCCCCGCACCTGACGCGATGCCTCCTACAATAAGCGATGCCATAAGAAACGGAACGGAATGGGAATAAACCAAAAGCAAAAATAAGAGATTGGCTACGGCCATCAGCCCGAAGGACAGAAAAATCATTCTTCGCGCGCCCCATTTCTGATGCAGCTGAGCTCCGCCCCAGTTGCTGGCGGACATGAAAACAGAAAAGACTGACAGCGCCATGCCGCTGTGCGACGTGTTCATGCTGAAGTGGCCGGTCATAAAGAGCGGCATAATCAATAAAACGGCGTACATCATTAAATTGCTTAACAGAACCGACAGATTGGCGCTCGTAAATGTCGTGTTTTTAAATAGATCAAAATCAATAATCGGATGTTTCGTGCGCAGCTCCCGTCTGAAAAATAGCGGAACAAATACGAGAATGAGCAGCGCGTACACCCAATAGCCCAAAGAGCTTTCATTTTTCGTCAGAAGAATAATAGACACAATGCTTCCGGCAAGCAAAACGGACCCGATGATATCAAGCGGAGCGTCGGACGTTTCTTCTTTATATTTAGGAAACATCATTAATGCCGTCACGAGTGCGATCGCAAGAAACGGAATGTTGACCCAAAAGATCGAATGCCAGCTGAAGCTCTCAATTAAAAGAGAGCCGATAAACGGACCGAGAGCCGCGCCCAGCCCGGCACCGAGGCCGAAAAAGCCGAATACTTTCGGAAGACGTTTTTCAGACACGACATGGCGAATGATGGCGATGCTGTTTGGCGTAAGCAAAGCGCCGCCGGCAGCCTGAAGCGCCCGGAAGAAAATCAATAAGAAAAGACTTGGCGAGAGGGCGCACCCCAATGATGCGATGAGAAAAAGGCCGACGCCCCATAAATACATTTTTTTGTTTCCGTACATATCACCGAGTTTGCCGGCGATGGGCTGTGTCACGGCCATCACGATTAAATACACGGTCACTACCCATGTGATGCTGGCAATTGATTCGCTGAATGAGCGGGAAATGGACGAAAGGGCGACTGCGATCATCGTAGAATTGATGGGAACGAGTATGGCTCCCAGCAAAAGCGAAACGATCAGCGCCCATTCTTTCTTTGAACCCATCCTTCATCCTCCTTGGAGCCGGAAAATGACCGGCCGGTAATGCCTTTCATGAAAATCTCAGTGCTGTGTTTCAGCATCGTTTCCTCAGAGAGAGTAATGACTCTTTTCCCCAGCTGCAGCCGGTGTATAAAATAACCGAAAATCATCGTCATAAAGACGTCTGCATTAGCTTCTTCGCTGCCGGGGCTTATCATATTTTTCTTTGTCAGCTCCTTAAAGTAAACGATTAAATGCTTTTTCACGGATTGCGGATATACGACAATATCCTGCAGGACGTCTTCGAATAGTTCCGGTTCGCGCAGGCAGATGCGGAATACTTCTTTTTTTTGTTCCAATTGCTGCAGAAGGGTCGCGGCGAAATGAAGAAGATCCTCATACAGATCGCCTTCCGCCTTGGTGATCATGCTTTCCGGAACCGGCGTCTGCTGTTCAATCATGGCTTTCATTAATCCTTGTTTGTTTTTAAAATTACGGAAAATCGTTGCTTCGCTTACTTTTGCTTTTTCTGCGATTTCCTTTGTTGTCGCTGCGCGGTATCCTTTTTTGATGATCAGATTCATCGCGGCGTCAATAATTCTCTTGTTCGTCGTTCTCAACATGTTTCACCTCGCGTAAATACTGGCAGGACAAGTATACACCCGCCCTGCCCGCCAATAAAGAGGGAAACCTAGCATGAAGCGCGTTTGACAATCGTAATCTTGCCGTTTGTCCCGTCTACCGTGACGATATCTCCGTCGTTGAGCCTGTCAGTCGCGGCACGTGTGCCGAGAACGGCCGGGAGCCCGTATTCTCTCGCGATGATCGCCGCATGTGACAGGATGCCGCCCGTGTCCGTAATGACGGCCTTTGCATCCTGGAACAGACTGGTCCAAAGCGGTGTCGTCATTTTGCAGACAAGCACGTCTCCTGTTGAAAAACGGGAAAATTCACTTGCGTCACGAATGACTTTCACCGGTCCGCTTGCGATTCCGCTTGACGCTGCAAGTCCGTAAATTTGATGTTCAGTGTTTTTTTCATCTTCTGTGATGGAGCCGGTAATCTGTTCAGCCGTTTTCAGCTGTTCCGAAGTCGGAGTCCCGAGATAAGCGGGGGCTTCAAGCAATTGATATTGCTGGAAGAGCTGTTTTCGTTCAGCGGCTTTTTCCTGCATCGGAACCGGCGACGCCAGCGCTTTCTCGACTTCATCGCTGTATAAGTACCACATATCCTCCCGATCATCGATTACGCCTTGTTTTTGAAGCAGCTCGCCGATTTTCAGAAGGCAAAGGCGCGCTTTGGCGTCCAGCATCGCATCAATATAAAAATGGTGATCATCTTTGATGACGGATGAAGACAATGTCCACTGATAATAGCGGTCAAACGTCTTCCGGAAGCCGTCATCTTCAATTCTATCCATAAAGTCGGCGTAGAGCTGTTTTCGTTTTTCTATCGTTTTATGAAACTCACTGTCAAAATCGTATCCGTTCCGGACATAGTTCTGAATGTTGGCCAAAGCGAAATAAGGGTTTTCCGCCCAAGTTTGTTCAATGAGATCATGACTTTTCACGGATCTCCAGCCGTATTCCTGCAAAAATTCGCCGACTTGTTCGAGAAAGCGTTTTCCCTCATTTGATTGCAGAAGCGTCTGATGCAGCTCATCGGCATGAGAAACCGTAAAGACGCGCCGCAGTTCAGGGCTGTCTTTTACTTGTCCGGAAAGCAGCCAGAGCTGTCTGTCGGTCTCCAATGACTTATTCATGACGCCGGCCAGCATTTCATACAGAAGGGAGGTGTTTTCTTTCTCAACCTGTCCGTACATAGATTCCAGTATCATGTTTAACGCAACCTGCGGAAAGACAATATTGAAATGTTCTTCGTATCCTTTTAAATAGAAGTCTTGCAGGTTTCGGAACGCATCAAGGGCAGTCTCCGGTGTATGGTCTGTATGCGCCAGTTCGTCCAGCTTTTGATAAAAAGGCAGAAAGGTTTCCTGAATAATATCGTACATGCGGTCAGCCAAGACGGGGAAAAGCGCTTCTAACTGTTCTGCGGGCAGCTTGTCGTCCGTCTTATGCTGTCTGGAAAAAACATGGCCCTGATGAAGTTTGACACGCTCAATCTCGATGCCCATCACAGGGAAGGCCTTCGTGCTCTCTTTGAGGCCGTATTCCAAAGCCGGCACAATGAGTGAAGCGAATAACGGGCTGACGGGACCTTCTATATTGGCCTCCATATTGAGCCAAAAATCTTTCTGATCCCGGGGTGTCATGATAAATTCCCGTTCTTCGTCTGCCGCTTTCTGATCCTGCGCGATCGTTGTAATCGGCCTGGCCTGAAGCAGATACAGCTTATTTTCGGCAAATCCGAATTCGAGATCCACGGGATAACCGTACAGTTCTTCCGTCTTTATTGTCAGCATGGCAAGCTCTTTGATGCTCTCGTCATCAAGGCAGAAGCGGCTTCTCATGTCAGCGGACGTCTCTTTTTCCGTCACGCCTTCGTCTTTAGAAACGATATACATTTCTTTTAAGCCGATTTCTTTTTCAATCTGAAATGTGTCTTTATTGACGATAAATGTGTCGGGCGTCACGCTGCCGGAGACGATTGCTTCTCCGAGGCCGTAGCTTGCGCTGATCATCAGTTCTCCGTCATCGTGTGTGACGGGGTTGCGGCTGAAAATGACCCCTGAAACCTCGGAATTGATCAGACCTTGCACGACAACGCCCATTAACGGTTCTGCGGTGTCATTGTTCATTTTCTCTTTATAACCGCTGACCCGCGCCGAGAAGAAGGAAGCCCAGCACTCTTTCACTTTTCCGAGAAACTCTTCTTCTGTTTTGATATTTAAATAGGTTTCGTACTGGCCCGCGAAAGAAGCGCCTTCAAGATCTTCGGACGCGGAGGAGGAACGTACGGCGACAGAGGCGTATGATTCTCTCAATTCATAAAACGACGCGGTCAGTTCCTCCCGAAGCTCTTTTGAAAACGTGCCGTTCATAATGGCGCGCTCCATCTGTTCCTGATCTGCTTGAAGCCCGTTGTCTTCCATAAAACGTGTCAGGGCATTCGTCTGAATGATAAAACCGCCGGGAACGGGCAGCCCGTTTTTCGTCAGTTTAATCAGGTTCATTCCTTTTGCTCCTGCAGAGCGGCTCGATTCTTCCGCTTTTTGAAATCGCACTGAATACATGCGGTATGACCCCCTTTTTTCTTCATCCAAGAAAATGATAGTAAACACTATCATTACATTGTAAAGAGGGAGGAAGAAACTGTCAAAGATACAAAGACCTAAACCTTCTCATCCTTTCGGCTGAAGAAAGGTAATTCGATTCATCTGGTTAATGGTTCAATGGATTTATATTCACATTTTTTTTGACAGATGATTGAAGACTGCCGAAAAAGGGTATTGTGATAGCAGGGGAACGATTGTCCGATTCTTCATTTTTTACTATAATCAGATGAGATGAAGAATTCCCGAGGAGGGTTTTTGTGATTACAAAAGCCGTTTTTGCATTATGTTTCCCTTTTATGCTGGTCGTCCTTTTTACGCGCGTCACGTTTAACCACTATGTGGCGATCGCTCTCACAGCCGCACTGCTTTTCGCATCCTATTTAAAGGGTTACACCGAAACGTATTTTATCGTTGGATTGGATGTCGTATCGCTGGTGGCCGGAGGGCTGTACATGGCCAAAAAAGAAGCAGACAAAAAGAAAGACAATGCCTGACATGGTGAATATGAAATAGAATGCCTGCTTTTACGCCATAAAAGCAGGTTTTTTATACAAAAATTAACTTGGTAAAAATAAACCATCGAACTTTAGTTCGTATTTTTAGTGATTTTGCCCGTCATTGTGTTACTATATCAATAGGAAGATTTCGTAAAGAAACGGAGGCTTTTTTGTGAAAGATCGTTTTGAGTTAGTCTCGAAATATCAGCCCCAGGGAGATCAGCCGCAAGCGATTGAGAAGCTTGTCAAAGGCATACAGGAAGGCAGAAAACACCAGACTCTCCTGGGTGCGACAGGGACGGGCAAAACCTTTACCGTGTCCAATCTGATTAAAGAAGTGAATAAACCGACACTGGTCATTGCCCATAACAAAACCCTTGCCGGACAGCTGTACAGCGAGTTCAAGGAATTTTTTCCGAACAACGCTGTCGAGTATTTTGTCAGCTACTATGATTATTATCAGCCGGAGGCGTATGTGCCTCAAACGGATACATTTATAGAGAAAGACGCTAGTATTAATGATGAAATTGATAAATTGAGGCACTCCGCGACATCCTCTCTGTTTGAACGGAGAGATGTCATTATTATCGCGAGTGTGTCATGCATATACGGTCTCGGTTCGCCTGAAGAATACCGGGAAATGGTCGTGTCGCTCAGACCGGAAATGGAGATTGAGCGGAACGAGCTTCTGAGAAAGCTTGTGGATATCCAGTATGCCCGCAATGATATCGACTTTCAGCGCGGGACGTTCCGCGTGCGCGGAGACGTTGTGGAAATCTTCCCGGCTTCCCGTGACGAACATTGTATCAGAGTGGAATTTTTCGGAGACGAAATTGAGCGGATCAGGGAGGTCGACGCTTTGACCGGAGAAATTCTCGGCGACCGTGACCATGTCGCGATTTTCCCGGCTTCCCACTTCGTCACCCGGGCGGAAAAGATGGAAAAAGCGATTCTGAATATTGAACAGGAGCTTGAGGAGCGCTTGAAAGTGATGCACGAAAACGGCAAGCTCCTTGAAGCGCAGCGGCTTGAGCAGCGGACGAGGTATGATCTTGAAATGATGCGGGAAATGGGTTTTTGCTCAGGGATCGAGAACTATTCAAGACATTTGACGCTCCGTCCTCCTGGTTCTACGCCGTATACGCTGCTTGATTATTTTCCGGACGATTTTATGATCGTCGTTGATGAATCACATGTGACGATTCCGCAGGTGCGCGGCATGTTCAACGGTGACCAGGCGAGAAAACAGGTGCTTGTCGATCACGGGTTCCGCCTGCCGTCAGCGCTTGACAACCGTCCGCTCCGATTCGAGGAATTTGAAAAGCATATGCACAATATCGTGTACGTGTCGGCGACTCCGGGACCGTATGAAATTGAGCATACGCCGGAAATGATCGAGCAGATCATCAGACCGACGGGACTCCTCGATCCTCTCATTGACGTCCGTCCGATCGAAGGACAGATTGATGATCTGATCGGCGAGATTCAGGCGAGGATTGAACGGAATGAACGCGTTCTCGTGACGACTTTAACGAAAAAAATGTCAGAGGATCTGACCGATTACCTCAAGGAAATCGGCATCAAGGTCAATTATCTGCATTCCGAGATTAAGACGCTTGAACGGATTGAAATCATCCGTGACCTCCGCCTCGGAAAACATGATGTGTTAATCGGCATCAACCTGCTGAGGGAAGGGCTTGATATTCCGGAAGTGTCACTTGTCGCCATTCTCGATGCGGATAAAGAAGGCTTCCTCCGTTCTGAACGTTCGCTGATTCAGACGATCGGACGGGCGGCCAGAAACGCGGAAGGCCGCGTCATCATGTATGCCGATAAAATCACGAATTCGATGGAAATCGCGATTAATGAAACGAAGCGCCGCCGGGAACAGCAGGAGCGCTTTAACGAAATTCACGGCATTACGCCGCAAACGATCAATAAGGAAATCCGCGATGTGATCCGCGCGACGCAGGCCGCTGAGGATAAAGAAGAATATAAAACAAAAGCCGCGCCTAAACTGGCGAAGATGACGAAGAAAGAACGCCAGAAAGTCGTTGAGCAAATGGAGCACGAAATGAAAGAGGCGGCCAGAGCGCTTGATTTCGAGCGGGCGGCAGAGCTTCGTGATTTACTGTTAGAGCTTAAAGCGGAAGGATGATGAACACATGGCAATTGACCGGATCGAGGTGAAAGGCGCAAGGGCGCACAATTTAAAAAACATTGATGTAACGATTCCCCGGGATCAGCTCGTCGTCGTGACGGGGCTGTCCGGATCGGGAAAATCATCCCTTGCCTTTGACACCATTTACGCGGAAGGACAGAGGCGGTATGTTGAATCGCTTTCTGCCTATGCGCGCCAATTTTTAGGGCAGATGGATAAGCCGGACGTTGATGCGATCGAAGGGCTTTCTCCGGCGATCAGCATTGATCAGAAGACGACAAGCCGCAATCCGCGGTCAACCGTCGGAACGGTAACGGAGATTTATGATTATCTCCGGCTGCTGTACGCGAGGGTCGGGAAGCCGCATTGCCCGGAGCATGGCATTGAAATTACGTCGCAAACGATCGAACAGATGGTTGACCGGATTCTTGAATATCCGGAGCGGACGAAGCTTCAAGTGCTTGCGCCGATCATCTCAGGCAGAAAAGGCGCCCATGTCAAAGTGCTTGACCAAATCAGAAAGCAAGGTTACGTAAGGGTGCGGATTGACGGAGAAATGGCCGAGCTTTCCGACGATATTGAACTTGAAAAAAACAAAAAGCATTCCATTGAAGTAGTCATTGACCGGATTGTCGTCAAGGAAGGGGTTGCCGCCAGGCTTTCCGACTCACTGGAAAGCGCGCTCCGCTTAGGGGAAGGCCGTGTCATGATAGATGTCATCGGTCAGGAAGAGCTGATGTTCAGCGAGCATCACGCCTGTCCGCTGTGCGGTTTTTCTATCGGGGAGCTTGAACCCCGGCTGTTTTCGTTTAACAGCCCGTTCGGCGCCTGCCCGACTTGCGACGGTCTCGGCTTGAAGCTGGAAGTGGACCCTGAGCTCGTCATTCCCAATCCTGAACTGTCGTTAAAGGAACACGCCATCGCGCCGTGGACGCCGATCAGTTCACAATATTATCCGCAGCTGCTTCAGGCGGTCTGCCGCCATTACGGCATTGATATGGAGACTCCGGTCAAAGACCTGCCGAAGCATCAGCTTGATAAAGTGCTGTACGGCAGCGGCAATGAACGGATCTACTTTAAATACGAGAATGATTTCGGACAAGTGCGCGAAAATGAAATTGAATTTGAAGGTGTGCTGCGCAATATTGAGAGACGGTATAAAGAGACAAGCTCCGATTATATCCGTGAACAGATGGAGCAGTACATGTCACAGAAGCCGTGCCCGACGTGCAAAGGCTACCGGCTGAAGAAAGAAGCGCTTGCCGTTTTGGTCAACGGGCGCCACATCGGCACCATTACCGAGCTTTCCGTCGGCGATGCGCTGGAATTTTTCAAAAACCTGACGCTGTCTGAGAAAGATATGCAGATTGCCGATTTAATTTTAAGAGAGATTGTGGAGCGTCTCAGCTTTTTAGATAAAGTCGGTCTTGATTACCTGACGCTGAGCAGGGCGGCGGGAACGCTGTCAGGCGGAGAAGCCCAGCGTATCAGGCTTGCGACGCAGATCGGCTCCCGTTTGTCAGGCGTCCTGTACATTCTTGATGAGCCGTCCATCGGCCTTCACCAGCGTGACAATGACCGTCTGATCAGCGCGCTGAAAAACATGAGGGATCTCGGCAATACACTGATTGTCGTGGAGCATGATGAAGATACGATGATGGCTGCCGATTACTTGATAGATATCGGCCCGGGCGCCGGCATTCACGGCGGCCGCGTCATATCGGCGGGGACGCCTGAAGAAGTGATGAATGATGCGGATTCTCTGACCGGACGTTATTTGTCAGGGGCTCAATTCATCCCGATGCCTCCGGAGAGAAGAAAGCCTGACGGCCGGTTCATTGAAATCAAAGGCGCTTCAGAAAACAACCTGAAAAAAGCGAACGCCAAATTCCCGCTCGGCACTTTTACGGCGGTGACAGGTGTGTCCGGTTCGGGAAAAAGCACGCTTGTGAATGAAATTCTGCATAAGGCGCTTGCGCAAAAGCTTCATAAAGCCAAAGCGAAACCGGGAAGCCATAAAGAAATCAAAGGCCTTGACCATCTTGATAAGGTGATCGACATCGACCAGGCGCCGATCGGCCGGACACCGAGATCAAATCCGGCAACTTACACGGGTGTGTTTGATGATATCCGCGATGTATTCGCGCAGACAAATGAAGCAAAGGTGCGCGGCTATAAAAAAGGCCGGTTCAGTTTTAATGTAAAAGGCGGGCGCTGTGAGGCCTGCCGCGGCGACGGCATCATCAAAATTGAGATGCACTTCCTTCCTGACGTGTACGTTCCGTGTGAAGTGTGCCACGGCAAACGTTACAACCGGGAGACGCTTGAGGTCACATACAAAGGAAAAAGCATTTCCGACGTTCTGGATATGACGGTGGAAGATGCTCTGTCTTTCTTTGAAAATATCCCGAAAATCAAACGCAAGCTTCAAACGCTTGCTGATGTCGGACTTGGGTATGTGACGCTCGGCCAGCCGGCGACGACGCTGTCAGGCGGAGAAGCGCAGCGCGTCAAGCTCGCTTCCGAGCTGCATAAGCGTTCCACCGGCCGGACGCTGTATATTCTGGACGAACCGACGACAGGCCTCCACGTTGATGATATCGCAAGGCTTTTGGTTGTGCTTCAAAGACTCGTCGATAACGGTGATACCGTTTTGGTCATTGAACACAATCTCGATATCATTAAAACGGCGGACTACATCGTCGATCTGGGACCTGAAGGCGGAGCGGGCGGCGGCATGATCGTAGCCTCCGGGACGCCCGAAGAAGTTGTCGAAGTGAAAGAATCATATACGGGCCGCTATCTGAAACCGGTAATGGAACGCGATAAAAAACGGATGAAAACATTGCTGGCCGAAAAAGAAACGGCAGCCACGTAATAGATCAATAACAACAGCCCAAAACTCATCGGTTTTGGGCTGTTGTTGTTACAGGCTTTTTTTCTGTTGGGGAAGCTGTCTGCTTAAATGCATTAAGTCCTGCAGAATATGGGTGCTGCTGCTGTCCAGCAGCACTTTTATATATTGGATATCATGGGAAATGGGAAGAGGGGCTGCTTTGATCTGTTCCAATTCAGCCAGCATTTCGCTGTTCATTCTTTTCTGTTCGCGAATTAAATTTCGAAGACTCTCTTCCGTTACTTGGGCGTTTTCGGGATCTTTCTCCATTTGTATGTCCTCCTTGCATACGGTCAGGCTTTGTTACATATTGTAATCGGTTCGGGGAAAAGATTCTATAGTGAAATCTCTGAAACCAAAAATTACGTATAACGAAGCATGTCCTTAGCATGAAAATGAAACCCGCTCATTCGTCATACGTATGTATAAGGAAGGGTTTTTTATATCACGGCACAGGGAGTGTTTTTATTGAACCGAAATCAAGCGATTATCGCATCAATCTGTTATTTCAGCGTGTTTCTCGCGCCGCTCATTCTTCCGATTGTGGCTTATTTTGTCGTCGATGAAAAAGAGACGAAGCGGCATGCCATGCGCGCTCTGATTTCCCATATCATTCCGTTTGCGGGCTTGCTGATTGTGACCGCGGGTGTTGTCGGCGGATTGATTACGGCCCAGGGGGAGAGTATGGTGCCCGTTTTTGTTATGATAACAGGAGCAGCTGTTTATTTTCTGATCCTCATCGGAATGGTCATTTGGAATATCGTGCAGGGAATTAAGGTGTTACGCCAGGTGTAAGAAAAGTCGGGGGAGGAGTTTTGTATGAAACAGGAGAAAGAACGGATTTTAAAGCTTGTGGAAGACGGGATGCTGACGGCGCAGGAAGCACTGACGCTCATTGAAAAACTGGATCATGAATATAAAGAAAAAGAAGAGCAGATCACCGCATTATCTGCGGAGGTTCAGGAACCTGCGGAAGATTTCGAAAGCGGGGCAAAAGAAAGCCAAAAGCCGTCGCTCGGGGCGAAGCTGTTCGACTGGATTGATTCTGCCGTCAAAAAAGTGAAGGAAGCGGATCTTGATCTGAATTTCGGCCACGCACACGAAGTGCAGCATATTTTTCAATTTAAAGACAGTGAATTCTCGGCCATTGATATGCAGATTGCAAACGGCAGCGTCAATATCGTGCCGTGGGCGGATGAAGATATCAGAGCGGAGTGCCAGGCGAAAGTGTACCGGGCGGACAGTCAGGAGGCGGCGCGCACCGCATTTCTTCAGCACATTGAGTGTGAAGTGAAGGGCAATAAGTTTTTTGTCCGCACGGAAAAGAAAACGATGAAAACCAATGTTACGCTTTATGTTCCCCAGAAAGAGTACGATAAGATAAGAGTGAAGCTGTTTAACGGACCGATCAGAGGGGAACATTTACATGTAAAAGAATTCTCGGCGAAAACGACAAACGGCGTTCTGTCATTCTCTCATTTGACGGCTGAGAAAGCGTCGGCGGAAACGGCTAACGGACAAATCAAGCTGGCCGGACATCAATGCGGCGCGATAGAAGCGGAAACGATCAACGGCTTGATTGATTTGCGCGGATCGAGTGAATCCATTGACGTTCAAAGCTTTAACGGCAATATCATGCTTACCGTGACAGCGCCGCACTGCCGCTCCATCTACACGAAAACGACGACCGGAAACGTGGAGATCGCTCTGCCTGATGATTCGGCGGTGAAAGCGGAGCTCAAAAGCAATCTCGGCTCTCTCAGCCATGAGCTGATTGATGCGGAAATTTTAAAGGAAAAGAATGATACCATTCAAAAAGAACTGATGCTGGCATCAAATCAAGGCCATGATCAGCATCTCTCGATTTTCTCAGAATCGTTAACAGGAGCCATTAAGCTCAAGCATACTCAGAGGTGATTGGATGAAAAGACTTTACCGTTCAGAAAAAAACCGTAAAATCGCCGGCGTCGTCGGCGGTTTGGCGGAGTACATCAATATGGATGCGTCGCTTTTGCGCATTATAACCGTTGTATTAGCGCTTGTCACGAGCGGAATCGTGCCGATTGTATATATTATCTGGTGTTTTGTTGTACCATTAGAAGGAGATTTGAAATAAATGATCAAATGGGCAGTCAGCATTTTAGTAAATGCTTTATTATTAATCGTTATCGCGGGATATTTTGATTCCGTCCATATCAGCAGTATCGGAGCGGCTGTCATCGCCAGTGTGATTCTTTCTGTGTTAAATGTGCTGATCAAACCGATCATCGTCATATTGACATTGCCTGTCACGGTTGTGACCCTCGGCCTCTTTCTGTTTGTCATCAATGCCATTACGTTAATGATGACCGCAGCCTTGATGGGAGACAGCTTTCAGATTGACGGGTTCGGCACCGCCATTTGGGCATCCGTCGTGCTGTCCGTTTTCCACTTGCTGATCCAAAAAGGCATATTGGAGCCGCTTAGAAAAGGATAAAAAACAAGCTGTCCCGAGAGGGCAGCTTTTTTATGTGCGGTTTACATAAGCGGCAGCCTCCTGACGCAACATAATGCATAGGGAGGTAATGAGATGAAACTTGTGATGACGCTCTTTTTTCTGATTGGTTTGCTTTGTGTGAGTCCTTCTGCGGATGCGGCGCGCAAAGAATCGGCAATCCCCGTGAATCAGCAGGAATTCGGACAGCCGCCTCATTACATACCGCTTCTGGAGAATCCTCCCCAAATCGAAGTAAAGGCGGAAATGAAAAGAAACCTGTTCATACAGGCTCATGTACGGAATGCTGACTATCAAGCGTTTTCGGCGTTTCTTTTTTATAAACAAAGCAATGAGCTGGGGTTTAAGATGGTGCCGATGGAGCCAGCGCCAGGCGCAATCCGGCTGTTTACGGCCCAGGTTTCAAAACGGGATATCTGGAATGGAGAATTGGAATATTACCTCGTTTTCACCAACGGCAGACAGCGGGCGGAATCGGAGAAAAAGCGGCTGAAGCTGGACGGCTATCAAGCCGATTTGAATCATATTCCCGAGCTGATGATTACGGAGCTTGCGGTTGATACGAAAAATGAAGACGGCGCTGATGCCTATGAATTTATCGAGGTGTATAACACGACGGACAGGCCCATTCATTTTAAAGACTATCATATCCGCTACCGCTATCCGAAGGAAGGGCCGGAATCAGATATGATATGGAGGCCGAAAGAAGATACCGTCATTCCGTCAGGCGGGACTTACGTGTTTTGGCTGAGACGCGCCGCATCAGAACTGACGATAGATGATTTCAACCGCTATTACGGGACACGTCTGAAGGAAGGAGAACATCTCGCCGTCATCGAAGGGACGGACGGAATGTCCAACGGCCGCCCGCGTACGGTCGTGCTGTCGGCAAATACCGGCAAGGATATCGCCTCAGCGCAATACCGGAAACACGCTTTCCGCCGGCTGACTTCTTTGCTGTACAAATATCCGCTGAACGGAACGGGAGAATTGCTGAAGATCTCCACGAGCGAGCATAAGCCGTCACCGGGCTCCGTTTTTCAGGCGCAGATTCCGCAGCAGAAAAGGGTGATAAAACCCGACAAGGAAAAACCGGTCATTGAAGACCTTACAGACAGAAAGCCCGTCCGGCCCGCTGAAAGCATTGAATTAAAGGCTGACATAAAAGACAAAAACCTTGTCAAAACAGCCGCGTTTTATTACCGGACCAATGAGAAAAAACCATTCAAACGAATTCTGGCCGAAAAAGACCGCAACGACAGCTTATACCATCACATTCTTTATTCCCCGGAACTGCTCGGCCAGGATCAGCTTGAGTATTATATCGCAGCCAGTGATGGAGAAAATGAAGCAAAAACGCCCGTCAAGATGATTGACATTGAACAGACGAGCAAATCACACGGACTCAGAATGAATGTTGAACCCGAAGATACGATATCCGGCACCTATCTGCTCAAAGCGACTTCCGACGTCAGCGCCGATAAGATCAAGCTGTGGATTGACGGCAAGCGGCAGGAGACCCGTCCGGCGCTGGAAAAAGAGGTCTATTTCGCCTTCGATGCCCGGAAAACGAATCTTTATTTTCAAAACACCGTCATGATGGAAAACGAGGTGCTGCACATTTTTGACGATCCGTCTCACCGCTACAGAACGCACTCGGTTCTGCTTCCGGAACGTCTGCTGCAAAAAGGCGGCAAAACACAGAAAGTATCCATCCGTTCGGGCTCAAAGGTTTCTCCGTATGACACGGGAGAGAATCGGGATGATTTTGTCGTGAAACATGCCCGTCTGGTGCTTTCGGACGGAACGGTGATCAAAAACGGGAAGACCGATCCGTCCGAGCAGCTGTTTATCGGTGACGGCAGGCGGGCGAATCTGCAGAAGACCTTCTCATTCAGCCTGCCGGATCATTTGTTTACGTCACGGCTGCTGCCGTGGAACACGGCGAAGCTTTCGGAAGGCTATCACCATATTTTTGTCAGTGACGGTGAGGAGCAGCTGAGCCAATCTGTGAGGGTGGACAATTCGGGGCCGAAGATTGTCCCGGGTATTAAAGAAGGCGCGGCGCTGAAAGGTAATGTTGAGCTGAATGCGGACATCCGTGATAAATGGAGCAAAGTGGAAGAGGTGAAAGCGTTTTTGGACGGAGAAAGCATTACGCTCCCGCATCACACGTCATCAGCCGATCTCAAGCCCGGAAAGCACACCCTTACCATCATTGCGGCAGACCTTGCCGGAAATGAAACAACGTCCGTCCGCACCTTCCATATCAAACGGGAGGAGCCGAACCAGCCGGAGCTTGCCGGTCAAAAAATCGGCGCCCGCAAAGCAAAGCTGTCCGTCCGGGTAAAAGACCCGACGAAGGATGACATGAATGTATCATTTTATCGCGGCTTCCGTTATACCGCGCGGAATCCGGGCAGCGTGAAAGTGTATAAACACGCCTCATTAACGGAACCGCCGAAGGGCGTAAAAGAAAATGAAATGCCGTTTACCCTGCCGGAAATGAACCGTATCTCGGCAAATGACGGAAAAACCGTTTCGGCGGAAAGTGTGGAGCGTTTTCCTTATCACCGGTTCGAAGTCTCCGTTGACCCGTCTATCGACGAAACGGATCTGGCCGAGGCGGTCTGGAAAGGAAGCTCTCTGCCCGGCCGAAAGGTAACCATGTATATTTGGAATTACCGGACAAGCCGCTGGCAGGAGGCGGACAGCGTCCTTGCCAAAGATAAAAAGCCGTTTACATTAAAAGCCGCCGTTTCCGCAGCGGATGTGGTGAAGAACTCAAAAATGAATGTCATCGTGCAGGATCAAATACCGGCGAAAGGCAATTACACGTTTGTCTGGATGTCGGATACACAGTATTACGCACAAGGGCACCCGCACATTTTTGACAAAATGACGGAGTGGATCAAAGAAAATAAGGACAAGCACAATATTAAATATGTCTTTCATACCGGTGATATTGTCGATGATTCAATGGTGATGAAACAGTGGAAAAACGCCGATCACTCCATGCGGACGCTTGACAAGGCGGGGATTCCGTACGGAGTGCTTGCCGGCAATCACGACGTCGGCCATAAAGACGGCACATACCGAACCTTCGGGGATTTCTTCGGGAGCCGCCGGTTTGAACAGAACATGCATTACGGCGGATCATACAAAAATAACCGCGGGCATTATGATCTGCTGTCGGCAAGCGGGAACGATTTTATTATGATTTATATGGGCTGGGGCATTACGGAACAAGAGATTGACTGGATCAATCAAGTGCTGAAGAGGTATCCGGACCGAACCGCCATCTTATGCTTTCATGAGTACTTGCTTGTGAGCGGAATTCGAAGCCCGATCGGGGAGACGATCTATCGAAAAGTCGTCAAGCCGAATCGCAATGTGGCGATGGTATTAAGCGGCCATTACCATAACGCCATGAAAAAAACCGATGCGCTTGACGATGACGGAGACGGAAAACCGGACCGCCTCGTCCACCAAATTCTGACCGACTACCAGGACGGTCCGGAAGGGGGGCAGGGCTTTATGCGCATAATGCAATTTGATCAGGCCGCCAATCAGGTTCACATGTTCTCCTACTCGCCGTACACGGATGACATCAATTACTATGACACCGATCTGTTCGCTGATAAAGACGAATTCTCAGCAGAAATGGATTTACAGCCGAAGAGGAAAAGGGTAGCGACCGATTATTTTGAATGCAACGTTTATACGAACGAACTGCTCGGTCATAAAAAACACGTAAAAAGCGGAAAAACCGCAAATTGGGTCTGGGACGGCCTGCAGCCTGATTCCGTTTATTACTGGTATACCGTCGTGAAGGACCCGTACAACGGCAAAACAATATCACCGCTGTGGATGTTCAAAACGGGAAATACGCCGTATCACCCGGCTCCGGATCAGTTTGATTTCAGGCATGCCTCAAACCCATAACGAAAACATACAGCCTGCTGATCGGTCAGAAGAAAATCTGACGGTCAGCAGGATTTTTTCTGTAACATGAATGGCGGTACTAAGTGTTTTTGACTTTTTTATGTCCCTTTTCTATACTAAAATCGATTGGTTTTCGTAATATGCAGGAGGAAACATAATGAACAGTAAAACCGGGACAAAAGAAAGAATTATTCAAACCTCTGCATATCTTTTTCAGATTCAGGGATACCATGCGACTGGTTTGAATCAAATTATAAAAGAGAGCGGAGCACCCAGAGGGTCCGTGTATCATCACTTTCCAAACGGAAAAGAAGAACTCGCCATTGCGGCGATCAAATATACGGGAAGATGCGTTGAAAAGCAGATACAGAATAGTATGTCTCAATCCGCGGACCCTGTAGAAGCGATTCAGCACTTTATTCATGTAACGGCTGAACAGTTTAATGATCCGCAGAATATTGAGGGCGTGCCGGTTGGATTGCTGGCGGGTGAGACCGCTCTGATCAATGAAACGTTAAGATGCACATGTGTTGAGGTGTTCAAGAAGTGGACGGATGTGTTTGCGGCAAAATTTCTTGAGCATGGGTTTGAACAAGAGGAAGCGGAGAAGCTTGGGATGACAATCAACTCGATGATTGAAGGCGCAATCATGTTTTCATTGGCTCATAAAAACAAAGAACCGCTGCTGCTGATTTCAAAGCAGGTTCCGTATATTGTCCAAAACAGAGGATAGCATTTTATTACTCTTTTCTTTATAAAAATAGATACCGGAACCCCAGCCTCTTCGTTTTGACAGAGTCATAGAGAACATTCACCGGCTTGATTTGAAAATGGCAGATCAAAAAAACATCTCCAACCCGTAACGGTTGGAGATGTTTCATTTCACCCTGTCCATATAATGCACGAATGTGTAGCGGTCGCCTCTGTAGGCGGATTTGACGTGCTCAAAGGCAGTGCCGTCCTGCAGATAAGTGGTCCGCTTGATATAGAGGACGGGCGCGCCGGGCTGAATACCGAGCAGCTCAGCTTCTTCCTCAGAAGCGGCTCCCGGTTCAAGCTCTTGTTTTGCCCGTGAGATCGGCATCTGATTGTACGCTTCAATATGCTCATACATGGATGATTGAAAATGGGAGGCATCCAATTTTCCCGCCTTGTCAAACGGGATGTACGATGCCTCAATCGCCATCGGGATATCATTTGCCAGCCGGACGCGGATGATTTTATGAAGCGTTGCCGGATAGCCGCATCCCAGGATAGAAGATAATTCTTCCGTCGCCTGAATCAGCTGGTATTCGGCAAGTCTGCTCCCCGGCTTCATGCCCCGGCTTCTCATATCTTCGGTGAAGCTTGTCAGCCCTTGAAGCGGCTGTTCCATCTTCAGTTTGCTGACGAACGTTCCCCGGCCTTTCTGTCTGTATAAAAATCCTTCATTCACCAGATTGGAAAGCGCCTGACGCACCGTCATGCGGCTGATGCCGAATTGTTCGGCGTATTCCCGCTCCGACGGAAGCAGCGCATCCGCTTTCAGCTCGCCGTTTTTGATTTGTGTTTTCAATTGTTCCATAATCTGAAAGTAAATCGGAATCGGAGATTGTTTATCAATCTGCATAGGTCAAATCCTTTCAATCGCCGCCCGCAGCCTTTTCATCAATCAAGACCGTCACATCCGGATGCGCGTGCAGGGAGGAGGCGGGGAATGCTTCGCTGACGCGCCCGTCCAGAAGCTGCTTCACCGCTTGGGCCTTGCTTTTTCCGGATGCCATGATCAAAATCCGTTTGCCGGACAAAATCGTCCCGATCCCCATTGTCAGGGCTTTTTCAGGGACTTGATCAATTGACGGAAAGTACCGCGCATTCGCCTGTCTTGTCTCTTCATTCAGCTCAACGACATGGGTTCGGGATTCAAATGGCGTCCCGGGTTCATTAAAGCCGATATGGCCGTTGTGTCCGATGCCTAAAAGCTGTATATCCGCTCCGCCGAGTGTTTGAATCAATCGGTCATATCGTCCGCATTCGGCATCAAGATCGTCTGCCCGTCCGTCAGGGAGAAAGTGGCGGTCCTTTCGGCTGTCGATGTGTGCAAAAAAATGTGTATTCATATAATAATGATAGCTGTTTTTGTCCTCGGGAGAAAGCCCGGCGTATTCATCAAGGTTGATCGTCGTGACATTCCGGAATGACAAGCCTTCTGAGCGGTGCATCCGCACAAGTTCTTTGTATACGCCTTCAGGAGTGCCCCCCGTCGCAAGGCCGAGAACGGCATCCGGCTTTTGTTTCACTGTTTCAGCAATAATCGCTGCGGCTTTTTCACTTAATTCTTCATAATGTCTGCATGTGATAACATTCATGTCCAATCAGCCTCCCTTGAGATATATGCGGTGTTTCCGCGGCAAATCGTGGCCAGCACGCCGCACTGTCCGTCCGTCAGAACAACGTCGGCGTCTTTTCCTTCGGCGATGCTTCCTTTACGGTCGAATATGCCGAGGCGGCGGGCCGCATTTGCCGATGTCATATTTGCTATATCCAGCCATGAGCAGTTTGTAAACCTGCGCATGAGCGCCGCGCCTTCATTCATTTTTAAAATGGAACCGGCCAGCGTTCCGTCAGAGAGAAGCGCCGTGTCCCCGCGAACGGTGACTGTTTGCCCGCCGAATTCGTATTCTCCGTCCTTAAGCCCTTTTGCCCGCATGGAGTCTGTAATCATGATCAGGTTTTGGCTTCCTTTCGCCAAATAGGCAAGCTTTACAGCCAGAGGATGAGAATGAATGCCGTCAGTGATCAGCTCCGCCGTGATGCGGCCGCAGGCGAGAGCCGTGCCGATGCCCCCCGGCTCACGGTGATGAAAGGAGCTCATGGCGTTGAAGAGGTGCGTCATATGCACCGCCCCGGCATCCGCCGCTTTTTGTAAAAGCTCGGCTCCTGCGTCTGTATGTCCCATTGACGGGATGATGTTTTGGTCTTTTAAATAACGGATCAGGCTGAAATCAGGATCTTCTTCGGGCGCGAGCGTCACGATTTTGATCAGCCCTCCCGAGAGCCGCTCCCATTTCTGAAAGAGCCCGGCATCGGCCGGCGTAATCCATTGTTTCGGCTGTGCTCCCGCCTTTTTCGGAGAGACAAACGGTCCTTCTAAATGAATGCCGATCAACTCAGCGCCTTTTTGGGTCTGCGGTGAGGAAGACGCCCATTTTTTGGCGTTGATGAGCGCTTTTTCAATGTTTTCGTGCTGCTGTGTGATCGTTGTCGCTAAAAAAGAGGTTGTTCCTTCTTCGGGCAGCCGGGCGGACAGTATATCAAGAGCCGCAACATCGGCATCCATCGTATCCGCGCCGTATCCGCCGTGAATATGAATATCAATCATTCCGGGAAGCGCATACGAGCCCGCGGGCGCCTTCCATTCATTCTCATACATTTCTTGCGGTCTTGTTTTCCCCGCGTAAGAAATGATGCCGTTCTTTATACCGAGAAATCCGTTTCGGATGATTTCTTTTTCTGTTACGATGTCCGCACCGCTGATTAACAAGCTTTCAGCCACTTTAAAACACGCCTTTCTGGTTAGTTGTTAGTTTTATTTTACTCCTTTTCAGACTAGTTATCTAGACCAGTTATGCCGGAATTGTATAAATCTGTTTTGGTTCAGACAGTAAAGTGATAAAATATAACTGTTCAAAGCTCGGAACATCCCAGAACAGGAGGAACATATCTTGGCAAAGGTTCGGACCAAAGACGTAATGGAGCAGTTCCATTTAGAATTGATCAGCGGAGAAGAAGGGATTAACCGCCCGATTACGATGAGTGATTTATCACGGCCCGGTATTGAAATCGCCGGTTATTTTACATATTACCCGAGAGAACGGGTGCAGCTTTTAGGAAAAACGGAGCTGTCATTTTTCGATCAGCTTCCCGAGGAAGATAAGAAACAGCGGATGAAATCGCTGTGCACCGATGTGACGCCGGCTATCATACTTTCCAGAGATATGCCGATCCCGCCGGAGCTTGTAGAAGCTTCCGAGCAAAACGGCGTGCCTGTGCTCAGATCCCCTCTGAAAACAACCAGGCTGTCAAGCAGGCTGACGAATTTTCTTGAAAGCCGTCTCGCGCCGACAACGGCCATTCACGGCGTGCTTGTGGATATATACGGCGTCGGCGTGCTCATTACGGGAAAAAGCGGCGTCGGTAAAAGTGAAACGGCGCTGGAGCTTGTCAAACGAGGCCATCGTCTTGTCGCGGATGACTGCGTTGAAATCCGGCAGGAGGATCAGGATACCCTTGTCGGGAACGCGCCTGATCTGATTGAGCATCTGCTCGAAATCAGGGGACTCGGCATTATAAATGTCATGACGCTGTTCGGGGCGGGCGCAGTCAGAAGCAATAAAAGAATTACAATCGTCATGGACCTTGAGCTTTGGGAGCAAGGAAAGCAATACGACCGTCTCGGACTTGAAGAAGAAAAAATGAAAATCATTGATACGGAAATTACAAAACTGACCATTCCCGTCCGCCCGGGGCGGAATCTCGCCGTTATTATCGAAGTTGCGGCGATGAACTTCAGATTGAAGCGGATGGGCTTAAATGCTGCCGAACAATTCACGAATAAGCTGGCGGATGTCATTGAGGACGGCGAACAAGACGAATAGGAGTTGGCAATAATATGAATGAAGCTGGAACACCGATCAATCCGATTGCCTTGCAGCTCGGGCCTTTATCCGTGCACTGGTACGGCATCATTATCGGCGCGGGCGCGTTATTAGGGCTTTGGATGGCCATGAGGGAGAGTGAAAAGCGGGGGCTGAAAAAGGACATTTTTATTGATCTTGTTCTTTTCGCCATCCCGATCGCAATCATTTGCGCAAGGGCATATTATGTGCTTTTCGAGTGGAGCTATTACTCGGAACACCCCGGGGAAATCATTAAAACTTGGAAAGGCGGCATCGCGATTCACGGCGGATTAATCGGCGCGATCGCAACGGGAATTGTCTTTTCAAAAGTAAGAGGCATCTCATTCTGGAAGCTGGCGGATATTGCCGCGCCGAGTATTCTGCTCGGCCAGGCCATCGGACGCTGGGGGAACTTTATCAACCAGGAGGCTCACGGTGGAGCGGTCAGCCGGTCATTTTTGGAAAGTCTGCATCTTCCGGATTTCATCATTAATCAGATGTACATAGACGGACAATATTATCACCCGACGTTTTTGTATGAATCGCTGTGGAGTTTTGCGGGCGTCGTGATTCTGCTTCTGCTCCGCCGCGTGAACCTGCGCAGGGGCAATCTGTTTTTGACGTATGTGATCTGGTATTCAATCGGCAGATACTTTATTGAGGGAATGCGGACGGACAGCCTGATGCTTACGAGCCAGCTTCGGATCGCGCAGGTCATTTCCATTGTGCTGATTGTACTTGCGATTATTTTAATGATTTTCAGACGCATGAAGGGGTATGCCGATAAGCGGTATGCTGACACGGACTGACGACTGAAATCGGAAAGGACATAAGATGACTGATAAACATGTAACCGCCATTTTATTCGATCTCGACGGCACGCTGATTGACACGAATGAACTGATTATCGCTTCTTACCTTCATACGCTTGATCATTATTGCCCGGGGCAGTTCAAAAGGGAAGATGTGCTTCCGTTTATCGGCCCGCCTCTGTACGAAACGTTTTCAGGCATTAATGCCGAAAAGTGCGATGACATGATCAGCATGTACAGAGCATTCAACCATGAAAAGCACGATGAGCTCGTCAAGGAGTACGAAACGGTTTATGAAACGCTGGATGAATTGAAAAAAGCGGGCTATCAGCTTGGTATTGTCACCACAAAGCTGAGGGATACAGTCAATATGGGATTGAAGCTGACAGGCATCGGGGCGTTTTTCGATACTGTCGTCACGCTTGATGATGTTAAGCAGCCGAAGCCTGACCCCGAGCCTGTGCGGCTTGCGCTCAGCCGGCTTGGGTGCGATCCGTCGGAAGCCATCATGGTCGGTGACAATTATCACGATGTCATGGCGGGAAAAAACGCCGGCACGAAAACAGCCGGCGTCGCGTGGACGATTAAAGGCGCACAGACGCTTTCCGCTTATGAACCCGATTATATGCTCGAGAAAATGAGTGATTTATTGCACATCACCGGAGTGAAGTAACCCGTGAGAAAAACAGACCGCCATCATCCTGTTTCAGGTGCAAATTCATTGTGGCATGTTTATCAGACGGTTCCCTTCCTGAAGGTGATGAAAAATTTCATCATCATTCAGATTGCAAGGTATACGCCGTTTTTAAGCGTGAAAAACTGGCTGTACCGAACCTTTTTGAAAATGAATGTCGGAAAACAGACGTCATTCGCGCTGATGGTGATGCCGGATATCATGTTTCCCGAAAAAATCACTGTCGGAAAAAACAGCATTATCGGCTACAATACGACGATTTTGGCTCATGAATATTTAATACATGAGTACCGGACCGGTTTTGTCACAATCGGTGACGAGGTGATGATCGGGGCAAACACAACCATTCTGCCCGGCGTCACCATCGGGAGCGGAGCCGTTGTATCAGCCGGCACGCTGGTGCACAAAGATGTCCCGGCCGGGGCGTTTGTCGGAGGAAACCCGATGAAGCTGATCTATACGCGCGAAGAAATGAAAAAACGAATGGAAAACCCCGCAGATTAACGTCAGCGGGGTTTTTTTATGACTTGATCACAATGGCCTGGCTGCCCATCTGCTTCCAGGCTTTTTCAAAGTCAGACCGGTCTGTTTTTCTGTTTTTATAGCCGTAAGGATCATTAACGTATACATAATCGTGATCATAACCGGTTACGGCTACGCTATGCATGCTGAACGTAATGTCGATCTTTCCGTTCGGCGTATCCCAAGTCTGCATATGATCAACCGGCTTAAAGGATGTGGTGGTAATCACCCAGACCGGCCGCCCTTTTTCAAGCTGGCGGTACACTGAAGAAATGTCTTTTCCCGTAAGATCGTATACTTTGTTTCCCGCATATTCTTTGGCAAGTTTATCAATCGGCTCATGATAAACGCCTAAACCCGGGCCGTTTTCCATATCTCCGGCAAATCCTTCATTCGGATCTCCCTTCAGCCCGCTGCTGTATGTGAGCGGAACTTTATTGATTTTATCCGCCAATGTATTTTTTGACACATGATATCCGGCATTGTTCAAAATCATGGCAAGGCTTGTCACCTCACAGCCATTGTACAGTCTGGGAGAATCCATCTGTCTGTACAGAACGACATTCAGCGGTGACGCGCTCCCTTTTAACGGTGTTTTCTCATCAGGCTCGTCGGACTGCTGATTGAAAAAATTTAAATGAATATCGTTTGTATAGATGTTATATCCCAGATAGACAAGGACGGCTGTCAGAATCAGCACACATAATGTTCCAAGCGTCTTCATTATCAATTATTCTCCCTTGTTTCTGATGAAGCTGTTCTATGTATTATAGCACTTCTGCTCAATATGATTCGATTGTTCCGATATGTTTACAGGTTTGTTCATTCTTTAGCCATGTTTATGGAAAAGAATAGGCGGACATTGGGCGTTGCAATCCATTCTTTTATCTGCTAACATATTATCATATTAGCGAACTAAAGGATTCGGAATTTTCCTTCAGACAAAGCGGAGGTGTAAAAGGCAAATGTTTATGTTTGAGAAACCGCATGGCATGAGAGATACGCTGCCCGGTTTATACGAAGCAAAGAAAAAAGTCCGTTCCACACTGACGGATTTAATTGATAAATGGGGTTATCAGTTTATGGAGACGCCGACCCTTGAATTCTATGAAACAGTAGGCGTCCAGTCAGCCATTGAAGAACAGCAGCTGTTTAAGCTTCTCGATCAGGACGGAAAAACGCTTGTGCTTCGACCCGACATGACCGGACCGATTGCCAGGGTGGCGGCATCTAAGCTGCACAAACACAATCATCCGCTCAGAGCGGGGTACGCGGCAAGCGTCTATCGCGCTCAGGAGCGGGAAGGCGGACGTCCGGCCGAATTCGAACAGGTCGGCGCGGAGCTGATCGGCGACGGATCAACAAGCGCGGACGCCGAGGTCATTGCGCTGGCGGCCGGCGCTTTGAAAAACGCGGGATTGCACCGGTTTAAAATCGCGATCGGCCATGCCGGACTCGCTGATGAGCTGTTTGTCGAGGTTTTGGGCAATGCCGAGCGGGCGGATGTTCTGCGGCGCTTTCTCTTTGAAAAGAATTACGTGGGATACAGGGAACATGTCAAATCGCTTCCGCTTTCTTCAATAGACAAAAGCCGGCTGCTCGCACTTCTGGAATTGCGGGGCGGGAAAGAGATATGCGCCAAAGCGGAGGAGATCATCGGAATCTCCGGACAAAGCTTAATTCAGGAGCTGGAAGACCTGTGGGACATTCTTGAGGATTACGGGTGTGCCGAGCATATTCGCCTTGATCTGAATATGGTAAGCCATATGAGTTATTACACGGGAATTTTATTCGAAGTGTACGCGGCAAATGTCGGTTTCGTCATCGGAAGCGGCGGACGCTATAACAATCTCCTCGGCCATTTCGGCAATCCCGCTCCCGCCACGGGCTTCGGGCTCCGTATCGACAGGCTGATTGAAGCGCTCGGCATTCAGGAAGAAACAAGTGAAGCGGACGCCGTGATTTTCAGCAAGGAGCAGCGGGCCCAGGCCATTTTATTCGCGGAGGAAGAAAGGGCGCGAGGCAGAAAAGTCGTCCTGCAGGATCTAGCGGGCATTGAAAATATCGATCATATGACAAAATCATTCGCAAACGTCACATACTTTATCGGTGCCAGAAAGGAAGAGCGGAATGGGTAAGGTACTCACAATGGCAATGCCAAAAGGACGGATATTCGAAGAAGCGGCCGGGTTGCTGCGGCAGGCCGGATACAGGCTGCCCGAGGAGTTTGAAGAATCGAGAAAGCTGATCATTGACGTTCCTGAAGAAAATCTCCGCTTTATTCTGGCAAAGCCGATGGATGTTACGACTTATGTCGAGCATGGCGTCGCTGATGCCGGTATTGCCGGGAAGGATGTCATGCTTGAGGAAGAGCGTGACGTGTATGAGGTGCTCGATCTGAAAATCAGCAAATGCCATCTCGCCGTTGCGGGGCTTCCCGGAGCGGATTGGAACGGAGTCGCCCCGAGGATTGCGACGAAATATCCGAATGTTGCGTCGAGTTATTTCAGAGAGCAGGGCGAACAGGTGGAAATCATTAAGCTGAACGGTTCCATTGAATTGGCGCCTTTAATCGGGCTTGCTGACAGAATCGTAGATATCGTATCAACCGGGCGGACATTAAAGGAAAACGGTCTCGTTGAATCAGAACATATTTGTGACATCACATCGCGTTTTATCGTCAATCCGGTCAGCTACCGCATGAAGGATGATGTAATCGACGAAATGGCGGCCAGGCTGGCCAGGGTTGTGGAAGGAGAAACGGCAAAATGAAAATAACCGCAGTAAAAAGAAGCGAGCGGTTTTCACTGAAGCGTTCCATCGACAGCGGAACCGAAGAGCAGCGGAAAACCGTCAGGGGGATTATTGAAGACGTCAGACAAAACGGTGACAAAGCCGTTTTGGCCTATACAAAAACATTTGACGGCATCAGCCTGAACCGAATGGCCGTGAGCGCAGAGGAAATCACCGAGGCATACCGTCTGCTTGATGATCAGCTGCTGGAAGTGATCAGGCAGGCGATTGCCAATATTAAAGAATATCACGAGCGCCAGCTGCAATCCTCTTGGTTTTACCATCGCAAAGACGGTTCGATGCTCGGACAGAAAATAACGGCGCTCGATTCCGCGGGCGTATACGTGCCGGGCGGGACGGCCGCTTATCCGTCTTCCGTTTTAATGAATGTCATCCCCGCTCTCGCTGCGGGAGTGGAACGGATCGTTCTCGTCAGTCCTCCGGGAAAAGACGGCCGCCTTTCGCCAGGCGTTCTGGCGGCGGCCTCTGAGCTCGGCATAAAGGAAATTTACAAGGCGGGAGGCGCGCAGGCGGTTGCCGCGCTCGCTTACGGAACGGAAACGATACAGCCTGTTGATAAGATCACGGGCCCCGGAAATATATTTGTAGCGCTCGCGAAGCGCGAAGTCTTCGGCGTTGTGGATATTGACATGATCGCCGGGCCAAGTGAAATCGTGGTCCTGGCAGACGATACGGCGGTGCCCGAAGAAGTCGCCGCTGACCTGCTTTCACAGGCCGAACACGATATGCTCAGCTCAAGCGTGCTTGTCACCGATTCACAGAAGCTTGCCGAAGCGGTATCAGATGAGGTGAATAAACAGCTTCAGACCCTGCCGCGTAAAGAAATCGCCGAAGCGTCGATCAGGGATCACGGCCGCATTTATATCGCGGAATCGATGGAAGATGCGGTGGACACGGTGAATGCGCTGGCGCCCGAGCATTTAGAAATCATGACGCATTCGCCGGAGGCTTTGCTTGGAAGCATCAGACACGCGGGGGCGATTTTCTTAGGACGATACAGCGCTGAACCGGTCGGCGATTATTTTGCCGGACCGAATCACGTTTTGCCGACAAACGGAACGGCGCGGTTTTCAAGCCCGCTGAATGTAACAGACTTTCAAAAGAAATCGAGCATCATCTCTTACAGCCGGAAGGCATTTGAAACGCACGCGGACAGCATTGCCGCCTTTGCGAGACTGGAAGGGCTTGAAGCGCACGCAAGATCGATTGAAGCGAGAAACGGAGGAATGACCGATGAGAAAAGCGGAACGCGCCAGAACAACAAATGAGACGGATATTAAGCTGGCTTTCGAAATAGACGGAGAAGGAAAAGCCGACATCAGCACGGATGTGCCGTTTATGACTCATATGCTTGATTTGTTCACAAAGCACGGGCAATTCGATTTAACTGTTGACGCAAAAGGCGATACGGAGATAGATGATCACCATACGACTGAAGATATCGGCATCTGTTTAGGGCAGGCTTTTTTGGAGGCGCTCGGTGATAAAAAAGGGATCAAACGGTACGGATCAGCGCTTGTGCCGATGGACGAAGCGCTCGCCCAAGTCGCCGTAGACCTGAGCAACCGGCCGCACCTTGAGATGCGCGCTGCATTTCCGCAAGCGAAAGTCGGAACGTTTGATACCGAGCTGGTACATGAATTCCTATGGAAACTGGCGCTCGAAGCGAGAATGAATCTGCACGTCATCGTTCATTACGGCACGAATACCCATCATATGATAGAAGCCGTGTTTAAGGCGCTTGGCAGAGCGCTTGATGAAGCGTCATCCATTGATCCGCGCGTCAAGGGTGTGCCGTCTACGAAAGGAATGCTGTAAATGATCGGTGTAATTGATTACGGTATGGGCAATTTATTCAGCGTGTCGAAAGCGCTGGAACGCGTCGGCGTCCCGTATGTCGTATCAGACCGGCCGGAAGAGCTTGAAAAAGCGGATGCTTTTATTCTTCCAGGTGTCGGATCATTCAGTGACGCCATGGACAATTTACGCAGCACGAAGCTTGATCAATTCATACACCGTATGGTTGACGAGGGTAAGCTGCTCCTCGGCATCTGCCTCGGCATGCAGCTCATTTTCGAAGAGAGCGCCGAAAACGGCTCTGCAAAAGGACTTGGTTTATTAGCCGGAAAAGCTGTGAGACTCAAAGACAGAGATGCCGAAGGAAACAAGCTGAAGGTGCCGCATATGGGCTGGAACCGGCTGACGTTTCACCAAACGTCTCCTTTGCTTTCGGAATCGGAAGAAGGATTCGTTTACTTTGTCCATTCCTATTATATAGACGGGATGGAAGACGGCGATCTTCTGGCAAGCGCTGAGTACGGCGTTCGTGTTCCGGCTGTCGTCGGGAAACGCAATGTCTTCGGTGCACAGTTTCATCCGGAAAAAAGCGGTACAGCCGGAATGGCGATCTTAACACAATTTACAAAAATGGCAGCGGAACAGAAGGTGAAGAAATGAACGCTTTTACATTATATCCGGCAATCGATATGAGAAACGGCAAATGCGTCCGCCTCACCCAAGGCGATTACGGCAAGGAAACGATATACGGTGACTCTCCTTTAGACATGGCAGCGCAATTTGCACAAGAAGGCGCCGAATGGATTCATCTCGTGGATCTTGACGGCGCGAAAGCAGGCAGGAAAGTAAACGACAGGCATGTTCTTGACATTGCGCGGCAGCTTGATATCAAAGTCGAGATCGGCGGCGGGATCCGTTCTGAAGCGGATGTGTACGGTTATTTATCACAAGGCGTTGATCGCGTCATTCTCGGCAGCTCGGCCGTTTCCGATCCGGCATTTGTGAAGAGCATGCTGAAACAATACGGCGGCAAAATCGCGATCGGCCTTGATGCAAGAAACGGATATGTCTCGACGGAAGGCTGGCTGGAAACATCCTCGGTAAGGGCGGCCGATCTGGGCCGTGAATTGGCGGCCGAAGGAGCGGAAACCTTCATTTTCACGGATATTGCAACTGACGGCATGCTGTCAGGACCGAACATCGAAAGTACTGTTCAGCTCGCAAAAGCAACGGGAAAAGACGTCATCGCTTCAGGCGGAGTCAGCTCAGTCGCCGACCTCAAAGCACTGGCCCGCTTCAAAGACGCCGGCGTATCGGGAGCGATTATCGGAAAAGCGCTGTATACAAAACAATTTTCATTGGCTGAAGCGCTCAGCGGGGTGAAGGACGCATGATCACGAAACGAATCATTCCGTGTCTCGATGTGAAAGAAGGACGCGTCGTCAAGGGCATTCAATTTCTCGGGCTGAAAGATGCGGGCGATCCTGTCGAGCTGGCCGAAGCCTACGACAGGGAGGGCGCTGACGAACTTGTTTTTCTCGACATTTCCGCCTCTCACGAAGGCCGCAAGACGATGACAGACGTCGTAGAACAAGTTGCGGCAAAACTGGCGATTCCGTTTACGGTCGGCGGCGGAATCAATCAATTAAGCGATATGAAACGAATGCTTCGCGCCGGCGCTGACAAGGTATCCGTTAATACAGCGGCCGTTCTCCGTCCCGAGCTGATTACGGAAGGAGCTGAGTTTTTCGGCTCGCAATGCATCGTAGCGGCGATTGACGCAAAGTATGACGAAGATTCGGATTGCTATAAAGTGTACACACACGGCGGCAGAAAGAAAACCGAGTGGGAAGTCACGGCCTGGGCAAAAGAAGCCGTCAGCCGGGGAGCGGGTGAAATCCTGCTGACAAGCATGGACGCAGACGGTGAGAAAACAGGCTTTAATCATACGCTCACACAGCTTGTCTCACGTGCCGTCCCGGTGCCCGTCATTGCGTCAGGGGGAGCCGGCAGCGCGCGCCATATGCTTGAAGCCTTCACAGTCGGTGAAGCGGACGCCGCGCTTGCAGCTTCCATTTTCCATTACAAAGAGACATCTATAAAAGAAGTGAAAGATTATATGAAGAAACACGGGGTGAATGTGAGATGAAACAGGCAGATGAACTGCGGTTTGACGAGGCCGGACTGATACCCGCCATCGTACAGGATGCGGCAAGCAAAGAAGTGCTGACACTGGCTTATATGAACCGAGAATCCTACGAAAAAACGATAGAAACGAAAGAAACCTGGTTTTACAGCCGTTCACGCAGAGAGCTGTGGCATAAAGGAGCGACATCGGGGAATACCCAAAAGGTGAAAGCCATCCGTTATGATTGCGATCAAGATGCCCTCGTCGTGCTTGCGGAGCCCTTAGGACCCGCATGCCATAAGGGAAGCTACAGCTGTTTTTCCACGGAAAAAGCAGACGCGCAGGATCGTTTCGGCATCTTAAATGAACTGGAAAGCGTGATCGCCAAACGGCAGGCGGAGATGCCTGACGGAGCCTACACAACGTACCTGTTTCGGGAAGGCGTCGATAAAATCCTCAAAAAAGTCGGCGAGGAAGCCGCAGAGGTTATTATCGCCGCAAAAAACCGCGACCATGAAGAATTAAAATGGGAAGCGGCGGATTTGCTGTATCATTTGCTCGTTCTTCTGCGTGAGCAGTCGCTTCCTTTGGATGACGTGCTTGACGTCCTTGCGAAACGCCATTCAGCATCTGAGTAAAACAAACCTCACGGAGAGATCCGTGAGGTTTTTATTCTGTCAAACTTAAACAATCAATAAAATATTCCTTATTTCCGCAACTGGAGGCAGATGAATTTGATAATATTGACTAATAGAGTTTATTTTGGTTTTTATCAAAAATATACGTTTTGTTCATATTCCGTTCATGCACATCCGTTATAGTATAAACAGTGATATAGGAGGAAAACATATGCCGAATAAACAACCAAAACCAAAAGGGAAATTCAGCTCATTCTTTTCATTAGTCAAAAAAACAAAACCATCATACGGTATGCTGGCCTTCGCGCTGTCTCTCAGTATTGTGACAACGCTCGTCAGCCTGCTGATTCCGCTGTTGACAAAGCAGCTCGTTGACGGCTTTTCCGTGTCGTCGCTGTCAGGCGTGCAAATCGGAATCATCGCAGCCGTGTTCATCGTACAGGCCGCATTAAGCGCCTACGCCACCTACGCCCTGAACTACAGCGGCCAGAAAATCATCTCGGGACTGCGTGATTTGTTGTGGCAGAAATTAATTAAACTGCCCGTCTCTTATTTTGACAAAAACGCCACGGGAGAAACGATCAGCCGTGTCACCAATGACACAATGGTGGTAAAAGAGCTGATCACAAACAATATCAGCGGATTTATTACCGGAATCATTTCCGTTATCGGGTCACTGACGATCTTATTTTTCATGAACTGGAAGCTCACATTGCTCGTGCTGGTCGTCGTGCCGCTGGCTGCGGTGATTTTAGTGCCGATCGGCCGGAAAATGTTTAAAATTTCTCGGGAAACACAGGATGAAACGGCGAGATTCACCGGATTATTAAACCACATCCTCCCGGAAATCAGACTTGTAAAAGCGTCAAACGCTGAAGAAGCGGAATACGGACGCGGAAAAGCAGGCATCATGGCGCTCTTTAAACTCGGGCTGCGTGAAGCGAAGGTGCAGTCGCTCGTAGGCCCGCTTATTACACTTGTATTAATGGCGGCGCTGGTCGCTGTCATCGGGTACGGCGGGATGCAGGTGTCATCCGGTGAATTGACAGCCGGCGCACTCGTTGCCTTTATCCTGTATTTGTTTCAGATCATTATGCCGATGGGCCAGATCACTTCATTTTTCACACAGCTTCAAAAATCCGTCGGCGCAACGGAACGGATGATTCATATTCTTGCAGAAAAAGAAGAAGATATCCAAACCGGAAAAGCCATTGAAAACGCAGATCAGCCGATTAAGCTCGAACAAGTCTCATTCGGCTACAAAACAGATCAAACCATCTTAAAAGACATTACGGCTACGATTGAGGCCGGCAAAGTCACCGCGATCGTCGGACCGAGCGGCGGCGGAAAAACAACGTTATTTAAGCTGCTTGAACGATTCTACAATCCGACTGCGGGCAGCATCCTGCTCGGAAATGAACCGATTGATGCGTATTCCCTTGAGTCATGGCGGGAGCATATCGGCTACGTGTCGCAAGAAAGCCCGTTAATGTCAGGCACCATCCGCGACAATATCTGCTACGGATTAAAACGCGAGGTGACCGATGAGGAACTGAGGCAAGCGGCTGACATGGCCTACGCCCTGCAATTTATTGAAGACTTACCGAAGAAATTTGAAACAGAGGTCGGTGAGCGGGGAATTATGCTGTCAGGCGGACAGCGCCAGCGCATCGCCATTGCCAGAGCGCTCCTTCGCAACCCGAGCATTCTGATGCTTGATGAAGCGACATCAAGTCTGGACAGCCAATCTGAAAAATGGGTGCAGCAGGCGCTGGAAGTTCTAATGGAAGGCCGCACCACGATTGTGATCGCCCATCGTTTATCCACGGTTGTGGATGCAGATCAGCTTCTCTTTGTCGAACAGGGTGAAATCACCGGACGGGGCACACACCATGAATTAATGGCATCCCATTCGCTGTACCGCGATTTTGCGGAGCAGCAGCTGAAGCTGAATGCCGACTTAGAAAACAAAGCTGTGTAAAGCAAGACTTTATGAATAGAAAGCAGCTGAAAAAGCTGCTTTTTATTTTGCAGCCGGAATCCTATTCATTGGAAGCGGGGGGTGAATTATGAAAAAACGCACAAAGATTTTTTATTGTCACGCGGCCTTACTGCTCGTATTCATGACTGCCGGGTGTACGGACGGTAACGATGAAGAGCCGAGCCATTCTTCAAGTCCGGCCGGAGAAATCAGCGGCATCAACAAGGCTGAAACAGCATCAGCGGCAGAAAAAAAAGAACCCGTAATCAAAGATTCACATCACATCTCTGCGGACAAAAGCGAACCGAACAACATGTCGGCAAATTATTCTCCTCTGCAAATTGAATATGCCCGCATCTGGCTGCAGCTTGGGGAAAATCAGCAGATAGATGAATTGAACGTTCGCCGCATTCCGGCCGGAGCACTCGTCAACCCTGACGATCATACGAGCGCCCGCTATCCGGAAGATGTTACGCAGTTAGCAGGCTCCCGGTTAGTCGATGGGTCAGTCACTTACAGCAGCAATGGTGACGGCACCATTCAGGTATACAATGTTCCTTTGCGCTGGGAGTCTCGTGAAGATACTGATCAAGGCGTAATGAAAGAAGTGACGGAGGAAATGATCCGCCATACAAAAAAAGTGTCTGTCGATACAGGAGACAATGAAAAAATAAGACGGTTAATAGACATCATGTCGATTCATTAAAAGAAGACAGGCAAAAAAGCAGAAGGAGGGATTTTCATGGCTGTCATATTGGTTGCGGATGACGACCGCCATATCCGTGAGCTTGTCCGCCTCATGATGGAGCAGAGCGGCTTTGACGTCGCAGAAGCGGAAGACGGGGAAGCGGCGGTGAGGCTGATCGAATCAGCACCTATTGATCTCATCATACTGGATGTGATGATGCCGAAAATGGACGGGTTTGAAGTCAGTGAAGCCGTCCGCAGCTTTACGGACATTCCGATTTTGATGCTGACGGCAAAAGGCGAAACGCTGGACAAAGTGCAAGGTTTTACTTCCGGAGCGGATGATTATCTCGTCAAACCGTTTGAGCCGCTTGAGCTGGAAGCAAGGGTCAAAGCATTGCTGAAACGGTACCGGATCACCGCTGAAAAACTGCTGACCATCGGAAATGTCACATTAGATAAGCAATCCCGCACCGTAACGCGCGGCGGCGGAGCGGGATTGACACTGCCCCGGCGTGAATTTGAGCTTTTATTTAAGCTCGCCGGTTATCCGAATAAGACGTTTTCAAGAGAACAATTAATAGAAGATATTTGGGGCTTTGATTATGAAGGTGACGAGCGGACGGTTGATGTGCATGTTAAAAGGCTGAGGGAACGGTTTCCGGAAAAGGACTATCCGTTTGCCATCCATACGGTGCGGGGGCTCGGGTATCGGTTTGTGGTGACAGAATGAAACGGATCTTCAGAACGGCTGGAAAAATCATCATCCTTCTCACCGTCACCGCATTCTTATGGCTGGCGGCTCACCTGATCGTTCAGGGATTCGGTCTCATATGGCCGATTTTGCTTGTGCCGTACGCCGAGCAGATTCTGACGCTTTGGCTTGTTTTCGGCCTGCTGTTTGTAACGATGTTTATTTTTTCAAAGTCAGCACGTGAAAGACATCATGCGATCTGGGATTCGCTGACCGCCACGATCAAGCAAATGTCGAGCGGCAACTTCACAGCGGCCGCTTCCCGGAAAATGGAGAAGATTGAACGGGACCACCCCGTGACGAAATTGGCTGATGAACTGTCGACACTCGCCGCGGAACTGAGTGAAATGGAAAAGCTGAAACAAGAATTTATTTCGAACGTTTCCCATGAAATCCAAACTCCGCTTACTTCATTAAAGGGCTACGCGCATCTTCTGAAAAAACCGGATTTATCATATGAGGAGCGGGGGCGCTACTTACACATCATCGAGACAGAAACAGAACGATTATCAAAAATCAGTGAAAATCTGCTGAAGCTCACTGCGCTTGAACGCCAAACCGAACCGATACAAAAAAAACCGTTCCGCATTGACAAACAGCTGCGGCGCACCATATTGACCTGTGAGCCTGAATGGTCCGCCAAACAGATTGAGTTTCTCATTGATTTACAGGAGTCGTATGTGTACGGAGATGAAGCGCTGCTCAGCCAAGTATGGATGAATCTGATTCACAATGCCGTAAAATTTACCGGTGAAGGCGGCCGCATTTCCGTTAAAATTGTTGATCTGCCGGGAGCGGCGGCTGTCGAAATCGCCGACGACGGAATCGGAATGGAGCCTGAACAGGCGGAGCGTGTATTTGAACGGTTTTATAAAGCGGATAAGGCGAGAAACGCAGGGGGAAGCGGGCTCGGCCTGTCCATCGCCCAAAAAATCGCAGAGCTGCACGGCGGTTCGATAGAGGTTGAGAGCAAGCGCGGCGAAGGAACCCTTTTCCGCGTCATTCTTCCAGCCGAGCCTCGTGAAAAAAACAGCTAAAATCTGGTCGAACCAGCCAGTAAAAAACGAAGCCGATCCTGTCTTTTGAACTATTGAGGCGAAACCGTTTTATGGTATACTACTGACGGTAATACGTATAAAACGGAGGATATTTGTGGGAAAACACACTTCTGAACAGAAAAAGCACGCGCAAATTGTCCAGCTGCTTCAGGATGGACAATATTTTTTTCATAAAGGCTTAAAAGCATATAAAGAGCGGAATTTAAAACGGGCCAGCAAACTGATTCAGCGGGCCGTCCACCTCGAGCCGAATGATTCCGAAATGCTGTCACGGCTGGCCGTGATTTATTCTGAAATGGGCCACTACCAGCAGTCAAATGAGCTGTTCGACTTTATTTTGGTGAACCTGAAAGAAGAAATGCCCGAGTGTCATTATTTTAAAGCGAATAATTTCGCGCATTTGGGGCTCTTTCAGGAAGCATACAAAGAAGCGGCGGCTTATTCAGATGCCGATCCGGACGGGGAATTCAGCGAAGAGATTGAAAATCTGATGGAGCTTTTGGATTTCGGCGAAGCGGGTGAAAACGAATCGCTCTATGACCAGGATGAGCTGCTGATCAGGCAGGACCGGGCAAAAATGCTTCTTGAGAGCGGCCAGCTTCATGAAGCGGTTGTCATGCTTGAAGAGATTACGGCCGATTACCCCGAGCTTTGGTCTGCATACAACAACCTGGCGCTCGCTTACTTTTACTCAGGCAATGTTACAAAAGCGAAACAGACGGTATTCGAAGTGCTTGAGAAAAATGAAGGCAATCTCCATGCCCTGTGCAACCTCCTTGTATTCTGCTATTACGAGAGGGAAGATGAAAAAGTCGGAGAATTGAGCGGAAAACTCGCCAACGTGTATCCGATTTTATTCGAACAGCGTTATAAGCTGGGGGCGACGCTTGCGCTTGTCGGCAGACATGATCTCGGTTATAAATGGCTCCGTTCTCTTTACAAAAGCGGGTTCGAAGGCGACGAAACGTTTTATTACTGGCTTGCCGCCTCAGCCTACGGGACAGGCCGCACAGAATTTGCGGAAACCATTTGGAAAAAGGCCGAAGCCGAATTTCCCGAATCAGACCGGCCCGCGCCTTGGGCGGAGCGGCAGGAACCGCTGCCTGCTTCACTTGAACAGCGGCTTGCCGCCTATTATATCAGCAGCGCTGAAGGAGAGCGGAACCAGCTTGAAAAAGTTCTGACGGTAAAACGCGCCGTTTCACCGTTTGAACAAGATTTCGTCAGACTGCTGCTTTCCGGTGAAAAAGGCGCTTCAGGCGTCTCTGGTGACGCGCTGTTCACGTATCGGACGGTCAAGCTTCTGGAGAAAGCGGAAGCCGACAGTTTAAAAACTGACGTCATGAGCTGCTGGGTTTTTCACGTCATTCAGCACATCCGCGCCGCCGCTGCCGTACAGAATGAGCGGGCATGGGCCGCAGCCATCGCATACGTATGGAAAGAAGCTAACGGCGAAAAAACGACGAAAAAAGAAACGGCCGCCGTTTACGGTATAACCCCGGCAACCCTTTCGAAATACATCAGACAAATAGATGATATATTAGAATAAAACCGATTCTTTCTATATAAAGAGTCGGTTCTTTTTTTTTATCATAAAGGGGCAAAACAGAACTTTACCGCCGAAAAAAGAGGTATTCATACGTATTTTTTTGCTTTTTGAATCGAAATCAGGCCGTAATCACCGTTTATTTTGCAAAATATGAGATTTGCAATCACATTGAAATATAACTGTAATAAAAATTGTCGAAACATGATGGTATAATGAGTCTCGTACATAAGAGATTAGTTTATTTTACATGTGCTGTATAATCTATACCAATTAACCAGATTCAAAGAATCGTACATAAAAATCATCAGCCTCACGGGTATGTGAGGGAGCGTAACTTTGATGTTCATAATAGAATTCCAAATGAGAACAGGTTTAAAGTAAAAGGGAGGAAAGAAAAAGTGAAAAAGAGTTTATTAACACTTGGTTTGGCTTCCGTCATCGGGACAAGCAGTTTTTTAATCCCGTTTACAAAAACTGCATCGGCGGAAACATTAGACAGCAAAAAAGCGAAAATTGAAAGCAAGCAATCTGAGGTGGCTTCAAGCCTTGAAGCAAAAGAAAGAGAATTGTCCAAGCTTCAGGACAAGCAGGCTAAGATTGAAAAAGAACTGAAAGACATTAACGCTAAAGCGTTGGATACAAGCAATAAAATCGAAGATAAAAAAGCTGAAAACGAAAAAACGAAAAAGCAGATCGCTGATTTGAAAAAAGAAATCAAAGAAACAGAAGCGCGTATTGAAAAACGCAATGAAATCCTGAAAAAACGCGTTCGTTCTTTACAGGAAAACGGCGGTTCTCAAGGATACATAGATGTACTTTTAGGAGCGACAAGCTTCGGAGACTTCATTTCCCGTGCGACTGCAGTATCTTCTATCGTTGATGCGGATAAAGACCTGATCAAACAGCAGGAGCAGGATAAAGCGAAACTCGAAGACGCAGAGGCTGAACTTAACGTGAAGCTGAAAAAAGTTCAAGATGATCTTGCGAAACTCGAGTCTATGCAAAAAGACCTGAACAAACAGCTTGATCAGAAAGACAAGCTTTTCGACGAAGCGAAAAACGGTCAGAAAAAAGCGGCTTCCGCTATCTCTGATCTGAAAAAAGAAGCGTCACAGCTTGCAAACCAAAAAGCTGACACTGAAAAAGAACAGAAGCGCATTAAAGCTGAGCAGGCTGCAGCGGCTGCCCTGATCAAAAAACAGGAAGAAGCGCAAAAAGCTTCTGAAGACCAAAACCAAAAAGATGACAGCCAGCCGGCACCGGCGGTTAAAACTGTGAAAAAAGCGGCTGTTTCAACATCATCTGATTCATCTGACAGCTCAAGCAAACCGAAGAGCACTTCAGGCGGATCATCTCATAACAGCGGCGGTTCAGATGATTCTGACGGCGGATCTGTTATTTCAAATTCAGGCGGTATTGAAGGCGCGATCAGCGTAGGATCAAGCCTTGTGGGTAAATCTCCGTACAAATTCGGCGGCGGACGCACTCAATCCGATATTGACAACCGTATTTTTGACTGCTCTTCATTCGTACGCTGGGCTTATGCTAACGCAGGCGTTAACCTCGGACCTGTCAGCGGAACAAGCACAGATACTTTAATTAACAGAGGGAAAGCTGTCAGTGCGTCTGATATGAAACGCGGAGACTTAGTGTTCTTCAACACGTATAAAACAAACGGCCACGTCGGCATCTACTTAGGCAACGGAACGTTCCTGAACGATAATACATCGCATGGTGTATCTATCGATTCTATGAGCAACCCTTATTGGAAAAAATATTTCAACGGTAATGTAAGACGTGTCGTTCAATAATGAATAAGACAAGGGCCTTCTATCCCGGAAGGCTCTTTCTTTATTTGTATACCCGCTCAGGAGCTGCCTAATCACGGTTTCTTAGAAAAATGAGCAAAAAAATAGCGAATTGCCCTCAGATTTAATAGGATATGGGTAAGGAATACGATTGATGGGGATTCTTAGTCATATAGGGTGCGCCCCATTTCGAAAAGGAGTGAATCATGGTGTCAGAAGAAAAAATTTATGATGTGATCATTATCGGCGCGGGTCCGGCGGGGATGACCGCTGCTGTTTACACATCACGAGCGAACTTATCCACATTAATGATCGAAAGAGGAATTCCGGGCGGCCAGATGGCCAACACGGAGGATGTTGAAAACTATCCGGGTTTTGAAAGCATTCTCGGCCCTGAACTTTCTAATAAAATGTTTGAACATGCGAAAAAATTCGGTGCGGAATATGCGTACGGCGATATTAAAGAAATCGTTGACGGTAAAGAATATAAAACAGTCAAAGCCGGTTCAAAAGAATATAAAGCGCGCGCCATCGTCATTTCTGCCGGAGCGGAATACAAAAAGATCGGCGTTCCCGGCGAAAAAGAACTGGGCGGCCGCGGCGTATCGTACTGCGCGGTTTGTGACGGCGCGTTCTTTAAAAATAAAGAGCTTGTCGTTGTCGGCGGCGGAGACTCCGCCGTTGAAGAAGGCGTCTATCTGACACGCTTCGCTTCAAAAGTCACCATCGTTCACAGACGTGACAAATTGCGGGCGCAAAGCATTCTTCAGGCGCGTGCCTTTGACAATGAGAAAATTGACTTCAAATGGAACAAAACCGTAAAAGAAATCCATGAGGAAAACGGAAAAGTCGGCAGACTTACTCTTGTGGATACCGTGACGGGAGAAGAGGAAGAATTCAAAGCTGACGGCGTCTTTATTTATATCGGTATGCTTCCGCTTTCTAAACCGTTCGAAAACTTGGGCATCACAAATGAAGAAGGCTACATTGAAACAAATGCCCAAATGGAGACAAAAGTCCCTGGCATTTTCGCCGCGGGAGACATCCGTGAAAAAACGCTCCGCCAGATCGTAACGGCGACAGGCGACGGAAGTATTGCGGCTCAAAGCGTTCAGCATTATGTGGAAGAGCTTGAGGAAACGCTCAAAACCGTTAAATAATCACTGTAATGTTCAGTTTTTGAATCGTTACTGTGTTTTAATTACGCTGTAACACGGGTGAAATACTGATGTTTTAAGATGAATGTAGTAATTGACCCCCTTTTTAATGAATACACTTTGGCACGGATTCCAGTATCCGTGCCCTTTTTTTGCGATTTTTTGTTTTCTGTCAAATAAAAGAAAAGGATGTCGGTGTCTCTGCATTGTGAGAGACATGCCGAAACGGTATAATGAAGAGACGATGATTTGTTGAGAAGGTTAGGTGACGTACTTGTGCAAAGAGTGACAAATTGTGTGCTGCAGACAGATGATCAGGTTCTCCTTCTCCAAAAGCCGAGACGGGGCTGGTGGGTCGCGCCCGGCGGGAAGATGGAAAGCGGCGAATCCGTCAGAGATTCCGTCATCAGAGAGTACAGAGAAGAGACGGGCATTTATATACTAAATCCGCAGTTAAAAGGCGTGTTTACCTTTATTATTAAGGAACAAGAACAAATCGTGTCAGAGTGGATGATGTTTACTTTCGTCGCCGACTCCTACACGGGGCGGAATGTCGCTGAATCAGAGGAAGGCGTTCTGAAGTGGCATGACGTAAAAGATATCCACAGCCTTCCGATGGCCCCCGGAGACGGGCATATCCTTGATTTTATGATCAAGGGCCAAGGGCTTTTGCACGGCACCTTTACGTATACGCCGGACTTCGAGCTGCTCAGCTATCGTTTAGATCCGCAGCTTATCAAATAAAAGAAAGACCGCAGGGGGGAGAAAGATGAGTATGAATGAAAACCATGATATTCAGCTCGTCATCATTACGGGAATGTCTGGAGCGGGGAAAACCGTCGCCATTCAAAGCTTTGAGGATCTCGGCTATTTTTGCGTCGACAATCTGCCGCCTTCCTTGCTGCCGAAATTTTTGGAGCTGATGAAAGAATCAAGTTCAAAAATGAGCAAGGTCGCGCTTGTCATGGATCTGCGGGGACGTGAATTTTTTGACAGGCTGATTGAGGCACTGGATGAAATGGCGGAAAATCCGTGGATTACACCGCGCATTCTCTTTTTAGACGCTAAGGATTCCATCCTTGTGACGAGATACAAAGAAACGAGGCGTTCTCACCCGCTGGCCGCTACCGGGCTTCCTCTCGAAGGAATCGCGCTGGAACGCCAGCTGCTTGAAGAATTGAAAGGGCGCTCTCAGCTGATCTATGACACATCGGATATGAAACCGCGTGATCTGCGTGAAAAAATCGTGGCGCATTTCGCCACGAACCAAGGTGAAACATTTACAGTGAACGTGATGTCATTCGGTTTCAAATACGGGCTTCCGATAGATGCCGACCTCGTGTTTGATGTAAGGTTTCTGCCGAATCCGTTCTACATTGAAAGCATGAGGCCGCTTACGGGGAAAGATGAGGAAGTGTCATCCTATGTGATGAAGTGGAACGAAACACAAAAGTTTATTGAAAAGCTTGTTGATCTGCTCGGCTTTATGCTTCCGTCTTATAAGCGGGAAGGTAAAAGCCAGCTTGTCATCGCGATCGGCTGTACGGGCGGCCAGCACCGCTCCGTCACGCTCGCTGAGTATTTGGCTGACTATTTTAAAAAAGATTTCTATACTCATGTCACTCACCGGGACATTGAAAAGAGAAGCCGGAAATGAATAAGAAGCCGAAAATCGCAATCTTCGGCGGCGGAACAGGTCTGTCCGTGCTGCTTCGAGGGTTAAAGCATAAGCCCGTTGATATTACGGCGATTGTGACAGTTGCTGATGACGGCGGAAGTTCAGGCCGTCTGCGGGATGAACTTCAAATTCCGCCGCCGGGTGACATCCGTAACGTACTGGCCGCTTTGTCAGATGTTGAGCCGCTCGTTGAAAATCTGTTTCAGCACCGTTTCAATAAGGGAGGCGACTTAACCGGACATTCGCTCGGCAATTTGATTTTGGCAGCGATGACAAATATAACCGGTGATTTCTTTCACGCTGTCACCGAAATGAGCAAGGTGCTGAATGTCCGCGGCAGAGTGCTGCCTGCTGCCAACACCAGTGTCGTTCTTCATGCTGAAATGGAGGACGGGCAGGTCGTCTCCGGAGAATCGACAATCCCTTCTTACGGCCAGCGGATTAAACGGGTGTTTCTTACGCCTGAAAAAATTGATCCGCTGCCGGAAACGATTGACGTCATCCGTCAGGCCGATTTAATCATTATCGGTCCGGGAAGCCTGTACACAAGCATTCTTCCGAATCTGCTCGTGCCGAAAATCGGAGAGGAAGTCGTCAAGGCCGCGGCCAAAAAAGTATATATATGCAACGTCATGACACAGCCCGGCGAGACGCTTCAATACAGCGCGGCCGACCATGTCAAGGCGCTGAACGATCATATGGAGCAGCCGTTTATCGACACGATCTTAATCAACAATGAGGAGATCCCTGACGAAATCAAAAGCAAATATGCGAAAGAGCTGGCCCGGCCCGTCGACTTCAATGTTGAAAAGCTGAAATCCATGGGGCTTGAGGTCATCAGGGATCAGATTATCACGTATAAAAATGGCGTAATCCGTCACGATACACATAAAGTGGCTTCTCTTCTTGTCGATTTATTAAGGGACTAGAGGCCTTTTGAAATGAGGTGGCTAATATGTCATTTGCATCGGAAACAAAAAAAGAACTGACGAATCTGGAAGTGAAGGACTGCTGCGCCAAGGCGGAGCTGTCCGCGCTGATTCGGATGAACGGTTCCCTGTCATTTTCAAACCGCCATCTCGTGCTTGACGTTCAAACCGAAAATGCGGCGATTGCCCGCCGCATTTATACATTGCTGAAGAAACAATATGATGTATCGGTCGAACTGTTAGTCAGAAAAAAAATGCGGCTGAAAAAAAACAATGTTTATATTGTGCGCTTTTCTGAAAATGCAAAGCTGATTTTAGAGGAATTGAAAATCCTCGGGGAGAACTTTATATTTGAACGGAATATTTCTGAGGAACTGGTGGCGAAACGGTGCTGCAAACGTTCTTATATGAGAGGGGCGTTTTTGGCGGGGGGATCTGTGAATAATCCCGAAACCTCGTCGTACCACTTGGAAATCTTCTCGCTTTATAAGGAACATAACGATTCATTATGCGCGCTGCTGAATGAATTTCATCTGAACAGCAAAACGCTTGAACGGAAAAAAGGCTATATTACGTATTTAAAAGAGGCGGAAAAAATCACTGAATTTCTGAATGTCATCGGCGCTCACAATTCATTGCTGCGCTTTGAAGATGTGCGGATTGTCAGAGATATGAGAAACTCAGTGAACCGCCTCGTCAATTGTGAAACAGCAAACTTAAACAAAACCATCGGGGCTTCTCTCAGACAGGTGGAAAATATTAAATACATTGATGAACGGATCGGTCTTGAAGCGCTGCCGGAAAAGCTTCGCGAAATTGCGCAGCTGCGGATTGATTATCAGGAGGTCACGCTGAAAGAACTGGGGGAAATGGTTGCAAGCGGGAAAATCAGCAAATCCGGCATCAATCACAGGCTGAGAAAGCTCGATGAAATCGCAGAACAGCTGCGTACAGGACAAAGCATCACTTTGAAATAACCGTACAGAAAAGGGGAGATCTTATGGTTCAGGGGAAAGTGGAAGTGCGTTTAAAGACGGGATTGCAGGCGCGCCCCGCTGCATTGTTTGTACAGGAGGCAAATCGTTTTGCATCAGATGTGTTTCTTGAGAAAAACGGCAAGAAAGTGAATGCCAAAAGCATTATGGGATTAATGAGTCTGGCGGTCAGTACGGGGACGGAAGTCACTCTGATCGCTGAAGGCGACGATGAAAAGGAAGCGCTGGAAAAGTTGTCCGCTTATGTGCAGGAAGAAGTGTAAACACTTTGTAAGGGGGACGGAACGATGAATGAGTTTCTGAAAGATTGTTATCAAACGATAGGCTGGGAAAAGGATTCCCTCGATTTCAGCAACCTGCCGGAGTTTTTAAAGGCGCTCGCGTATCGGTTTCCGTTTGAAAATCGCGCTGTTTTGTCCAAAAAAGAATATGACGTCACGAAAGAAGGACTGTGGCGGCACATGGTGAAGGAACCTCATGGCGGCCTTTGCTATGACTTGAACGGACTGCTTTATTTCATCCTGAAAGATGCCGGATTTGATGTCAAATTGATCCGCGGAACGGTCTGGAAAAACGGCTGGGCGCTGCCCGGCACACATGCGGCCGTACTTCTTTCCGCCGGGGAGAATGAGTACATCGCTGATGCAGGATTCGGCCTCAATCTCGCCATGCAGCCTGTGCCGATGTCGGGAGACGAGACGGTATCAGCGGCCGGAGCGTTCCGCGTGAGGATAGAAGAGACGGAATTCGGAACATACCTGCTTGAAATGAACAAAGGGGACGGCTGGCAGACAGGTTACGCATTTTCGCTTGAAGAAATCGATGAAAAGGACCTCAAGTCTATGAAACAAACAATCTTTGAACATGAACGCTCTCCTTTCAACAAACGCCTGCTTGCTTCTAAGCGGACACCGGAAGGGCACATGGTTCTGTCTGAACGCAATATAACAATAAAAAAACACGATGGCACGGCGGAAAACAGCAGAATAGACCGGTCAGAGTTTGAAGAAAAATTTACTGCTCATTTTATATGAAGCTTGCAGGTTCTCTGCAAGCTTTTTTGAGAAAAAATTTGTGAGCAGATTATCAGAGGTTGTCTTTTTTAAATTATTTTCGATACTTAATAACATATCTATAAATGTGGATGTTTTATCTTATACTTTTGATAGAAAGATTGAAAGTGTTATGAATTCTTAGAATTAAATATTACATAATAAACCATTAGTTACAAAAATAGTTGATAACAATCTATCTATATGATAAAATTTTGATGTTAATACATTATCTGGAGGTATAACTATGAAAAAATGTGTATTGCTGTTATCGAGTGTGGCTATCTCTGCAGTAACTTTCTACTCTTCCCCGGCTTTAGCCCATGAAAATCCAAAAGAAAAAGTTGAGCATTCAGTTGATCAAACAAAAAGAGATAAAGTTTATTTAACTGAACAAGAAGTTAGAAATACAGATATTAATATGTTAAGTAAGATACATAATAAGTTGAATAAAGAAATTTCTAACAAAGATTATACAGAGGAAGAACTCAATCAGATTGCAGCTAAAGAAATCCAACAAGCAATCCGAAGTAAATCTACTTCTTTTTCAGCATTGGATTATTATATCCCTGTTCCTGGCTTTGGGCAATTGAATAAGGATGAAATTCGCTTGGCAGAGAGAAACCCACTTGAGTTCACTAAGTATGCAAATGCAGCAAAAGAAGCTTATAACGAAACGAATAAATATTATTCTGGTAAGCAGCAACTTTATCAAGGTAATGGTGATGCATTTCGACATAGCTATTGGAATGCACGCTTAGTACAATCCTTTGGTGGAGGACCGAATCATGGATATGACAGGGCAAAAGTATGGGCTACAGCACATGAATCAAAGTCTTCAGGTATAGATAAACAAATGGACCTTATGAACAATGAAACCGGGAGGTTCCTTGCGGTCGATAAATATTATTCATATAGTAGTGTTCAGTATAGCAGCACTTTAAGGAAAATGGTTAAGCAAGGCAGTCTGGTTAGAATTGTGAATAATAAGTTGGTAGCTACAAATGGTACTACAGGAAAATAGATTAGTTTATAAACAATTTAGTCACAGAATGTATATATGGAAGAGAATTATTGTCTAACTACCAGTACTAAATAGCGTTCATCCACTGCTATGATGGTAAGAAATGTGTTCTGTTGTATTAGATTAAGAAGAGTAAGGATGTATCTAATATTAAACCACTGTTGTTTTATTCTACTCTAGTCAGGAAATAATTCAATTTAGTGTAAGACGGCTGGCAGACAGGTTACGCATTTTCGCTTGAAGAAATCGATGAAAAGGACCTCAAGTCTATGAAACAAACAATCTTTGAACATGAACGTTCTCCTTTCAACAAACGCCTGCTTGCTTCTAAGCGGACACCGGAAGGGCACATGGTTCTGTCTGAACGCAATATAACAATAAAAAAACACGATGGCACGGCGGAAAACAGCAGAATAGACCGATCAGAGTTCGAAGAAAAATTTACTGCTCATTTTATATGAAGCTCGCAGGTTCTCTGTAAAAAAACGGCCTCCGCAGGGAAGCCGTTTTTTGTATGTGTTTATCTCATTTTTGTAAAGGTTTGATAGTGGTCTGTCGTCTTATAAATCAGCCAGTCGCTTGAGTAAAGAATCCGGTCTGAATTTCTGAAGCCTGATGTATAGTTAATATCCGCTTCACGCCACGTCCGTCCGCTTTTGGCCGGGAGTTTGCCTTCCCTGTTTGAGAAGATGTCCCCGCCGATGCTTTTCCCCGGGGCGACCTCCGCCAGATTCCCCTTTGATGCCACCCAGCCGAGGGCCTGCGCTTCTGACTTTGTAATATAATTATCAGGAAGCTTATGATAGGTCTGAAGATAATCCGCAACCCCGTCAAACGTGTTGATAACCTGTGCTTCAGTGTGCGCCTTGTGAGAAGATGTATCCGTCTTGGCAGCCGTTGAAAACAGCATCCCCGCCGCGGAGAACAGCACCAGCAAACAAACGGAAATCCACGATAATCGTTTTTTCAAAGCAATACCTCCCATTTTTATCATGTGAAGCTGATTCCTTTTCATTGTATCAGCATCGAGAGAAAGGAATAGAAAGAATTTAAAAATAGTACTTTTGATCTAGTGAAAAATAAACCCCGGCTGAAACGGCCGGGATTTTTCATCTCATTGAAATTCCTTCGTGAGGTTTTTCGGTGTTTTTCCGTATACGGCGTCAATCATGTTTTGTGCGGCTTGCTTGAACATATTCAAGCGGATTTTTGCCGTTGCTGACCCGATATGAGGAAGCAATGTGACGTTTTCCAGCTGCAGGAGCGGATTGTCTTCGGCGATCGGCTCTTTTTCAAACACATCTAAACCGGCGCCTTTTATCCAGCCCTCCTGCAATGCGCGGATGAGCGCTTTCTCATCAACCGTCTTTCCCCGGGAAATATTGACGAAACATGCCGTATCTTTCATCAATTTAAATTCCCGCTCTCCCATCATATGATACGTTTCGTCAGTAAGCGGCGTAATTAAAAGCACAAAGTCTGATGTTTTCAGCAGTGTATCTAAGTCGGCATATGTAACCCCGAGTTCCTTCTCAGCATCCGGTTTTCTGCTGCGGTTATAATACAGCACGTCCATATCGAAGCCGAATTTTGCCCGTTTGGCAGCTTGTTCACCGATTCTGCCCATGCCGATAATTCCTAATGTCTGATGGTGGACATCCATACCGAAAAGAGATTCCTCCTCAATGGTTCCCCATTTGCCGGCGCGGACGAATCGATCCAATTCGGCAACCCGTCTGGCGGAAGACAGAATTAATGAAAAAGCCAGATCAGCGACAGTGTCATCTAAGGTGTACGGTGTATGCGTGCCGACAACTCCGCGTCTTTTCATTTCTTCAATATTAAAATTATCATAGCCGACTGAATTATTGCTGACGACCTTCAGCTTCGGCGCGTGATCCAGCAAATCACTGTCAATCGCCGTTCCGGATGTCAGCAGCCCTTCAGCATCTTTCATTTTTTCGTACAGTTCCTCTTTTGGAATGGTATCTTCTTTCCAGATGTCATAGCGGCAATGCTCGCCTATCATTTGTTCGACTTCGGGCGGTATCGGTTTCGCGATGAATACATAGGGTTTCAACGGGCTTCTCCTCCTTTGTCTTTCTTCTCTATTTTATTATATAAGAGAAGCGGTAACGTGAGAAATATTCAAACGCATTACGATAAATTTCTGGTTCTTTTGAACTTAAAATGAAAGAAAAAGAAATGTACATGCTTGATTTCTCCAAACAGTAACAGAATCCGCCTATATTTCTGAAGGCAAAATGAGCGGAACTGCTGTTTTCAAAAGCTTTATAGGTTGGTGTAAAGATAAATTTTATTATTTTTGAAAGATATAAATGAATATAATCTGAATTTACAGTTAAATTATCGTGTCTTTTTTTGAAAGCGCTTTTGAGGCCTTTTTCTGTGCTATAATTCCTTACTGTAAGCTGGGTAAGAAGGCTTGCAATACAATCGGATGGGAGATGAATAGAAAAATGGTTTCTTTATCAAGCATTTTGGAGCACAACCAGCAGTTTGTCCAAGAAAGGAAATATGAACCTTACCAAACGACAAAATTCCCGAAAAAAAAGCTTGTCATCGTATCCTGTATGGATACAAGGCTGACGGAGCTTCTGCCGCAGGCGATGGGACTCAGAAACGGCGATGCCAAAATCATAAAAAACGCGGGAGCCATTGTTTCTCACCCATTTGGAAGTGTCATGCGGAGCATTTTGGTTGCCGTTTATGAACTGCAGGCAGAGGAAGTCTGCATCATAGGTCACCGCGAGTGCGGAATGTCGGGATTAAATGCGGCTTCCATATTAAATAAAGCAAAAGAGCGCGGCGTGGAGGACAAATGTCTGAGCCTTCTGCAGCATGCGGGAGTCGATTTGGAAACATGGCTGACCGGTTTTCACAGCGTCGAAGAAAGCGTGGCCCACAGCGTGAATATGGTCAGGCATCATCCGCTCTTGCCTGAAGAGGTGCCGGTGCACGGGCTGGTGATCGATCCGGGAACGGGGACGCTGGATGTAGTCGTTGACGGTTATGAAACAGTCAAAGGAGGATGCAGCTGACGATGCAATTTACCGGCAGATACCAGGGGTACAATTTGCAGAAATTTCAGAAAGACCTAATCGCGGGAATTGTAGTCGGAATTGTAGCGATTCCACTGGGAATGGCCTTTGCCATCGCCTCGGGGGTCGGTCCGGAATACGGGCTTTACACCGTTATTGTGGCCGGAATTCTGATTTCGCTGTTGGGCGGGTCTAAATATCAGATCGGCGGGCCTACAGGGGCGTTTGTTCCCATTTTATTTGCCATTGTGATGCAGTATGGTTTTGAGAATTTACTTGTAGCCGGTTTTATGGCAGGCGTCATGCTCGTCCTGTTTGGCGTATTTAAGCTCGGAAAGATTATGAAATTCGTGCCGAAGCCGGTGATCGTCGGATTTACGGCCGGGATCGCAGTGCTGATTTTCTCGGAGCAGATTGCCCATTTTCTCGGTCTGCGCGATATCCAAAAGCATGAAAGCTTTATCCTCAACATTGCGGAAATAGGCAAGAAGATCGGAACCTTTAATTTGTACAGTATCCTCATCGCGGGAATTGCTTTGGCCATTTTGCTGTTATCAGCCAGGCTGATGCCGAAGATTCCCGGCGCGCTTGTGGCGCTGCTTGTCTCTACAGCCGCGGCGGTCGTGTTTTTTCCTGACAAAATGGCGACAATCGGTTCTGCTTACGGGGAAATTCCGCGGCAGCTTCCGGCTTTCCAGCTTCCGGATTTCTCAATTGATAACATGGTGATGATGTTTCCGTCGGCTCTGATCATTGCGCTTCTCGGCGGACTTGAATCCATATTATCGGCGATGGTCGCGGACAATATGAAAGGATCACGGCATGACAGCAATAGGGAGCTTGTCGGGCAGGGCATCGCCAATATGGCAGCGCCGCTTTTCGGCGGCATACCGGCAACGGGAGCGATTGCGCGGACCGCAACAAATATTAAAAACGGCGCAGTTTCTCCGATTTCCGGTGTTGTCCACGGAGTCACCGTCCTCCTCGTCCTGCTCGTCTTCGCCCCGCTTGCCGTTCACGTACCGCTGGCAAGCATGGCGCCGGTATTGATGGTTGTGGCTTGGAACATGAGTGAGCGGAGGGAAGTCGCCAATATGATGCGGCTGAAAAACACTGATTCATTCGTACTGGCGGCAACCTTTTTGCTGACGGTTCTGTTTGATTTAATTATCGGCGTTTCTGCCGGTCTTGTGCTCGCTTTTGTTTTCTTTATCAGAAAAATGAGCGAATCAACAAGCATTAAAACACCGCATGCCGCGGTCAAATCGGTTAAAAATGATTCGTCCGTCAGCACATATTCCATTGAAGGGCCGCTGTTTTTCGGTTCAATTGATTCACTGGAATCATCGCTGCTGGAGAGGCTTCAGGAAAAGCCGAAGACGCTTATTCTGCTGATGAATAATGTGCATTACATGGATACCTCCGCAGAAGCGGTTCTGGGGAATGTAATGAACCGGATCAAACGGCATAACGGGAGATTGATGATCGTCGGATTGCAGTCACAGCCGAGAGAGCTGATCCGGAAGACGGGGCTGTTTCATAAAATCGGGAAACAGCATTTCTTTGAGCATCAGGACGAGATAACGGGATAAATTCAGATACGGCCTGTCCATGAAAAAGCGGACGGGCCGTGTTTTTATTCGGTTTCAAAGCGCTTGATCAGTTTTTCCTGATGGGCTTTCATCGCATCTTCTAACGTGATTCCGTACTTATCGGCAAGGATAGCCAGATTTCCGAGGACGTCACCCATTTCTTCAATCAGCTCCTGCCTGCGTTCAGCCTGGGTTGCGTCCTTTTCATCCGGCCGGTCTCTGCCGATTTCATATGCTCTTACCGCCCGGGCGAGCTCACCCGCTTCTTCCATTAAAAAGCCGATTCTGATAAATGGCCCGTACGCCGTCCATCCTCGTTTTTCGTAAAAATCTTTCGTCCATTGTTCTGCTTCAGCCATCTGCATGTGAAACACTCCTTATGTCCTGTATGATTCTTATTGATATTATCATATAGAGATGGGACAATATATAGTGTATTTTGATTTATTGATGTACATATATAGATGCGGAGATGAAAAAATGAAAACCATTTGTGTATTTGCGGGGTCAAACCCGGGGGTAAATGAAGAGTACAAACGCAAAGCGGCCGAACTGGGTGAATATATGGCGGAGCAGGGAATCGGCCTTGTTTACGGCGGTTCACGGGTCGGTCTGATGGGAACCGTCGCTGATGCGTTAATGGCAGGCGGCGGAAAAGCTGTCGGCGTCATGCCGAGCGGGCTTTTCAGCGGAGAGATTGTTCATCAGAATCTGACGGAGCTGATTGAAGTCAGCGGCATGCATGAGCGGAAAGCGAAAATGAGTGAACTTTCCGACGGGTACATTGCCATGCCCGGCGGTTTCGGAACATATGAAGAGTTATTTGAAGTGCTGTGCTGGGCGCAAATCGGCATTCATCAAAAACCGATCGGGCTGTACAATGTGAACGGGTATTTTGAGCCGATGATGAAGATGGTCAAGTACAGCATCCAGGAAGGATTTTCGAATGAGTCTCATTTAAAGCTGATACATAGTTCCTCCCGGCCGGATGAGCTGATTGAGCAGATGAATCGGTATACATACCCGATTTTAGATAAGAAATGGCGTGAATTGTAAGGCAGCGGTCTGAAATATGTTTCGGCGGCTGCATCTAATTCATTCTGACGGAAAGTTCTTTTCTCCTTCTCATGCGTACCACGCCTTTCTTCGTAATAAGAGATATGTCTGAGAATAAGAGGCGAATGAGAATGCTGTTGGGGTTGAAAGAAGAACATCCATTTCCTCAAAGGAGATGGATGTTTTGCGGTTTCCAGACTGTATGCGTTTACAACTTTTGTTGCACGAAAGTTTCTTCCGATATGAAATCATCCTGCTGCATCTTTTGTTTTTTTGAACCGATTCCAAATATACCGACTGTCAGTGCACAAAGAAACCAGCAGCCTGTAAAGAATAAGAAAACACTTAAAAATCCGTAGCCTGAATACAGGAAACTGACGACAAAGGGACCGGCTACATTTGCAAGGCGTCCTACGCCGTAAGTGAGGCCATTTCCAGATGCCCTGGCTTCAACCGGATATAATTCCGGCGTATAAGCATATGCGATCGAACTGAAAGTACGCTCAAACATATGCATGAGAAATCCGCATACGATAATGACCATCGGCAAAGGATTGATGCCGTAAAAGAATCCAAGCGCCATAATAATTAACGATAAAACAGAAATGGCCCACTTTCGATCCACACGGTCAGAGATTTGCGCCGCAATGAGAGCGCCCAGCGGGGCACCGATCGTTCCCAGAGTGACGTATACGATAGACTCATCCATTGATACGCCTTCTTTCACCAGAAGGGTGGGAACCCACGTGCCAAAGCCTTGAATTGCAATGGTGGAAGCTGCCCACATCGTCATTAAAACAAAAGTTCTTCCTGCTAAAGGCTTTTGAAACAGCGTCCGATATGGAACGGATTTTACAGCGGTTTGTTTGCTTTGCAGAGCCGGAGCTGGTTCAGGCAGTTCACCCTTTTCTTTTTCTGCTTTTGCCTCCAGTTCAAGCAGAATGCGGTGTGCTTGTTCGCTTTTTCCTTTCGTGTCCAGCCATTTCGGTGATTCTTCCAGTTTTCTGGCGATCAGCGGAAAAAAAATACCGACAGCGCCGAATAGAAAGATAAACCGCCAGCCGTAAGAGGCGGACGGCACGACCAATTTAGCCACCCAGCCGGCCGCAGGAATTCCGCATATGCCGATTGTAATACAGATTGCCTGGTATTTTCCCTTAGTTGCGGATGGGAAAAATTCGCTGATATACGTACTTGCCACAATCGTTGTGGCGCCGATACCTAAACTCGTAAGAAATCTAAAAACACCGAGTATTTCTGGGTTCCAAGCCAGAGAAGAGAGGAGGGAGAAGGAAGAGAAAAAGGTGACAACCAGAATTAAACCTTTTTTCCTTCCGAAACGGTCTGAAAACCATCCTCCGGCAGAGGCGCCGATAAACATTCCGAAATAGGAGACAGATGTAATAAAAGCGATAGTATGAGTGGATATGTTCCATTCCTTTAAAAGTGAAGGCGCCGCATATGAAAACGTATTTAAATCGATAAAATCAAAAAAGTAAGCGAATGAAAGGATAACGAGCACTGCTTGATGGGCCCTTGAAAAAGGCAGTCTGTTTAATCGATTAGACGCATTTACATTGATCATCTCGTATTCCTCCGTTTATCTTTGACTTGTCTGAAGACGGTATTAACCAATGTGATTGGGCGTATTCATGCTGTAACTTTGTTTAGTAAACACATAGCCTTCAGAGATTTTTCTTGCTGTGCGTACTACTTTAATCGTTGTTCCGTCCGGATCAACATCTGCCTCGGTTTTTAAAATACCGCTTGGATGCCCCAATCGGATCGTTCTCCCGGAGAATGAAAATTCAGATAATATTGTATCTTGCAATAGCATGCCGGCAGTCGTACATACCGCCCCTGTAATGGCTAAAGCTTGATGCGGTTTTTGCATGGACATCATACGAATGACAAGATCCATCTCTTCTGCGTGTCTCTTTATCCCTTTTGTATCGATATAATCCGCTGGAGATGAGATTAATGTCAGTTTTGGTACGGCCGGTGATTTTGCAGCAGCCTCATGTCTCGGAGCGAATCTGCATTTCTCGGCTGCAATCGATCGGATCATTTCGAGCTTTTCCAATATATCCGGGGTATATTCATCCGGAAGTTCTAAGCCGGTAAGCCCCGTGTCCTCTGCTTTTACAAAGACAAGCGGATTGGCGTAATCAATAATCGATACCGAGATATTTCCATACGGTGTATCGAGAACATCAATAGGCTGACCGGTGGGAAACAGCTTACCGGTCACCGCTCCTTCAGCCTGGTGAAATGAAAGATAAATAGGAGAAGCTGTACCTGGAACCCCCGGAATAGAGCAGTCCCCCTGGTAATGAAATGTTCCATTTCTGACTTCGACTTCTGCTGCGATCACTTTTTGAGTGTTTGTATTTAAAATTCTGACTTTTGTAACCGGCTCTTCAGCTTGAACGAGCCCTTTCTCAATAGCATAAGGGCCTACGGCAGAAGAGATATTTCCGCAATTGCCTTTGAAGTCGGTAAATTTGTCAGTCAGACTGACCTGAGCAAACGTATACTCAACATCTGCATCCTTTCTGGCGGATTTCTTAATAATGGCTGCCTTGCTTGTGAGAGAATGGCCGCCGCCGAGACCGTCAATTTGTCTCTCGTCAGGGCTCCCCATAATGTCTAAAAGAAAATCGCTCCATAGGTTTGTATCGTCTGGCATGTCTTTTTGAAGAATAAAAACGCCTTTGCTGGTGCCGCCTCTCATAACGGTTACAGGAACTTTTTCCATGCTGTCTCATCCTTACATCATTTTGTGTGGATAAAAAGGTACCGGTCCCTTTGGAAGATATCGTATGATAAATAAGGATTATAAGTAAAACATATAATTTTTATAAAGTTGAATAAAAAACTTTTATAATAGGAGAAAATTTTATAGCAGAAAAATATTTTGGGGGATTTCATATGGATGAAAAGGATTGGATTGTGCTCATTACATTATTCGAAGAAAAAAATATGACGAAGGCGGCAGAGCGATTATATATGACACAGCCGGCGTTAAGTTATCGGCTCAAAAACCTGGAAGCACAATTCGGAGTGCGCCTTTTTTATAAAAGAAAAAAAGGGATGGAGTTCACTTCAGAAGGTGAACATCTGGTTGATTATTCGAAAGAGATGCTGCAGGAGTTCAGAAGAGTGAAGGATGATATGCTCAATATGAGCCATGAAGTCAGCGGGGTTCTCAGATTAGGAGTCTCAAGCAATTTTGCTCAGTATAAGCTCCCGGCGATTCTAAAACGGTTTTCTGATCAGTATCCGTCTGTACAATTCCACGTCAATACGGGATGGAGTGCGAAGGTGATGGATCTGCTTCATCATTCGGCGGTACACCTTGGGATTATGAGGGGAAATTATGATTGGCAAGGGGAAAAACAACTGCTGAATGAAGAGAGGCTGTACCTTATTTCAAAAACTGAAATCAACAGTGAGGACCTTCCCAAATTGCCGATGATTTATTATCAAACTGATGCTTCTTTGAAAAGTTTGATTCAAAAATGGTGGAATAACCAATTTACTGAACCGCCTTTCATTGCAATGGAGGTAGACAGGCAGGAAACCTGTAAAGAGATGGTGAAAAACGGCCTCGGTTATTCTGTTGTGCCGGAAATCTGTCTTCAGCCTTCTGATGAATTATACACATTGGCGCTATCCTATAAAAATAATGAGCCTGTGATACGCGATACTTGGCTCATGTATGATTCTTCAGCGTTAGAATTATCTGTCGTCAAAGCATTCATTACTTTTTTGAATGGGAATAAAGCATAAAAAAACCTGCAAGAGACATCATCTCTTGCAGGTTTTTTGGGCATTACTTCTGGTCTTCCGTATTGCGTGTCAGCACTTTATCGATTAAGCCGTATTCTAAAGCTTCATCAGCTGATTTGAAGTTGTCGCGGTCTGTATCGCGCTCAATGACTTCAAGCGGCTGGCCGGTACGTTCAGCAAGCACTTTGTTTAATTTGTCGCGAAGCAAGAGAATGCGTTTTGCGGCGATTTCAATTTCTGTCGCCTGTCCTTGCGCTCCGCCAAGCGGCTGGTGAATCATAACTTCACTGTTAGGAAGCGCGTAACGTTTGCCTTTTTCTCCGGCTGCAAGTAAAAATGCTCCCATAGAAGCGGCCATACCGATGCAGATCGTGGATACTTTCGGTTTAATGAACTGCATTGTATCATAGATTGCCATACCGGCAGTGATTGATCCGCCAGGGCTGTTAATGTAAATGGAAATATCTTTTTCAGGGTCTTCCGCTTCAAGGAATAAAAGCTGTGACACGATGGAGTTCGCAACGTTGTCATCAATCGCAGATCCAAGCATGATAATACGGTCCTTCAAAAGACGGGAGTAAATGTCATAAGCTCTTTCTCCGCGGTTCGTTTGTTCAATGACTGTAGGTATTAAATTCATAATGCTCCTCCTTCACCTTTTAGGTAAGTATGTATTTACATGATACATTTTTGGTCAATAAAGGTCAAACAAAACGCTGACCAAAATGCCAACCTTTTCTTCTAACACCATTTTTCCCATAAAACAAAAAGTTCAAACAGCAAAGTGAAAATGAGGATGATCAGCGCCGGAGCCTTGAGAAAATGATATGGCCGGAGCGCTCAAAATAGACCGCAGTCGCGTCGGTACATACGGCTGAACGGTCTGACTACGTTGTCCGTCCTTCCAAAAGCCGTACCGGCAAATACGTTTCCAGCGGCAAATCATCAAATTCGCCTTCAATTTCTTTTGCTAAAATCTCGATGGCTGTTTTGGAAATCAATTCGATCGGCTGCTGGATGGTTGTCAAGTCCGGCAGAACCGATTGAACGGTTTCAGTGCCGTCATATCCGATCACTTTTAATTGATTCGGGATGTCTTTCCCCCGTTTTTTGGCCTCGGTCATCACGGCAGCCGCCATGATATCATCGCTGGCAAAAATTCCGTCGGTGTCAGGCTGTTCATCGAATAATGTTGAAATAATATCATGGTAATGCTGATAAAAGGGTACTTCATATGTAATAGGCTTCCGTCCGTGTTCATGCATGACGTCTTCGTATGCTTTTCTTCTGAGGTTTGCCGGTGTTTCGAGTTCAATCGGGCCGTTGAGATGGACGATGTGCCGGCACCCTTTTTCAATCAGCAGTTCAGCCGCCTTTTTTCCGCCGTCATAGTTGTCTGAGCCGACGACGGGAATCTTGTCCGATAAGTAATGATCAATGGCGACAATCGGCAGATTTTGCTTGTGATAATTGAGAATTCCCCGGTTGTAAGTCACGGCGATCACGCCGTCCACTTGGTTTCTTATCAGCATCTCCAAGTATTTTTCTTCCTTATCTTTTCGATGTAAACTGTTGCAAAGCAACAGTTTGTAGCCCATGGACGTACAAATGCTTTCAATATGAAAGGCGAGTTCGCCGAAAAACGGGTTGCTGGAGTTTGGGATGATAAGTCCTATTAAATTGGTTCGTTTTCGGAATAAAGAGCGGGCCAGATCGTTTGGAAAGTAATTGATTTCTTCCATCGCCTTGTACACTTTTTCTTTTGTTTTTTCGCTGATATAGCCGCGGTTATTTAATACCCGCGAAACGGTTGTAGATGAAACTCCCGCTATTTTCGCAACATCATGAATGTTAGGCTTCATTCCCGTGCCCTCCTGCTTACTGAAATGGCTTACAATTTCCGTCACGCACTTATTTTAGAGAATCAGGCTGACATGTGCAAGGACATTCCATGTTTCTGTTTTCATATAAAGAGGGTGCGTTTTGTTTGATTGGAATAATCAGAAAATCATATGTCAACCGATTGACATATGAAACCGGTTGACATACAATTCTTTTTGAAAGCGCTTTATTTATGGAGTGAAGGGAAGTGACGGGTATGGAGAGATGGCTGGCGGCAATAAAGTGAAGGAATCAAGCAGCGGCGTAAAGTAAGCGCTTACTCGGAGCTCGCATGTATGTGATGAATATGAAGAAGGAAGTATGCGGCTCAAAACGGCTATTAAAAGGTCCTATTAAAGGAGCGGTGCAAATGAAAAGCTCAAAAAGTCTGTATTGGAAACTGAGTGCTTATTTCTTCTTTTTCTTTTTTACTTGGTCTTCCAGCTATTCTTTATTTGCGATTTGGTTAGGGCAGGAAATCAATTTAAACGGATCAGCGACAGGCATTATCTTTTCTGTAAACGCCGTATTTGCCCTGTGCATGCAGCCTCTTTACGGTTTTATCTCTGACAAATTGGGGCTGAAGAAAAAGATATTGTTTATGATCAGCTGTCTTCTCATATTCACGGGTCCGTTTTATATCTTCGTCTATGGGCCGCTTTTACAATACAACGTCTTTCTTGGCGCCGTTGTCGGAGGCTTATATTTGGGAGCCGCTTTTTTAGCGGGAATAGGCGCGATTGAAACGTACATTGAAAAGGTCAGCCGTAAGTATGATTTCGAGTATGGAAAATCAAGAATGTGGGGCTCGCTGGGCTGGGCGGCGGCTGCATTTTTTGCAGGGCAGCTTTTCAATATCAATCCCAATATCAACTTCTGGATCGCCTCTGTTTCAGCCGTCATATTAACGGCCATTATCATGTCTGTGAAAATAGAAATGACCGATCATGAGAAAAACAGAGCGGATTCGGTCCGGTTAAAAGATGTGGGGCGGCTCTTTTTACTAAGAGATTTCTGGTTTTTTATGATGTACATTATCGGGGTGACTTGCATTTACGGCGTATATGATCAGCAGTTCCCGATCTACTATGCGTCTTTGTTTCCTTCAGTGTCAATGGGTAACCAAGTATTCGGCTATCTGAATTCATTCCAGGTGTTTTTGGAGGCCGGCATGATGTTTCTTGCGCCTTTTATCGTCAATAAGTTCGGAGCGAAAAACAGTTTGATTTTAGCGGGGTTTTTAATGGCTTTCCGCATCGTCGGGTCCGGAATTGCAGTTGAGCCTGTAGGCATTTCATCAATGAAACTCATCCACGCACTGGAATTGCCGATTATGCTGATCGCCGTTTTTAAATATTTGGCTGCCAATTTTGATACGCGTCTGTCGTCCGTCCTTTATCTCGTCGGTTTTCAATTCGCATCTCAGGCAGGCGCGTCGATTCTGTCGCCGCTTGCGGGAGGATTATATGACAGTGCGGGGTTCCGTCAAACCTATCTCATCATGGGAATCGTCGTCTTTGGTTTTACCGTCATCTCCATATTTACTTTATTGGGCCCGAAACAAAACAGCAGGCGTGTCCAGCGTCTGCAAAAAATCGGATAGAGAGGATGTTACAAATGGACAGAATTCAGCAGGCGGAAGAAGCTTTGAAGGAAGCCGAGGGTAAAGTAAAACAAAGGTATCGATTGGGGTATCATATTATGCCGCGGGCGAATTGGATCAATGATCCGAACGGGCTTATTCAGTTTAAAGGAGAATACCACGTCTTTTTTCAGCATCATCCGTATGATGAGCATTGGGGGCCGATGCATTGGGGACACGTAAAAAGTAAAGATCTCGTTCATTGGGAGCACCTGCCGGTTGCCTTAGCTCCGGGCGACGCATTCGATCAAAGCGGCTGTTTTTCGGGAAGCGCGGTCGATGATCATGGAAGATTGGCCCTCATCTATACAGGACATAATATAATTGATCAAGAGAAAGACCTATTCTATCAAACTCAAAATATCGCTGTCAGCCAAGATGGCACCGTGTTTGAAAAGCTTCAGGAAAACCCTGTTATTGCGGAACCGCCGGAAGACAGCGCCCGTCATTTCCGCGATCCGAAAGTATGGAAGCATCGCGATGTTTGGTATATGGTCATCGGCAATTCTTCAAAAGAAAACGTCGGACGGGTCGTTTTATACCGTTCACCTGATTTGCGTGATTGGGAATACGCGGGGGTTCTCGCCCAAAGTGACGGTAATCTCGGCTATATGTGGGAATGTCCTGATTTCTTTGAATTAGGCGGCAAACACGTCCTGCTGATTTCGCCCCAGGGTATTGAAGCGGACGGTGATTCCTATCAAAATTTACATCAAACCGGCTATTTAATCGGTGACTATAATAATGAAACAAACAAATTTACACACGGCGCTTTTAAAGAACTGGATCACGGCCATGACTTTTACGCCGTGCAAACATTATTAGATGATAAAGGACGCAGAATTGCTATCGGCTGGATGGATATGTGGGAATCTGAGATGCCGACAAAAGCGGACGGATGGTGCGGTGCACTGACTTTGCCGCGAGAACTGACTTTGCGTGATGATCATAAACTTTTGATGAATCCCGTGGAAGAAACCAAGCAGCTGCGGAAAATGGAATATCGGGAATGTGCCGGACGATCGGTTTCAGGGAGTTACTTGGCAAAGACGTCCGAAGACCTGCTTGAAGTCCGAGCCGTGTTTGATGTAAACGATTCTGATGCCGAAGCGGCAGGTTTTAAAATTCGCGGCCTTGACGAAGAAGAACTTGTGCTGACATACAATCTAACGGATAAAAAGCTGACACTTGATTGCACTAAGATGGGGAAAACGAAAGACGGTGTGAGAAGGGTGCGGCTGGATGCAAACGGCAAGCTGGCGCTGCGTATCTTTATTGACAGATCCTCGATTGAAGTATTCGCCAATCATGGAGAAACAACGATGACAAGCCGTATCTATCCGAATGAGGGCAGATTGGGGATTGAGCTGTTTTCTGAGAAAGGCGCCGTAAAGGTTGAGGAATTCACCTATTGGACGTTAAAAGACATTTGGAAAAAAAGCTGAAACGGGTGATTGCCGCTTTTTCTGCAGCGGCTGGAAATGTACCGAGCCGGGGGCGTCCGCCTGAAATAAGTTTTTTGTGAAAATCAATGCCGTTAAATGATGCAGGATTATGCTGCATGAGGACGCTGCATAATCCTGTTGTGTATAATCAAAAAAGAGTTGCTTTCTGTGCGTTCCTTTATTATAATATAAAGGTATCTGATTGAAAAAACGTGCGCTCGTAGCTCAGTTGGATAGAGCGGTGGTTTCCGGTACCACGTCTGTCGGGGGTTCGAATCCCTCCGAGCGCGTCTCAGTTAAGACGATAGGAAAAACCTCGCAGATGATAATCTGCGAGGTTTTTTTATTTTATCTTGTTTTGAAACTGTTAACGAAAGTGTCTCTGTTATGTTCGGTTCCGGCAATCAGCCGCGCACTTTCACTGATCCGCTGTGCGAGAGCTTTTTGCGCCTTGCCTTCGAAGCTGTTTAATAGTGCTGAATACACTTCATATAATTCATCTATCAAAGTATCCATTTCGAATGTCGGTTTCAGCGTTCGGCGCACTGTCTCCAGTTTTGTCTCCGCTGCCTGTGTCATGACGGTTTTCAGCATCTGCCGCTGCAGCCTTTTCTTCATCGGGTCGTCCTTGTTTTCTAAAAGTTCGTCTAATGTCGGCATTATGTATCCACCTCTATCATCTTAACCAGTTTGCGAGCATCTGGTCTTTTTCCTGAAATTCGTCCGCTATTTTATGTAAGAATCCGCCGATCTCTTCAAGGTCCGTGATCGCCGCCTGCAAAGAATCAATAAACGCCTGCTCAGCCTGTGTGTCGTAAAAAATCGGGCCTTTATCGTAGGATTGCGCAATATCTTCAATTGTATTGGTCACGTCCTGTGCTTGAAGCTGATCAAACAAGCCGTGTCCGACTTGGCCGTAAAATTCCGTTTTCAGCTCGGCGATTTTTTCATCGTGCTCTTGATAGGCGTTCTGCGCTTCTTTTTTCATCGTCCGCAAATCCTCAGTCATGGCCTGCACCTTTTCAGCCAGCTTCTTTGCGTTTTTCGGCGTTACTTTTATCGCGTCTCCGCTTCCGATCGCACCGGCCGGCAGAAGAGCGCCGAGATTTTTATCGAAAACTAATTCATCACCATTCGGATTTGTGATGTTTCCGTTTCGGTCAAATATGAAATTCGCTTCGTTTAAGCCGTGTGTATCCGGATTTCTCAGAATGACGGTAGTAAAGAAATAAGCGAGATTCTTGCTGATCTGCTCGTTTAAGTTCCCATCAAGCCGCTGCTTTCGGCTGAACTGTGAGAGTGAGGGGTTTTTCGTATAAATCGTTGTCCCGTTGTGGCGGTCATATTCGTTCCAATAACCTGCCCCGACCATGTCGTCCGGATTGATAATTGACCGGATGTAAGGGTCGTATATGCCGCTGTTGATGTCTTTCTGTGTTTCTTCATCGTGCAGTTTTACGACGGAAGGGCTGTTAAACGCGACGGCGTACACATCATTATTCACCGCGCTGTATTCGGCCTCAGCGCCGCCGAGTGAATGGCCGGTTGTTGAAATAATCGTTGACGTTCCGGCATACTTTTTCTTTACGCTGCGTACCAGCTGATCGGCTTGATCGATTTGCGATGTTTTCGTTATCAGCTTATACTTTCCGGTTGTGAGCATGGCGTCTTGAGAGGGCGTTCCGTGATAGGTTCCGAGCGTTTTCGAGGTATCCTCCGCGTCTTTTTTTACAATATAATACACTTCTTTTTGCGGATCATTTCCGAAAACAATATTCCCGCCGTCCGCTTTTACGCCGTCATTGATCGGGTCTTTTCCGATATCGGTTCCCGCAAAGGCGACGACCACGTTTTCGGGGTTTTTTGATTTTACCCATTTTCCATCTTGTGTTTTTTCTCCTTGTGATAGTACAACTGCGTCTAATCCGGTATCTTCGTCCGTTTTTATTTTTTCAACGTACCAATAAGTAGGTTTTGAAATGGAAGAATTAGTACGTATATACTCATTGTTCACTAATTTCCTTTTAAGATAGTCATAGTTATAAGCACGTTTATATAGCACCTTTCTTGTCATGTAAAATAGGGTAGGGAAAGGGATGATTTTTTTTGAAAAAGTACCTTATTATTGTACTAGTGTTAATTATAACCGTTGGAGGATTGATTATGAAGCATCAATATGATGTGAAAAAGGAAGAAGAGGCTCTTTTTGAAAAAGCCAAAAGTAAAATGACCGAATACTTGCATCACGAGTACAAGGGAATAGAGAAAATTTCTTATGATGATTATTTTATTGATCCAACGGGCGGAATTACAGTTGAGGGGTATCTAAACGGCGATAAAACTAAAGAATTTGACGGTTTATATGATCCTGTAGGTGACAAAATAGGAAGCTCCTCTGTGGATGCGGAAGAAAAATCTTAAGACGCCCAGCTGGCATTTTTATTTTTGTAAGATTCCTTTTATTGCAGCAGATGTCGCGGATCATTCTTACTAATCCGCGAGCTGCATATGGAGCATGAAGCGGTAATGAATTTGTACTAAACGAAAAAGACAAGGGTTTCGGCATGTGCCGCCCTTGTCTTTTTTTATTGAACACTGTAAAACATAACCGGAAACAGCTCATTATTTGACAGTCCATTTTAACAGCGTTACAATTAATCATGTAAATAGTTACATGTTTAAACAAACATAATGTCTCGGGAGGTGATACGTCCTTGAATGAACCTTCTTTAAAAAAGTCATTTATGAGTCAGTGAAACGCATCATTGATCCCGAGCACGTGTATTTCCGCACTGTGCCTGTGTTTGAAACAAGCAGTGAGGCATATCAGCATCTGCAGGACCGGCTGTTTATCGGGGCTGCGGTCAGATTGCCGGATGACATTCGGTTAGATATTTATGAAATTCAATAATAAGATGGAGAGTGAGTCAACATGGAAAACTTTATCGGAAGCCATATGATTTACACGTATGAAAACGGCTGGGAGTATGAAATCTATATTAAAAATGATCATACGATCGACTATCGGATTCATAGCGGAATGGTAGGCGGCCGTTGGGTGCGCGACCAGGAAGTGAATATCGTCAAGCTGACAGAAGGCGTATACAAAGTGTCATGGACTGAACCGACAGGCACAGACGTTTCCTTAAACTTTATGCCGAATGAAAAACGGATGCACGGAATTATTTTCTTCCCGAAATGGGTGCATGAGCATCCGGAAATCACGGTGTGCTACCAAAATGATTACATTGACGTGATGAAAGAGTCACGTGAGAAATATGAAACGTACCCGAAATATGTCGTTCCCGAGTTTGCGGATATTACGTATCTCAACAATGCGGGAATCAATAACGAAACATTGATTTCAGAAGCGCCGTACAAAGGAATGACCGATGATATCCGTGCGGGAAAATTAAAATAAGAGAAAAAACCCGGCAGCTTGGCCGGGTTTTTTGTATCCTTTTACGACAGGGTTTTGGTCATGATAAAGTCGACTTGTTTATCATCCCCCATATAAAAAGAGTGTTCTCCGGTTTGGACAAACCCCATTTTTTGATAAAAGGCGATTGCATTTTCGTTTTTTTCCCATACGCCCAGCCAGATGTTCTTTTTATTGTGTGCTGTTGCGATTTTCACAGCTTCATTCAGCAGATATTTGCCAAGCCCGTGTTTCTGATGGCTTTTTCTTATATAAATTCTCTCAATCTCAAGAGAGTCTTCCCCCATTTTTTCTGACTGTGCTTCGTTCAAGTTGACTTTTACATACCCCGCAAGGTCATGATGATAATAAACAAAATAGAATTGAGAAGACGGATTGGATAATTCCTTTTTCAGCTGTTCAGAGCGGAATGCATTTTCCAAATAAGCTTTCATATTTTCAGGTGAATTTTGATCTTTAAATGTATCATTGAATGTTTCAATGCTTATCTCCCGGAGCTCTGTTATATCGTTAAGGCTGCACTTTTTTAATTTAATACTCATGGTCATACAGCTCCTTTCTTCATTTATCATATCAGCTGTTTTTTTTGTTGTGTTTGCAATAAAAATACCGTATAGTAAACATATCGTAATTTTGTTGTATTTGCAACATAAAATTAGAAAATGAGGACGATAAAGTGAAATATGTTTTTTATGTTTTAGGAATCATGATCTTGACCTTTGGTATTTCTGTCACGATTCAATCAGATCTTGGAACGTCGCCTTTTGATGCGCTTATTGTGGGATTGTCCGTCCATGCAGGGCTTACCGTGGGAAGCTGGGAAATCATCATTGCTTTCCTGTTAATTTGCTGTAATTCAATGTTAAAAAGGCAAAGACCGGAATTTTCAGGGATGATTACGGCGTTTATAACGGGAATCGGGATTGATATGTGGCTTTTTTTTCTGCATCGAGTCATAACGCCTGAACTATGGTACGGAAAGGCGGGCTGTTTTGCAATCGGTTTAGTTGTGATAGGGATAGGAACCGCAACCTACCTGCACACAAATTTCGCACCGATCCCGGTTGATCGATTAACGTTAATTGTCCGCGAATTAACCGGGAGAAGCATCTTTTTTTCAAGAACGGTCATTTACTTCATATTTTTCATACTGGCCGTGATGCTAAAAGGTCCGGTAGGCATCGGAACGTTATTAACCGTTTGTTTAGGCGGGATCATCCTTCATTTCTTTATGCCGATTACCGGAAGATGGATAGACGGCATATTAACAGCATCTCCAAAGCAGGAAGAAACGAAAACCCGGTAACGGCGGTTTTTATCCGATTCTATCATTTTTCATTTCACCCGCATGTTTAAGGTATAATAAAAAAGGGGGAGGGATTTTATGAACGGTCAAAGAAAGCTCGTTTTTTACGGAGCTGTCAGCGCAGATGGCTATCTTGCGCGGGAAAATCATTCTTTAGATTGGTTAATCGGAACTGAAGGTGAAGACAGCACCGATTATGAAGCTTTCTATGAATCTGTCGATACGATCATTATGGGCAGAAAAACATACGAGGAAATATTGGTTTTATTGCCTGAGGAATTTCCGTACAAAGGTAAAGAATGCTATGTGTTTTCGCGGACATTGACAGGGCGTACTGAACATGTGCGGTTTATTCATGAAGAGCCTGCCGATTTTATAAAAGCATTGAAACGCCAAGAAGGCAAGCGGATTTGGATTGTCGGCGGGAGTGATCTGCTGCACCCGGTTTTGGAGGAAAAACTTGTCGATGAGTTTATCATTCAGATCGCCCCCGTTCTGCTCGGCCGCGGAATTTCTTTGTTTAAACCCGGAGACCGGGAGACAGGACTGAAGCTGACTGATGTCAGGCGTTACAAACAATTTGCGGAGTTGCATTATGAAGTGAGATAAAATGAAAGGTATGAAAGAAACCCAGTAAAGGTTACCGGGTTTCTTTTTCATGTTTGTTTTTATGTTTTGAAATGGTGTGGGCCGGACCGCATGAAAACCCTGCAACCATGATAACAACCCCTATCCACCTCACGGCATAGAAATCAGTGTCGCGCAGGAAGATAAATGAAACTAAGGTCATAAGCGCCCCGATTATAACGGCAGCTGTGCCGATAATACTTGATTTCTCCATATAAAAACTCCTTTATGAATGTTTGGTTAACGTATTGGGTTGGAATATAACATATCAGGGGTAATGCGGAAATGGATATGCCGCGAAGCTGACTGATGTCTGTAAGATGAAAATGAAACGCCAAGGGAGCCGGCTCCCTTGGCGTTTTTTAGGCTTGAAACAGGATGCGGCGTTTTGCTGAATCGGGATCACTTTCGACAGCGGTATCCGTGTTGAAAAGCAAAGTTTCGCGTGAATCGGTTTCATATTCAGGCCAATTGAAGTGAGAGGTGTTCGGGTTTCCGGTTTTTGCAAAAGCGAGCCATGCGGATTGAATTTGTTTGGAAAGCTGTTCTGCGTCATCACCGAGCGGCTCTTGCAGCGTCTTTCTCAAAGAATCAAAGTTTCCGAACACAAACGGCAATTCCAGAGCGTGAACAGCTTTATGAAACGGCGGTGTTTCGCCATGCCAATCAAAGCGGTACATCCAGACCGGTGCGTGTTGCGACTGTCCTTGTGCGAAAGCGACAGCCGGCCGCCAGAAAATCAGATCCGTCATCATATCGATTTGTCCCGTTAATGAATGCGGATATAAATCTGCCGCTTGCTCGGTGCAGTTTTCTCCGAGGTAATAATGCAAATAATCTTGCTGCTTTTTCTCGGAATGAATGTCTGTATCAGGGGTGAAAAACAAATATGCTTCATCACGATTGGTTCCGATGATCATAGGTATGCCTTCTGCGGCCCCGTCTGCTATGGCTTTCACCGGTTCCGCAGGCAATGTGGCCGGATCGATGGCGGGCTGAAACAAAAGCTGAAAAATGTTTTGATCCAGTGAGCGCCGCACTTTATCCGCAGTCTTAAGCAGGTCATTAACGGAAAGCTCCTGCAATTGATCAGTGCCGGCTTCATGAATAAATGCCGCCGCGATGTCTTTTGCCATGTCCGCCGGGATCGTATGAGAGGCGCCGCTTTCTAAAATGGCTTTATGAAACAGACCTTTTGCGTCAGGCATTGCCATAAGTGAGGCGATGCTCATGCCGCCTGCCGATTCACCAAATATCGTGACGTTATCCGGGTCTCCTCCAAATTCGGAGATATTGTCCCTCACCCAGCGCAGCGCGGCGATCTGATCGAGCAGCCCGATATTGGCGGAATATGCGTCATGAATAGAAGACAAATGTAAAAAGCCTAACGGTCCGAGCCTGTAATTGAGTGTCACGACAATGACATCTCCCTCAGCGGCAAGGGCAGATCCGTCGTAAAGCGGTTCGCTTCCGGCACCTAAATAAAATGCCCCGCCGTGTATCCATACCATGACAGGCTTTTTTTCGCCCTCTGAATCGGGGGCGAAAACATTGAGGTAAAGGCAATCTTCAGATTGAGGCGGTATATCCCCGGAAAACGATATGGACAGCATATCATCCGGCTGCGGACAAACCGGTCCGAACGAATCGGCATGTTTTACGCCGTCCCAAGGTGCGGGCGGCTCCGGCGCTTTAAATCTCAGCTCTCCGACGGGCGGCTTCGCGTACGGTATGCCCTTCCATGTGCGGGCACCGCGGCCGGCAGTTCCTTTCAGTGCGCCGCAGCGGGTTTGAACGGTAAGTTTTGTCATGATTTCATCCCCTTTTTTCTTTTCATTATAAACAGAGATGAAGACATGAAGCGAATAAAAGCCCTTTCATCAGCATATCATCAGTAACGCTTCCGTTCTAAAAATGATCTGACTTCCTGAACGGACAAGCCGAGTTCTTTTGCTTCCTGCATCAGCGCTTTCCATTCTTCAATGTTGGATTCAGTCAGTTTTCTGTTGCGGTAGGGTGCGGGCTCCGGCCGTTTTTCAGTCAGTTTGTTCGTAAAGGTGAACAGTTCTTCTTTCGGCATGCCCGACTGCACGGCCTGCACAAGGTGGATGCGCCACTCATCTTCCGTGTCTCCCATCTGATGCAGCATCGTTTCGGCATCAAAAAGCTCCGTCAGATCGACCTGCAGGGTGGCGGATACTTTTTTCAGAAATTGGATGGACGGATTTGAGTGAACCCCCCGTTCTATCTTGCTTAAATAAGATTTAGAGACACCTGCTTCAACTGCTAGCTGATTAATAGAGTAGCCTTTTCTTCTGCGGTATAAACGAATTATTCTTCCAATCATTGTGCTGAATTCTCCCCTGTATACTGGCATTTTTTTGTTCATTATAAGAAATTTTTCGTTCTTTATAAAATTTAAAATTATAAGGGAAGTGCAGTAAATAAGAGGAAAATCATGATAATGTTCTCTAAAAAGAACCAAATGGCTTAATTTGAAATTTTCAAATTTCGACCTTTTCTTTTATAATCCAATCATTAACAGAAGGGGGCGTTTAAGCCTGATGCAATAAGGATGAGGCTGTAATTACATGAATGAGAATATGAGTTTTAAAGAATTATTTGACATTATTAAACACAGACTTTTACTGATTTTTATCATGACAGCAGTTGTAACGCTGGTGACGGGATACATCCAATTCCGGGTGGTTTCGCCCGTTTATCAGGCATCGACCCAAGTGCTCATTCATGAAACAAGCGGTGAAAAAAATTCGAATCTCAGCGACGTTCAGCTGAATCTTCATTACAACAATACGTTTCAAACGATAATGAAAAGCCCGGTTGTGCTTGAGAAAGTGAAACAGAAGCTGCATCTTTCTGAGACGGCATCCGCTTTAAAAGCAAAGATCACGACAAGCAGCGAAACCGATTCAGAGATCATTACCGTAGCGGTGCAGGACGAGAACCCGAAACAGGCCGCCGCTATAGCGAACACGCTGATGAAGACATTTAAAAAAGAAGTCCGTGACAGGATGAATATAAAAGGCGTCATTGTTTTGTCCGAGGCAAAAGCATCGGAAAGTCCGATGGTCAAGCCTTCGCGCATCAGGAATATCATGATGGCGTTCGGTGCGGCTCTCATGGCGGGTGTGACGCTTGCGTTTTTTCTCCACTTTCTTGATGAAACCGTTAAAAGCGAGCGGCAGCTCAGCGAAAAAACAGACTTGCCTGTTTTAGGGGTTGTGTATGACATCAAAAATCAGCAGACACGGTCTGATGAAAAACATTTCGGGGAGTGAGGCGTTTGGGATTCAGAAAAAAGAAATCAAGAAGGGGACTGGCTCAAATATCCGTTTTACATCACAAATCATTGGTGGCTGAACAATACCGCACCATTCGGACAAATATTGAGTTCTCCTCTGTTCAGACCCATTTGCGCTCTATTCTCGTCACTTCCTCCGTTCCGGGAGAAGGAAAGTCATTCAGCGCCGCCAACCTTGCCGCGGTATTTGCGCAGCAGGAAAAAAAGGTGCTGCTCGTCGATGCGGATTTACGAAAACCGACGATACACGAGACCTATCAGCTTGAAAATGTACAAGGCCTTACGAATGTGTTAGTCGGAAACGCTTCCCTCGGCGAAACGGTGCAAAAAACGCTGATTGATAACCTTTACGTCTTAACGAGCGGGCCGACGCCGCCGAATCCGGCTGAGCTTTTATCTTCAAAGGCGATGGGAGAGCTGATTCAGGAGATGTACAGCCGGTACAGTCTGGTTATTTTCGATTCACCTCCGCTTTTGGCGGTGGCGGACGGACAGATTTTAGCGAACCAGACAGATGGAAGCGTTCTCGTCGTCTTGAGCGGAAAAACGAAAATGGATACCGTCCAAAAGGCGAAAGACGCGCTTCAGCAGTCTAAGGCAAAGCTTTTGGGGGCGCTGCTGAATAAAAAGAAAATCAAAAAAACAGAGCACTACTCGTATTGAGCGGTGCAGGTGATGTCTCCTTACCTTTATCAACGGAGGCACTCGGCTCTGCTGTGGGCGGCGTTTTTCGCCGCCTTAGATGCTGGTCGTCGGTGGCGGGGTGTGAGGACGGGTTAAATGCCCAATTTATCTTAAGATGATGCATTGTTATCGGCTTAGCTGTTATGTCTGTTTTTACGAAAACCGTATCAGCTAAACCGATAAATGAGGAGGGGAAAGATTGACTTACCGGAGAAGACTTTCAATGATTTTTGCATTGGATACGTATCTCGTTTTACTTTCCGTTGTTATAGGATATCAATTTTTTGAGGATTCTTATCACTTTTATGACTCCGGAGCGTTGCTGCTGACTGCCGTAAGCATGCTGATCAGCCATCATGTATGCGCTTTTATGTTTCACCAGTATAAGCAGGTATGGACGTATACGGGAATAGGCGAGCTGCTTGATCTGCTGAAGGGGATCACGCTGTCCGCAGCTGTGACAGCCGCCGTCCAATACGGGGTGTTCCACACGATTTTATTCCGGCTGTTAGCCGTCAGCTGGATGATTCAGCTATTGTTCATCGGAGGAAGCCGGATGATTTCGCGCGTACTGAAAGAAACGATCGGCAGGAAGCAAAATGACTCTTCCCGGGCGCTGATCATCGGCGCGGGCGCAGGAGGAACGCTGCTCGTCCGTCAGCTTACCCAGAAAAACGATCTCGGAATCATGCCTGTGGCTTTTATTGATGATGATCAGACGAAGCATAAGCTCAAAATTATGGGCCTGCCCGTCATCGGCGGAAAAGAAAGCATTATGCCGGCGGTGCAGAGGCTGAGAATTCACCACATTATCATCGCCATTCCGTCTCTTTGCACCCATGAGCTTCAGACGCTGTACAAAGAATGTGTACAGACGGGCGCCCATATTAAAATCATGCCGCAATTTGATGAGATCCTGCTCGGAACGCAGGCTGCCGGACACATCAGGGATGTGAAAGCCGAAGATCTCCTCGGCAGAAAGCCGGTCACCCTTGATACGAGCAAAATTTCTGACAGCATCAAAGGGAAAACGATTCTGGTCACGGGCGCCGGCGGCTCTATCGGTTCTGAAATCTGCCGCCAGATCAGCTCGTTTCTTCCGCATGAAATCGTCCTTCTCGGCCACGGGGAGAACAGCATTTATTCGGTGCATAACGAACTGTCCGCACGCTTCGGCAAAGAGGTGCTTTTTCATGCGGAGATCGCCGATATTCAGGACAGAGATAAAATCTTTACCTTGATGAAAAAATACGAGCCGCACGTCGTCTATCATGCGGCCGCCCATAAACATGTGCCGTTAATGGAACATAATCCGGAAGAAGCCGTCAAAAACAATATTATCGGCACGAAAAATGTCGCCGAAGCCGCCGATATGTGCGGAACGGAAACATTCGTGCTGATTTCTTCTGACAAAGCGGTCAATCCGGCCAATGTCATGGGCGCGACGAAGCGGTTTGCGGAAATGGTCATCATGAACCTCGGAAAGGTCAGCAACACCAAATTCGCCGCCGTCCGTTTCGGGAATGTGCTCGGAAGCCGCGGCAGCGTCATTCCGATTTTCAAGAAGCAGATTGAAAAAGGCGGACCCGTCACCGTCACGCATCCGGCGATGACAAGATATTTTATGACGATCCCCGAAGCGTCAAGACTCGTCATTCAGGCGGGGGCGCTTGCAAAGGGGCGGCAGATTTTCGTTCTGGATATGGGAGAACCCGTCAAAATCGTCGACTTGGCAAAGAACCTGATTCATTTATCAGGCTATACGACAGAACAGATTCCCATTGAATTCTCCGGCATCCGCCCGGGAGAAAAGATGTATGAAGAACTGCTGAATCATAATGAAGTACATACGGAACAGATTTTTCCGAAAATCCATATCGGGAAAGCGATCGACGGGGATTGGGCCGTGCTCATCCGTTTTATGGAGGAATTCAGTCGTCTGCCTGAAGATGAGCTGAGAAAACGGCTGTTTGAGGCGATCGAATCAGTACATGAAGAAGCGGCCGCAGGTGTGTGATGGGAGGACAGAAAGATGACGAAAAAAGTATTATTCTGCGCCACTGTCGATTATCATTTTAAAGCCTTTCATCTTCCGTATTTTCAATGGTTTCAGGATATGGGGTGGGAGGTGCACGTCGCGGCAGGCGGCAATATGAATCTTCCGTTCGTTGATGAAAAGTTTTCCATTCCGATCCGGCGCTCGCCGTTTCATCCCGAAAATCTTTCTGTTTACAGGCGGCTGAAACGGCTCATTCAGGACAACGGCTACGACATGATTCACTGTCATACGCCGGTCGGCGGCGTGCTTGCACGCCTTGCGGCGAGACAAGCGCGCCAAAAAGGGACAAAGGTGCTGTACACCGCGCACGGCTTTCACTTCTGCGACGGAGCGCCCCTGAAAAACTGGCTTCTTTATTATCCGATCGAAAAATTTCTCTCTTCTTACACGGATTGTTTGATTACGATTAATGAAGAGGATTACGAACGGGCCAAGCAAATGAAAAAAACAGCTTGCGGCGCGAAGAAAATACACGGCATCGGCGTGAATACAGACAGGTTTCGCCCTGTGAGCCGGGCAGAGAGTGAACGTCTGAGAGAAAAACACGGCTTCGGCGCCGGGGAATTTATCCTCATATACCCCGCTGAATTAAACGGCAATAAAAACCAGGGACTTCTCATTGAGGCTGCGGCATTGCTGAAGAACCGCATTCCGGAGCTGAAACTCGTATTTGCCGGAGAAGGCGCGATGGAAGAACCGTACAGAAAAAAGGCTGAATCACTCGGGGTATCCGACATCGTGCGGTTTTACGGTTTTTGCCGTGACATTCATGAGCTGATTCAGCTTGCCGATCTGTCTGTCGCCTCAAGCATCCGCGAAGGGCTCGGCATGAATCTGCTTGAGGGGATGGCTGCCGAAAAGCCCGCCGTTGCCGCGGACAACAGGGGGCACCGTGAGATCATCGAAGACGGCGTGAACGGTTTTCTCGTGCCGGCAGGGGACAGCGCGGCATTTGCCGATCGGATTGAAAAGCTGTACCGGTCCCCGGGCCTGCGAAAAGCAATGGGACAAGAAGGGCGCAGGACGGCGGAATGTTTTTCAGAAACACGTACGGTAAAGGAAATGGCGCACATTTACGCCGGTTATATGGATAAAAAGGAGAAAAGCGTATGAATGCAGGAGCACAACCGAAAATTTCCGTCATCATGGGAATTTATAATTGCGAAGAGACTTTAGCGGAGAGTATTGAATCCATCCTGAGCCAATCGTATAAGAATTGGGAACTGATTATGTGTGATGACGCGTCAACTGACGGAACGTATCAGATTGCGCGCCGTTACGCGGATCATTACAGCGACCGGATCACGCTGATTCAAAATAAGACGAATCAACGGCTTGCCGCTTCGCTGAACCGCTGTCTGACATACGCAACGGGGGATTATATCGCCAGGCAGGACGGTGATGACATCTCCAACCCGAGGAGACTGGAAAAACAGGCCGCTTTCTTAAACAAGCACGCCCACTATCAAGTCGTAGGCACGGGGATGCTCGTATTTGACGAATTCGGCGTCAGGGGCGCCCGGCTTTTGCCGCCCGTGCCGAAACCGGGAATTATGGCGAAAGGCACACCGTTCTGCCACGGCACTATTATGATGCGGGCTGAAGCGTACAAAGCGCTTGGAGGCTACCGGTCAGTCAGGCGGACGCGGCGGATGGAGGATATCGATTTGTGGCTGCGCTTTTTTGAAGCGGGTTTCCGAGGGTACAACCTTCAGGAAACGCTGTATAAAGTCAGAGAGGACAGTGATGCGTTTAAAAGGAGATCGTTTACGTATTCCATTGATAATGCGGTGCTCGTTTTTCAGGCATGCAGACGGCTGAAGCTGCCGCTTTCCCATTACGCGTATATCGCAAAACCGCTCATCCGCGCCATTACGCCGCCCGCGGTCATGAACCGTTATCATAAAAACAGGGACATTCGCCAAAAAGAAGGGCTTGCCGAACATGACTGACAAACCGATGCGGGTGCTGCACATCTTCAGCGGGATGAACAGGGGCGGCGCAGAAACGATGATGATGAATTTATATCGGAAGATGGACAGAACGAAGGTGCAGTTTGATTTTTTGACCCATAGGAACGATCCGTGCGCTTATGATGAGGAAATTCTCGCTCTCGGCGGACGGCTTTTTTATGTGCCGAGCATCGGCAGCACAAACCCGATTACATTTGTAAAACAGGTCAAGCGGGTGATTCAGGAAAAAGGCCCGTTTGCCGCCGTGCACGCCCATACCGATTTTCAGTCGGGATTTATCGCGCTTGCCGCTCGTTTAGCCGGCGTCCCGGTGCGGATCTGCCATTCGCACAGTACGTCGTGGCGGGGGCGGGCGTCGCGGCTTGCCGGGATGCAGCTGTTTGTATTCAGACGGCTGATCACGGCAAACGCCACGGCACTGTGCGCCTGCGGAAAAGAGGCGGGCCGTTTCTTATTCGGGAAAGAAAAAGACGTGCATCTTTTGCCGAACGGCATTGATCTCGACTTATTTGCCGGCAGGTGCGCGGATACAGAAGCTGAAAAAAGGAAGCGGGGCATTGCAGACGGCCGTTTGGTGATCGGCCATATCGGCCGCTTTACAGAAGAAAAAAACCACGAATTTCTGCTCCGGCTGGCCGCTGATATGAAAGAGCGGGGCATCGGCTTACAGCTGATTCTCGCCGGAGACGGTCCGCTTCGCACCGATATGGAAAATCTGGCGGCGAAGCTGGGGCTTGATGATGATGTGCGTTTTATCGGTATAGAAGACCGCGTTCATGATCTGCTGAAAACGCTGGATGTATTTGTCATGCCGTCTCTTTATGAAGGGCTGCCCGTCACGCTCGTTGAAGCGCAGGCCTCCGGGGTGCCGTGCGTGATATCAGACGGCATAACGGAAGAAGCCGATGCCGGGCTCGGGCTGGTCAAAAGGCTCAGCCTCAAAGAACCGCCAGGACAATGGGCATCCGCGGTTTTACGGGCAGCAGAGGCGGCAAAGCCTGACGGAGCGCGTATTAAAGAAACCCTCAGGCGGCTGGGATATGATGCGGGAGAAAATGCGGGGGCTGTTATGAAGCTTTACAATATGAATTGGAAAAAGGAACAGTAACGAATGATTGTATATGTAGTCAATATGGGAATTGTTTATATTTGGTCATGGTTCGCGAAAATGTGCGGCGGGCGTGATCAATCGCTTTCGACCGGATACCGGCCGAATCAGCTCGTCATGCTCGTTCCGCTGCTATCGCTGGTATTGGTCTCCGGTTTGCGCTACAGAGTCGGGACGGATTTTCAGACCTACGCGCTGATGTACAAGCTGGCGGAAAATTACGGAAGCATTTGGGAGATCTTCGGGTTCGGAGCGAAAAAAGCAGCCGTTGATCCGGGGTTTACGGCTCTCATTTGGCTCATGAATTTTATCACGAAAGATCCGCAAATCATGTATTTCACCGTGGCGGTCGTGACGTGCAGCTTTATTTTAAAGGGGCTCGTTGAGTTCGGCCGTCCGTTTGAGCTGAGTGTATTTTTGTTTTTGGGCACGTATCACTATTACGCTTCCTTTAACGGGATCAGGCAGTATATGGTGGCGGCCGTTTTGTTTTGGGCCGTCCGCTACGTGATCAGCGGAAGCTGGAAGCGTTATATGTCAATCGTGCTGCTGTGTTCGCTTTTTCATTCCTCAGCGCTGATTATGATTCCGGTTTATTTTCTCGTCAGAAAAAGAGCATGGTCGCCCGCGATTTTCGGACTGTCGGCATTGTTTCTTCTTATGACGTTTCTGTATCAGAAGTTCATTTCGCTGTTTGTCGTCGTGCTGGAAAACAGCTCGTACGGCCATTATGAGAAATGGCTGATGACCAATACGAACGGGATGAACGTCGTAAAAATCGCGGTGCTGCTGCTGCCGCTGTTTTTGGCTTTCTGCTACCGGGAGCGGCTGCGGAAGCTCTGGCCTGACATTGATGTCATTGTGAATTTCTGTCTGCTCGGCCTGCTCTTCGGTCTTTTGGCGACAAAGGATGTTATTTTTGCCCGGTTTAATATATATTTCGGCCTGTATCAAATGATCCTGATCCCTTATTTTGTGAGGATTTTTGATGAAAAATCAAATGCGCTGATTTATATCGCCATTATTGTCTGTTATTTTCTTTACAGTTACTTGCTTATGCCGGTCGATTCGTCTGTGCTTCCGTACAGAACGATTTTTTCCCGGTAATGGACACTGGAGGTTTATATGGAAACACCCGCGGTCAGTTTATTAATTGCTGTGTATAATACGGAAACTTATTTAGAAAGATGCTTAGATTCATTGCTCAATCAGTCGCTCGCCAATATCGAAATCGTGGCCGTTAATGACGGATCAACGGATCAAAGCCCGGCCATTCTTGAAACCTATCAGAAGCGGGATGAGAGAATCAGGGTCGTTCATCAGCAAAACCGGGGGCTCGGCGCGGTCCGCAACAGGGGAATCGAGGCGGCGCGCGGCGAATTTATCGCTTTTATTGATGCGGACGACTGGGTTGAACCTGATTATTGCCTCAGCATGTATGAAAAAGCGAAGGCTGATCAGTCTGATCTCGTGATTTGCGAATATGCGGCTGAATTTGCGGATACGGGGAAAACCGCCGTTTCAACGATCGCTTCAGCGTACGAGGGCCGCCCGAAACAACGGTACCTGAAAGATTTATTTGAAGGAAGAGTCAGCGGTTTTTCATGGAACAAGCTGTACAAAAGATCCATGATCGAGCATCATCAGCTGCGCTTTCCGCTTCGTGATGAGCTGGAGCACGTGGAGGATCAGTACTTCAGCCTCCGGGCGCATGTTTTCGCAGGTGCCGTCTCATACGTGGATCAGCCGCTCTATCATTATCGGATTCACTTAACTTCCATTGTGCAAAGCTATCAGAAAAAGCTGTTTGACTCAGGTCTCGTTCTCTATCGGCTGAACGAGGCTTTTTTGCGTGAAAACGGCTGCTTACAGGAATACCGGCAGGAGCTGGATTTTTTCATCGTTCAGCACGGAACAGTCTGCCTGCTGAATGAATGGAAGCGGAATAACGGAGGCCGGTTTTCTGAGAAGTGGAAGAATATCAGCCGGATATGCGCTGATCCCGTATTCCGCCTGAGCCTTTCCAAAACGGGAACGGCGCCGTTTGACGCCAAACGCTCATGCCTTCTGCTTTTGGCGAAGCTGAAGCTGATTCCGTTCGTGTCGCTGGCATCAGCCGCGTATCAGCGGGCAATCGAGTACAAAATGAAAATCAGAGGGTGAAGACATGTCGATACAATCTTTAAAAATCAATCTCGCGGAATGGCTTTTGCTTAAAGTCAAATACCCGTCCCAATTTCATTTCGGAACGGGAGCGGATGGGGCGGGGCTTACAGCGGCAAGAAAAAAGATCATTCTGACGCTGCTCCCGTCCCACGATAATCTCGGCGATCACGCCATCGCCTACGCAAGCAAAAAATTTCTTGAACGGGAGTATCCCGATTTTGACATTGTCGAGGTGGATATGAAGGATATATACAGATCGGCAAAAGCGCTGATCAAAAAGCGCCACCCCGATGATATGGTATTCATCATCGGCGGCGGGAACATGGGGGATTTGTACCGGTATGAGGAATGGACGCGCCGCTTTATCATAAAAACATTCCGGCAATATCGGATCGTTCAGCTTCCGGCGACGGCTCACTTTTCTGAATCAAAAAAGGGACGGAAGGAACTGAAGCGCGCCCGAAAAGTGTACAATGCGCATCCCGACCTTTTGTTAATGGCGAGAGATGAGACGACGTATCAATGGATGAAGCGTCATTTTCCCGGAAAAACAGTGCTCAAACAGCCTGACATGGTCTTATATTTGGATAAAAGCGAGCGGGGCATAGCGCGGGAAGGGATCTACCTCTGTTTACGGGAGGATAAGGAGAGCGCGCTGACGGCTGAGGACAGAACGATGGTAAAAGAAGCTTTGGCCAAAGAGTACGGAGAGCTGTATTCCTTTACCACGACGGTCGGCCGGAGGGTCAGCCGCCATACACGCGAAAAGGAGCTGGAAGCGCTTTGGAATACGCTGAAAGGCGCGGAAGCCGTCGTCACTGACAGGCTTCACGGGATGATTTTTTGTGCGCTGACGAAAACGCCTTGTGTCGTCATTCGTTCGTTTGATCATAAGGTGATGGAAGGCTATCAATGGCTGAAAAACATACCGAACATGACATTGCTTGAACGTCCCGACCCTGAAGCCGTAACATCCGCCGTAAATCGGCTGCTCAGCGGCAAGCATGAGGAAGGCGGTTCTTTGCGAAGTGTTTATTTTGCCGGGCTGCGCTCGAAAATCAGCGGTGATGCCCAATGACCGCGCCGCTTGTGAGCGTGATCGTGCCGATGTATAAGACAGAGCCTTTTATTAAAGAATGCGCGGTTTCTTTAACAAAACAGACGCTGAGAGACATCGAAATCATTTTCGTCAATGACGGTTCACCGGATCAGTCAGGCCGGATGGCTGAACAATTCGCCGCAGAAGATGCGAGAATCCGGGTGATTCATAAAGAAAACGGCGGCCTCAGCTCGGCCCGCAATGCCGGAATAAAAGCCGCCCGCGGCCGTTATATCGGTTTTGCGGACGGCGATGACTATGTGACGGAAACGATGTTCGAGCGGCTTTATGAAGAAGCGGAGAAGAACCGGCTGGATATCGCCGGCTGCGGTTATTATAAGGAAACGCCGTCTAAAAAAAGAACATATATGCCGCCGTCCCTTCCGCCGGGCCGCGTCTTCACAGCGGATGAAATGACTGCATTGCTGACCCGCGCGCACGAACATCGGTTTATTTGGTATGTGTGGCGCTATATATACCGGCGAGAAGCATTGCAAGGGCTGTTGTTCCATGAAGATATCCGGTTTGCCGAGGACTCTCCGTTTAACTTGGCAGCGTTCCGCCAAGCCGCGCGTGTCAAAGTGATAGACGAAGGGCTGTATATCTACCGGGAAAATCCGCAAAGTCTTACAGAAACACCGTTTAAGCCCCGCTTAGATCACGAACTGCAAAAGCAATATGCAGCGAAAATGGCTTTTTATGAGGAAAACGGGCTGACGGACGCCTGCCGGAGCGATATTGATACGTATTTGTGCAAGCATCAGATTCCGATGCTGATCGCCAACGCATGCGCCGCCCCGCAGCCGTCACACCAGATTACGGCGCATATCGGCAGAATCTTAGCGTATGACATGGTAAAAACGGCGGTGCGCAGGACGCCGTGCCGCCATAAACAGCTGCTGGCCGGGGAGCGCGTGGTGCTCGGTCTGTGCAAAATGCGCCTTCCTCTTCTTCTGCATGCGTTTTTCGAACGGAAATCGAAAGAGAAAGGCAGTGCGGAAGGAGCATGAAATTTGCCATTAATTTCGGCGCCAATGTGACGGCGTTTTTACTATCGGTGTTTTTATCAGTGTGGATGACGCCCTTTATTGTGAAAACATTAGGTGTGGAGGCTTTTGGGTTTGTCCATCTGACACAGAATATCATTAACTATTTCTCTATTATTACCGTTGCGCTGAGCTCTGTCGTTGTAAGGTTTTTCTCCGTCGCCGCCCACAGGGGGAACAGGGACGAGGCCAATGCGTATGTAAGCAATTATTTAGCCGCTTCTGTCGTGATATCTCTATTACTCGCCGTGCCGCTCGCCGGGACTGCTTTTTTTATTGACAAGATTATGAATGTACCGGCCGGGCTCTTAACGGATGTGAGGCTGTCTATCGTAATCGGCAGCGTGCTGTTTATGCTGACTTTTTTTATGGCGGGGTTCGCGACGGGGCCGTTTTTTGCAAACAAGCTTTATATCACAAGTTCCATTCAGGCCGTGCAAATGCTGGTCAGGGTGCTGTGTGTGCTCGCTCTGTTTACGTGCCTGCCGCCGAAGATCTGGCAGATCCAGCTTTCGGCATTAGCGGGAGCCGTCTGTGCGGCTGTGCTGACTTTTTTCTTCTTTAAGAAATTGATTCCATGGTTTTCTTTCAGCCGTAAAACCTTGTCATTACAGACGAGCAAAGTGCTGTTTTCGGCTGGTGCCTGGAGTTCTGTCAACCAGATCGGCGTGCTGCTGTTTCTGCAGATTGACCTCATGACGGCCAACCTCGTGCTGGGGCCGTCTGAAGCGGGTGTCTATGCGGCGATTATTCAATTCCCGCTTCTGCTCAGAAGTCTTGCCGGGACGCTTGCTTCACTGTTTGCGCCGGTTTTGACTTCCTATTATTCAAAAGGCGATATGGAAGGTCTCCTGTCTTACGCCAATAAGGCCGTGCGGATGAACGGGCTTCTCCTCGCGCTTCCCGCTGCGTTATTAGGAGGGCTTGCCGAACCGTTTCTGGCGATTTGGCTGGGCCCGTCGTTTGTGCAGACGGCGCCGCTTTTATATATTCACGCCGCGTATTTGGCGGTCAGTCTCTCTGTCATGCCGCTTTTTTACGTATGGACGGCTTTTAATAAACAAAAAACGCCCGCCGTCGTTACTTTATGTTTAGGCGGACTGAATGTCATATTGGCCGTGGTTCTCAGCGGACCGGCACATCTCGGGCTGTACGGCATCACCATTGCCGGGGCTGTCTCCCTCATTTTGAAAAATGCCGTCTTCACGCCGCTGTATGTTTCGCATATTACCGGCTTTCAGAAAACCGCGTTTTACAAAGGCATGTTCGGACCGTTGGCGGCGGCCGTATTTGCCTGGGCCGTCTGCCGGGGTATCCGGCTGTTTTCACCGCTTGACAGCTGGGCCGGTCTGATCGCCGCGGGGCTTGCCGTATGCATAAGCTATGCCGCATTCGCTTTTTTCTTCATTTGTACGAAAGAAGAAAGGCGGCTTGCTTTACAGAAATGCCGAAAAGTGAAAGGAGCTGTTCAGATTTGAAGGCGAAACGTGTATTTGATATAGCGGCCGCGATGCTGTTATTGTGCGGCGCGAGTGTCATTCTTCTCTTCGCCATGGCAGCCGTCAGATGCGCCATCGGGTCTCCGGTATTGTTCAAACAGACGAGACCGGGGCATAATGGGCGTCCGTTTACGTTGTATAAACTCAGAACGATGACGGATGCGCGTGATGAAAACGGTGTGCTGCTTCCGGATCATCTGCGCCTGACCAAACCGGGAAGGCTGATCAGAAAACTGAGCATCGATGAGCTTCCCCAGCTTTTTAATGTGCTCAAAGGCGATATCAGTCTGGTCGGCCCCCGCCCTTTGCTGATGGATTATCTGCCGCTTTACACGGCGGAGCAGGCGCGGCGGCACGAGGTGAAGCCGGGGATTACGGGCTGGGCGCAGATCAATGGGAGAAACGCGATTTCATGGGAGGAGAAATTCAAGCTCGACGTGTGGTACGTCGACAACCGCACCTTTCTGCTCGACTTAAAGATTCTGCTTTTAACAGTGAAAAAAGTTCTCGTGTCAGAAGGCATACACCAAGCCGGCCATGTGACGGCAAAGCGCTTCACAGGCAGCGGAGATATGTCATCGTGAAAAAGGTCGTGCTGATCGGAAACGGCGGACACGGAAAAGTCGTGAAGGAAATCGTGCAGGCCCGTTCCGATATGGAGCTTGCGGGCATATTGGACGACGGATTCAGCGGTTTTGCCGTTCGGAACGGTTTATATACGGGCCGGACGGAAGACGTGCACATACTTCAGAAACTCGTCCCCGAGGCCGTGTTCACGATATGCATCGGACGCAACGGCGTCAGAAAGCAGTTCGCTGAAACGCTTGGGATTGAAGATGCCGATTATGCCGCACTCATTCACCCCGGGGCGATCGTCAGTGAAACGGCTTCCGTCGGACACGGAACGGTTGTGATGGCGGGCGCCGTCATTCAGGCGGGCGCTGACATCGGCGCCCATTGCATCATCAATACGGGGGCGGTTGCCGATCATGACAATGCAATCGGAGATTACGTCCATCTTTCACCGCGCGCGGCGCTTGCCGGCGGAGTGAAAGTCGGGGAAGGAACGCACATCGGAATCGGCGCGTCCGTCATACCGCAGATGGACATCGGCCCTTGGTCCGTTATCGGCGCGGGGGCTGCGGTCATCAGCAGAATTCCCGGCCATGTGACGGCGGTCGGCGTTCCGGCCCGCGTCATCCCCCCTATCCATAATGAAAAAGGATGATTTCATGCAAACAAACAAACGGATTTATTTGTCTCCGCCTCATATGAGCGGAAAAGAACAGGAATACATCGCAGAAGCCTTCCGCTCCAATTGGATTGCCCCGCTCGGTCCGCTCGTCAATTCGTTTGAAGCGCGGCTCGCGGAATATGCGGGAGTGAAAAGCGCGGCGGCCGTAAGCTCGGGAACGGCCGCCATCCATCTTGCCCTGCGGCTTGCGGGTGTGAAAAAAGGAGACGTTGTATTTTGTCCTTCCTTTACGTTTGTCGCCACGGCGAATCCGATTGTGTATGAGCAGGCTGAGCCCGTTTTTATTGATTCGGAATGGGAGACGTGGAATATGTCGCCCGCTGCGCTTGAGCGGGCGCTCCGGGATGCAAAGCGGCGCGGCAGACTCCCGAAAGCGGTAATCGCCGTCAATCTTTACGGGCAAAGCGCGAAAATGGATGAATTAATGAGCCTTTGTGACGCATACGGCGTCTGTCTGATTGAAGACGCTGCCGAGTCCTTAGGATCAACATATAAAGGCAGGCAGAGCGGCACGTTCGGCCGTTTCGGCATTTATTCCTTTAACGGCAACAAAATCATTACAACATCGGGAGGCGGCATGCTTGTGTCTGACGATGAAGCCGCGATTGAAAAAGCGAGGTTTCTTGCGTCACAGGCGAGAGATGCCGCCGTTCATTACCAGCACAGCGAGCTCGGTTACAACTACAGGCTCAGCAACATTCTCGCGGGCGTGGGTATATCGCAGCTGGAAGTGCTCGAAGATCGCGTCCGGGCGAGGAGAGAAATCTTTAACCGGTATCGGGAAGCGCTGGAAACATATCCGGGCATCCGCATGATGCCGGAGCTTGAAGGAACGGTTTCAAACCGCTGGCTGACGGCTCTGACGCTTGATAACGGCGTGACGCCGGAAGAAGCCGTTGCCTGTCTTGCGGAACAGAATATTGAGGCCCGGCCGCTGTGGAAACCGCTGCATACGCAGCCGCTTTTCTCATCTTCCGTCTTTTATCCTCACAGCGACCATGAGCGTGTCTCTGAGAACCTTTTCAGCCGGGGGATTTGTCTGCCGTCCGGGTCTGACCTGTCTTCTGAGGAGCAGCAGCGTGTCATTGACGCACTTGCGCAACTGTTTGAAACGAAAGGGGAGAAAACATGGACAGCCGCCATGTTATGAGCCGATTAAAAGAGACGCTGACGGGTCTGCTCAGCGTTATACCGCCGCAATCCGACATCATATATGCCGACTATCCCCTCTACGGAAATGTAGGGGATTTATTGATTATGAAAGGGACGGAGGCGTTTTTTAAAGCGCACGGCATCCGCGTGAAACAGCGCTGGAATCCCGACAATTTTCCATTCGGGCGCCGGGCGGACAAAAAGACGATCATCGTCTGTCAGGGTGGCGGAAATTTCGGGGATCTCTATCCGTACTATCAGACGTTCAGGGAAAAAATCGTCAAATCCTTTCCGGAAAACAGGATCGTCATCCTGCCGCAATCGATTTATTATCAGGATGAGACACGGCTGCAAAAGACATCGGCGCTTTTTGCGGAGCACAAGGATCTCCACCTGTTTACGAGAGATCATGTGTCATACGAGACTGCGAAACGCTTTTTTTCGGCGAATCATATCGGGCTTATGCCTGATATGGCCCATCAGCTGTATCCGATCGCGGCGTCAGCGGTTCCGTCACGCGGCAGGCTTTATTTTATCCGCACGGATGGGGAAATCAACCCGAAGCTGCAAAACAATTCTTCCGTTAAAAACTGTGACTGGCAGGATGTTCTGTCAGCAAGCGACCGCAGGGGAATCGCTTTTTTCCAAACGCTGAATGTTTTGAATAAAAAAGCGGGAAACCCGCTGCCGATTGCGCGGTTTTGGAAACGCTATTCCGATTACTTAACGAAAAAAGCGGTCCTGTTTTTCAGCAGGTACGAATCGGTGGAAACGTCAAGGCTCCACGGCCACATCCTGTCCTCGCTTCTCGGGAAACCGAATACCGTCATTGATAATTCATACGGGAAAAACGCGAACTATTATTACACCTGGACGCACGAAGCGCCGGACGTCCGGCTGATCGGTGAAACCGCCGGCACGAAGGAAAACCTTCCGCTTTGAATGAGCGGAAGGTTTATTTTGTTTCTCCGCGTTTTACTTTGTTGTACGCCTCATCCAAATGCTGAATTCTTTTGAGCACAACCGAGTTTTTCGTCAGCTGATCCTGTACAAGGGTTGAGACGACGGAGCGGTAATAGCTGTTCATCGCATGAATTCGGTCTTCATTCGGATTCATTTCAATGTGCTGTGTAAAGTTTTCAATAAAATAGGGAACAGAAAAAAGTTCTGACATCTATAAAGCAACTCCTTTTAATAAGTATATACGGTATGAAACCAATCATGTACAATGAAAAAAGGGGAGTGAGCATGATGGATATCAAACTTCAGCAAACACAAATGTTAAAGCCTCAATTGACGCAAGAGCTTAAACAGGCCATCACATTACTCGGATACAATTCCGCGGAACTGGCCGGATATATTGATGAGCTCTCACTGGAAAACCCTCTGATTGAACGAAAGGAAACAGACACGCCGCCACTATCTTACCATAAAACAAATAAAAACAGGATGAAAGAACGGGACGGAAGCCAGCAGATCAGACTTACCCGTAAAACGCTGCAGGATTCGCTCAAACAGCAAGCCTTAGACATGAAGCTGTCCGATGATGAGAAAAAAATTTTCAATTATCTGATACATTCATTGGATTCAAACGGATATTTAAAAGAGGACATATCAGCCGCCGCCGACCATGTATCCGCTTCACAAGAGGAGACGGAAGCGGTTTTGAAAAAGCTTCAATCCCTTGAGCCCGCGGGAATCGGCGCCCGGTCTTTGCAGGAATGCATCCTTCTTCAGCTCCGCCGTCTTCCCGAGCGGAACGAACAGGCGGAATGGATTGCCGAAGCCTATTTTGAGCTATTTGCCAGAAAGAACTGGAAAGCGCTTACACTGAAAACGGGCATTCCGCTTAAAGACATTCAGGACATCGCTGACATGATCAGCGCGCTTGATCCGAGGCCGGGGCTCCGTTATGCGCATGAGGAGCCGGGTTTTTACGTAGAACCGGATATTTTCATCACGGTGAAAAACGGCATCATTCAAGCGCGGCTCAACAGCCGTTCGTTTCCTGACATCCAGCTTCATGCCCATTATCAGCCGCTCCTGTCAGCCGCCGGGTGCCGTGACACGAAAAATTATCTGTCGGCAAAATATCAGGAATGGCGCTGGCTGAACCGGGCTTTGTCGCAAAGAAAACAAACGATCACGAGAATTATCGGCGTCCTGACTGAACGGCAGGAATCCTTTTTTCTCACAGGAAAAAGCGGAATGCAGCCGCTGACCTTAAGAGAGGTGGCGGAAACGCTGGAGCTCCACGAATCAACGATCAGCCGGGCCATCAAAGGGAAGTACGTTCAGACGCCGTACGGACTGTATGAAATGAAAACATTTTTCTCGGCGAAAGCTGAATCATCGGGGGATGGCGGCGCCTCCAATTATGCCGTAAAAGCGCATCTGGAAGCATTGGTCCGTAAAGAAGATAAAAAGAAACCTTTTTCAGACCAAAAGCTTGCCGATCTGCTTCATGAACAATATGACATCCGAATCTCAAGGCGCACCGTCGCCAAATACCGTGATCAATTAAATATTCCGCCGTCATCGGCGAGAAAACGGTACAGCTGAAACCTCCCCGAGCCAAACCCCGGGGAGGTTCTCCGTGTTACGGGATCATCCATGAAAACAGATGATGCTGTAAAAATGTAATGAGACAGACGAGCAGAAGCAAAAACAGACTGTGCTTAATCGTAAAGCGGAAAAGGTCGGCTTCCTTGCCCGCCAGACCGACAGCGGCACAGGCAACCGCAATGGATTGCGGAGAAATCATTTTTCCGGTGACACCGCCTGATGAATTGGCGGCAACGGAGAGAACCGGGTCCATCCCGACAGAGAGCGCCGTCACCTTTTGCAATCCGCCGAACAATAGGTTGGCCGATGTATCAGAGCCGGTAATAAATACGCCGAGCCAGCCGAGCACCGGCGAAAAAAAGGTAAACATCGAGCCCGTCATGGCAAGCGAAAGACCGAGTGTCGTGCTCATGCCGGAAGCATTCGTCACATAAGCAAAGCCGACAACAGAAACAATGGTCACAACCGGAAGCGTTAACTCTTTCACCGTTTCAATAAACGCTTCGCCCCACGTCTTCCACGACATGCCGAGGGCGAACTTGGAGATGACGGCGGCAATCAGAATCGCCGTGCCCGCTGAACCGAGAAGCTCAAGCTTGTACACGGCTTCAATCGGCGTGCCGTCCGCCTGAAGAATCTGCTGATTTACAAATGGGACGGGAGGCGTGAAGGTCAATGCGCGCCCGGCTGCATTCAGCCAGGAAAGCCACATTGACGTTCCTTCATAATGACCGGTTAAGGCAGCCTTCACGCCGGGAATCCCCCAAACGGATATCATGGCCGTCAGAAGAAGGAAAGGAGACCACGCTTTAAACACCGCGGCGCCCCCGTACTTGATCGGCGCCCGGTCAGCGGACGCTGCTGATTCCCGTTCTGCTGCGAAACGAAAGGCCGTTTTCGGTTTCCAAAATTTCAAAAACAGAGCGAGCGCGGCCATGGAAACAAGCGCCGACAGCACATCCGGAAGCTCGGGCCCTAAAAAATTCGAGCTTGCGTACTGCACGGCCGCAAAGGAGACGCCGGAAACAAGAATGGCCGGCCATACTTCAAAAGCCTTTTTAAACCCGCTCATCAAAATGATTAAGTAAAGCGGAATAAACACGGATAAAAACGGAAGCTGCCGGCCGACCATTTGAGAAATTTCCATTGCCGGTATCCCGGTCGGACCTTCGACGGCGGTAATCGGAATGCCGATCGCACCGAAGGCAACGGGGGCCGTATTGGCAATCAGGCAAATTCCCGCCGCATACAGCGGCTGAAAACCAAGTCCGACGAGCAAAGCGGCCGAGATCGCGACGGGAGCGCCGAAACCGGCGGCGCCTTCTAAAAAAGCCCCGAATGAAAAGGCGATGAGCAGCGCCTGCAAACGCCGGTCATCTGTAATTGAGAGCACCGAACTCCGGATAATCTCGAACTGTCCCGTTTTCACGGTGATTTTATACAGAAAGACCGATGTGACGATAATCCAGCCGATCGGAAGCAGCCCGTACACCGCTCCCTGAGAAGCGGACATCACCGCTTTTTCCGCCGGCATGCCGTAAACAAATACAGCGATTAAAAGTGAAACGGCTAACGTTAAAAGCCCCGCTATGTACCCCTTCATCCGTTTCACCGCAAGCGCCCAAAAAAAGAAGATAATCGGCACGAGCGCGCAAGCTGCCGATAAAAGCAAATTTCCCCCTAAAGGAGCGTACCCCTGTGTCCATTGCATCCCTAAAAAACCCCTCCTTATGTCATGTAAACGATTACTTTTTATGATAAGGTCATCTGATGACCGGGTTAATTAGCATTATATTTTGAAAGTTTTGAAAGTACAATACTTTTCTTGAACAAATTGTCTGAACCTGTCGGCAACACAAAAAAAGAAGTATAATAGACGATAAACATCAAGATTCACAAGTGACGGGGTGATCGCGTTGAAATATAAACAAATTAAAACGAAAAAAATCTACGAAGAAGTCGCTGACGCATTGCTGGAGAAGATAAAAGCGGGCGAGCTTAAGCCGGGTGAAAAGCTTGATTCCGTTCAGGCGCTTTCTGAGAGTTTTCAGGTCAGCCGCTCGGCGGTCAGAGAAGCGCTGTCGGCTTTGAAAGCGATGGGGCTCGTCGACATGAAGCAGGGAGAAGGCACATACATAAGAGAATTTGAGCCGTCTCATGTTTCCCAGCCGCTTTCTTCCGCCCTCTTGATGAAAAAAGAGGACGTCAAACAGCTGCTCGAAGTCAGAAAGCTGCTTGAACTCGGCGTCGCCGCCATGGCCGCTGACAAACGCACCGAAGACGATTTGCAAAAAATCCGCCAAGCTCTCTTGGAGATGAAAGACATCGACGGAGATGAAGAATTGGGCGAAAAAGCAGATTTCTCCTTTCACATGGCGCTGGCGGAAGCATCACAAAACGGGCTGCTTAAGCATCTCATGAATCATGTCTCCGCGCTCCTTTTGGAAACAATGAGAGAAACGAGAAAAATTTGGCTGTTTTCTAAACGAACGAGCGTGCAGCGATTGTATGAAGAGCATGAACGCATTTACAGCGCCGTCGCCGCCGGAGACGCGGATGAAGCGGAAGCCGCGATGACGGCGCACCTGACGAATGTGGAAGAAGTGCTGGGGGCTTATTTTGAAGAAAATGTATAGAAGCTGACTTGTGAAAGGGGATAACATCACATGCAGGCCGAATCTTTTTTTTCTGACCATGTAAAGAAAGCTCTGACAAACGATCCTCCCGGGGAATGGATGCCGGCAGTTCCGAAAGCGTGCATCCCTCTGCACTCCGGCTATCCCGATCCCGCCCTCGTTCCGGATAAGGAGCTGAAAGAAGCCGCCTCCCGCCTTCTGGATGAGGAGCGTGATCTGCCGCTGCATTATATGGGAAGCCCGAGGACGGCCGTTTTAAAAAAGCAGATTCAAGAACGGTTAGCCATCCGCGGCATTCACTGCCGGGACGATGAGCTGATCGTGACATCAGGCGCCTGTCAGGCGATAGATCTGGCTGCGCGGGTTTTCCTCGATGAACAAACCGCCGCTGCCGTTGAAGCTCCGGTCTATATGGAAGCGCTCGAGATTTTTAAAAATTATACACCGCATATCATGAGCATTCCGACAGATCAAGAGGGCCTGCAAATAGAAACATTAGCCTTCATGCTTGAGGAAAGAAAACGAAAAGGGCTTGTGCTTCCCCGTCTTCTCTACACGATACCCGCTTTTCAGAATCCTGCGGGAACCGTAATGTCAGCGAAGCGGAGAACCCGCCTGCTTCAGCTTGCCGAAACGTATGATTTTCTCATCTTGGAGGATGATGCATACGGCGAGCTCGGATTCACCGATATTCCGCCGCCCTTGAAAGCCATGGATCAAAACGGCCGGGTGCTGTACGCCGGTTCATTATCAAAAGTCATCGCCCCGGGTATGAGGATCGGCTGGATTGCAGGGGACGCCGCATTCATCACGGCATTGTCATGGTTAAAAAAAGACTTAGGCCACCCGTTTTCCCAAGCGGTGACCGCCGTCTATCTGGAACAAACGAGTATTGAAGAACGGCTCGCCGCCTTGCGGGAAGCATATCAAAGCAAACGTGATGTTTTGCTCGCCGCATCAGCGCGATATCTTCCGGAATCCGCATCCTGGCACGTGCCTGAAGGCGGTTACTTTGTATGGGTGAAAGCGCCGGGGGCTGATACGTCCGCAATGCTGGCGCGGGCTCTGTCTCACGGCGTTTCCTATGTACCCGGAAAATATTTTTTTCCGCATCAGGAAGACGGTGCCGAATATCTCCGCCTGTCGTTCAGTTTTGCCGGTAAAGCCGCGATAAAAGAGGGTGTGCAAAAACTGGGACGCCTGCTGAAAAACGGGATGTAGAGCAGCATGGGAAGCTTTCAGGCTTCTCTTTTTTTGCACCCTTCAGCGCATCGGGCGAAAGGATTTTTCAGAAAAACCTTCCAATCCATATTCAGAATAGTGTAGGATATTCATAGAGCTTTCCAAAAACAGGTCATCAGATGACCGGATCACATACTGAGGATGAAAGAGGGGTTCATCATGAAAGTCTCATTATTTGTCACGTGCCTTGTGGATATGTTTCAGACCAATGTCGGAAAGGCGACGGTTGAGGTGCTGGAACGGCTCGGGTGCGAGGTGGATTTTCCCGAGGGGCAGATTTGCTGCGGGCAGCCCGCATACAACAGCGGGTATGTGACGGATGCGAAAAAAGCGATGAAGCGGATGATTGCCGCGTTTGAAGAAGCGGAGTACGTCGTCAGCCCGTCAGGTTCCTGTACGACGATGTTCCGTGAATATCCGCATCTGTTTCAGGACGATCCGAAGTGGGCCGCAAAAGCGCAGCAGCTTGCGGGCAAAACATATGAGTTAACGGATTTTATCGTCAACGTTCTCGGGGTGGAGGATGTCGGGGCGGTGCTGCATAAAAAAGCGACAGTCCATACATCATGCCACATGACGAGGCTGCTCGGCGTGTCGGAGGAGCCGATGAAGCTTTTGCGCCATGTCAAGGGGCTCGAGCTGACCGCGCTTCCCGGAAAGCACCAATGCTGCGGATTCGGAGGAACATTTTCTGTGAAAATGGCGCAAATCTCTGAACAAATGGTGGATGAGAAGGTCGCCTGCGTGGAAGACACGGAGGCCGAGGTGCTGATCGGGGCGGATTGCGGATGTCTGATGAATATCGGCGGGCGTCTTGACCGTAAGGATAAAAACGTCAGAGTCATGCACATCGCCGAAGTGCTGAACAGCAGATAAGACGAGAAACAACAAGGGGGTAAAATCATGGCGATGAAAATCGGTACCGCCGCTTTTAAAGAGCGGGTATCAGAAGGAATAGATAATGAGTTTATGAGAGGAGCCGTCTCCGGAGCGCAGGAACGGCTCAGGACAAGAAGGCTTCAGGCGGCCGAGGAATTGGGAAACTGGGAGGATTGGCGTTCCCATGCGGAAGAAATCAGACAGCATGTGCTGGACAATCTTGATTTCTATTTGGAACAGCTCGCCGAAAACGTCGCCAACAGAGGCGGACATGTCTTTTTCGCCGAAACGGCGGAAGAAGCGTCCTCCTATATCCGCGATGTCATCCGGCAGAAAAACGCCAAAAAAATCGTAAAATCCAAATCCATGGTGACAGAAGAAATCAATATGAACGAAGTGCTTGAGGAAGAGGGCTGTGAAGTCACAGAAACGGACCTCGGCGAATACATTCTCCAGATTGACGATCATGATCCGCCGTCACATATCGTTGCTCCCGCTCTTCACAAAAACAAAGAGCAGATCCGTGACGTATTTAAAGAGAGACTCGAATACAAACAGACGGAAAAACCGGAAGAGCTCGTCATGCACGCGCGCAGCGTCCTCCGGAAAAAATTTCTCGAAGCGGATGTCGGCATCACGGGCTGCAACTTTGCAATCGCGGATACCGGATCGGTCAGTCTCGTGACAAACGAAGGAAACGGCCGCCTTGTGTCCGCGCTGCCGAAGACGCAGATCACCGTGATGGGAATGGAGCGGATCGTTCCTTCATTTTCTGAGTTTGAAGTGCTTGTCAGCATGCTGACGAGAAGCGCGGTCGGCCAGCGGCTTACAAGTTACATTACGGCGCTGACGGGCCCCCGGCAGCAAGGAGAAGCTGACGGGCCTGAGGAATTCCACCTCGTGGTTGTGGATAACGGGCGTTCCCGCATACTCGGCACGGAATTCCAATCGGTGCTGCAATGTATCCGCTGCGCCGCCTGCATCAACGTCTGTCCCGTGTACCGGCATGTCGGCGGACACTCGTACGGGTCCATCTATTCGGGTCCGATCGGCGCCGTCTTATCGCCTCTTCTCGGCGGATATGACGAATACAAGGAGCTCCCGTACGCATCTTCCTTATGCGCGGCCTGTACGGAAGCGTGTCCCGTTAAAATTCCGCTGCACGAGCTGCTGCTCAAGCATCGGCAGAACATTGTGGAAAAAGAGGGCAAAGCGCCGATCAGCGAAAAACTGGCGATGAAAGCCTTCGGGCTCGGCTCGTCATCCCCGTCCCTTTATAAAATGGGATCGAAATGGGCGCCTGCCGCCATGACGCCGTTTACGGAGGATGACAAAATATCAAAAGGGCCGGGGCCGTTAAAAGAATGGACGGCAATACGGGACTTCCCTGCGCCGCATAAATCGAGATTCAGAGATTGGTTTAAAGACCGGGAAAAACAAAAGGGGGAAGAATGATGATGAAAGGGACGGTTACACATCAGGAATCCTTTCTAAACCGGATCGCCGGAAGTCTGGGCAGAGAGCGCAGGAAATCAGGCGTGTCCCTGCCTGAATGGAAGTATCAGCCTCAATATCAAACGCATGCGGACTGTACGGAAGACGATCTTGTCACAATGCTGAAAGACCACTGCGTCAACATTCATACCGAACTGATCGAAACGGATGCAGCCGGGCTTTACGACGCTTTGCGCACGCAGGTGAACCGCTTTGAAGGAGGGCCTGTCATCATTCCGAAGGACAGCCGGTTTGAAATGTACGGCTTGCAGACCCTTATGACAGAAGAGTGGCCGGACGAAGGGATTCCCGTTTGGGAATGGGACGCGGAACAAGGAGCGAAAAATATTGAAAAAGCGGAACAAGCGAATGTGGGCATCACATTCAGCGAGATCACGCTTGCGGAATCAGCCACCGTCGTTTTGTATGCGTCAGAGCATGCCGGCCGTTCCGTCAGCCTGCTTCCGACCACCTATATCGCAATCATCCCGAAATCTTCCATTGTGCCGAGAATGACACAGGCCAGCGATATACTGAAACAGCAGATCAGAGACGGCGTCACCGTTCCTTCCTGCATCAACTATATTACCGGACCGAGCAACTCGGCCGATATCGAAATGGATTTGGTTGTCGGCGTCCACGGACCCGTTAAAGCCGCTTATATCCTCGTGAATGACCGATAAAAAAACAAACCCCGGTTTACGGCCGGGGTTTGTTTTTATATAAACGCGTTAATGATCATGATAAAACAGATCGCACTGACAGAAATAATCGTTTCCATCGCCGTCCATGTCAGGAACGTTTCTTTTACCGTCATTCCGAAATACTCTTTAATGAGCCAGAAACCGGAGTCATTGACATGTGACAGAATCAAAGAGCCCGCTCCCGTTGCCAAAACGAGAAGCTCGCTGCTGACGCCCGGCATGACAGATGCAATCGGAGCAACAATGCCGGCCGCCGTCATCATGGCGACAGTCGCTGAACCCGTGGCAACACGGATGACCGCCGCGATCGTCCAGCTTAAAAGAACGGGAGAGAAGCTTGAGTGTTTCGCCATGTCAGCGATATACGTGCCGACGCCTGAATCAATCAGGACGTTGTTAAAAGCGCCGCCGGCTCCGATCACAAGCAGAATGGAAGCAATCGGTCCCAGACAGTCATTGCTGAATTTTAAAATACTTTCTCTGTCAAAGCCCTGATAAAAACCAAGGCTGAAAAAGGAGTAAACCGTGGCGATCAAAAGCGCCGTGACAGGGTCGCCGATAAATTTAAAAGTTTCATAGAGCGTGCTTTTTTCCGGAAGCGCAATTTCGGCAAGCGTGGCCATAAGCATCAGGATCACCGGTACCAATATCGTAAACAATGTATTTGCGAATCCCGGAAGCTTGCGTTTTTCATTCCGTTCAATAAATTGTTTTTTCAACAGTTCGGGAACGGGTTTATGAATGCGCTTACCAATCCATTTTCCGTAAAGCGGCCCTGCGATGATGGCAGTCGGAATGCCGACGATTAAAGAAAACAAAATCGTTTTTCCGACATTGGCGTGATAAATGCCGACAGCCGCCATCGACGCCGGGTGGGGCGGAACCAATCCGTGCACGACGGAAAGTCCCGCAAGGAGCGGAATCCCGATCGTCACTAATGAAACCCCGGTTTCAATCGCAATCGTAAACAAAAGCGGCACGAGCAGGACGAAGCCGACCTGGAAAAAGACCGGGATGCCGACGATAAAAGCGACGGCCATCATCGCCCAATGCACTTTCTTTTTGCCGAAGCGGCCGATCAGGGTGTGGGCGATCCGCTCCGCACCGCCTGATTCAGCCATCATTTTGCCGAGCATCGTACCGAGGGCCAGCACGATCGCAAGCAGCGAAAGCGTATTGCCGAGCCCGGTTTTCATCGAAGTGATAATGTCCGGCAGATTCATGCCCGTTGCGAAACCGACAAGGATGGATGTAATCAAAAGACTGATAAAAGGATTTAACTTAGCGACCGTAATCAATAAGAGTAAAACGATAATAGCGGCAATGACAATAAACAGTAACATGACCTTTTCACCCTTTCAAAGAAGAATTAACGGCTTTGTTTGAGCTGAAATTCACTGATGACGTCAAATTCATCTTTGAGCTTGTCATACAGCCGCTCGTATAAGTAAAACAGCTCAATATATGTTTCGCTGTTTTTGACGTTCGGTTCATGGCGGTGCGAAATTCTGATCCAGTCCTGAACATCCTCGATCCGTTCCATTTCGCCAAGGCTGTGCAAAGCGAGAACGGCCGCTCCGAGCGCAGAGGCTTCGTAACTTTCCGGAACGAGGACTTCCCGTCCCATCGTATCGGACAAAATCTGCCTCCACAGCGGCGATCTCGCAAATCCTCCCGAAGCCCGCACGTCTTTTGCGGGGCCCGCCAAATCTCTCAGTGCGACACCGATTGAAAAGACGCTCATGATGACGCCTTCCAGCACCGCTCTGATAAAATGCTCCCGTTTATGGCGGAGGCTGATGCCGAAAAACGTTCCGCGGGCATTCGGGTTCCAAAACGGCGCGCGCTCCCCTGATAAAAACGGCAGAAACAGCAATCCCTCAGAGCCTGCGGGCACTTTATCAGCAATATCAATCATTAAATCGTACGGATCAATGCCGAGCCGCTTCGCCGTTTCAACTTCAGGAGAAGCGAATTCGTCTCGAAGCCAGCGCAGCATAATGCCTCCGTTATTCGTCGGGCCTCCGATGACCCAATGCTTGTCAGTCAGCGCATAACAGAATGTCCGCGCTTTTTCATCCGTAATCGGCGCATCCGTCACCGAACGCACGGCTCCGCTTGTTCCGATCGTAACGGCCACTTCGCCTTTGCCGATCGCGCCGACTCCAAGGTTGGCGAGCACGCCGTCATTTGCGCCGATAATAAACGGTGTATCCGCATGAATGCCCATCCGTGCAGCGATTTCCGGCGCAAGGCCGCGCAGCTGATAAGTGGTCGGCACGATGTCCGACAGCTGATCTTCCCGGATTCCGGCAATCCGGAGCGCTTCTTCATCCCAGGAAAGCGTATCTAATCGGAACAGCCCCGTTGCCGAAGCGATCGAATAATCGACGACATAAGTTCCGAAAAACTCGTGCAGAATATATTCTTTAATACTGATGAATTTGGCGGTTTTCGCGAATGTCTCCTTGTCCTGTTCTTTCATCCACACAATTTTGGAAAGCGGAGACATCGGATGAATCGGCGTACCCGTTCTTTTATAAATATCAAAACCGTTCATCTCTTTTATAATCCGTTTTGATTGCTCGGCGCTGCGGTTGTCCGCCCAAATGATGCTTTTGGTCAGCAGGCCGCCGTTTTGATCGACAGCTATCAATGAGTGCATGGCGGTGCTGATGCCGATTGCAAGCAGATTGTCAGGACTCAGTCCGGCCTTTGTGACGGCGCCCCTGATGCTTCCGATCACCGCTTCCAAAATGTGCTCAGGATCCTGCTCGGCCCATGCCGGCTTTGGCTGTATTAAATCATAGTGAACCGAATGCTTGGCTAACACTTTGCCTCTTGGTCCGAACAGAACGGCTTTCGTACTGGTCGTGCCGATATCCAGACCGATAACAGCTTGGGTTTCCTTCATAATATATCCCGCCTAATCTGATTGAATAATAAGATAGATTTATAATGTATGCCCTTACAAAGTCAATTATAGGAATAATTTTTTTATAAATCAACGATGAAGAAGAAAATTTTTTTCATAAAATTGCCTCAATTCCCGCTGTATCGGCATTCTCTCTTTTGAAAAATAAATATTACAAACGTTTGTGCGCGATCATTTTTCTGATTTGCTGCAAGTTGGCGAGCGTTTTCTCCTGCCGCAGCCGGGCCGTGGCGAAATACAGTGTATCAATGACCGACAGCTGGGCAAGCCTTGCGGACATCGCTTCCGTTCTGAAAGCCGTCTCCCTTGTTGACGTATACAGCACAACGTCGGAAATCTGGGTGAGCGGCGACTTTTGGTAGCTTGTAATGCCGATCGTGCCGGCGCCGAGCGATTTGGCCGTTTTCACCGCGTCGAGCACGTCCTTGTTGCTCCCCGAATGAGAAATGCCGATGACTGCGCTTTCGGGACCGAGGAGACCCGCTGACATCGCCTGAAAGTGAGAATCCGTGTGCGCGATGCAATTTATACCCGTACGCATAAATTTATGATACGCGTCAGTGGCGATCAGCCCGGAACCGCCGTTTCCGTAAAATTCGATTCTGTCTGCGCGGTGGATCATTTCTACCGCTTTTTCAACGTCGGCCGGATCTAATAATTGAAAGGTATCGGTCAGACCGGAAATGTTTGTGCGGAAAACTTTCCGGATGATGACTTCGATATCGTCGTCGGGGCTCATTTCTTCATGAATGTGCTGCACCGGCTCCTGAACGATCTCTTGAGCAAGCGCGATTTTTAAATCCTGATAGCCGGAAAAACCGAGCCGCTTGCACAGCCTGAAAATCGTCGCTTCAGAGCTTTTCGTTTTTTCCGCCAGCTGAATGATGGAAAGGTGAACCACGTCTTTCGGTTCCTTCACGATATGGTCTGCAATCGCTCTCAATTTTGGCGACAAACCTTTGCTGGCCGCCTGAATTTTCCCGATGCTGCTTGAATTCACAGGGGTCATGCTATAACCTCCCTACTCGAATGTAAACGCATACTTTTATGATAAAGCAAGTTCTGTCATAAGGGAATCAGGTTTTGCTTTCTTTACCGCAAATGAAAGAAAAGAGAAAAGTATATCGGGGAAACCGCCTCAATGACACTTCAGACATCCGATTTTTACAAAAAGTGATCGTTCTCTGAAAAGCGCCGGTGCCCAAGTTGCCGGCGCTTGAAGTTCAGATGAATTTCTTCAAATTAGTGTTCCGCCATTAGCAGTCAGTTCTTTATTAACTGGATTGATCAAAAGAGAAGGATTATTAAGCAGGAGAACACTTGGGAAGCAGAGTCTAATCAGCTTCTCAGAAAAACTTCAAATTAATATAATAATCTAATTGCTCTGAAACGCGTACCATACATTATACTTTCAATGATTTTTAAACTCTGAGGAGGAAATTCACATGAAAGTAATTGCAATTGACTTAGATGGCACGCTGTTATCAGAGAACTTAACTATCCAAGAACAAGATGTAAGAGCTTTAAAGCTCGGACAAAAACAAGGTCATCTTGTAACAATCGCTACAGGGAGAGCTTTATTTGATGCAAAACACATCATCAATAAATATGATTTGGATTTTCCGATCATTGCTTCAAACGGCGCTCAAATTGATGTGGGAAATCAGGTCATATTCGAACATTTTATGGATTCAGATGTAATCCAACCTATCATCACATGGTTAAATAAAGAAGAAATCTATTATCAGCTTTACTTATCTGACAAAATTGCCGTATCAAATCAAGGAATTCAGCAGCTTGAAAAAGAACTTTACAATACAGTAATGGAAGAACCTCATTTTAATCAAGAAGTATTTTGGAATTCTATTAAAGCTCAGATACATCAATACGGCTTAGAGGAAATACCGGGTACAATTGACCCTATCGATTATCGGTATGTCATAAAATGTATGATCGTTTCGCCAAATCGAAGAAAATTAAAAAAAGCAAAAGAATATTTTGCACAACTGAAGGAGTGTGCCGTAACGAGTTCAGGAGCATTCAATCTCGAGATCACAAGTTCAGGAGTAGATAAAGGAGCGTCATTAAATAAACTTTGTGAACATTATGGAACGGATGCGCGGAATGCAATTGCAATAGGTGATAATCTAAATGATCTGCCTATGTTTCGTGCAGCAGGAATAGGGATAGCCATGGGAAATGCAGATAAGAAGCTTATTCAATTGGCTGCTTTTAAAACGTTATCGAATGATGAGTGTGGTGTATCTTATGCTTTTGATCACTACATTCTGACGAAAGAAGAAGACCCTAAACCGCGGAGTATACAGCCATGATCCATTTTGTGAAAAGATGTTTAATCTATATTGTCGGATTGTTTATTTTATCCGTAGGGGTTGTATGTATGATTAAATCTAATACCGGGATTGCCCCCTGGGATGCTCTGAACGTGGCTTTATCAGAACTCATTGGCCTTACAATCGGGTCATGGGTTTTCATTGTCGGAGGAATTCTTATCTTTATAAACAGCCTCATAAAAATGCGGTTTCCTAATCTAGCCGGTTTTATTCCGATTGTTATTATTGGAAGTTTTGTTGACCTTTTAAACTTAAAGGTTCTTTCGTTCTTAAAAACAGATGCTGTAATTCTTCAATGGAGTTTATTTTTGATAGGGTTGTGTATATTGGCTATGGGAATCGCTATTTATTTAAGAGCATCTTTTCCTTCGATACCGAATGATGAATTGATGCTGGCTATTACTGAACGTACAGGTTGGGGTATTCATATTACAAAGACGATAGGGGAAGCTTTAGCTTTTGTGCTTGCAATCATTCTTCAGGGGCCGATTGGGATTGGAACCATCATTGTGCTGCTGTGTCTGGGGATATTAGTAGGTTTATTTGACAAACTATTACACAAGATGGGGAAGCCACGTTCTATCTATAGTGTGGGACAGGAAGGCGCACATATTCATGCAGGCCATGATAAAACAATGAATTAAATGCTTATTTTCCCTTGTGTTGTTCAGTGTGAAATCCTGATAACGCTGTCTAAAAAGGAGTAGCAGTAATGACAAACATTGCAGAGATAGCAAAGAAAGCGAACGTTTCTCGGACAACAGTTTCTAGAGTTCTCAATAATCATCCTTATGTAAAACCTGAGAAGCGGGACGCTGTGTTAAAAGCTATGAAGGAATTAAATTATGTACCGAATTTCAACGCGATTAACCTATCCAGGGGGAAGACAAATGTATTCGGAGTCATTGTTCCTAAAATCAACCATCCGTTTTTCAGTAAACTGATTGCCGGAATAGGCGAAGAGTGTAATAAACATAATTACAGTTTACTTGTGCACCAATCAAATAACGATCCTGAACAAGAAATGGAGTTTTTTAACAGATTGAAATACAAACTTATTGACGGTCTTATTTTGGGATCCTGTGTAAGCCCCCATCACGTACTCGACGAGATATCTGGGTTTGGTAATATTGTTTCCTGTGAAGCTTCTGCAAGCAAACAGGTTGCACATATATTTATTAATCATGAGTCAGGAATCAAAATGGCAATTGATCATCTGCGAAATCAAGGACATCAATCTATTGGTCTGTGTATAGGAAATCCTAAGAGCGGTGTTGGCATAAGCAGAAAAAAATCATTTTTTCACTTTCAAAATGAATACGGATTGAAATGGTGTGATAATTGGTACTTTGAGGAACAGTACACTATTGAGAATGGTATAGAAATAGCAAAATTATTACTAAATAAGTCACCTCGTCCTGCGGCAATGGTTGTAGGAAGTGATTATGTTGCGGCGGGGATCATTTATGAAGCGAAAAGACAGGGAATACGAATACCTGAAGAACTGGCGGTTATTGGATTTGATAATCAGCCGATATCTAAGGTAATAGAACTTTCAACGATACATCAACCTATTAAAGAGTTGGGACAAACAGCAGCAAATTTATTATATAACTTAATGAATAACAAAGATGTCCCCAATATAAATAAATTGAACCTAAAACTTATTAAAAGAAAGTCAACTTAAAAAGACCACTTTATGGTGGTCTTTTTTGCTTAGCGCAGAATCAGCTCTGGGGCAGGCGCTTTGAAATGAGCTCTTTTTTTCGTTTCATCTATAAAACTGAAAGGCTTCATGGATAGGTTTTCAAGTTCATTTAGGAAATGACAAGCTTTTAATGGCACAAATGATGTCATATTCCATACAACTTTCTCATTAAAACCTATAGCACGAATATTATGCATAAGCCGATCAATTGTGTAAGACCCTGCCGCTACATACCCTTTTCCTTGATACCACAGATTATTCCCTTCAATTTTCTCCAGTGATTGGCCGCACATGGAATCTGTGTCAATGCGATCTGTCATTGCTATAATACCCTCAGAGCCAACAAGTTCTACAACCCGCCGTGCAACTTCTAAGTCTACATGTTCACTATCAAAATTCATACAAATGGTTAATAAACCTTCTTTTGCGGCTCTCATCAAAGTACCGGGAACTTCTCCGACAAGTGTGTTGATATTATCTATGTTCCATTTATCTAGCCGAGCATCTTTTAACCCCTCTAATCTATGTACTCTTTCTTGGGGTGTTCTCCAGGTGTGTTTAAAATTGTTTGGCATATCATTAAACAAATGATCTGTTAAAACGGCATCTGATCCAGTGTAATTGCTGCGTTTTTGCGCTGTATCTATAACTTTCATTATAAGTTCAGAGGTTTCCTCCGGGTATGCTTTTTGGAAGTGACCCAGCGCCGGTTTTACTCCAGCCTCCACAAGTGTATCTACAATCCATTCTAAACTTGGATGTTTTTCGGTGATATATTTCTTTAGATAGGAGTTTTCAGTCATAGCATCTGGAGACAGTACCGTATAAATAAGACCATATTCTCCACATGAAGCGATCTTTTCCCATTCTTTTTTTAAGGGTGCCCAATTCCCTTTTTCCGGTGTGCCTGCAAAGCTGGCCAATAATGGTCCTTCTAGTGAAATACCTAAAATATTACGGTAACGTCCCTTTCTCTTTTGTGTATGGAACTCTTTCATAAAGGCTGCAAATTGATCTAATTGATTATGAGGAAGAAAGATAGAGGGTACACAGAAAATCCCTTCTATTTCAGCTAGTGTATTGATCTTTTCAATATCTAATTGGTCTAAATTGCTAAAATCATAGTCACCGATTCCATGACAATGAAATTCTACTGGAAGAGATGGAACTAAATAAGAACCTGATTTCTTAAAAATCCCTTCTCCTCCAATGTCAAAGTTCAGCCATTCATTATTACTATAGGTTATATCAGCGATTTTCATTACTCCGTTTGTTTCAAGGTAAGCCGGGCTGTTAAATGATGTGCTGGACTGCATAGGAAACGCCTCCTGGAAATGTTTATTTAGTATTCAGTGAAGACACATCATCATCTTAAAGTATGAAACCCGTACCATATCAACCTTTTATTATCATTTTTTGTAAAAAAGTAGGTGTTTTATTCAACTTTCTACACCCGATTTTCTCGTTATTGTCATTTATATCCTGTAAATTTCTTTTAAAAACTCAAAAACACTAGCTGTAACGCCACTAATGCATCTATACTGTTTCGTGTTACGCCAACTAGTGTTCTCCACGAGTTTAATTTGTGGAATTGGTTTCATGTCAATAGCTTTAATAAATGGAATATGACTTCCGGGTATAGAACCTTGTGGGGTCATTGGAGTTGAACTATTAGAAATGAAATGTGTACAGTTACTAAGCTGAGGTACCGGAATAAGAGTAACCTTTCATATTTCTGCCAACTTTTTGCCGCTCAGTCCATATATGCCGATTACGCCATATTAGGAGCCGTCTCAACCCTCATATGAAGATAAACATGTTCAGTCAAAATGTCTTCTTATATAGGTGATAAGAAAACCAGCGGCAAAAATTAGTATTGACTTTGAAAATAGAAGACTGTATATTATGTTACTATATTCAGAAAATAAAAACTCAAGAGATTCATTTAACATAAAACACTGTGAACGGGAGCAGTAAAAGAATCCAGTCAGAAAAAGAGAGCCGCGGGTTGGTGAAACGCGGACTGATTGTTCTTTGAACTCGCCCGGAAGTGGCAGGGCGGAACGGAATTGTCGGAATATTCCCTATGTCCTAACGGCTGACCTTCGTTAAAAGGTTTTTAAGCTGGATTCCGGATATTCGGGATCAACAAGAGTGGTACCGCGGCTGCCTGAGGCACGCCGTCTCTTTTCTAAAAAGAGGCGGCGTGCTTTTTTATGTGATGAACACTTTTTGCGAGAGGGCGTGTGATAGATGGAAAAGGACAAGCAAACGTTAAAACGGACGATGTCGTCCAGACACATTATGATGATGGCGCTTGGAGGCGCAATCGGGGCCGGGCTCTTTAAAGGCAGCAGCACGGCGATTGATGAAGCGGGGCCGTCCGTGTTACTGGCCTACCTCCTCGGCGGAATCATTCTGCTGTTTATTATGCAGGGGCTGGCCGAAATGGCCGTCAGAAACAAACATGCAAGGACGTTCCGTGATTTGGTTCAGCAGTCTCTCGGTTCGTACGCTGCATACTTTTTAGACTGGATCTATTGGAAAATGTGGGTGCTCAATATTGCCGCGGAGGCGGTCGTAGCCGCCATTTTCATTCAATATTGGCTGCCGGAATGTCCGATATGGATACTGGCTTTGATCATTTCCATCGTGGTGACGGTCGTAAACATGCTTTCTGTGAAACTGTTTGCCGAGACGGAGTACTGGCTCGCGCTCATTAAAATTACGGTGATTGTCATCTTTATTTTATGCGGAATTCTGCTATTATTTTTCTCATTCGGCAATCACACGGCGCCGGGGCTGTCTCATTTAACGGATCACGGAGGGTTTTTCCCGCATGGAGCGGGGGGCGTCATTACGGCGATGCTCGTCGTGATCTACTCATACGGAGGAACGGAAATCATCGGCGTCACGCTGGCGGAGACAAAAAATCCCGAAAAGGTGATCCCGAAAGCTGTCCGAAGCACGTTAACGCGGATTGTCGCTTTTTACTTGCTGCCGTTTTTCATCATCGTCAGCCTGATTCCTTGGAATCAAGTCAACAGCGTTCCCGAAAGCCCGTTTGTCATAGTATTTAAGATGATCGGAATTCCGGGTGCCGACCATATTATGAATGCCGTCATTCTTCTTGCGATTATCTCGTCTATGAACTCGGGACTGTACGGATCATCCCGCGTCTTATTTACGCAGGCTTCTGACGGCCGGGTGCCGAAAATCTTTTCAAAACTATCGAAGAAAAAGGTTCCTGTCTATGCGATTCTGACTTGTACGTCATTTTTATATGTAGGCGTCCTGATTTCATTATTTGCGGGAAGCCGGACGTTTAATTATTTGATGGGTTCCCTCGGCTATACCGTGCTGTTCATCTGGCTGATTATCGGATTCGCCCATTTAAAATCAAGAAAACATTCAACAGAACAGCCGGCTTATTACGTCAAATGGTTCCCGTACACGACATGGTTCGCGGTGCTTGCGCTTTTGGCCATCCTGATCGGCGTAATTGCGACGACGTCCATCGTCATCACATGCATCACTGCGGCCATCTACTTGCTCATTACGGCTGCGTATCTCGTGAAAGGGAGACGTCAATAAATAAAAAAACTCTTGCCCCGCGGCAAGAGTTTTTTTAATGAACGGCCTTTTTTTCTGCGGCCAGAGCAGGTGTTTTCAGTTTCTTCGGTGTTATATTCACAAAACAAATGCTTGTGACGATCAGAAGCAGTCCGGCTAAAAGGCTGACGGTCAGCGGCTCATGCAGAAATATCGAGCTGACGACAATGGATATGAGGGGGATCAGGAAGGTGTAAGAGGCAACCTTGCTTGCTTCCCCTGAACCGACAAGCGTAAAAAAGGCGAGCCAGCCGAGCGCGATGACAAATACCGAAATGAACAGAAGGCTGAGAATGAACGGAGCTTTCCATTGAATCGCTGAAAAGCTTTCTGAAAAATGGCCGTAGCTGACAAGCAGCACGCCGCCGATCAGAAGCTGAAGAGCGACCATCCAGATAGAGTCCGCCCGTCCGCCCGTTCTTTTCACATATACCGTGCCGAGCGCCCAGCTGACTGCGGAGCCTAGAGCCAAAAGAATGCCGGCGATGGAAATATGGCCTCCGAAACCGGCTGCGCTGATGACGGCGACACCGGCAAAGCCCAGAATAAGACCGGCTATTTTTAAAGGATACATCGCTTCCCCGAGCCACAGCCAAGAAAAAACGCCCATTAACACCGGCTGGAAAAACACGATGGCTGAAAATAAGCCGGCAGGCAGGTAATTCAATCCGACCGTTTGCAGGCCGTAAAATAAAGTAATATTTAAAATGGCAGAAATCAGATAGATCGGCCACGTTTCTTTAAAACGCAGCTTTTTAAAACGGGGCAGCGCCACCATTAATAATAGAAGTCCGCCGATCAGCGTGCGGATTCCGGCAAACAGAAGAGGCGGCGAATAGGCAAGCGCGGCCTTTGTCAGCGGCCAGTTAATTCCCCATACCGTGACTAGAAACGCCAGCATAAGAGCCGTCTGTATTTTCGAAAGCTGTTTCACGTCGTTCACTCCTTGTAGAACAATTCCATCATATGATACGGTAATCAGTAAGATAAATAAAATGAATCTTTTTTATAAGGAGCATAAGTAAAACGTTATGACGATTACACAACTGCGGGTTTTTGTTCAAATCGCTGAAACGGGAAGCTTTACAAAAGCGGGGCAGGCGCTGAATATGACGCAGCCCGCCGTCAGCCATGCCATCTCGGCGCTTGAGTCAGAGCTCGGCATCAAGCTGATCATCCGCGAGCGCCGCAACGGCGTAAGGCTCACGGACACGGGCGGAAAAATTCTCGTTCATATCAGAGAGGTGCTCAAAGGCATAGAAAAAGCCGAGCAGCTGGCGGCCGCGGAAAGAGGGCTTGAACAGGGAACGATTCACATCGGCACATTTCCGGCCGCTTCCGCTTATTTCATTCCAAAACTGATCAGCATGTTTAAAAAACGGTATCCGAAGCTTGAGTTGGTACTTCATGAAGGAACGGTTAACGAAGTAAAGGAATGGCTCCGCTCCCGGGTAATAGACGTGGGGATCACTCTTTTTCCTACGGAAGACATGGAATATCTGCCGCTGAAAAAAGATAAAATGGCCGTCGTGCTTAGAAATGATCATCCGCTTTGCTGCTGTGAGTCTATCACTCTGAAAGATCTTGACCGCCAGCCGATGATCATCTGTGACGGAGGATACGAATCACCGTTTATTGATATGTTTAAGGAGGCAGGGTCTGTGCTGACTGCCGCATTCACTGTTTACAACGTCAATACGTCCATCAGCATGATCAAAGAGGGACTGGGAATTGCGATATTATCACAAATGTCTATGTCCGGAATATCGCTGCCGGAAAATGTCGTGACAAGGGAACTCAATCAGGCGGTGTACCGTGATGTTCTGCTTGCCGTTCCGTCTGTAAAAGAGGCTTCATTAGCTGCAAAACTTTTTATTCAAATCGCGCAGGAGCTCACAAAGAATGAATAAAAAGACCCTAAAAATCTTAGGGTCCTGAATCTTATCGGTTAATTTTAAAAGAGTTTGTCGTATTGACAAGTTTTGAACCGCTGAACGTAGCTTTGACACGATAATAACCTGTCTTGCATCCTTTTAAAGAGAATGACTTAGTCACCCTTACTGAGAAAGAAAAGGTTGTTTTTTTGCAAGTCGTCCATTTCTTTCCTGACTTTCGCTGTAAGTATAGGTTTCCTTTAAAAGTTCGATCTGACGGATACGCTGTACTGAGAGTAAAATCGACACTTTTCGCTTTTTTCGTGTAGTAGGAGGCATCGGTAAATCCGCTTACATTTAAATGCTGCTGAGTGCCGGAATAAAAGTCTGCGGCATATGCCTTATCGGTGTTTCCGGTAAAGAAGATTGCTGCCAGTAAAGCTGTGGTGAGTGCCATTAAGATTTTTTTACGCATATAGACTATGACTTCCTTCCTATTCAATATCATACATATCTTAACATTATTGGATATGTTTTTTCAACGAGAGATTTTCACTTTTATAGGATGAAAAGCTCTTCATATCTGAATGTAATAGATTCATTCATACAGAGTTCACTAGTGACGACCGCTGACTGATTGTTCGAAGATCATCGAATCAAATTGTTTAACTCACGGGAAAAGCTGTGGTAAGGTGTGTGGTAGAGACCTTGTTTAAGATCTGCTTACACTAAACCATAAAGGAGAAAACGATGGCTGAACATACATTGAAAGATACTGCGTTTTCCGTATTGAATTTATCGCCGGTCGTACAGGGGGGAACGGTTGCTGAATCGTTCCGCAACAGCATGGATTTAGCGCGCCGCGCCGAGGAGTGGGGCTATAACCGCTATTGGCTTGCGGAGCATCATAATATAGAAGGAGTCGCCAGCTCGGCAACGGCGGTGCTGATCGGCCACATCGCCGGCGGCACGAAAAAAATCCGCGTCGGTTCAGGGGGCATTATGCTGCCGAATCATTCGTCACTTATAATCGCGGAGCAATTCGGAACCCTTGAAACGTTATATCCGGGGCGGATTGACCTCGGACTCGGGCGTGCGCCGGGTACCGACCAATTAACGGCGAGGGCCTTAAGAAGAAACATAAACAGCGGGGAGGATTTCCCGGAGCAGCTTGAAGAATTGAGAAATTACTTCAAACCGACAGGCAATGTGCGCAATCAAGTCCGCGCCATTCCGGGCGAAGGGCTGGACGTGCCGATTTGGCTTTTGGGATCGAGCGGCTTCAGCGCGCGTCTTGCGGGAGAGCTCGGGCTTCCGTTCGCCTTTGCGGCTCACTTCTCACCGAAAAACACCGTGCCCGCCCTTGAGCTGTACCGAAGCTCCTTCCGTCCGTCAGACGTACTGGATCAACCGTACGCGATGGTCGGCGTCACCGTCATTGCCGCCGATACGGATGAAAAGGCGGAGCATCTGGCGACATCGCATTATCAAAGATTTTTAGACCTCGTCCGCGGCACGCCGAACCAGCTGAAGCCTCCTGTTGAAGACATGGATCAAATCTGGTCGCCGTATGAAAAAGCGATGGTCAATGAACAGCTCAGTTCAACGATCGTCGGCGGACCGGAGCGTGTGAAGGAAAAGCTGGAAAGCTTCATCCGGACCACACAGGCGGATGAAATCATGGTCAATTCAGAAAGCTTTGAGCATGCCGACAGAATGAGATCATTTGAGATCATTGCCGAATTAAAAAACAGCTGAGCAAAAAAAGCAATGTGCCGCGCACATTGCTTTTTTCATTCGCCGATCCGCCTGACTGAATTCCGGATGACGAGTTCCGGTTCATACACGACGTCATCCTTCTTCGGTTTTTTATGCTCTAAGCAGTCGATGACGTATTTTGCCGCCGCTTTCCCCATAATGGATTTCGGATGCTTGACAGAGGTGAGCTTCACCTCGGAAATCTGGGCGAAATGTGAATCGTCATAGCCCATGACCGATACGTCATCAGGCACCTTTAAGCCGAATTCTCTGAGAAGATTAATCGTCTTCAGCGCAATTTCATCATTATAACAAAGAATGGCCGTCGGGTATGATCCGCTGTTTTGCTCAAGGGTATGCTTAATTTTTTGCAGAAGCACGGTTTCTTTTTCCTCAGTCGTATAAGTCACGATCATGTCCGGAGACGGGAAAATCCCGCGCTCCCGGTGCGCCTGAAGATAGCCGTTCATCCGTTTGACGCCCTGCGTGTCATCCGCTTTAAAGATACCCATAATGTGCGTGTGGCCGAGGGACATGACGTATTCGCAAGCCATCATGCCGCCTTTGACATCATTGACGGAAAAGCTCGGTGCGGCCAGCTCCGCATAAGAGGCGTTAATCATGGCAAACGGAATGCCGTTTTTCTCCAGGTTGAGATAGTAGCCGATGTTGGGCGTCTGCAGCGCGCTTTTCGTAGGCTCGACAATCAGCCCGTCTATATTTTTGGACAGCAGGTTTTCAAGGCCGCGCCGCTCACTTTCTGTATTGTTGTTGGTGCTCGTCAGCAGCATGGAATAGCCCTGTTCGCTTAAATAAGATTCAATTCCCCTGATGATGCTCGGGAAAATATAGTCTGATATGTACGTTGTAATGACACCGATCGTTTTGTTTGAATGCATGGCTGATTTCGCCGTGCGTGAAGCGACAAAGGTGCCTCCGCCCTGAACGCTGTACAGCAGCCCCTGCGAGACCAAATCTCCGATCGCCTTTCTGATGGTATGGCGGCTGACCCCGAACTGCTGCATCAGCTCATTTTCCGTAGGCAGCTTTTCGTCCGGCTGTACTTTTCCTTGATTCAGCCATGAACAAATTTCTTCTTTTACTTGAGCATATTTCGGTAGCATATCAATTCCTCCAAAATGTATACGGACAAATTCCAGTATAACATAGTAAGCCCTTTCATCAAGCTGTAAAAATAATTGACAGATTATGAAAAACTGCTTATTCTTTATTTGTACGTACTAATTTTCCTTATTTTTAGATAAAATTCTTTATAAGTACGTACAAATGTGGCGGTTCTGAAGAAAACAAAGTAACATCAAGCGCCGCACTCTGTTTTGTAAGCGTTTTTATTCTATTATTCGCGGGAGGGTAAAATTCATGAAGAATCACCCGGCACCAATTGGCTCAAATGTACCTGTCACTCGGCAGCATTCGAAGTGGTTTGTCATTCTCATCTCATGCGCGGCCGGACTGGGAGGGCTTTTGTACGGTTATGACACGGCGGTGATTTCCGGCGCCATCGGTTTCCTGAAAGATTTGTACCGCTTAAGTCCTTTTATGGAAGGGCTCGTGATTTCAAGCATTATGATCGGCGGTGTTTTCGGCGTCGGAATTTCCGGATTTTTGAGTGACCGGTTCGGACGGAGAAAGATTTTGATGGCAGCGGCTCTGTTGTTTGCGGTGTCAGCGGTTGTCTCTGCGCTTTCTCAAAGTGTGTCTTCCTTAGTGATCGCCAGAGTCATCGGCGGTCTCGGAATCGGCATGGGCTCCTCGCTTTCTGTCACGTATATTACCGAAGCGGCTCCGCCGGCCATACGCGGCAGTCTGTCTTCACTGTATCAGCTGTTTACGATATTAGGGATATCCGGCACTTATTTTATTAACCTCGCCGTCCAGCAGTCCGGCTCGTATGAATGGGGGGTGCACACCGGCTGGCGGTGGATGCTCGCTTACGGCATGATTCCGTCCGTCATCTTTTTTATCGTGCTGCTTATCGTGCCGGAAAGTCCGCGCTGGCTTGCGAAAGCGGGGCGCCGGAATGAAGCCCTCGCCGTGCTGACGCGCATTAACGGCGAGCAGACCGCGAAAGAAGAAATCAAACAAATCGAAACGTCTTTACAATTAGAAAAAATGGGTTCATTGTCTCAGCTGTTTAAACCGGGGCTGAGAAAAGCGCTTGTGATCGGGATTCTGCTGGCTTTATTCAATCAGGTCATCGGCATGAACGCAATTACGTATTACGGGCCGGAAATTTTCAAAATGATGGGCTTCGGACAGAATGCGGGGTTTATCACGACATGCATCGTCGGTGTCGTTGAAGTGATTTTCACCATTATCGCGGTTCTTTTAGTCGATAAGGTAGGCCGGAAAAAGCTGATGGGGGTCGGATCTGCCTTTATGGCGCTGTTCATGATCTTAATCGGGGCATCCTTTTATTTTCAGCTGGCGAGCGGTCCGGCTTTAGTCGTCATCATATTGGGATTCGTCGCAGCTTTCTGCGTATCAGTCGGGCCGATTACGTGGATCATGATTTCGGAAATCTTTCCGAACCACCTCCGCGCACGCGCCGCCGGTATTGCGACGATATTCTTATGGGGGGCCAACTGGGCGATCGGCCAGTTCGTGCCGATGATGATCAGCGGGTTGGGGCTCGCGTACACCTTCTGGATATTCGCCGTCATTAATATTCTCTGTTTCTTGTTTGTCGTGACGATCTGCCCTGAGACGAAAAATAAATCATTAGAAGAAATAGAAAAACTCTGGATAAAATGAAAGCGTTTTACGACAAAAGTCCGCTCCGGCGGGCTTTTGTCTGTCACCTTCATTCCGTTTCTGTATATAATGACTGTATCAAGGAGATACTGGTAAATCCTGCGAAGAATGTCGAGGAATTGACCTTTAACAGTTGAATTAACAATGTCATCCTGTTAAAATAATTAAAGAAAGCAGACATAATTTTTTTTGGCTATGATGGGACGTTTTTTGTCATAGCGGGACATTTTCTGTCCAGTATGAATAGGAAGGAACGTTTGAGTCATGAACCAGTTAATACAAGCTCAAAAAAAATTATTGCCTGATCTTTTGCTTGTGATGCAGAAAAGATTTGAAATCTTGCAGTATATCAGGCTTACAGAACCGATCGGCCGCAGAAGTCTTGCAGCCAGTCTCGGATTGACCGAGCGCGTTCTCAGAAGCGAGGTTCAGTTCTTGAAAGAACAGAATCTCATCGATATTAAAACAAACGGCATGACAATGACGGAAGAGGGCTATTCACTGCTTTCGATTCTGGAAGATACGATGAAGGATGTTTTAGGATTGACGCTTTTGGAAAAGACATTAAAAGAGCGGCTCAATCTGAAAGACGCCATTATCGTTTCCGGAGACAGCGACCAATCTCCTTGGGTCAAAAAAGAATTAGGGAGAGCGGCCGTTGCATGTATGAAAAAGAGATTTTCAGGCAAAAATATCGTCGCTGTAACCGGCGGTACGACAATTGAAGCCGTCGCCGATATGATGACGCCGGATTCAAAAAACCGCGAGCTCCTGTTTGTGCCCGCAAGAGGCGGTTTAGGCGAAGACGTGAAAAACCAGGCGAACACCATATGCGCGCATATGGCGGAAAAGGCTTCAGGCACTTACCGGCTTTTGTTCGTTCCCGGACAGCTGTCACAAGGCGCCTACTCATCTATTATTGAAGAACCTTCCGTAAAAGAGGTGCTTCACACGATTAAATCAGCGAGTATGCTCGTTCACGGAATCGGCGAAGCTAGAACAATGGCGGAGCGAAGAAACACGCCTTTGGAAGATTTGAAGAAAATAGATGACAATCATGCGGTGACAGAGGCATTCGGCTACTACTTTAATGCGGACGGAGAAGTCGTTCACAAGGTGCATTCAGTCGGAATGCAGCTCGATGACCTCGATGCCATTCCCGACATTATTGCGGTAGCGGGCGGATCATCAAAAGCGGAAGCAATCGAAGCTTATTTTAAAAAGCAGCGAAACACGGTTCTCGTCACGGACGAAGGAGCCGCAAAGAAGTTATTAAGGGATAACAGTCCCTCAATATAAATATCTCTCACTTATTTAAAGGAGGAAATAATCATGGCAGTAAAAGTCGGTATTAACGGTTTTGGTCGTATTGGACGTAACGTATTCCGCGCAGCATTAAACAATCCTGAAGTTGAGGTAGTAGCAGTTAACGATTTAACAGACGCTAACATGCTTGCTCATCTTTTACAATATGATTCCGTACACGGAAAATTAGATGCAGAAGTTAAAGTTGACGGCAGCAACCTTGTTGTTAACGGCAAAACAATCGAAGTTTCTGCTGAGCGCGATCCTGCGAAACTCAGCTGGGGCAAACAAGGCGTTGAAATCGTAGTTGAATCTACTGGTTTCTTCACAAAACGCGCAGACGCTGCGAAACACTTAGAAGCAGGCGCGAAAAAAGTTATCATCTCTGCACCTGCTAACGAAGAAGATATCACAATCGTTATGGGTGTTAACGAAGACAAATACGATGCGGCTAACCACCATGTTATCTCTAACGCATCTTGCACAACAAACTGCCTTGCGCCGTTTGCAAAAGTACTTAACGACAAATTCGGCATCAAACGCGGTATGATGACAACTGTTCACTCTTACACAAACGATCAGCAAATTCTTGATCTTCCGCACAAAGACTACCGTCGTGCGCGTGCAGCAGCTGAAAACATCATTCCTACATCAACTGGTGCTGCTAAAGCAGTTTCCCTTGTTCTTCCTGAACTGAAAGGCAAACTGAACGGCGGAGCTATGCGTGTGCCGACTCCAAACGTTTCTCTTGTTGACCTAGTTGCTGAACTTAACAAAGACGTAACGGCTGAAGACGTAAACGCAGCTCTTAAAGAAGCGGCAGAAGGCGATCTTAAAGGAATCCTTGGATACAGCGAAGAGCCATTAGTATCCGGAGACTACAACGGCAATGCTAACTCTTCTACAATCGATGCTCTTTCTACAATGGTTATGGAAGGCAGCATGGTAAAAGTAATCTCTTGGTACGATAACGAAAGCGGCTACTCTAACCGCGTTGTTGACCTTGCAGCTTACATCGCAAAACAAGGTCTTTAATTCATAGCTCCCGGAAAGGGCCGGACTTGGTTCTTTCGGACAGAAACGCTATAATGAAAGCGGACAAGGGAAGGGGACGGACTCCCTTTCCCTTTTTCCATGAGAACCGGCTTTCAGAAAGCGCCGGATTGCTGCAGAACGTCCGCGTTTTGAAGTTTCCGCGGCACTTTCGTTTTCGGCCGCCTGCCCTGGCTCAGAAGACGATCTGCCCCGTGCCCGGAAGCTGCAATCTGCCCCGCGGCGGAAGCATCATGAGGCGGTTTCACGTTTCACGTTTTTCGTGCTATGCAAACCATTTTGAAGGAGGATCTCCTAAGGCATGAATAAAAAAACAGTAAAAGACATCGACGTAAAAGGCAAAGTCGTATTCTGCCGCGTTGACTTTAACGTTCCAATGAAAGACGGGGAAGTAACAGACGATACTCGTATCCGAGCTGCGCTTCCAACAATCAAACACCTTGCAGACCAAGGCGCGAAAGTCCTTCTTGCGAGCCACTTAGGCCGCCCGAAAGGCGAAGTGGTTGAGGAGCTTCGTTTAACTCCTGTCGCTGCACGCTTAGGCGAACTGCTCGGAAAAGAAGTGAAAAAAGCGGATGAAGCTTACGGCGATGCTGTAAAAGCACAAATTTCTGATATGAAGGACGGAGACGTTCTTGTATTGGAAAACGTACGTTTCTACCCTGGTGAAGAGAAAAACGATCCTGAGCTTGCTAAAGCATTTGCTGAGCTTGCGGATGTATATGTCAATGACGCATTCGGTGCTGCCCACCGTGCTCACGCATCTACAGCCGGAATTGCCGAGCATCTGCCGGCGGTTGCAGGATTCCTGATGGAAAAAGAGCTTGACGTTCTCGGCAAAGCCGTGACAAATCCTGAGCGCCCGTTTACGGCAATCATCGGCGGCGCGAAAGTAAAAGACAAAATCGGCGTAATCGAAAGTCTGCTTGATAAAGTGGACAACCTGATCATCGGCGGAGGTCTTGCTTACACATTCGTAAAAGCGCTTGGCTATGAAGTCGGTAAATCTCTTCTTGAAGAAGATAAAATCGAACTTGCAAAATCATTCATGGACCGCGCGAAAGAAAAAGGCGTTAAATTCTATATGCCGGAAGACGTTCTCGTTGCTGATGATTTCTCTAACGATGCAAACGTTCAAATCGTGCCGATCTCTGAGATCCCAAGTGATTTAGAAGCGATCGACATCGGTACGAAAACCCGCGAAACGTACGCTGAAGTTATCAAAAACAGCAAACTTGTCGTATGGAACGGACCGATGGGCGTATTCGAAATCGACTTGTTCGCTCAAGGCACAAAAGCAGTGGCTGAAGCATTGGCAGAGGCAAACGATACATACTCTGTCATCGGCGGAGGAGACTCTGCGGCAGCCGTTGAAAAATTCGGCCTTGCTGACAAAATGAGCCATATCTCAACAGGCGGCGGCGCATCCCTTGAATTCATGGAAGGCAAAGAGCTTCCGGGTGTAGCTGCGCTGAACGATAAATAAAAACTGCTATAAGGAAGTGGAACAGATGAGAAAACCAATTATAGCCGGTAACTGGAAAATGAACAAAACACTCGGCGAGGCTGTCAGCTTCGTTGAAGAAGTGAAATCTTCCATTCCAGCAGCAGACAAAGCGGAAGCCGTTGTTTGCGCACCAGCTCTTTTCTTAGAAAAGCTGACTTCTGCTGTTAAAGGAACTGACCTGAAAGTCGGCGCCCAAAACATGCATTTTGAAGAAAACGGTGCGTTCACAGGTGAAATCAGCCCGGTCGCTCTGAAAGACCTTGGCGTGGATTACTGCGTCATCGGACACTCTGAGCGCCGTGAAATGTTCGCTGAAACTGATGAAACAGTTAACAAAAAAGCGCATGCCGCTTTCAAACACGGCATTGTGCCGATCATTTGCGTAGGTGAAACGCTTGAAGAGCGCGAAGCCGGAAAAACAAATGATCTTGTTGCCGATCAAGTGAAAAAAGGGCTTGCGGGTCTTTCTGAAGAGCAAGTTGCCGCTTCCGTTATTGCGTACGAGCCAATCTGGGCAATCGGAACAGGCAAATCTTCTACAGCGAAAGATGCAAACGACGTCTGCGCGCATATCCGTAAAGTCGTTGCTGAAAGCTTCAGCCAGGAAACTGCTGACAAGCTCCGCATTCAATACGGCGGCAGCGTAAAACCTGCAAATATTAAAGAATATATGGCAGAGTCCGATATTGACGGTGCTTTGGTCGGCGGCGCAAGCCTTGAACCGCAGTCATTCGTTCAATTATTGGAGGAAGGTCAATATGAGTAAAAAACCAGCTGCACTCATCATTCTTGATGGGTTCGGATTACGCAATGAAACAGTCGGAAACGCAGTCGCACAAGCGAAAAAACCGAATTTCGACCGTTATTGGAACCAATACCCTCATCAGACGCTGACGGCATCAGGCGAAGCAGTCGGACTGCCTGAAGGACAGATGGGGAACTCTGAGGTCGGTCATTTGAATATCGGCGCCGGACGTATTGTGTACCAAAGCTTAACACGCGTGAACGTTGCCATCCGCGAAGGCGAATTCGAACGCAATCAAACGTTCCTTGACGCCATCAAAAACGCGAAAGACAACGACAAAGCGCTGCACCTGTTCGGCCTTCTTTCTGACGGAGGCGTACACAGTCACATCAATCATTTATTCGCGCTGCTGAAACTTGCGAAAAGTGAAGGACTGACGAAGGTGTATATTCACGGTTTCCTCGACGGCCGCGATGTAGGTCCGCAAACGGCGAAAACTTACATTCAGCAGCTGAATGAGCAGATCGAAGAAATCGGTGTCGGCGAAATCGCCAGCATTTCCGGACGCTACTACTCCATGGACCGCGACAAACGCTGGGACCGTGTGGAAAAAGCGTACCGCGCAATGGCTTACGGCGAAGGCCCGTCTTACCGCAGCGCGATGGATGTAGTCGACGATTCTTATGCGAACGGCATTCATGATGAATTCGTCATTCCGTCCGTCATCACAAAAGAAAACGGTGAACCCGTTGCGAAAATTCATGACGGCGATTCTGTGATTTTCTATAATTTCAGACCAGACCGCGCCATCCAGATTTCAAACACGTTTACCAACAAAGATTTCCGCGATTTCGACCGCGGTGAAAATCATCCGAAAAACCTGTATTTCGTCTGCCTGACTCACTTCAGTGAATCTGTTGACGGATATGTGGCTTTTAAACCGGTAAACCTTGACAATACGGTCGGTGAAGTATTAGCACAGCACGGGTTAAAACAGCTTCGCATTGCAGAAACTGAAAAGTATCCGCACGTTACGTTCTTTATGAGCGGCGGCCGCGAAGAAGAATTCCCGGGCGAAGAGCGCATCCTCATTAACTCGCCGAAGGTCGCGACATATGACCTGAAGCCTGAAATGAGCGCGTATGAAGTGAAGGATGCTCTTGTAAAAGAAATCGCGGCTGACAAGCACGACGCGATCATCCTGAACTTTGCAAACCCTGACATGGTCGGCCACTCCGGAATGGTCGAACCGACGATTAAAGCAATTGAAGCAGTGGACGAATGCTTAGGCGAAGTGGTTGACGCCATTATCGCTAAAGGCGGACATGCCATCATTACCGCTGATCACGGTAATGCGGACATTCTGATTACAGAAACAGGCGAACCGCACACTGCCCATACGACAAACCCAGTCCCTGTCATTGTGACGAAAGAAGGCGTGACGCTGCGCGAAGGCGGAATCCTAGGCGACCTCGCACCAACGTTATTAGACCTTCTCGGTGTTGAAAAACCAAAAGAAATGACCGGAACATCTTTAATTCAAAAATAAGCGTAAATCAAAAGGAGAGACAAACTCATGCCATATATTGTTGATGTTTATGCACGCGAAGTCCTTGACTCCCGCGGCAACCCGACAGTTGAAGTTGAAGTATATACAGAAACAGGAGCTTTCGGCCGCGCATTAGTGCCAAGCGGAGCTTCTACAGGTGAATACGAAGCGGTTGAGCTTCGTGACGGCGACAAAGACCGTTACCTTGGAAAAGGCGTGTTAACTGCTGTTAACAACGTAAACGAAATCATTTCTCCAGAGCTTCTCGGCTTTGACGTAACTGAACAAAACGCAATCGATCAGCTTTTAATCGAGCTTGACGGAACTGAAAACAAAGGCAAACTCGGTGCGAACGCAATCCTTGGCGTATCTATGGCTTGTGCGCGCGCAGCTGCTGATTTCTTACAGATTCCTCTTTACCAATACCTTGGAGGATTCAACTCAAAAACGCTTCCTGTACCGATGATGAACATCGTAAACGGCGGAGAGCATGCTGACAACAACGTAGACATTCAAGAATTCATGATTATGCCTGTAGGCGCGCCTAACTTCCGTGAAGCGCTTCGCATGGGCGCTCAAATCTTCCACAGCCTGAAATCAGTTCTTTCTGCTAAAGGAATGAACACAGCTGTAGGTGACGAAGGCGGTTTCGCTCCGAACCTTGGTTCTAACGAAGAAGCGCTTCAAACAATCGTTGAAGCAATCGAAAAAGCCGGCTTCAAACCTGGCGAAGAAGTGAAGCTTGCTATGGATGCTGCATCTTCTGAGTTCTACAACAAAGAAGACGGCAAATACCATCTGTCTGGCGAAGGCGTTGTGAAAACATCTGCTGAAATGGTTGACTGGTACGAAGAAATGGTTTCTAAATACCCAATCATCTCTATCGAAGACGGACTTGACGAGAACGACTGGGAAGGCCACAAACTTCTTACAGAGCGTCTTGGCAAAAAAGTTCAGCTTGTCGGTGACGACCTTTTCGTTACAAACACGAAAAAGCTTGCTGAAGGTATCAAAAACGGCGTAGGCAACTCTATCCTGATCAAAGTAAACCAAATCGGTACATTGACTGAAACATTCGATGCGATCGAAATGGCGAAACGCGCGGGCTACACTGCCGTTATCTCTCACCGTTCCGGTGAAACTGAAGACAGCACAATCGCTGACATCGCTGTGGCAACTAATGCAGGACAAATCAAAACAGGTGCTCCGTCCCGTACGGACCGTGTTGCGAAATACAACCAGCTTCTTCGCATCGAAGATCAGTTGGCTGAAACTGCTCAATACCACGGTATCAACTCTTTCTATAACTTAAATAAGTAATGTAATGGACGCCGGGAGAATATCTCCCGGCGTTTTTTTATGTTCCCGGGCTTTTCCCTCCTTTTTCTCCATCTTCATTTGGTCAATAATATTCATTTTTCCCCTTTTTAAAGGAATCAGTGTTCTTCAATCGAAAGGGAAGAGGTGTTAATAAGAGGAGGGATTATGATGAAATTTTCATTTATGTCAGCCGCGGTGGCAGCAAGCGTCATATGGGGCGCATCTGCCGGACCGCTGTCCGAAACCCATGCTTATTCAGCCGTGACCGAGCCGGTTTTTGATGCCGATGAGGCATTGGACACTATGCATGATCTGAGTGAAACCATCGGGCCGCGGGAAACCGGAACCGCGAAAGAAAAGGAAGCGGCTGAATACATATCGAATCGTCTGCGGGCTCAGGGCGCCAGTGTCAAAGTACAGTCATTTCCATTGAAAAAGTACTTTTCAGGTTCAGTCACAGCGGGAGATCATGAATTCCCGCTCCGCTCCGCTGATCAATCCGCTGTTGAAAAAGAGCTCAAAATAGAAGGCGGGATTTTTGACGGCGGCTGCGGATCACGCAATGACGTAACAGGAGCCAAAGGAAAGATTGCAGTGATACGCGAAGGAAAGATCCCCGTTTCTCAAAAGATCAAACATGCCGAACAAGCGGGAGCCAAAGCAGTCATTATTTATAATCAGACAACAAAACCGCTCGCCGTCCGTCCGCAGACCGATAAAGGAATCACGATACCGGCGGCGGGTATGAAAAAAGAAGACGGTGAAGCATTGCTGCAGGAAAAGCAGGCAGTCATTCAATTTAAAAACTATAAAAACCGCACCTCACAAAATATCATAGGAACGCGCAAAGCGGCACAGGCCAACTCTTCTGATGCTGATATTATTTATGTCACAGCGCATTATGACAGCGTAAAAGGCGCGCCCGGAGCGGATGATAACGCCTCAGGCACATCTGCCGTTCTGGAAATCAGCAAGCAATTGACACACATACCGAAAGACAAAGAGATCCGCTTTATCCTGTTCGGTGCAGAAGAATTATGGTCTGCGGGTTCATCTTATTACGTCAGTACACTCACGAACAATGAAAGAAAGCACAGCCAGGCCAATTTTAATGCCGATATGATTGCGACTGACTGGGAAGAAGCGAGTCAAATGTGTGTCACGACTCCTGACGGCAGGGAAAACCCGAGTGTCCGGTACGCTGAAAAAGCCGCTGAAAAATCCCGGTTGGTCAAGCCAAACCTGATTCAGCTCGGTTACTCAGACCATGTCTCTTTTTATGAAGCGGGGATTCCGTCGGCTAACTGGATTTGGCTCAGCCCCGATACACAGGAGCCGGGGCCCTGGTACCACACCGAAAATGATAATATGAAACACATCAGCAAAGAACGGCTAGAGAAAGCTGGGGCACTCGTTTCCGCGGCAGTAACTGAGGCAATGAAAGAATAAAAAACAGGCTTCGGCCTGTTTTTTATATTATTTTCTGTATATTCTACCAATTAAGGGAGATTTTCTCACTCGTTACCAGATATATACCATTTAACAGGATTTTATTTTACAAATAAAAGAAAAATAAATAGATAATACCTAATTCACAAAAGGATGTAAAACTCATTTATCAAATTTTAACTTTTGTTATAATTGCGATATCGATCGATATTTGTTTTAAATTGTAAAAAACAATACTCTTTTCTATCTATTAGGGGGCGAAAAATGAATACTGTCACAAAAGAAGCCAGCAACCTTGGTCAAAAACGGCTGTTACATCTGATTGAAACGAAGCAGGCGATAGTAGGCGTGTTAGGCATGGGATATGTGGGATTTCCTCTTGCGCTGGAATGTGTCGATAAAGGATACAATGTGATCGGATTCGACAAAAACAGTGAAAAGGTTTCCTTGTTAGCCGCCGGAAGCAGCCATATTCAAGATATAGAGGACGGCAGACTGAACTCGGCTTTACAAACAAAACGCTTTCAAATCAGCGCCGACATGTCGCTCATCCAAAAATGCGACATCATTGTGATATGTGTGCCGACACCCCTGAACAAAAAAGACAAGATCCCCGATTTAACCTACATCGACAGTGCAGTTGACAGCATGATTGCTTATGGAAGGCAGCATCAGCTTTTAATTTTAGAAAGCACCACCTATCCCGGAACAACGAAAAAAAAGATTGCCGACAGAATGGCATCAAGCCGCGGCATGAAAATAGGAACAGACTTTTTTACGGCTTATTCTCCGGAAAGAATCGATCCGGGCAACAGGCAATATGAAGTTTCAGATATTCCTAAAGTAGTCGGCGGAACCACACAGACTTGCACAGAACTTGCCTCAGCGTTTTACAACACCATTGTTACAAGCATTCACCCGGTCACCTCACCCGAAGTAGCTGAAACAGCTAAACTCCTAGAGAATACTTATCGTTATGTCAATATAGCTCTTATCAATGAAATGGCGCTTAATTGCCGTGAACTTGATATTGATATATGGGAAGTCATCTGCGCGGCGGACACGAAGCCGTTCGGCTTTCAAAAATTTATCCCTGGCCCCGGAGTCGGAGGCCATTGTATCCCGATTGATCCTTTTTACTTCAAATGGATTGCGAATGAAAAAGGACTGCAGACAAAATTAATTGATCTGGCGGACGAAATCAATTCTAACATGCCGATTTCTGTCTCTGACTATGCTTTGAAACTGGCGGGCAAAGACAAATGCAGCATCTTAATAATAGGGGCCGCTTATAAAAAAAATACAAATGACCCGCGTGAATCCTCAGTGTTTACGATAATGGAAGAATTGATGGACAAGGGATGCGCGATTGATTATCATGATCCGTTTATCAGCGAGATCCGCTTGAATGACGGAAGCCGCAAACAATCTGTCCCTTTCACAAAAGAACAAATCAATCAGTACGACGTCATCATCATTCATACAGATCACGATGTAATCGACTACAGTATTTTGAAGGATGCCTCACCGATTATCTTTGACACAAGAAATGTATGCAGGGAAAAATCAGCCGACAATTGCAGAGTTGTCACTTTATAGGAGGGAACGGTCATTAGTAATCGATTTATCTCTTTTCACAGACCTGATATGACAAACGAAGAAATCGCAAGCGTAACCGAAACGATTCAGTCGGGCTGGATTTCGAAAGGCCCGAAGGTAATCGATTTTGAAAAAAAGCTGGGAGAATGTATTGGAGCCGAACACGTCATCAGCTGTAATTCAGGAACCGCTGCATTACACATGGCTTTATTGGCGCTCGGTGTGGGAGAAGGCGATGAAGTCATCGTGCCGAGCTTCACGTTCTGTTCCAGCGTCAATGTCATCCTGCACGCCGGAGCCGTTCCTGTGTTTGCGGATATATGCGAGAAAAGTCTATGTGCCGATCCTGAAGATGTCAGGAAGAAAATAACGCCGCGCACAAAAGCGGTAATTGCGGTTCATTTTGCCGGCTATCCGGCTGATCTGGAAAACTTGCAGTCCATTTGTAAAGAAAACGGATTGTATCTGATTGAAGACGCCGCTCATGCGCTCGGTACAAAATATAACGGAAGCATGATCGGCACTCATGGAGATGCCGTGTGCTTCAGCTTTTATGCCACCAAAAATATTACAACGGGGGAAGGCGGAGCACTCGTCATGAAAGACGAACAGGCCGCAGAAAGAGCGAGGCTGTACGGCTGGCACGGCATCACAAAAAATGCCTGGAACCGGTACGGTGAAAAAGGCAGCTGGAGATACGACGTGTTATTGCCGGGTTTTAAATATAATATGACGGATATTCAGGCCGCGCTCGGTCTGGTTCAATTGAAGCGCGCAAACAAAATTCAAGAAAAACGGGCACAGATCGCTCAATTTTATGTGCGTGAACTGTCGGGCCAATCTGACAAAGCAGCGCTTCCGCTTTCTGACATTCCGAACGGCATAACGCACTCATGGCATTTATTTATTTTGCGGATCCGAGAGAACGGCGGCATGGACAGAGATCTGTTTATTGAGAAAATGAAAGAAAAACAGATCGGGCTGAGCGTGCACTTTATTCCCGTGCATATGCATCCTTACTATCAAAAACATTTTCCTGCCGAGCTTCCGGTTACTGAACGTGTTTTCCGGGAGATCGTGTCACTGCCTCTTTACAGCCAGTTATCAGATGAGGATTGCAGCTATATTGTCAAGTCTATAAAAGAAGTTTTGACTATCAGCCAGGAGGTAGGATCATGAAACATATTGCGATTATCGGAGGAGCCGGTTTTATCGGAAGCGAATTGGCGGCATTATTACAGGCTAAAGGTTATCACACCATTATTGCAGACCAAAAGGAGCCGGCTTTTGACACTGAATACCGCCAAACGGATATCCTTGACCGGACGTCCCTCCGCGAGTCACTGCGGGGAGCGGATGCGGTTGTCCATTTGGCGGCAATGGTCGGTGTAGACAGCTGCCGAAGCAATGAAGAAGACGTCATACGGGTCAATTTTGAAGGAACGAAAAATGTCACCGAGGTATGCGGTGAATTGGGAATCAGAACACTTCTTTTCTCATCGAGCTCAGAAGTATTCGGCGATTCACCGGATTTTCCTTATACCGAGACAAGCCGAAAGTTTCCGAAATCGGCTTACGGAAAAGCCAAACTGCAATCAGAGGAATATTTGAGAGAACAGGCTTCCGACGAACTTCATATTCGGGTCGTCCGGTACTTTAATGTATACGGGCCGAAACAGCGCGAGGATTTTGTCATCAACAAGTTTTTCAGCCTGGCCGAGAATGGCTCTGAGCTGCCTCTTTACGGAGACGGCGGACAAATACGCTGCTTCAGCTACATCAGTGATATCGTCACCGGAACTTATCTCGCGCTCATTCATGAAGGAGCCGTCTTTGAAGACTTTAATATCGGGAACGACCAGCCGATCACGATAAAAGAACTGGCTGAAAAAGTCAATGTGCTCTCTGGCAGAGAGAAGGATAACTATCTGTTTAAAAAGCTGGGCGAAGACGGCGTGAGGGGAAAAGACATCGAGATTTTTAAACGGGCGCCGTCAATCGAGAAGGCGAAACGTTTACTCGGTTACGCTCCGAAAGTAAGTCTGCATGAAGGCCTGGAGATCATAAAAGATGAAAGACAAAAGCACAAACTTTCACTTTCCTAAAAACCCGGAAGTAGTTAAATATCCCGTTTATCCCGGACAGCTTTCCGTCAGGGGCCGTCTGCGCGCGGTGAAGCACTTGCTTACTGCCGGACAAAGCGGACTGACTGAAAAGCTGGAAAAACGGTACGGAAAAGGGGTTGTACTGACCTCCAGCGGCAGTGCGGCACTGGTGCTCGCCTTAACTTATTCGGGAGCCGGGCCGGGGAAAGAAGTGATTTTCTCATCCTTCAGCTGCCCGAATGTCATTGATGCCGTAGTGCAATCCGGTGCAACGCCTGTTTTTGCGCAGCTGGATGAGCATCTTTCTTTATCGTTTGAGGATGTCAAAAAAAAAGCGACGCGGCAGACGTGTGCGGTTATCCTCACGCATGTATACGGCCGGAGAGAAAATACCGCCATCATTGACTGGGCGAAGGAACACGGTATTTTTGTCATTGATGATGCCGCTCAAGCTATGTTTACAAAACAAGCGGATACATATGCCGGCGGTCTGGGCGATTTCGGCATTTTAAGCTTTGGCCCGTCAAAACCGCTTGCGAGTATCGGAGGCGGCGCGTTAATCGCGCCGAAAGAATTGCTGAAGCAAAATGCAGCTCCCCCGATGGAACGGCGCGGCCGAGTAGCAAATGACTATCGATCCTATATCAGAAATCAAAGAATACAGGCTGTTATGAAACGGAAACGGCATCATCCCCTTTCATATATTTATAGAAAAGCGGGCGTCATGCCTTCCATGAAAGCCACTAAGCTCGAAGCTCTGCCGGATAAACCGGCTGTTGTACCGGTGCTTCGCATGCATCCGGCAAGGGAAGCCATTATTGAAGATCAGCTTTCACGTATGGATCAGCTTGTAACAGCTTCCATTCGAAACTTAGAGACGGCGGGAGAAATCTTTATAAAGGCGGAAGAGACGTACGGCATAAAGATGATCCAGCCTCAGGAAGGAGAACATCTGAATTATTTAACGATTGTATTCCCCCGGGATGAAGAGCGGTACGGGTGTTCCGTTTATTTAGCCGAAAGAGGCATCCAAACATGCTGGAACTATCTTCCCCTCGAACGTATTCCGATTTATGAAACATATGCGGCGGAAGAAGGGGAAGATCCGCTTTGGAAAAGAGTTCTTTCTCTGCCGTTTAAACCTCCTCTTCAAAAGGAGCAAGCCAGATATGTAGCCGAATCCGTTTTATCATATTGTGAGCAACAGAATAAGACTGAATAGTGGTGATAACTATGCAAAAAACAGCAGTATGCACGACCCGTCAGGTATGGGATCGGGCCGCTGACATGTATCAGGCGGGATTGTTTCAAAGCTATGATTGGGGAATTCTCATGGAAGAGCTTCCCGGCACGTCATTTCACCCTGTCAGACTGACAACGGACGGAGGACAGGTCATCTATCTTCCGCTTTTTGAACAGAAGGGCGTATTATCCGGCAATATGATCGGATACGGCGGCGTTATTTCAGATCGCCCCATCTCATTTGAATGGCTTCAAAGTGAAATCGAGGCCATATTCGGCCGGAACATATCCCGGATGCTGCTGCCGTACGGTCAGACTTCTTTTACAGAAGAAATCGGGGAAGGGTGGACGGAAAAGGCGACACGGATTCTTACGCTTCCGGACACGTTTGACGAACTTTGGACGGGCATTTCCGGAAAAGCCCGGACGGCAGTCAGATACGCTGAAAAAGAGAATATTGTCACCAGGCTGATCGGGCGACAAGAACTTGAATCATTTTACGACCTCTACAAGGAGCATACGGCGGCAATCGGCGCGGCTTATGTGCTGAGCCAGGGATTTTTCCAAAAACTGCTTGACACGTTTGGGGACCGGATGTTTTGGGTCGGAGCATATCAGGATGAGACGCTGATCAGCAGCAGTATTTTTCTCTATGACCGCTCTCATTTCTATTATTGGCAGAATGTAAACAGCCTGGCGGGAAAAAAAGCGCAGGCCTCTTACTTGTTGATGCGTGACGCTTTGCAATTCGCCATCAGCCGCAAGCTTCAATGGGCTGATTTTGGCTATTCACACAGTAAAGAAATCGCAAGACCGAAACGATATTGGGGAGCTGAAGAAAAACAATGCCGACTTTTTACGAAACCGGAATGAAAACAATAAGCGGCCATCAATCCAGTTATCTGCCGTGGTACGGTTTTTTTGAAAAAATGTATAAGTCGGATCTGTTTGCCATTCATGACACGGCTCAATTTGAGAAAAAAGGGTTTCTGAACCGCAACAGAATCAAAACGCCACAGGGCCCCAGATGGCTGACGGTGCCTTTGCAGATGAAACAATATAAAGACATAGAGCTTCGGCATATGAAAATCGACCAGACACAGGATTGGCGGAAAAAACATTGGATGGCGATTAAGATGAACTATGCGAAAGCTCCCTATTTTGAGCGGTACCAGCATTTTTTTCAAGATGTCTATCAGCGGGAGTGGGAATATCTCCATGATTTGAATATGCACATCATTGAATTTTTCCGAAAAGAGCTCCGAATCGAAACGCCGCTCTGTTATGTCTCTGAGCTCGAATGCCGGAAGGAGAAAAAAAGCGATTTTGTTTTAGCGCTTTGTCGGGAGCTGGGGGCGGATCGTTATTATTCAGGCAGTCAGGGTTCCGACTATTTAATAGAAAGCGATTTTGAAAGAAACGGAATTGTCATTGAGTATCAGCAGATCCGGCATTTTGACTATCCTCAATTATTCGAGGAGCATATCCCTCACCTCTCCATGCTTGATATGCTGATGAACTGCGGAGCGGATACAGCTGAAATGTTAGTTAAAGGAGGGCAATATGATGAAAGTAATGGTATTTGCAGCGCATCCCGACGATGAAATTATCGGCGTCGGCGGCACGCTCGCCAAACATGTCCGCCAAGGTGACAGCGTGTCGGCAGTCATTATGGCGGAAGGCAAGTCATCAAGAAAAACGGATTATGAGAAGCCTGAAGAGTCCGTTATGCAGCATTCTGCTCAAGAAACGGAACAAGCGCTCAGCACTTTGGGCATCCATGATTTTGTCAGGCTGAACCTTCCTGATAACAGAATGGATTCAATGGATTTGCTGGATGTCGTGAAGGAAGCGGAGAAACAAATCAATCGTTTTCAGCCTGACATTGTGTATACCCAGTACGGCGGTGACATTAATATTGACCACTCCGTCGTATTCAGAGCGGTCATGACCGCAACCCGTCCGCTTCCCGGCCATACGGTAAAACGGGTTTTTGCCTATGAAACATTGTCTTCGACGGAATGGAATTACTGTCAGAAGGATCAGTTTCATGCCAACTTCTTCGTTAATATTGAAAACGAGCTTGAAACGAAATTGAAATCGATGGCGTGTTACGGCTCCGAGCTCAGAGACTTCCCTCATCCCCGCTCTTTGAAGGCAATCGAACATAATGCCCGTGTATGGGGAGCAAAATCGGGTTTTTCCGCTGCGGAAGCGTTTATGCTTGTGAGAGGAACATGGTGACTGTCCTATGATTGCTCAAATTCCGTTTTTCGGACTTGATCCGAAGCAAATCGATGAGAAATGGGTGGAAGCGGGATACGGTCTGGAAGCGAATATTTTTGACGGCCGCTCCTTTAGTGAAGCGGATTATCTCAAAACATTCAATCAGACGCTGGAATATGCAAAACAGCTTGATCCTTCATTATTGACGCTGCATTTCCCGACAGATCATGCCGATTATGTGCATGAAGATCACATCAAAAAACAGCTTTATCACTTTGCGGAGCTCGCTGTGAAATACGGCGCCAAAGGCATAACCGTTCATGCGAATCAATTTATGACGGTTGAGGAATTTCAAGTCTATGACCTGGAAGGAAACCGTAAAAAAATCATTGAGTTTTTCGCAGAGTTTGATGAGCAGCTGAAAGGGACGGACATTTGGATCGGTGTGGAAAACCTTCCGATCATCGGGAATCTGGGAGAGGATTTTGATCCGATTTTCATTTATCCTGAGGATTTTACAGAGCTGGTTCAGCTGGATCTGAAGCATGTCGGTATTACGTGGGATCTGTGCCATTGGGCGATTACCTATCAGACTCACTTGTCTTCCGCGCTTATGTTCAGAAATGACCAGCTGAGATACCCGGATTTCTTTCAGTTTCTCTCGATAAAAGAGAGTATTAAACATTATCACTTCAGCTCATTTCGCCAGCTTGCGTTCCCGCATGGCGGCGTCCGCTGTTTTGAGGGCCGCCATCCGAGTGAAGGGACGATCGCTGAGGAGCTGCTGAGACGGGCTGCAGATACTTTGCAGGAGCTTTATCGGAATCAAGATACCGGCATTGTATTTGAGGTGATGGAAGAGGATTATACGGAAAGACGGGAATCATGGAGAACGCTGGAATGGTTCGGCGGTGTTTCTGATGCCGAGGATCAAAAAAGGGCCTGATATGACATATCGAACACCGAACTATGCAAAGCTTTGGTGTGCGCAGGTGTTTTCTTCAGCGGCGGACGGGATCTGGCTTATTGCACTGCCGCTGTTAGTGCTGGAATTGACCGGCAGCAAAATTCTTGTCGGCGTTATTTCTTTTATCGAACTCGTGCCGTTGACATTTGGCGTGCTGGCGGGACCGCTGATTGATTTATTCCGAAAAAAGTCGATCTTGTATTTGTGCAATACGGGCCGGGCCGTCATCATGATCCTCTTGGCGGTGCTCAGCGCGAACGATTTATTAACCGTGTGGATAGCCGGGGTGTGCGCTTTTTGTCTATCTCTGCAATCGATGCTGTTTGCGCCGGCGAAAGTTGCGATCATTCCGCTGCTCGTCCGCAAACAGCATCTTGATCAGGCGACATCTTTGATCAATACGAGTGACTTGATCGGACTCATCGTCGGAAAATTGATCAGCGGGATCATGATTGCGGCTATTCCGTTCGGGCTGCTGTTTGCCATAAACGGAACTGCTTTTTTTATCTCCGCGGCATTTATCGCGTTCATTCGTATTTCAGAACAGCCCAATGAAAAAAGCAACGGGGCTGAAGATGTAAAAGCCGGTTACAGAATGCTGAAAGGAAATGCGGCATGGCTGACTTCGGTCGGATACTTTTTCGTCGTAAATCTCGTCATTGCCGGTCTTATTTCAGTAATGGGGCCGATTCTTGCTGTGGAGCGTTTTCAGCAGAACTATTCTGTATGGTTTGCCGTCATGTATTCAATGTTTCAGGCGGGGATGCTTTTGGGCAATCTGGCGGTATTTTTCAAATGGAATACAAAACGCTTGAACCGGCTGTACCCGCGGACGTTAACGGCAGCGGGACTGCTCATTTTGGTGCTGTTTTTTCCGCTTCACGGGTTTGAGTGCATCATCTTCCTGGTGCTCGGCATCATCATCTCGTATATTGATGTGCAAACGGTGCTGTATTTCCAAAAGACGGTTCCGGCCGCATATTTCGGAAGGGTCTTTGCACTGATTTTTTCCATTGTCAAAATGGGTGAACCGCTGTCGGCCGCTGTCTACACAGGGCTTCTGCTGTTGATGAATGCGGATTATATTTTTGCGGCGGTCGGACTGACCCTTACGATCGTTTTTGCTGTTTTTTCAGTCAGACAAGGGAGTCAAAGAAATACAGAGAAACAAGCGGATCAATCCGTCTGAATGTTAAACGAAGGGGCGCCGATGTCAGCCGGCGCCCTTTTATCATAAATCCAAATAAAGCCGTATCATATCCCGGCATTGAATGCCGTTTTCAAAAATGTCATCATCATAATGTCTGATAAAAAAATCATGGTCGACAGCCTGAATGCGGAATCCGCATTTTTGATAGAGTGACAGCTGATGAATACTGGAATTTCCGGTGCCGATTTCAATCGTGTCAGCTCCCGATTCTCTCGCTTTTTCAATGGCATCCCGCACCAGCTGTTTTCCGAATCCCCTGTTCTGCAGCGATTCTTTTACCGCGATGTTTACGATTTCTATCGTTTTCGGCCTTGTTTGCAATAAGACGTAAACCCCTGCAAGCTCGTCTGACGTCCAAGCCGTATAGCATTCTCCTCTTACAAGATAATCATCGACAATCTCTTTCGACGGATCGGCCAGCAGCAATAGTTCATACAGCGCTTCATCCGGCTCCGCGGCTTTTCGGATGCTCAGTTTTTGCATGTCTGTTTCTCCTCCTCCGTTATGATCGACAGCTATTTTTCAAAATAACTCCAAAATCATTCTACTTTATTATAAAATATGAAACATAGGAAAAGTTATACAAGTTTTGCAGATTGAATAGGAGGAAAGTCATGTTTTTTTGTAAGTATTGCGGCCGACAGAACAACGAAGAGGCGCATTTCTGTAAAGAATGCGGAAAACCGATCGGGAAAGGAAGCCGGCTTGAACGGCAGGCGGCTGTAAGAGCGGCTGAACCTGCTTCACAAATGAGAAAGCCGATCCCTAAAAAAACGCTCTTCATATGGGGCGGCATTGCCGCAGCGCTGATCTTATTGATTGCCGCATATAAAACCGGAGCCTGGCTGACATCTGAAAAAAGGCTCACAGATCAATTCGAACAGGCAGTTCATGACGGGGACACGAAAAAGCTCGCAGCCCTGCTCACTCCTTCAGACAAAAAACTGAAGCTGAATGAGACCAATGTCAAACCGCTCCTTGCATACGCAAAGAAACACGATGAACTGCTGGCAACGCTTCGCGGCAATTCATCAGAAAAAGATGCGGTATACGTCAAAAAAGAGGGTAAAACCCTTCTTTTGTTTGACCATTACGAACTGAAAGTCGATCCGGTTTATTTCCGCGTCACCAGCAATTATAAAGGCGCCGATCTTTATATCAACAGCGAGAAAACAGGTACGGTCAAAAAAGCCGATGAAACCCAAATCTTCGGCCCGTATGCACCCGGTGTCTACACGGCGGAAGCCAAGCTTAAAAATGACACGGTTGACGTTGTCAAAAAGCAAGAGGCAGAGGCGGCCGGCAGCCGGAATGTTGAGTTTGATCTGCCGTTAGACGCCGAGGATGTGACGTTCACTCCGGCAGACAGCTTCAAAAACGCGAAAGGCGATCTGCTGATAAACGGCAAGTCCGTCCATAAAGATCCGTTTAAATCCGTTACATACGGTCCGCTCTTAACTGACGGTTCCATGACAGCCGCCGTGGAGGCTGATTTTCCTTGGGGAAAAATGAAAACTGCCGATGTTCCGATCAACGGTACTTATATGGAATTAACGCTTATCCCGGATCAAGATACACAACAAACAATTATGGACACGATTGTCAAAACAACGAAGCAGTATACAAAAGCGATGGCAGACGGAAATACCGATCAGATGACCGAGGCTGGTTCCGCCTGGAAAGAGCAGACGAAAGAAGTGGTATCCGGCATGAAGAGTTCCGGCACCTTTTTGAAAGATCAGTATAAAGAGACAAGCTTTGATCTGGATTCATTTGCGATTTCTCAAGAGAACGGCCGCTGGCAAGCAACTGTTACAGGTAAAGAGCTTCATGAGTCTGCTTATTTCGACGGGAATACGAAGCCTGATATGGAAGAGGCTGAGCCGAGCTTTCATTATATACTCTCATATGATACAAAACATAAAAAATGGGTTTTCGAAAAAGCTGACCCTGCCTCAGATTCTTCTGGGACAAATGTAAAAAAAATAAAAAACGACCAGCCGAAAACCTATACATCCGCATGGGCATCTTCCAAAGGAAATACAGCTTCAGGCAGCGTGACAAACGAGCAAGTCACATCGTTTATGACTGATTACCTGACAAATCAATCAAGCGCCGTCAGCCTTAACAATTTTGCCATCATGGCGGGCAATTTAGAAGAGGGAAGCCCTTTGTATGCTGATCAGCAGAAACTGGTCAAAAAACTGCACAGCGAGGGGACGACCGAAGTATTTAATGAAGTGAATGTCAAAAGCTTTTCACAGAAAGGCTCTCATCTGACGATTCATACGTACGAGGAGTTTTATATTACGAAAGCCGGCGGCAGTCCGAAGCTCAGAACATACAATTGGACGTATGGCGGCGTTGTCAAAGACGGAAGAATTTATTTAACATCCATTCAATAAAAAAACCCCCGCGCCAATCAGGCGGCGGGGTTTCCGTTTTTAAAAGAAGAAATAATTCATGAGTTCTTTCATATAATGCTTGATCGTGAATTGAAACGTTACGCAAATGATCAAATAGATGACGATAACAGAATAAATGATATCCGCTTTAGCCGTGAGCTGATGCTGATAGCTCGCCAGCATGAGCGGAGGCACGGCAAACGCCGCTCCTAAAAGACCGACAGCCAGAATGGTAAAGCAAACGGTTGTATGAAGCAGCATAAAAATGAGGGCAAGAAGCAAAATAGCTGTAAACGGAATCAAAAATGCTCCGAATCTGGACAGCGAATCTTTAAATGACACCTGCGCGCCGCCGGCCTTCAAAGCGATAAAAATCAAGAGATACAGGCAGAATACGCATAATGCAAAGGTAAGCGCCGGTTTGATCACAACCGCGGTAAAACTGACATCACGAAAGCCGTCTGATAAGAGAATATAAAACATAATCGGCGTCAGCAGGCAGAAAAGCACCATGTTGATGATGCTGCTGACAAGCTGTTCGCCGCCTGTCGTTTTACATGTTTGATACGGTCTCTTTAACACATCAAGCACGAATAAGGCAAATTGCTTTGAAGCCTGTTTAGCCGCGGCGCCGGCCTGAGCGGCCTGACCCTGTGTTTGGCCTGCGCCTCCCTGCCCGTGCTGGAGCGCACCGCACTTTTCACAAAATTTTCCGCCATCAGTATGATGGCCGCATTGGGAACAATACATTCTAAAACTCCTTTTACAAGTAATATAGGGATTTTGTTCAATATTTACATTATAAAAGAAAATAGGACGGATGTAACGGAGTTTTCTAAAGATATATAAATCACCTTCTCTATGAAATGATAATAGAGAAAAAGTACCCAATATGGTAGAATTTTATTGGAGCTGACAGATATCATGTCTCTCGGCGCATTGATTCAGAGTGAAAAAGGAAATTAACGCATGCTAAAAAAATTGAAAATGCTTTATCGGCTGTTGAAATTCGGAAAAGGCTTATGGAGATAGCAAACAGAAAAAAACCGTCCTTACAAGGACGGTTTTTTCTGTTTTCCGGATCGTCCGGCTGAGGTTATAAAAAGCAGACCCCGGGGTAAAAATCATGCATAAGAAACAGCGGAGAACAAAACATAACTCAATAATGGCAAGTCATAAGGAGGTACGCATGTTTTCATTCATCATTCATGTCTTCATTTCACTGTTTGCAGTCTCCAATCCCATCGGAAACGTGCCGATTTTTCTTTCACTGACGGAAGGATACCCGGAGAAAGAACGGACAGCGATCGCACGCAAGGCTTCCGTGCTGTCGTTTATCATCTTGGCGGCTTTTTTAATCTTCGGCCATCTGATCTTTAAACTGTTCGGCATTAACATTCATGCCTTGCGTATCGCGGGCGGCATTTTTATTTTCGGCATCGCTTATAATCTTCTGAACGCGAAGAAATCTCATGTACAGTCTCTCCATCATGAAGAGAAAGGGGAGAGCAAGGAGAAAGCCGATATATCCGTGACGCCTTTGTCGATTCCGATTATTGCCGGTCCCGGTACGATTGCGACGGTGATGAGTCTGTCGGCCGGCCATGGCGGCATCATCCATTACATCAGCGTGCTTATCGGCATTGCGGCCGTCATCGCGATGACGTTCATCTTCTTTCACTATTCATCTTTCATCAGCAATAAGCTCGGGAAAACCGAAATGAACGTCATTACCCGACTGATGGGGCTGATCTTGGCGGTGGTGGCGATCGGCATGATCGGCGCCGGTCTGAAAGGCATGTTCCCGATATTGGTTTCCTGACTTAAAAAAGCAGCGCCCGGTTATCTTCGGGTGCTGCTTTTTTCTATTTTCGGCACATGCTGAAACACTTCTTCACTCTCAAAAAATTCTATCAAACGGCTCAGCCAGTCATAATAATGGAGCCAATCCGTCAGTTCATCCAAAAGCTGACGGGCTTTTTCTTCAATATCGGGACTGAGATTTTCCGATTCCAGAAGCTCAGTCAGCTCGCGGTTCAGCTTTTTATAGAGCATTTTGTTTTTGCTGACCGCCTTTGTCCAATTTGCCGTAAACAGGGAGATAAACGTCTGGTAATAATCACGCTCCACGTCGTAAAGGTCTTTGCGAACGCCTTTTTCAAACACTTTTTCCGCCAGATTGGCATCAGTCATTTCACGGACCACCTGGCTCATCCTCGTTTTGCTCATCCCGGTCGCCTCTGACAGCTCATTTAACGTCATCGGCTTGCGGTTCATATAAATAATACCGAGCACACGGCCAAGTGTGGCTGGCATTCCGAATGTATGCATATTCTCGGCGATTCTCTCAATGAGATGCTCTTCAGCATGCCCGATGATATCAAGAGCGTTTTTTTCCACGGCTGATCATCCCTTCACTGGCTTTTCATGCTGACAATATATCATATTTTTTACAGTTGATGAAAAAGATGATGCGGCAGGATATGCGAGCTATCGGGAGCGATTGTAAGAACATCCGCATTGTCAGCGGGATAACATGAAAAAATACGTATATTGTATATAATTTCAACACATTGTAAACTTTTTATTTTACAAATTTCATCTTATAATAAAGATTATACTTTTCAGAAAAATAACGGAACCCTTCGGAGGTGCACGGATTGCTGAGATTAGAAAATGTATCGAAAGTCTATAAAGGCGGAAAAAAAGCTGTCAACAGCATTGATTTAAATATCGAAAAAGGCGAGTTTATTTGTTTTATCGGGCCGAGCGGCTGCGGAAAAACGACGACGATGAAAATGATTAACAGACTGATTGAGCCGTCATCCGGAAAGATTTTTATCGATGGCGAAAACATTATGGAGCAGGACCCGGTGGAGCTGAGACGGAAAATCGGCTACGTCATTCAGCAGATCGGACTTTTCCCTCATATGACCATTCAGCAGAACATTTCCCTCGTGCCGAAACTGCTGAAATGGCCGGAACAAAAGCGGAAGGAACGGGCGCGGGAGCTTTTGAAGCTCGTCGATATGGGCCCGGAATATTTAGACCGCTATCCTCACGAGCTGAGCGGGGGACAGCAGCAGAGAATCGGCGTGCTGCGCGCCCTTGCAGCGGAACCGCCTCTTATTCTTATGGATGAACCGTTCGGCGCGCTTGACCCGATTACACGGGATTCCCTTCAGGAAGAATTCAAAAAACTGCAAAGAACATTGAATAAAACGATTGTGTTTGTAACCCACGATATGGATGAAGCAATAAAGCTGGCTGACCGGATCGTCATTTTAAAAGCGGGAGAGATCGTTCAGGCCGGCACTCCTGATGACATTCTCCGGAATCCGGCTAATGAGTTTGTCGAAGAATTTATCGGCAAAGAACGGTTATTGCAATCAAGACCGGACATTGAGCGCGTCGAGCAGATGATGAACAAAAAGCCTGTCACCGTTACGGCGGACAAAACGCTTTCGCAGGCGATCCAGGTGATGCGGGAGCACCGTGTCGATTCCTTGCTTGTCGTTGATGACCTGAATGTGCTGCAAGGGTATGTCGATGTCGAGATCATTGATCAGAACCGGAAAAAAGCGAGCCTCGTCGGCGACGTGCTCCGCTCTGATCTGTATACGGTCGAGCAGGGGACACTGCTGCGTGATACCGTACGCAAAATTTTAAAGCGCGGAATGAAATATGTACCCGTCGTTGATGAACAAAGGCATTTAGTCGGAATTGTCACGCGAGCGAGCCTTGTCGACATCGTTTACGATTCAATCTGGGGCGAGGAAGACCAGCTGGTGACAGGCTGACAAGGGGAGGAACGCTTACAATGAATGAAATGATCAAGTTTTTGCAGACGAACGGCGGAGAACTGTTATATAAAACGTGGGAGCATTTATACATTTCGATCATCGCCGTCATATTAGGCATTGTCGTCGCCGTTCCGCTCGGAGTGGCGCTGACGAGAATGAAAAAGGGCGCAGGCGCCGTCATCGGCGCCGTCAACATTGTGCAGACCTTGCCGAGTCTCGCGATACTGGCGTTTTTTATCCCGCTGTTAGGCGTGGGAAAGGTGCCCGCGATCGTCGCACTGTTTTTCTATTCGGTGCTGCCGATTCTCCGAAACACGTATACCGGCATTCAAGGCGTAAACAAAAATCTGCTGGAATCGGGAAAAGGCATCGGGATGACGGTCTGGGAGCAGATCAGGCTTGTGGAACTGCCGCTTGCGGTTCCGGTGATCATGGCGGGCATCCGCACATCCACCATTTATCTGATCGGCTGGGCGACGCTTGCTTCCTTTATCGGGGGCGGCGGGCTCGGAGACTATATTTTTATCGGCCTGAATCTCTATCAGCCTGAATATATTATCGGCGGCGCCGTGCCCGTCACCATTTTAGCCATTATCATTGATTATCTGCTGGCGGCGACGGAACGGAAGGTGACGCCGAAAGGGCTGAAAGGACTGAAGGAAGTATCATAAGGAGTTGGCTGTTTTGAAAAGAAACCAAAAGAGATGGATGTGCGCACTGGCGCTGTCGGCTGCTCTGCTTCTAGGCGGCTGTTCCCTTCCCGGCCTGAGCGGGGCTTCCGATGATACGATTAAAATCGGGGCGCAAAGCATGACGGAATCAGAAATTATCGCCAATATGATTGCACAGATGATTGAGCACAATACAGACTTGAATACGGCATTAATTAAAAACCTCGGATCGAACTATGTCCAGCAGCAGGCGATGCTCGGCGGTGAAATCGATATCGCCGCGACGCGCTACTCGGGAACGGATTTAACGAGCACCCTCGGCATGGAAGCGGAAAAAGACCCGAAAAAAGCATTATCTATCGTCCAGAAGGAATTTGAGAAACGCTTCCATTACAAATGGTTTGATTCTTACGGATTTGAGAACACATACGCTTTTACCGTCACGAAAGAGCTTGCGGAAAAAGACCATTTAGACAAAGTATCCGATATTAAGAAGTATGCGGATCAATTTAAGCTCGGTGTAGACAATGCGTGGCTGAAAAGAAAAGGCGACGGCTATAAGGGCTTCACCGACACGTACGGCTATGAATTCGGCACAACCTATCCGATGCAGATCGGACTTGTATACGATGCCGTGAAAAACGGGAAAATGGACGCCGTCCTCGCTTATTCAACGGACGGACGGATTAAAGCGTACGATCTGAAAATTTTAAAAGACGACAAGCAGTTTTTCCCGCCGTATGACTGTTCGCCGGTCATTCCCGACAGCGTGCTGAAGCAGCATCCTGAACTGAAGGGCATTGTGAATAAACTGATCGGCAAAATCGATACGGAAACGATGCAGGAATTGAATTACGAGGTGGACGGCAAGCTGAAAGAACCGTCCGTCGTCGCTAAAGAATTTCTGGAGAAACATCATTATTTTGAATAAGAAATGAGGTGGGGCAAATGGAAGTGCTGCAGCAGCTCGGCACTTATTATTCTCAAAACGGCGTCTATGTGCTTCAGGAGTTTTACCGCCATTTTCTCATGTCGGTATACGGCGTTTTATTTGCGGCGATCGTTGGGATTCCGCTCGGCATCTTCATTGCCAGATACAGAACATTAAGCGGCTGGATATTCGCGGTGACAAACGTGATTCAGACCGTGCCGGCGCTTGCGATGCTTGCGGTGCTGATGCTCGTCATGGGGCTCGGCGCCAATACGGTGATTTTGTCGCTGTTTTTATATTCGCTTCTTCCGATCATCCGGAATACGTACACCGGAATCGCCAGCATTGAACATGCTTATCTTGAATCGGGAAAAGCGATGGGCATGACCAAATTTCAGGTGCTCCGCATGGTGGAGCTGCCGCTTGCGCTTTCCGTCATCATGGCGGGGCTGCGGACGGCCCTTGTCATCGCGATCGGCATTACGGCAATCGGTACGTTTGTCGGCGCGGGCGGGCTCGGTGACATCATTGTCAGGGGCTCAAACGCCACGAACGGAACCGCGATTATTTTGGCCGGCGCCATTCCGACAGCGCTGATGGCCGTTATCGCAGATCTTGTGATGGCATGGCTGGAGCGGGCGCTAAGTCCGGTGAGAAAGAAAAAACGAACCAAAGCGCCGAATGCGGCATGAAAAAAAACGCCTTGCGGGTCAGGGCGTTTTTTTCTTATGGCTTCGGAACATGCTTGAAAATTTCTTCGCTTTCAAAAAACTCGATCAGACGGCTGATCCAGTTGTAGTAATCAAGCCAATCCTTTAATTCTTTCAGCAGTTCGTTGATTTTTTCCTCAGCTTCTTCCGGCACGCCGTTTTCAAGGACGGCCGTCAGTTCGCGGTTCAGCTTTTTATGCATCATTTTATTTTTGCTGACGACCTTGCTCCATGTGGCCGTAAACAGCGTAATAAAGGTTTGATAATAATCCTGCTCGACGTCGTATAAATCTTTGCGGACGCCTTTTTCAAACACTTTTTCCGCCAGATTGACGTCAAGCATTTCACGGACCGCCTGGCTCATTCTCGTTTTGCTCATGCCGGTCGCTTCTGATAATTCAGTTAAGGTCATCGGCTTGCGGTTCATATAAATAATGCCTAAAATGCGCCCCACCGTCGCCGGCATTCCGAATGTATGCATATTTTCAGCGATTCGTTCTATCAAATGATCTTCAGCTTGTTCGATTACGTGTAACGGATCTTTCTCCAACAGTTTCAATCCTTTCAGTCAGCAATTCCGATGTCAATATACCACATTTTTAAACCGGCGGAAATGCTCTTCCGAGAGAATTTGGCAGTAATTCGGAGCAATAAGAAGAACTTTGCCGGTCAATACGGGTAAATCAGTGCTTACACAACCTTTATATATAATATGGACAAATTGTAAACTTTTTAATTTACAAAGTTTAATTTATAATGGGAAACGTTCAATTATCTGAAAAGTTAAATTTGAATTTAACGATTTGAACAAATTTAATATCGGAGGTGTGAGTGTTTGCTGACATTAGAAAATGTCTCGAAAACGTATAAAGGCGGGAAAAAAGCCGTCAACAGCATCAGCCTGAATATCGCCAAAGGCGAATTTATTTGTTTTATCGGACCGAGCGGCTGCGGCAAAACGACGACGATGAAAATGATCAACCGCTTAATTGAACCGACAGAAGGCAGAATCCTGATAGAGGGCCGAAACATTATGGAACAAGACCCGGTGGAACTCAGAAGAAGCATCGGCTATGTCATCCAGCAGATCGGGCTGTTTCCGCATATGACCATTCAGCAGAACATTACGCTCGTTCCGAAGCTTTTAAAGCATCCTGCCGAAAAACGGAAGAAACGGGCGCGGGAGCTTTTAAAGCTCGTTGATATGGGGCCTGAATATTTAGACCGTTACCCTCATGAACTGAGCGGAGGACAGCAGCAGCGAATAGGTGTATTACGGGCACTTGCCGCAGAGCCGCCGCTTATCTTAATGGATGAACCGTTCGGGGCGCTTGACCCGATTACGAGAGATTCCCTTCAGGAAGAATTTAAAAAACTGCAAAAAACCTTACATAAAACCATCGTATTTGTTACCCATGATATGGACGAAGCCATCAAGCTTGCGGACAGAATCGTCATTCTGAAAGCGGGAGAAATCGTCCAGGCCGGAACGCCTGATGAGATTCTCAGATTTCCGGCGAATGAATTTGTTGAGGAGTTTATCGGCAAGGAACGGCTGATTCAATCATCCAGCCCTGATATTGAACGGGTGGAGCAGATCATGAATTCCGCCCCTGTGACGGTAACAGCTGAGAAAACGCTGTCAGCCGCCATTCAGCTGATGCACGCCGAGCGGGTGGATTCGCTGCTCGTCATTGATGAAAAGAACGTTCTCCAAGGTTATGTCGATGTGGAGATGATTGACCGCAAACGAAGACAAGCGGTAACCGTCGCGGAAGTGCTTGAACGGGATCTGTACACGGTCAGAAGCGGCACTCTGCTTCGCGACGCCGTCCATAAGATTTTAAAAAGAGGCATGAAATTTGTGCCGGTCCTTGATGAGGACGGCCGGCTAACGGGTATCGTGACAAGGGCAAGCCTCGTTGACATCGTCTATGACTCCATCTGGGGAGAAGAGAATCAGCTCGCGGTGATGTCATGAGGAGGCTTCAGTTGATATGAATCAGACCGTGCAATTTTTACAGGCAAATGGCGGAGAGATGCTTTATAAAACATGGGAGCATCTGTACATCTCATTAATCGCCGTCATGGCGGGCATTCTCGCCGCCGTTCCGCTCGGCGTCCTGCTGACGAGAATGAAAAGAGGAGCCGGCGCCGTCATCGGCATCGTCAACATCATTCAAACCTTGCCGAGCCTTGCCATTCTTGCGTTTTTTATTCCGCTTTTAGGCGTAGGAAAGGTCCCGGCCGTTGCGGCGCTGTTTTTCTATTCCATGCTGCCGATTCTCAGAAACACGTATACGGGGATTCTCGGCGTCAATCGGCATCTTCTGGAATCGGGAAAAGGAATCGGCATGACGGCATGGGAGCAGATCAGGCTTGTAGAGCTCCCGCTTGCCGCTCCGGTCATCATGGCGGGCATCAGAACGTCTTCGATTTATTTAATCGGCTGGGCGACGCTCGCCTCCTTTATCGGCGGAGGCGGGCTGGGAGATTACATTTTTATCGGCTTGAACCTTTATCAGCCGGAGTATATTATCGCAGGCGCCGTTCCGGTCACGATGCTGGCGGCCGCCGTCGATTACATGCTGGGGATGACAGAACGGAAAGTCACGCCTGACGGGCTGAAAAGCATAAAGGACGCTTCATAAGGAGGAGGTCTCACATGGGGAATAGATGCAAAAAACGGCTGCTCGCAATCACCTGTCTCGGCATGCTGCTCCTTGGGGGATGCTCGCTCCCGGGATTGAGCGCCGCATCGGAGGACACCATTAAAATCGGCGCGCAAAGCATGACCGAATCGGAAATCATCGCAAGCATGCTCGGACAGATGATCGAACATCACAGCGGGTTGAAAACAACGGTTATTAAAAATCTCGGCTCCAATGCCGTACAGCAGCAATCCTTGATCAACGGTGATATTGATATCGCCGCGACGCGCTATACAGGAGACGCGCTGACCGGGACGCTTCGCATGGAGCCGGAAAAAGACCCGGACAAAGCGCTGCGGCTCGTTCAGCGTGAATTTCAAAACAGATATGACATGAAATGGTTTGATTCTTACGGCTTTGATAATACATACGTCTTTACCGTTTCCGGACAACTTGCCAGAAAGTACCATTTAGAAACGGTATCCGATGTCAAAAAAGAAGCGTCTCATCTGAAATTCGGCGTAGATAACTATTGGATGAAGCTGAGAGGCAACGGATATCAGGATTTTATGAAAACATACGGAATGTCATTTGAAGGCACGTATCCAATGCAGATCGGCCTCGTATACGACGCGCTGAAAAGCAGAAAGATGGATATCGCGCTCGCTTATTCCACCGACGGAAGAATCATCGCTTACGGACTGAAAACGCTGAAGGATGATAAGCGGTTCTTTCCTCCGTATGACTGTTCACCCGTCGTTCCGGATCATGTATTAAAAGAGCATCCCGAACTGGAGGACGTGATCAATCAAATGATCGGCGCGATTGATACGAAGATGATGCAGAAAATGAATTACGAAGTTGACGGCCGATTAAAAGAGCCGTCCGTCGTGGCCAAGGAATATTTAGAAAAACATCATTACTTTGAATAACGGAAAGGAGATGTGCGGATGGACACGATGAAAGAGCTGTTTACGTATTACGCTCAAAACGGCAGCTATGTTCTGTATGAGTGCTGGCGGCACTTTCTCATGTCGGCGTACGGCGTCGTTTTCGCCGCCGCTTTCGCCATTCCGGCCGGAATTGTGACAGCCAGGCACGGGCGTCTCGCCGGCTGGGTGTTTGCTGTGGCGAACGTGATTCAAACCGTTCCGGCGCTTGCGATGCTCGCCGTCCTGATGCTTGTCATGGGACTCGGCGCCAATACGGTCATCACGGCTTTGTTTTTGTATTCACTGCTGCCGATTCTCAGAAATACGCACACGGGCATTATCAATATCGAGCACGCTTATTTCGAGTCGGGAAAAGCGATGGGCATGACGAAATACCAAATCCTTCGTATGGTGGAGCTGCCGCTTGCGCTTTCCGTCATTATGGCGGGTCTCCGAACGGCGCTCGTCATTGCCATCGGCATCACGGCGATCGGCACCTTCGTCGGGGCGGGCGGCCTCGGCGATATGATCGTCAGAGGATCGAACGCGACAAACGGAACCGCCATTATTCTGGCGGGCGCCATCCCGACCGCGCTGATGGCGGTGGCCGCAGACCTGCTGATGGCGTGGCTGGAGCGAGCCCTAAGCCCGGTGAAAAAACAAAAAAGAAAGCTGATCGTACGCTCAGCCTCATGAAAAAAAGCATTCTTCCGCGTGAAGGATGCTTTTTTTGATTTCTTGATTAAATTTTGATAACTGCGCTGTAAAGTCTTACATATCAAATAACAAAGCAGAGGGGTAATCATATGAGCAACATCATAGAAACGAGACAGCTGCAAAAATCATTCGGCAGACAACAGGCAGTGGCTGATGTGTCTCTATCGGTTAAACGCAACAGTATATACGGCCTGCTCGGTCCGAACGGAGCGGGAAAATCAACGACACTTAAAATATTGACCGGCATGCTGCAACAAACATCCGGCGAGGTTCTGTTCGACGGACATACATGGAAGCGCGAAGATTTGAAAAGCATCGGTTCCCTGATTGAAGCGCCGCCGCTTTACAGCAACCTGACAGCCGCTGAAAATCTGAAAGTCCGCTGCGTGATGCTCGGACTGCCTGATTCAAGAATTGCGGAAGTGCTGGAAATCACGGGATTAACGGGAACCGGAAAAAAGCGCGCCGGACAATTTTCCATGGGAATGAAACAGCGTCTCGGCATCGCGTTAGCATTATTAAACCGTCCGTCGCTCTTAATTCTTGATGAGCCGACAAACGGATTGGACCCAATGGGGATTCAGGATTTGCGGGAATTTATCCGCTCCCTGCCCGGACAGGGAATGACGGTTATTTTATCAAGCCACCTGTTATCAGAAGTCGAGCAGATCGCAGACCATATCGGAATCATCAGTGACGGCGTTTTAGGATATCAGGGAGAAATCAGCCGGGAAGACGATCTGGAGCGGCTGTTTCTGGAGGTTGTCAAATCAACACGCGAGAAAGCGGGGAATGGGAAATGATTCAGTACATGCAGGCGGAACACATTACATCTAAAAGAACATTTATCAGAAAGCTGATCATTCTTATCCCGCTTCTGAACACGGCTTTTTCTTTTCTGCTGAATACGGCTTATTTTATGACGGGCACGTTCAATTGGTGGGCGGTTATTTTCATGCCGCTCATGATTGCTCTAATGTGCGGTTTATCTGTTAAAAAAGAGAAAAAATCTGCGAATGACCGCGCGGTGTACTCATTGCCGGCAGATTTAAAAAGCATATGGCTCTCAAAAATAAGCTTGATCGCGCTGTATTCACTCCTGTCGCAAATCGTCTTTTTCATCATCATGTTTTTACTTGGCCTTGTATTTCCGGCAATTGCTGCGCTGCAGCTGAAAGGCGTTGAAGCAGGCTTCCTTTTATGGCTGACGACGCTTTGGGAAATTCCATTGTGCTTATGGATTGCCAGGCAGTTCGGATTTACGGCAGTCATTCTCGTGAATATGATCGCCGCCTTTGTTTTGGGTATTGTGCCGGCGTCCGGCTCATTGTGGTGGCTGAGCCCATGGAGCTGGTCAGTCCGGGTGATGTCACCGATTCTCGGGATCCATCCGAACGGAATTCCGCTTCCCGCAGACAGCGGCTTATTAAACGGAAACGTGATCTTTCCGGCTATTATTCTTTCTATCCTTTCTTTTATCGCAATAAGTTTGATTTCCGCAGTGTCTTTTTCAAAAGGGGGAAACCGGTCATGACCGTGCTTTTACGATATATGTGGGCCGATGTATTAAAAATGAAGCGCACGCCGTTCATATGGATGCATGTTGCGGCGCCGGTTTTATGCGCGGGATTTTTCCTGTTATATATGATGTATGGAAGGATTCAGGAGCCTTATGTGCTGTACAGCGTCTTCTTCAACGTGATTGCCGTTTTATACCCTTTAATCATCAGTATTGTCTGCGGCATGTCTGCCTCCGTCGAGGAACAGGCGGGTTATTTTCAGATGATGCTGGCGGTTCCGCATTCGAAAATCGTCAGTTTTGCGGGCAAGCTGCTTTTGCTGCTCCTATTGAATGTGTTATCGGCAGGTCTCGCCATCTGTCTTTATTTGGCGGGGTTGAAATTTGTTCTTCACATCAATGATCTCCCGTATCTTCTCTTTTTAAAAGGAGGGGCGTGGCTGATTGCCGGCAGTATTCCGCTTTATATGATGTCTTTTTTTGTCGGCATACAGTACGGCATGGGACCGTCCGGGCTTTTAGGGGGTGCGGGATTATTAATGGCGGCGCTCATGAATACGGGACTTGGCGATATCATCTGGCGTTTTTTCCCGTGGGCATGGAGCGTGCGGCTTTCAGGCCTTGCAGGACTGCTGCATTTTGACAAAGTCAAAAAAGAGTTCCTCCCTTATGTAAGATACGATATGAGATTCGGAGAAATAATGTTATATTTTTCTATAGTGATATTATGTCTGGCCGGCCTCTATTGGTGCAGAAGATGGGAAGGGCGGCGTTCATATGAATAAAGGCAAGGAGCGATTCGGCCGGTGGCAAACATTTTAGCAATTGATGATGAAAAAGATATTCTCGTTCTGATCAGAAACATTTTACAGCGTGATCAGCATACAGTAACGATTCTCGAAAAAGCGGAAGATCAGTCATTGGATTTTTTTCAAGGCTATGATTTGATTCTTCTTGATGTCATGATGCCCGGAACGGACGGGATTGAACTCTGCCGGCGGATTCGGCCGCTGGTGGACAGCCCGATCCTGTTTTTAACGGCAAAGTCTGACGAAGAATCCATTGTGAAAGGCCTCATGACAGGCGCTGATGATTACATCACAAAGCCGTTCGGCGTACAGGAATTGATGGCAAGGGTAAACGCGCATGTCAGAAGGGAACGGCGGGAAAAGCATCAGACGAAACGGCTGATATCAGGCTTCATGTTTGATTTTGACAGTAAAGAAGTATGGATGGATGACCGGAAACTGCCTCTTACGAAAAACGAATATAAAATCGTTGAATTTCTGGCACAGCATAAAAACAGAACATTCTCACGGGAGCAGATTTACGAGGAAGTGTACGGCTTGGACGGCGATGCGCTCTATTCAACCATTACGGAGTTTATCAGAACCATCCGGAAAAAATGTAAAGAACACGGGGCTGATCCGATCAAAACGGTGTGGGGTGTCGGATACAAATGGGAATAGCAAAAGGAAAATCCAGCATCCGCAAAGAGCTTGTCAAATTTACCATCACGCTGTGTCTGAGCACGATGGGCGTGGCGGCATTATGTATCGCCTTAAATGCCATTGCCATGAATGCCGGAGCGATCCTGCCCGCAAACTACAGCGAACATGAGGCGGAACAGATCAAACCCGGCCTGAAATCAGCGGAAACGATAACAGAAGACATGATTCCCGACGGTATGACATACGCCGTTTTTGATAAAAAAACAAAGCGGATGACAAAAGGAACGATGACGGAACAAGATGCGGCCAACGCCAGAAAAAAGATTCAGCATCAGCCGTATTTTAATTATGCTCAAAAAGGATTCATGGTGATAAATCGGAAAGATGAATACGGCGTTCTCCAATATTCACTCAGGTCGGAATTTCAGTCGCCGCTGTTAAGGCGCTATCTGCCGAATTATGAATGGACGGGTCTTACGATTCTGATCACTTTGCTTCTTTTGACTGTTTTTATCGTGACGACGCGTTTCGCCAATCAGCTGAGACGGCATTTCAGCACACTCAGCTCCATTACGGCAAGCATTCAAAAACAGAATTTAAATATCAATCCAAAAAGGTCGCGTATAAAAGAATTTGACGATGTCATTGACTCTCTGCTGAAAATGAAAGACGCGCTTCAGGCATCTCTGGCGGCGCAGTGGGAGGCGGAGCGGATAAAGAAAGAACAGATCGGCGCGCTTGCACATGATATTAAAATTCCGGCAACGATCATTAAAGGAAATGCCGAGCTGCTTCAGTTAACAGAACCTGATGAGGAGCAGGCGGAATATGCGCAGTATATCCTGGATGCCGGAAACAAAATAGAGCATTATGTCGGACAGCTGATCCAGCTTTCCAAAGCGGAGGAGGCAGTTGCCGTTCATGTTGAATATACCGACCTCAAAGAGTGGATTCAAAACATATATCGTGACGCGGCGGCGCTTGCGGGGCCGAAGCAGATTGATCTCGTCCTTAGCGAACGGGGAATTGACCGAATAGAAGCGCCGATCGATCATGAGCTGCTCCACAGGGCGGTCATGAATATCGCGGCAAATGCCGTCGACTATACGCCGGAAGGAGGGGAAATCCGTGTGGACGTCCTGTGCACCGATTCCGCCCTCCATCTTGCCGTATCCGACAGCGGAAGCGGGTTCTCGCCGGAAGCGCTGAAAAGAGCGACACAGCTTTTTTACACGGAGGATAAAAGCAGACATTCGGCGGGGCATCACGGCATGGGGCTTACATTCGCCCATCACGTCGTACATCTTCATCACGGCGAATTAATACTTGAAAATCAGGAGTCTGGAGGAGCCCGGGCGGAGATTCGAATTCCGCTGGAAGGCGTCAGACAAAAACAAGCCCTGCACGCCTGAGGGCTTGTTTTTCTGTTTAAGAAAAGCAAAAATAAAAACGGCTGTCCGTTTGAGAGATCAGCCGCTTATGCGGAAAAGAGTTTATCAGGAAGGATCAATCCATGTTGAAGACCACTTGGAAATTTCCTCTAAAATAGGGGCTAATGCGCAGCCTTTTTCCGTTAAAGAATACTCAATGCGGACAGGCGTTTCGGGGATAACATCCCGTTTGATGACACCTTCTGTTTCAAGTTCTTTCAGACGTTCTGACAAGACTCTTCCGCTTAAATTCGGAAGCGCCGCTTCAATTTCGCTAAATCGCTGCTGTCCGTTCAATAACTGAAAGACGATTAGAGCCACCCAGCGTTTACTTAGGATGTCGACCGCTTTTTCGAATCTGGGGCACATTTCTGATTGGTTCATGCTTTTTCACCTCGTCTTCTGCTATTATACCGCAAAATCGGAGGGAACGTACGTCTGGCGCTTGTTAAGTTGAGGAGAGGATCAAAAAGAGGATGAGGAATCCGGGGAGCGTTTTTTCGCTTCAGCCGCAATAAAATCAAAGTATTTGCTGACGCTTTCAATATCTTCTTTTGTGAAGTGCTGCCACTTTTTGCTGTCAAACAGCGGCAGATGCTCCGCGCCTCTGTCAACGGCGGTCTGATAGATGGCGCAGATGGATTGATAGCTTTCGGAGGTTTCACGGATTTCCTCCTGAAATGCCTTGATGTGTCCGGCCCGCGCCATTAACTCCTCGTACGGGATTTTTAATGTGTCCGCCAATTTTCTGATGGTCGCGGGTTTAGGAATGCCGCGGTGCCCGTTTTCAATTCTGGAAATGGTCGCCGAGCTGACGCCGGAATAGACGGCAAGCTGATTGACGGTAAGCTTCCGGGCGCGGCGCAGCTCTCTTAATTGCTTTCCGAATGTGTTCAATAAGATCGCCTCACATGTGCAAAGTCATGAGTCTTCATTTGTTCTTTTTTTGGCTTCCGCCGATAAGAACGCAAAGTATTTATCAAGCAGAACCAAGTCTTCTTTCGACAGGTGCCGCCAGTTCTCCCGCTCCAAAAGGGATAAATCATGCAGCTCATACGTTTCGGCTTTTTCCAGCAAGGTGCAGCCCGTGTCGTACGGGGCTCTCGTTTCCTGGACGGTCTCTATGTATCCCGCCGTCTGCATCAGTTCCTCATACGGGATTTTTAACGCATCTGCGAGCTTTTTAATGGTCGCAGGTTTCGGCACCCCGCGTTTGCCGTTTTCAATCCGCGAGATTCCCGCGGCGCTGACGCCTGAATACGTTGCCAGCTGATTCACTGTCAGATGCCTTTTTTCCCGTAATGTCCGCAATTGTTTCCCGAAGCTTTCCACAGTCTCTCCCCCTCCCGCGGTCTATTTATATTCTAGTATGTTTATTGACTAAAGGGAATAGCCAGGCTGGAAAAGTATTGACAAAAGTTAACAAAAGCCGTATCTTTATGTATAAGAAAGAAAGTATTTGACAGAACGGAAGGTGAAGAAAGTGGTCGAAAAGATACAGATCAGAAGAGATTATGTGCTGCAGTATATGGTCAATAATGACTACTCGTTAAACCAGCTCGCCCTGGAGATCGGAATATCTCCCGCCACACTGAGCCGTGTACTGAATGGAGAGCGGAGGCCGGGCCAGCTGGTCATCGGAAAAATGCTCTATTACTTTGACATGAAATTTGAAGATCTTTTTTACTACGACTTTGTTGACAAAAGTCAATGATGATGGAAGATTCAAACGCATTTCCGCTTTTCTGACATGATGTGCACCGATACGGCGTGACATGCCTTTGTTTTTCATGTAAAATAGAAGCAATGTAGGCCAGTCAGTCTGGAGGTGTATGGGATGCACACATTATTGATTACCTTATTGGTTATCGTCAGTATTGCACTTATTATTGTCGTATTGCTTCAAACCAGCAAAAGCGCCGGTTTATCGGGTGCAATTTCAGGCGGGGCGGAGCAGCTTTTCGGAAAACAGAAAGCAAGGGGCCTTGATCTGATTCTTCACCGCACAACCGTTGTGCTGGCAGTCTTGTTTTTCGTGTTGACGATTTCGCTAGCGTATATCGTATAAGGCAATGTTTGGATAAGGTCTGATTTAATATCAGGCCTTTTTCTTGTTGAGAGACGGCGTTTGTTTCTCGCAAAACTGTGGAAAACTAAATTGAATGTGCAAAAAAGGGGTTATGAGCATGAAAATTGTGACACCAAAACCATTTACATTTAAAGGCGGAGACAAAGCGGTGCTTCTGCTGCACGGATTTACGGGAAATACGGCAGACGTCAGAATGCTCGGCCGCTACTTGAATGAGCGCGGCTACACTTGTCACGCGCCTCAATATAAAGGGCACGGCGTTCCGCCGGAAGAGCTGGTACATACGGGACCTGAAGATTGGTGGAAAGACGTCATGGACGGTTATGAGTATTTACGGTCTGAAGGCTATGAAAACATTGCGGCGTGCGGACTGTCGCTTGGCGGGGTTTTTTCATTGAAATTGGGTTACACTGTACCCATAAAGGGAATTGTTCCTATGTGTGCGCCGATGCACATTAAAAGTGAAGAGGTTATGTACGAAGGAGTTCTCTCCTACGCGCGCAATTATAAAAAATTCGAAGGAAAACAGCCGGAGCAGATTGAAAAGGAAATGAAGGAGTTTGAAAAAACGCCGATGAATACGCTCAAATCGCTCCAGGAGCTGATTGCCGATGTGCGCAAAAACGTCGACATGATCTATTCCCCGACATTTGTGGTTCAGGCACGGCATGACCATATGATTAATACAGAAAGTGCGAACATCATTTTCAACGAGGTGGAAACGGACGACAAACAGCTGAAATGGTATGAAGAATCAGGCCATGTCATTACACTCGATAAAGAACGGGACCTCGTTCATCAGGATGTGTACGAATTTTTAGAGAAACTCGATTGGTAACAAACAGGAGGTCGAATAATGGAAAAAGAAGCGTTTATGGACCGTCTTCTCGCGTTTATGAAGGAAGAGGCGTACAAGCCCCTTACCATTCAGGAACTCGAGGAGATGCTGAACATCACGGAAGCCGATGAATTTAAAGAGCTGGTAAAAGCGCTGGTGGCGCTCGAGGAGACGGGACAGATCGTCCGCACCAGAAGCAACCGCTACGGGCTTCCGGAAAAAATGAATTTAGTAAAAGGAAAAATTTCCGCGCATGCGAAGGGCTTCGCGTTTCTGCTGCCGGAGGATACCTCTTTAAGCGACGTGTTTATTCCGCCGAACGAGCTGAATACGGCCATGAACGGCGATATCGTCATGGTGCGGCTCAATTCCCAGTCAAGCGGATCGAGACAGGAAGGCACGGTCATCCGCATCCTGGAAAGAAGCATCGACCGCGTCGTGGGCACATACACAGAAACGAAAAGCTTCGGCTTTGTCATCCCGGATGATAAGAAAATCACGAGTGATATTTTTATTCCGAAACATGCCAATAACGGCGCTGCGGAAGGCCATAAAGTCGTCGTCAAACTGACAAGCTATCCTGAAGGCAGAATGAACGCCGAAGGGGAAATCGTTGAAATACTCGGCCATAAAAATGATCCGGGCATCGATATTTTATCCATCATCCATAAGCACGGCCTGCCGGGAGATTTTCCGGCTGAAGCGATGGAGCAGGCAACAAGCACGCCCGATACCATCGATGAAAAAGACATCAAAGACCGCCGTGATCTCCGCGATCAGGTCATTGTCACCATTGACGGCGCCGATGCGAAGGATCTGGATGACGCCGTCACCGTGACAAAGCTTGATAACGGCAGCTACAAGCTCGGCGTTCATATTGCCGATGTCAGCCATTACGTCACGGAGAATTCCCCGATTGATAAAGAAGCGCTGGAAAGAGGGACAAGCGTGTACTTGGTTGACCGGGTCATTCCGATGATCCCGCACAGACTGTCTAACGGAATCTGTTCTTTAAATCCGAAGGTCGACCGGCTGACGCTTTCCTGTGAAATGACAATCAACCAGCAGGGACAGGTGACGGAGCACGAGATCTTCCAAAGCGTCATTAAAACGACGGAAAGAATGACCTATTCAGATGTCAACCGGATCCTTACAGAAGACGACGCCGAGCTGAAAGAAAGATATGAGCCGCTCGTCCCGATGTTTAAAGACATGGAACGTCTGGCGGAAATTCTCCGGGCGAAACGGATGGACCGCGGCGCCGTGGATTTTGATTTCAAAGAGGCGAAGGTGCTCGTCGATGAGGAAGGCGCCGTAAAAGACGTCGTCATCAGAGAGCGCTCAGTAGCGGAAAAGCTGATCGAAGAATTCATGCTTGTGGCAAACGAAACGGTGGCCGAACACTTCCATTGGATGAACGTGCCGTTTATTTACCGGATTCACGAAGAGCCGAACGCCGAAAAACTGCAAAAGTTTCTGGAGTTCGTGACGACATTCGGTTATATCGTCAAAGGGAAAGCCGGAGACATTCATCCGCGCGCGCTGCAAAGCATTCTTGACGAAGTGCGGGACCGTCCGGAAGAAACGGTGATTTCAACGGTTATGCTCCGTTCCATGAAGCAGGCGAAATACGACCCGCAAAGCCTGGGCCATTTCGGGCTGGCGACTGAATTTTATACGCACTTCACATCGCCGATCCGCCGTTATCCTGACTTAATCGTTCACAGGCTGATCAGAACGTATTTGATCAACGGACAATCGGACGAAGCAACTCAGGAAAAGTGGGCCGAACGCCTTCCGGAAATCGCTGATCATACGTCAACGATGGAACGGCGCGCCGTTGACGCCGAGCGGGAAACGGACGACCTGAAAAAAGCGGAATATATGCTTGATAAAATCGGCGAGGAATTTGACGGCATGATCAGTTCCGTCACGAATTTCGGAATGTTCGTCGAGCTGCCGAATACGATTGAAGGGCTTGTGCACGTCAGCTTTATGACGGATGATTATTACCGTTTTGACGAGCAGCATTTCGCCATGATCGGTGAACGCACGGGCAACGTTTACCGCATCGGAGACGAAATCACGGTCAAAGTCGTCGACGTCAATAAAGATGAGAGAAACATCGACTTTGAAATTGTCGGCATGAAAGGCACCCGCCGTCCGAGAGAAACAACAGGCGACCGCAGAAAACGAGGCAGACCGGCGCGGAAACGCGTGTTAAACAGCAATACCCCGGCTTCACCGCCGAAATCGGAGGAAAAAGGGGAATGGTTTACAAAACCGAAGAAGAAAAAGAAAAAACGCGGTTTCCAAAACGCGCCGAAACAAAAACGCAAAAAGAAGAAGTAAATGCGAAAAGCAAATGGGGCATAATGCTCTGTTTGCTTTCTTTCGCAAGCCGCATTTTCATTGTCGCGGAACGATCCATTTGCTAAAATAAAGCGTATCGCACACATGAACGGTTTTTGCGGAGAGAGGAGGATAAGGCATGCCAAAAGGATCAGGCAAAGTATTATCGCAAAACAAAAAAGCAAATCATGACTACTTTATAGAAGAAACCTATGAAACAGGCATCGTGCTGCAGGGAACGGAGATTAAGTCCATCCGCGCCGGCCGCGTAAACATGAAGGATTCCTTTGCGAAAATCGAGCGCGGCGAAGTGTTCCTCCACAACATGCACATCAGCCCGTACGAGCAGGGAAACCGCTATAACCACGACCCGCTCCGGACGAGAAAGCTTTTGATGCACCGGAAAGAAATCAATAAGCTGATCGGCCTGACGAAAGAGAAAGGCTATTCCCTCGTGCCGCTGAAGCTGTACTTGAAAAACGGCTTCGCCAAAGTATTAATCGGCCTCGGAAAAGGGAAGAAAACATACGATAAACGCGAAGATTTAAAACGAAAAGACGCCAAAAGAGAAATCGAAAGAGCGTTCAGAGACAGACAAAAAGGCTTCTGATGCCTGAGCCTTGATGTGATGATATACCCTGTGCTATACTGTTCACACATCAGATTCACAGGCTGTTTATTGAAGATATTCCCAATTGAATTTGCCTGTGATCATGGTATAATAACAGTACAGCCAGTTGAGCAAGAGCTTGATAGATCTCCCGTATACCCTTAACAAGGGGACGTTACGGATTCGACAGGGATGGATCGAGCTTGAGCTGCGAGCCGAGAGGCGATCTCGTTAACACGCACCTAAATATAACTGGCAAAACTAAAAGTTTTAACCAAAACTTAGCACTAGCTGCCTAATAAACGCAGCGAGCTCTTCCTGACATTGCCTATGTGTCCGTGAAGAGCACATCCAAGTAGGCTACGCTTGCGTTCCCGTCTGAGAACGTAAGAAGAGACTGACAGACTAGCTCTCGGAAGGCCCGCCCGCAGGCATGAAGACGAGTGAAACACGAAATATGCAGGCTACGCTCGTAGACGCTTAAGTAATCGATGTTTCTGGACGTGGGTTCGACTCCCACCGTCTCCATACATAACAGAGGAACCGCAGTGTTATCAAGGCTTTCAAAGCTTTCGATGGCACTGCGGTAACATTTTGGTAACACTTTTTAAAATTCTTCGTTTTCTCCCTTTGTGCTGAAAGGAAGATGGCTTTCGTGTTAATGCCATACCTCCTCCTATCTAAATTCCTGCCTGTTCATTTTAATTTCTCTTACTACTCATTCAATACTTAAAAAGGATAATCTAAAAGATGTGCTGCTTTTGCTTTATCCTATTATTTTGTATTATCCGTTTGTATAATTTTGGCAAAAAAGCTGTCCAGGAAATACAGTAAAGAATAGAGATAAAGCCAACAGAATTACTATGCTCTTTGTTTTAATTGTTTTCAGAATGAAATGAAAGATAGGGATCGAATTGCGGAGTATTTTCTTCAGTCTCGTACATGGACTTCTGTTTAGATTTTAAATGAAATTGTTTAAATTTTTCGGTTTATACTTGAAGTTAGTGAAGAGTATTAGCTATTTCGGGAATTACATACAATATAAACTAGAATTAATTCATGTTATCATTGTTTTATGGGAGGTGACGACATGAGTAAAATGAAGAAGGCTCAATGTACCAACCTAAACGAAAGATTAAGCACTTAACCACCAATAAGTATTTTTGATGAGCATTGAAAAATTTTATAGTAAGGATTGAAAAGATTCAAGAATAGGGAGGGCAGATCATTGTTTTTTAAAACTAGTAGAAATACGGATGAAAAGAGCACTAATATAGCTTTCTATTCTTTATTCATCTATTGGTCAGGTTTTTTATTGATAAATAGTATCCTTGATTTTTTTAACAAGGGTTTAAAGATAAATTCACTTTTGTTATTAATATCAGGCTTAATAGTTTTTTTTGTTAGTGAATTTATATCAAAATGTATCAGAAAAATAAAAAATAAAAAAGTGTGAGCGAAAGCTCACACTTTTTTATTGAGACCTGCAACTATATGTATTCGTTGCTCCTGAACCCATTTTTGTAATAATAATGCCTTTTCCTTTAGAATTGCAGGCATTTATAGTACCCATACCTAAAAGCGGTACCGCACCTAACATTAATGTAAGTGCAGTTGGGCTTTTAGCAAAAATTTTAGCTATAGCTGTAGCTGTACCCCAAAATCCACTATTAATTCCAACAGCAGCACTCAATTGTTTTATTTGTGAGTTGCTAATTTTATATTCTTTATAGTTTATAACTCCCATTGTTGTTACAATGTGTTCAACAGGTTTAATAACTTCACTTCTATTTAACTCGTCAATATACTCTTTGAATATGATCAACGCGTCAGTGCCTGTCAAAGAAGCAGATGTTTGATTTTCATAATTTACAATAGTATCATACAGCGTTTTTGCTGCTAAACTCAGTTGACTTATATCTTCTGGAGAATTAGATGATAGATTTTTCATATCCAATTTTTCATCTAATTCATTGATAGCATCAACTAATACTGCAGTGTTTTTTACATCTTTTCCAGGTACAGTTATCGTGTCATCTTCTGACGTTTTCACGGTGGCTAAAGTGCTAATAGGAAAAATGCTAAATAAAAGCACTAGCGATAATAGAAAAACAAAAGATTTTTTCATCTATAACCCTCCTCATAAGATTCAATTAAATTCTACCAATAATAAATAATACAGTAAATAACTAGAATATTAATTTCTCCTTAACAAGTGTGAGGTGAGTTATAATAACGGGTCGAAGGTAATGGATCAAGGTGTATCCTGCTAAATATAATTCGAAGAAAAAAGGAGTCCATGTGAATGATAGTCGTCATCATAGACGGAAAAGATGTTACAAGCACAGAAGCATTACACCGAATCTTAAAAGATCAATTAGATTTCCCGGACTATTATGGTGAAAATCTGAATGCCTTATGGGATTGTCTGACAGGCTGGATCGAACTTCCGCTGACTTTGGTGTGGAAGAATTTTGAGGCCAGTCAAATGGCATTGGGTTCGGATGCTGATGATGTCTTGGAGCTGTTTCAAGAGGCTCAGGAAGAGTTAGAGAATCGGTTTGTCATTCAAATCGATCAGCCGTCAGCCGGGACAACGGACAGGCACTAAAAAGTGCGTACTTCCCCTCATCCATTTTTCTATCCGATAATAGGGACGGAAGGTTTCAGGCTTTCGATTTCTGTCCATATATAAGAAGAGACTTACGATAGGGAGGAATGGATGATGGACTTGCAGTTAAAAGGGAAGACGGCGCTTGTGACGGGATCTACGTCAGGCATCGGGAAGGCGATTGCGGCTTCGCTGATTGCAGAAGGTGCGGCCGTGATCATTAACGGCCGCCGTGAAGAAAAGGTGAACGAAACGATCCGGGAACTAGAGAAACAGACGCCGGATGCCCGTCTCTATCCGGCCGCATTTGATTTAGGCACGGCGGAAGGATGCGGCGCGATTTTTCAGCAGTATCCGGATGTGGATATTCTCGTCAACAATTTAGGAATCTTTGAACCTGCGGAATACTTTGATATTCCTGACGAAGAGTGGCTCCGGTTTTTCGAGGTGAATATCATGAGCGGCGTGCGGCTGACACGCCGGTATGCAAAGCGGATGATTGAGCGGAAGGAAGGACGGGTGATCTTTATCGCGAGTGAAGCGGCCGTCATGCCTTCTCAGGAAATGGCTCATTACAGCGCTACGAAAACGACGCAGCTGTCGCTGTCACGCAGTCTGGCCGAGCTCACGGAAGGGACGAATGTGACGGTGAATACGGTCATGCCGGGCTCCACGAAAACAGAGGGCGTCGAAACGATGCTGGAGTCGCTTTATCCCGGTGAAAACCTGACAGTGGCTGAAGCGGAGAGACGATTTATGAAGGAAAATCGTCCGACGTCGATCATTCAGCGATTGATCCGTCCGGAAGAGATCGCTCATTTTGTCGCCTTTTTAAGCAGCCCGCTGTCGTCAGCCATTAACGGATCTGCTTTGCGGATCGACGGCGGCTTAGTGCGGAGCATTATATAAGATGAATATACAAAAACCCCCGCAAAGTGGCGGGGGTTTTTTTAATGCGGATCACGCTGAAACCGGCTGATGATCCTGCTGATTAAATCTTTTGTGGCACAGTCAAAATGCTCTTCTTTTTGGTTTGTCAACAGCCCGACCGGCGGTGAAATTGTTAAGTTATGGATCGGAATGACCTTCGTGCCCTCGATCGGCTCTGAATGCGCCGTCGCCGTAAAGATTGAGACGCCGATATTTTCCCTGACATAGTATTGGTGAGCCATGCTGCTGGTCAGCTCCATTTTTCGATAGCGGCTGCCGATGGCCCGCTGCAGGTGCTGTTCAATTTGAATCCGGATCGGGCAATTGGCGGGCGTAAAAATCAGGCATTCATTTTCTAAATCTTCGAGATTAACGCTTGCTTTGGCGGCAAGGGGATGTCTGTCTGACACGATGACATTGAGCGAGTCGTGGAAAAACGGATCGAAATAATTTTCCAGAATCAGCTCCGGCTCGCCGCATACCGCAAAATCAATGGCGCCCTCCAGCAGTTTGCGGCTGCATGTATTGGCATCATCCACGCTGACATTGACCGACATGTCCGGATAATCATTTAAGAAACCCCGCAGCACGGCAGGGAAGATCAGGCTTGCCGTCGGTTCGGATATGCCGATCTGAATAAGGCCGGCCTGGCCCTGTCTGATATCGGCCAGAGTATGGTCAAGCACCTCGTATTGCGCGAGAAGCTGCCCGGCCCGCTCATGAAATAGCCGCCCCGCCCTTGTCAGCTTCAGCTTCTTTCCCCGGTCAAACAGCTGCGCGCCTACATCCTGTTCCAGCTGTTTAATCCGCATTGAAATCGTCGGCTGTGAGTAGTTCAGAATTTCGGCGGCCTTATAAAAGCTGCCTGACTGTACGATGGTATGAAACGTTTTAATGGTGCGTAATTCCAACGAAATCCCCTCCCGGCTGTTCATTAATTTTCTTGAACCTTTCCTTTACTTTTTTTGATTAGTCAAACAAATCAGTTTGCTTTATAGTATAAACAATCAAAGCTTAGTAAACAAATTGGAATTATATATATTTTGCGGGGAGAGTGACCGGAATGAGTGAAGACATATTTCGATTGGCTGAGAAAAAGGATGCGCCGGAGTTTTTAGAGCTGCTGTACAGCGCGTTTCAGCCGATCCGCAATTTGGAGATTGACTGGCCGTCGGCGCGGGCCGACATCGATATGGTAACGGAAAATATTGAAAATCATTCAGCCGTCGTGCTCGAACGGGACGGACGGATTCTTTCAACAATTACGATCCGTTTTCCGTGGGAGAGTGACACGCCTCCGTCAAAATATCCGTTTGTCTGGTGGTTTGCGACGCTTCCTGAGCTGAAGGGGCAGGGCATCGGCAGCAAACTTTTGACTTATGTGGAGGAACATGTGCTGCGGGATACGCTGAAGGCCCCGGCCATCACGCTCGGCACTTCGGCGCGCAAGCATCCCTGGCTTGTAGATATGTACAGACGGAGGGGATATGAAGTGTATTTTGAGCAGGAGAAAGACGGAGACATCGGAGTCATGATGAGAAAGGTGCTCATACCGGAGCGGTTTGACGCGTCGCTGTTAGGCACACCGAGCTGGGCGCAATGATAAAAAAATGGATCAGAGCCGGCTGTCTGCTTCTGCTGCTCGGCGTGCTGGCCGGGTGCGGGCAAGGAGAAAGCACGAAAGCGGGGAGCGGCGTGCAGACCGTTATCGTCGGCACGGGAACTGATTTTCCGAACATTGCTTTTATGGATGAAAAAGGCGAGCTGACCGGCTATGACATTGAAGTGATGAAAGCCATTGATGAACAGCTGCCGCAATACAAATTTGTCTTTAAGACGATGGATTTTTCGAATCTGCTTACAAGTCTCGGAAACCGGAAAATTGACGTGATCGCGCACAATATGGCGAAAAACAAGGAACGGGAGAAACGCTTTTTGTATCACAAAATCCCGTATAACTACTCGCCGATGTACATTACGGTGAAGGCGGATAATGACGCGATACACACGCTCCGGGATTTAAAAGGGAAAACCGTCATCGTCGGCGCGACGTCAAATGCGGCGGATTATATGACGGCATACAACAAAACCCACGGCAGCCCGATACACTTGAAATACGCCGGGCAGGGCGGCAATGATACAGCGAACCAAATGGAGACAGGACGCGCTGACGCCACCGTATCCACGCCGTTTGCCGTCGATTTTCAAAATAAGACGCACGCGTTCAAACAAAAGACGGTCGGTGATGTGCTGCTCGATACCGAGGTGTATTTTATGTTCAATAAAAACAGCCAAACCCTGGCGGACGATACGGATCGGGCGATTCAAAAGCTTGAGAAGGACGGCACATTGAAAAGGCTGAGTGAAAAATGGCTCGGCGCGGATTATTCAAAATCAAGTTTCACGAAATAATTGAAGCAGAAAACGGGGCGATCACATGAAAATAAGACTGGCGGTCATGTCATTAACAATTGCGGCAATGGCGGCGTTATCAGCCTGCGGCGCGGGCGGGGAGGCGGCATCAGGCAATCAGAAATACGTGAAGAACATTACGGTCGGGACGGGAACTCAATTTCCGAATATTTGCTTTATTGATGATAAAGGCAAATTGACGGGCTATGACGTTGAGCTGGTGAAAGAGCTTGACAGGCGCCTGCCGGACTATCGATTCACCTTTAAAACGATGGATTTCTCCAACCTGCTTGTCAGCCTCGGCCAGCATAAAGTCGATATCGTGGCTCATCAAATGGAGAAAAGCGCCGAACGGGAGAAAAAATTTCTGTTCAATCAAGTCGCGTATAACAACTTCCCGCTGAAAATCACGGTGCTCCAAGATAACGGGGACATTCACGGCATTGATGACTTGAAAGGAAAGCGGGTCATTACAAGTCCGACGTCAAACGGCGCGCTTGTGCTGAAAAAATGGAATGAAAAACACGGCAGTCCGTTTGAAATCGCCTATGCCGGCCAAGGTTCAAACGATGCGGCCAACCAGCTGAAATCCGGCCGCGCCGATGCAACGATTTCCACGCCGTTTGCTGTCGATTTTCAAAACAAAACAAGCGCAATCAAAGAAAAAACGGTCGGCGGAGTGCTGTCAAATGCCAAAGTGTTCTTTATGTTTAACAAAAATGAACAAACGCTGAGCGATGACATTGATAAAGCGCTCAAGGAAATCATTGATGACGGCACGCTTAAAAAGCTGAGTGAAAAGTGGCTCGGCGCGGATTATTCAAAGGAGCAATATTAAGTGAAAAAGAGAGGGATCGGCAATGGAAAAAGCGTTTGATATCAGTATGATCGCGTCCTTTGTGCCGACATTGCTCGGGTATTTGCCCGTCACGCTGTATATATTGGCGGTGTCTTTGCTGTTCGGCTTTCTATTGGGGCTGCTTTTGGCGCTGCCCCGCATCTATCGCATTCCCGTTTTGAATCAGTTTGCGAAGCTGTATATCTCATTTTTCAGAGGAACGCCCATCATGGTGCAGCTGTTCATTGTATTTTACGGCATTCCGGCGCTCACGGCGCTCGCCGGAATTGATACCTCTAAAATGGACCCTTTGTATGCGGCCATCGCCACGTACGCGCTGAGCAGCGCGGCAAGAGCGGCCGAAATCATCAGGGGAGGTGTGAACAGCGTCGACCGCGGGCAGGCGGAGGCGGCGTTCAGCATCGGGCTGAACGGGGGGCAGACATTCCGGCGCATCATTCTGCCGCAGGCGCTTGTGCAGGCCTTTCCCAACATCGGGAATATGGTGATCGGTTTCTTAAAAGATACATCACTCGCTTTTTCGATCGGGGTGATGGATATGTCGGGCAGAGGACAGACCTTGATTACATCGAGCAATCATTCTCTTGAAGTGTATATCTCGCTGTCTGTTCTGTATTACGCGGCCGCCCTTTTATTTGAATGTGTCTTCAGATGGGCCGAAAAACGAATCAAGAAAGATGAGACGCGCCTTGTGACGGTTTTTGACATGAGTGCGCACGGCTGAAAAGGAGGGAGAACAGTGGAGCTGGACATTCCATTTATCGGCACTGCGATAAAACAAATGTTGAAAACCGTTCCGCTTACATTGGCGATGACGGTCATTCCGATTATTGCCGGATTTTTCATAGCTCTCGGCAATATCACGGTGCGTATATTCCGCATCAAATGGCTGCTGGCCTGCTCAGCGTTTTACGTGTCTTTTTTCCGCAGCACCCCGGCGATTCTCCATATCATGCTGATTTATTTAGGGGTTCCGCTGATTGCCGAACAATTCAGCCGCGCGTTTCATCTCGGCTGGTCGGCCAATCAGATTCCGGTCGCCGTGTTTGTCATCATGGCACTGTCATTAACGGCAGGCGCTTATATGACGGAAATTCTCCGATCCGGGATCATGGCCGTCGATACGGGGCAGGCGGAGGCGGCATATTCAATCGGTCTGACGCGGGGCCAGATGATTCGGCGCGTAATTCTGCCGCAGGCGTTCATGATATCGCTGCCGAACTTCACCAATATAGGCATCGGCTTTTTGCATACCACTTCCATCGCGGCAATTGTTGCAGTGCCTGAAATTACAGGAACGGCGACGATTGCGGCATCCGATAACTATGCGTTTCTGGAAGCATTTATCGGGGCGGCCGTCATTTATTGGGGATTAACGCTGATTCTCGAAGCTGTAAACAGTCTGGCGGAAAAAAGAGCGGCCAGATATCAAGGAGGCGCATTATGATCGAAATCCGAAACATTCAGAAACATTTTGGCAGTCATCACGTGTTAAAGGGGATCAATTTAAGTGTCCGGAAAGGAGAAGTCGTGACCATCATCGGCCCGAGCGGTTCCGGGAAAACCACTTTTCTGCGCTGCCTTAATTTACTTGAGCGGCCGGATGAGGGCGCCATTTCGCTGCACGGTGAAGTCATTAACTGCAAAAAGCCTGCCAAAAAAGACATTCTCAGACTGAGGAAACAGACGGCGATGGTTTTTCAGCAATATCATTTGTTTTCGCATAAAACGGCAATTCAAAATGTCATGGAAGGCCTGACGGTCGCAAGGAAAATGAAAAAATCAGATGCGTACGCCATTGCCGAGCGGGAACTGGCTAAGGTGGGGCTTCAGGATAAATTGCATGCCTATCCGAATCAACTGTCGGGAGGACAAAAGCAGCGGGTAGGGATTGCCAGGGCGCTTGCCATTCATCCTGATGTGATGCTGTTTGATGAACCGACCGCCGCCCTCGATCCGGAGCTTGTCGGCGAGGTGCTTGAGGTGATGCTTAACATTGTGCGGACCGGCGCCACCATGATCATTGTCACACATGAGATGGAATTCGCCAGAAGAGTGTCCGACCGAATTGTGTTTATGGATGAAGGAGCAATCGTGGAACAAGGAACGCCTGAGGAAGTCTTTTACAAGACGAAAAAAGAAAGAACGAAGAAGTTCCTCCGCCGCGTGCTGCCTGATTACGGTTATGACATAAAAGAGCGCATAAAGGAGCCTGTCGTATGATTCGTTTAAGCATTTTAGACCAAAGTGTCACCTCGGAAAACCAAACCGCAGAAGAAGCCTTGCGGCAAACGGTGAGATTGGCTCAGGAGGCCGAACAATACGGATATGACCGTTTCTGGGCGGCGGAGCATCATAACAATGAAGAGATAGCGGGATCAGCGCCGGAAATTGTTCTGGGGTATCTTGCCGCAAGCACGAAAAAAATCCGTCTCGCATCCGGCGGGGTGATGCTGCAGCATTATAGTCCTTATAAGGTGGCGGAGCAGTTCCGGGTTCTGTCCGCCCTTGCTCCCGGCCGTGTGGCGCTCGGTGTCGGCAAAGCGCCCGGCGGATTTCAGCTGTCAACCGATGCGCTGCAGCGGGAGCTTATCCAGCCCGCCCGTTTGTTTGAAGAAAAGCTTGAGGAGCTGACTCATTTCATCCGAAATGATTTTCCGGACTCGCACCGCTACGCGTCATTGCGGCCGACGCCGCATACTGAGTATGCGCCTGACATCTTTTTACTCGGCGGCAGCGCGGAAAGCGCGATATCCGCGGCCAAACTCGGCATTTCCTTCGTTTTCGCCTATTTCATAAACGGTGAAGAGGCTGCGTTAGAAAAAGCGCGCCACGCCTTTGACGAGCATCTGCCGAAAGGATCGAAGGCGGAATTTCACCTTGCGCCGATGGTATTTACCGCACATACAAAAGCAGAAGCGGAAAAACACGTCGTATCGCGTGAGTCGGTCAAAATCATTCTCGAAGACGGCAAAAAGGTGAATGTCGGTTCCCGGGAACAAGCGGAAGCGTTTCTTGAACAAGTCACGCAGCCATATAAGCTGATCACACAAAAGACGGGTGTGATTGCCGGGACAAAAGAAGAGACCGCCGCCGAGCTGCGACGATTATCCGTTCAATACAGCATTACCGATTTTGTGATTTTGTCGCCTATCAAAAACGCTGAGGAAAAACGATTGTCTTACCGGCTGTTAAGCGAAGCGGTGCAGCCGGCCCCACAATTATAGGAGGGATGAACATGAGTCATGAAGTAAACGTAGTGGTCTGGAGCAAACAGGGCTGCTCCTATTGTGATGAAGTGAAAGGATATTTGCGGGAAAAAGCCGTGGCATACGAAACAATTGATGTGACAGAGCGTGACGAATTGCGTGACGTGCTGCAGACGAAGTACGGCATCCGTCATGTTCCCGTCGTTGAAATCGGCAGCGGTGACAGCCGTGTGTATCAGGCCGTTACTCAAGTCGGCATTGAACATGTAGAACGGGCGCTTGCCGATTACGAGGGGAAAAAGGGGATGAGAAAATGAGCCGGACGGATCTAATTCAATTCGGAGCCATGATTCACGGTGTCGGCGGCACAACGGACGGCTGGCGTCATCCCGACGCCGATCCGACAGCAAGCACGAATGCGGCGTTTTACAGGCAAAAAGCGCAGACCGCTGAAAGAGGGCTGTTCAGCTTTGCTTTTATTGCGGACGGCTTGTTCATTTCTGAAAAGTCCATCCCGCATTTCTTAAATCGGTTTGAGCCGATCACTATTTTATCGGCGCTTGCCGCCTCTACAACCCATCTTGGTTTAATCGGCACATTTTCCACCTCGTTCACTGAGCCGTTTACCATCGCAAGACAGCTGATGTCTCTTGACCATATCAGCGGCGGCAGGGCGGGCTGGAATCTCGTCACCTCTCCGCAGGCGGGAGCCGCGCGCAATCACAGCAAAGAAAGCCTGCCCGACCACAGCCGGCGCTACGACATCGCCCAGGAACATGTGGACGTGGTGCGCGGTCTGTGGAATTCCTGGGAAGAAGATGCCTTCGTCCGCAATAAAGAAACCGGGCAGTTTTTTGACCCTGACAAACTGCATCGCCTGTATCACAAAGGCGAGTATTTTCAAGTGGAGGGCCCGCTGAATATCGGCCGGTCCAAACAGGGAGAGCCGGTCGTTTTCCAAGCGGGGTCTTCAGAAAGCGGCCGGTCGTTTGCCGCGAGGAATGCAGATGCAGTCTTTACGCACTCCAATTCACTTGAGGAAACGAAAGCTTTTTATGATGATGTGAAGAAGCGGGCGGCGGATTACGGCCGGGACGCTTCCAAGCTGCGGATCTTTCCGGGAATCAGTCCGATTATAGCCGGTTCACAAGAAGAAGCGGAAGCGAAATATCAGGAATTCGCCGAGCTGATTCCGATAGAGAACGCCGTTAAATATGTGGCCAGATTTTTTGACGATTATGATCTGAGCCGTTTTCCGCTGGATGAGCCGTTTCCTGATTTGGGCGACGTCGGGAAAAACGCGTTTCAAAGCACGACAGACCGTATCAAAAGAGAGGCGAAAGCCAGGAATCTTACGCTGCGTCAAGTGGCGCGCGAAGCCGCGTTTCCGCGAACCAACTTTATCGGGACACCGGAACGTGTGGCATCATTAATTGAAACATGGTTTCAGCGGGAAGCGGCGGACGGGTTTATCATTCACTCTGACATCCCGGGCATGCTTGAAGCCTTTGTAGATCAAGTCATACCGATCCTTCAGGAAAAGGGGCTGTACCGAAAAAGCTATCCGGCGGATACACTGCGGGGGAATCTCGGGTTGGATATTCCGGTCTGCAAACCAAATCCGATTTTGAGCAGAAACTAAATGTTTCTGCTTTTTCTGCTGCTTGCCATTCCCGTCATTACAGCCTTTTTTAAAAAATATACTGATTTCGAGATATTATTGTTGCGAAAAGAATTTTTTGTAACTATAATTATTACAGAACTGATCAGTATAAAAAAACATTCATATTTCATAATAAATGTGTGTGTAATTTGAAAACGAAAGGGCTGTTTACAATGGCAAAAGTACTTTATATCACTGCTCATCCTCATGATGAAAAGACATCTTACAGCATGGCGACAGGAAAAGCGTTTATCGATTCTTATAAAGAATCAAACCCGAATGATGAGGTTGTACATATCGACCTTTACAAAGAGAACATTCCTCATATCGACGCGGATGTATTCAGCGGCTGGGGAAAACTTCAATCAGGCACAGGATTTGAAGAGCTTTCTGAAAACGAAAAAGCGAAAGTTGGCCGTCTGAACGAGCTGAGCGATCAATTCGCGTCAGCTGACAAATACGTATTCGTCACACCGCTTTGGAACTTCTCATTCCCGCCTGTTATGAAAGCGTACCTTGATTCTGTGGCTGTAGCCGGAAAATCATTCAAATATACAGAGCAAGGCCCGATCGGTCTGTTGACTGACAAAAAAGCGCTCCACATTCAGGCGCGCGGAGGCTATTACTCTGAAGGCCCGGCGGCTGACATGGAAATGGGCCACCGTTACATCGGCATCATGATGAACTTCTTCGGCGTTCCTTCTTTTGACGGTTTAATCGTTGAAGGCCATAATGCTGAACCGAATAAAGCACAGCAAATTAAAGAAGATGCGATTGCCCGCGCGAAAGAAGCCGGAAAATCATTCTGATCTTAAAAAAAACCTCCCCGCCGTCGGCAGGGAGGTTTTTTATATTAAAGGGCAATCGTCCGTTTTTGCTCGCTGCTTTTCATCGCCGCTTCAATGACACGGATGACATCGATGCCTTCTTTTCCCGTAACGGGAAGCGGTTTTCCGTTTAAGATGCTGTCCGCCAGCAGTTTGTAGTACGTAAGGTAAGAGCCGTTCTCAGAGGGGATTGTTTCTGTATGCCTTTTTTCATCCGCTGCGATTGTCAGCTCTCCGAAGTTGTCAGGGTCATCGGCGCCCCAGTTCTCGTCAATCGGCTTTTGGCCGGCTGAAAGCGCAGCTTCCTGTCCGTCCTTTCCGTATTTGATAAAGCTTGCATTCCGTCCGTGAATCTGATAGCGCGGGCCGCTTGCCGCATTCATGGAGCCGGATTGAAGAATAACCTGAAGCTTGCCGTAATGGAGCGCGGCCAGAAAATAATCGACGGTTTCACTGTTGTCCCGCTGTTTCATCACATGTGCCGTGACGGATTCCGGCATTCCGAAAAGCAGGAGTGTCTGGTCAATGATATGTGAACCGAGATCATACAGCGTTCCCGTGGCGGGTCCGCTTTTTTCGCGCCATCTTTCTTGGACAACCGGATTGTACAGATCGTAGTTGACTTGATATGTATGAATGTCTTGAAGCGCCCCGTCCCGAATCAGCTTTTGTATCGTTAAAAAGTCATTGTCCCAGCGCCGGTTGTGGTACACGCTCAGTAAGACGCCTTTATCTTCAGCCGTTCTTCTCAGCTCCTCCGCTTCTGCTGAAGTCGCCGTCATCGGTTTTTCCACGACGGTGTGTTTTCCCGCCAGGAGACATTTCATCGCTGATTCATAATGCATTCCGCTCGGTGTCGTAACGATGACGAGATCAATGTCAGGATCACCGGTAATGTCTTCAATCGCGCGCACGGCTTCAGCCCCCGGCAGATCACGTCTGACCTCCTCCGTTCTGGAGGTCATGACTTTTTTGATCTGATAATCATCAAGGACGTCCAAAAGCGGCGCATGAAAGACTTTCCCGGACAAACCATATCCCAATATGCCAACCTGTATCGTTTTCAATGAACTTCCCCCTCATGATATGTGATAACAATATATACCCCGCGGGTGTACTGGTAAAACTTGTGTGTTGAAAATTTTTTACACCGGATTTTCAAGTCTGTATAATGAAGGTAACGAAGAACAAAACCGAGGTGGAAAATGGACAAACATACCGAGCATCAATCGTTAAATCATAAAAGCGCCAAGGAAAAAGACCAGATTCTGAACCGGCTGAAACGGATTGAAGGCCAAGTCAGGGGCATTCAGAATATGGTGGAAAACGAACGATACTGCGTGGATATTCTCGTGCAGATTTCAGCCGTACAGGCGGCCATGCAGAAAGTCGCGTTTCATCTGCTGGAAGATCACGCCCATCACTGCGTAGCCGGCGCCATTGAGAGCGGAAACGGGGAGCAGGCGATTGCCGAGCTGCTTGATGTTGTGAAAAAAATCGCAAAATCGTAAAATAAAATGTTTTGAAATACCCTACAGGGGTATGGTAACATAAAAAAGAAAAAACAAGACGTGGAGGGAATCATCATGGAACAAAAAACACTGCAAGTCGAAGGCATGTCCTGTCAGCACTGCGTAAAAGCAGTAGAGACCGGAGTGGGAGAACTGAACGGAGTGACGGCGGTTCAGGTGAAATTGGAAGCCGGACAGGTGGATGTGACGTTTGATGAGAACAAAGTCTCCGTATCAGATATAAAGGACGCGATTGAAGATCAAGGGTATGACGTCGTATAAGGTTTATCGCGCTTCGGGAACGGGCGCGGTTTTCTTTTATCATAATTATACCCCCATGGGGTTTATGAAGAGAGATGAGGACATTGAGTGAACCGAAAGAGATAACCATTCAAGTGGGGGGCATGACATGCGCCGCCTGCGCTTCAAGAATTGAAAAAGGGCTGAAACGGATGGACGGCGTCAATGACGCTTCCGTCAATCTTGCGCTTGAGACCTCAAATATTTCTTATCAGCCTGACAAAATCGAAGCTGGCGCCATAAAGGATAAAATTGAAAAACTCGGCTATCACGTCGTGACGGAAAAAGCCGATTTTCAGATTGAAGGCATGACGTGCGCCGCTTGCGCCAACCGGATTGAAAAGCGCCTGAACAAAACAGAGGGCGTTGTGAGCGCACCGGTGAATTTCGCCCTGGAAACAGTCACCGTTGAATACAATCCGAAAGAGGTGACACCGAAAGAGTTGAAAGAGACCGTGGCAAAACTCGGCTACAGATTAGACGAGAAGAAAGCGGTTGATGGAGACGGCGGATTATCCCAAAAGGAGAAAGAGCAGCGAAAGCAGCTGATCAGGCTCATATTTTCTGCCGTTCTCTCCTTTCCGCTTTTATGGTCGATGGTCAGCCATTTTTCTTTTACTTCTTTTATCTGGATGCCGGATATCCTGATGAATCCGTGGCTGCAATTCGCGCTTGCCACCCCGGTGCAGCTCGTCATCGGCTGGCCTTTTTATACGGGAGCGTACAAGGCGCTGAGAAACAAAAGCGCCAATATGGATGTTCTCGTTGCGCTCGGAACGACGGCCGCTTACGCGTACAGCCTGTACATGACGATTGCGTCTCTCGGACGAGACGGACATGCTGAGGGGCTTTATTATGAAACGAGCGCCATTTTGCTGACTTTGATTTTGCTTGGAAAGCTTTTAGAGATGAAAGCAAAAGGCCGCTCATCAGAAGCGATTAAAAAGTTAATGAAGCTTCAGGCGAAGACGGCGGCGGTTGAGCGGGACGGCAAAGTACAGGTGATTCCGATTGACGAGGTCCGGGCGGGGGATATCGTATACGTGAAACCTGGAGAACGCGTTCCTGTCGATGGCGAAGTGATTGAAGGCCATTCCGCGATTGATGAATCGATGATTACGGGAGAGAGCATGCCTGTCGATAAGTCTCCCGGAAGCACCGTCACCGGGGCGACGATCAATGCAAACGGCTTTCTCAAAATCAGAGCGGTGAATGTCGGCAAAGATACCGCGCTTGCACACATTATTAAAATCGTGGAAGAAGCCCAAGGATCAAAAGCCCCCATTCAGCGGCTCGCGGATCACATTTCAGGCATTTTCGTCCCGATTGTGCTGGGGCTGGCCGTGCTGACTTTTCTCATTTGGTATGTATGGGCGGCGCCGGGACAGTTTTCTGAAGCGATCGGCAAATTCATCGCCGTGCTTGTCATTGCCTGTCCGTGCGCACTGGGGCTCGCCACTCCGACGAGCATTATGGCGGGCTCCGGCCGCGCAGCTGAATTCGGCATTCTCTTTAAAGGCGGGGAGCATCTAGAAAAGACCCAGCGTCTGACGACCATCGTACTGGATAAAACCGGAACGGTGACAAACGGCAGACCGGTGCTGACAGACGCCGTACCGGCAGCGGGAATGAACGAAGAGGAGCTCCTGCGGCTGGCGGCGGCCGCCGAAACGGGATCGGAGCACCCGCTTGGAGAAGCCATCGTGTCAGGAGCCGAAAAACGGGGGATTTCCATCCCGAAACTCGCCCGGTTCCAAGCCCGGATCGGTTCCGGAATCTATGCAGAGGCTGAAGGGAGAACGATTCTTGCCGGATCAAGACGGCTGATGGAATCAGAGCACATTGAACATGAAGCACTGCTTCCGCACATGGCCCGCTTGGAGGCGGAAGGAAAAACGGTGATGCTTATTGCGGCAGACGGCAAAGCGGCGGGGCTTATCGCAGTCGCCGATACCATCAAAGAAACATCTCCGGCCGCGGTGAAACGCCTGAATGATATGGGCCTTGACGTCATCATGATGACCGGTGACAACCAAAAGACGGCGGAAGCCATTGCTAAAGCCGCGGGCATCAGCCGCGTGATTGCCGAAGTGCTTCCCGAACAAAAGGCAGCGGAGATTTCCCGGCTGCAAAAAGAAGGCCGGCGCGTGGCAATGGTCGGCGACGGCATCAATGATGCTCCGGCTCTGGCTGTGGCCGATATCGGGATGGCCATCGGTACCGGCACCGATATCGCAATGGAAGCAGCGGACATTACGCTGATCCGCGGAGACCTGAACGGCATTGCCGACGCCATCGGCATGAGCAGGCTGACCATGAGAAACATCAAGCAGAATTTAGGCTGGGCATTGGGCTACAACAGCATCGGCATTCCGATTGCGGCAGCCGGCTTTCTGGCTCCGTGGGTGGCAGGCGCCGCCATGGCATTCAGCTCAGTATCGGTCGTGCTTAATGCTTTGCGTTTACAGAAGGTGAAAAAAGACAAAATCGGCTGATGCCGGTTTTGTCTTTTTTATTGACACTTTATTCAAAGCCTGCATATAATAGAGAAAACACATATATGAGTATATGTTCATATATATAAATTCGTTTACCTGTATTGATGTTATGGGAATCCTATTACGGAAAGTAGGGTGAGTCGAAAATGAAAGCAGCCAAAGGTGAATTTGTATTAGACGGACTTGATTGCAGCAACTGTGCAAAAAAAATAGAAAACGGCGTAAAAGCCATTGACGGCATAGACGGCTGTGCTGTCAATTTTGCGGCAAGCACCATCACGGTCTCAGCCGGCGGGAAAAACGAGCAATGGATGAAAGACGAAGTCGCGAAAAAAGTAAAGTCCATTGATCCTCATGTGACCGTTCGTTCGAAGCACGAAGACAAACCCGGCGGGGATGAATACCGCAAAAAGCTGCAGCTGATGTTAGTGAGATTGGCGGCGGGCGCCGTTTTGGCCGTCATCGCTTACTTCGCGCACACGGGCGCCGTCCTTGAGTTTCTGCTCTTTTTTGCTTCATATTTGATCATCGGCGGCGATATCGTAGCCAGAGCGGGAAAAAATATTGTCCGCGGCCAGGTATTTGATGAGCATTTTCTGATGGCGCTTGCCACAATCGGCGCATTTATCATTCATCAATATCCGGAAGGCGTCGCGGTCATGCTGTTCTACCAGATCGGTGAATTGTTTCAGGGAGCGGCCGTCAGCCGATCCAGAAAATCGATCAGCGCGTTATTGGACATCCGTCCTGAGTACGCCAATGTGAAAACGGAAAACGGCATGGCTGCCGTTCCCCCGCAGGACGTCAAAGTCGGACAGGTCATCGTCGTGAATCCCGGAGAACGGATTCCGCTGGACGGAAAGGTGCTGAGCGGTTCCTCGATGGTGGATACATCCGCTTTAACGGGCGAATCCGTGCCGAGAAAAGCGGAGCCGGGGCAAGAGGTGATGGCCGGATTTATGAATCAGAACGGCGTGCTTCATATTGAAACCTCTAAAGGGTATGAAGACTCTGCCGTGTCAAAAATATTGAATCTGGTCGAAAATGCGGCCGGACGCAAAGCGAAAACGGAAAACTTTATTACGAAGTTTGCCAAGTACTATACACCGGCCGTTGTCATTGTTGCGGTGCTTCTCGCCTTTTTACCGCCGCTTCTCGTGCCTTCAGCCGCGCTATCCGACTGGGTGTACCGCGCGCTGATTTTCCTTGTGATTTCTTGTCCGTGCGCACTCGTCGTCTCCATTCCGCTCGGGTTTTTCGGCGGTATCGGGGCTGCGTCTAAAGCAGGGGTGCTCGTGAAAGGCAGCAACTATTTAGAAGCGCTCAATCAGGTGGCATACGCCGTGTTTGATAAAACGGGAACCTTAACGAAAGGCAATTTCGCCGTTACTGATATCAAACCGGCGGCAGGATTTACGAATGACAGCCTGCTTCATGCAGCCGCGCTTGCAGAAGTCCATTCCAATCATCCGATTGCTTCTTCCATCCGTGAAGCTTACAATCAACCGTTAGCGGCTGAGGAGATTGAAGAATATGAAGAAATACCCGGACACGGCATTCGGGTGAAAACCGGCGGATCAACGATTTTGGCCGGAAATCAAAAATTGATGGCAAAAGAACAAATCGCTTCCGGCACAGCTGAAAATAACGGAACCGTCGTTTATGTCGCCGTTGATCAGCAGTATGCGGGGGCGATCGTGATCGCAGATGAAATCAAAGAGGACGCCAAACAGGCCATTGCCAAGTTAAAAGCGCTCGGCGTGAAGCGGACAGTGATGCTGACGGGTGATTCAAAGCAGACCGGAGAAGCTGTCGGCCGAGAGCTCGGTATTGATGACGTGTACACAGAGCTTTTGCCTGGTGACAAGGTAGACCGCGTCGAAGAACTTGAAGCCGCGCTTTCACCGAATGAAAAACTGATGTTTGTCGGCGACGGGATTAATGATACGCCTGTGCTTGCCAGAGCTGACATCGGAGCTGCCATGGGGGCTCTCGGTTCTGATGCCGCCGTCGAAGCGGCCGATGTCGTCCTGATGACAGACCAGCCGTCAAAAGCAGCCGAAGCCATCCGGATTGCACGCCGCACACGCCGGATCGTCTGGCAGAACATCGGATTTGCTTTAGGCGTAAAAATCATTTTTCTCTTGCTTGGCGCATTCGGATTCGCCACCATGTGGGAAGCGGTCTTTTCAGATGTAGGCGTCACGCTGATCGCCGTTGCCAACGCGATGCGCGTCATGAGAGTGAAAGCGGAATAATTGTCAAAGATAATTCGTTTTTCAGGGTTTTCTTAAACAAGGTTGTCTTGGTAAAATAGAGAAGCGGGCCATCCGGCATCCGCTTCTTTTTTATTTTAAAAACAATGAGGTGTCTGAGTGAAAAAGAAACAATCGTCTGCGAAATTTGCGGTGATTCTGACGTTAATCGTTGTCGTTTTATTTGCGGCCATCGTAATTATTAACAACCAAACGGAAAAAGCGGGCGAAACAGTCGCCGAACAGCCTTCCATTAAAGGACAGCCCGTGCTCGGCAAAGACAGCGCGCCTGTTACGGTAGTTGAATTCGGAGATTACAAATGTCCGTCATGCAAAGTATTTAACAGCGATATCTTTCCGAAAATCAAAAAAGATTTTATCGATAAAGGCGACGTGAAATTTTCATTTGTGAACGTCATGTACCACGGAAGCGGCTCGCGTCTGGCGGCACTTGCTTCAGAAGAGGTGTGGAAGGAAGACCCGGCATCATTCTGGGCTTTCCATGAAAAGCTGTTTGAAGAGCAGCCGTCAAGCGAACAGGAATGGGTCACGCCTGCATTGCTTGAAAAAACGGTCAAAAGCACCGCGAAAAAGGTTGATCATGACAAGCTGAAGGAAAACCTTGATAAAGAAACCTTCGCAAAAGAGCTGAAAGCTGACACTGACCTGAATGATAAATTAAACATTACGGCGACACCGACGATTTACGTAAATGACAAAGTGATTAAAGAATTCTCTAATTATGAGGAAATTTCAAAAACGATTAAGAAAGAGCTGAAAAATGAAAAATAGAATCGTATTTTTATATGCTTCTTGGGTGATAGCTCTTGCTGCCATGCTCGGCAGCCTTTATTTCAGCGAGATCAGAAAATTCATACCGTGCGAGCTGTGCTGGTATCAAAGAATTCTCATGTATCCGCTTGTCCTGATTTTAGGAATCGCCACCTTCCAGGGTGACACGCGCGTGAAAAAATATGTGCTGCCGATGGCCGTCATCGGCGCGTTTATATCGATCATGCATTACCTTGAGCAGAAGGTGCCCGGTTTCAGCGGCATCAAGCCGTGTGTGTACGGCGTGCCTTGCTCATCTGAATATATTAACTGGTTCGGTTTCATTACCATTCCTTTCTTGGCATTGACGGCATTTATTCTCATTATGATCTGCATGTGTTTTGTCAAAACGGAACGCACGGCAAAATAAAGAGCCTGCTCCATGGGGAGCGGCTCTTTTTCTATTATTTGTACCAAGCTTTGTTTGTCGCAATCTGTCTGTTATGGGAGCTGTCCCAAATATCCACGGAATAGGCATAATCATAATTCATGACGCAGCGGATGCCGCTGCCTTGGGCGTCATGCTGAAGTCCGAAGTTATGGGAAAACTCGTGCTGTGCCGCTTTCGCCGTGTTGGCCGTTCCTTGATCAAGGTTCACGCTGAAAGCCGGGCCGCTCGGTTTGCCGTTATATACATACGCGATACCGCCGGCGTCAAAACTCGATTTTGCGGTAAAACCGACGACAAAATGATAATTTTGATTTCTGAAGCTGCTTTGGAGATTCGATAAAATCTGAGAACTGTTTGAGCCGGAAGAATTCCAAGCCTGCACGGCCTGTACGACGAAATCAATGTTATGATCACGGTTAAAAGCGACATCCGCCTGCTCCACGATCTGGACGATTCGCGTTTGCCAGTCGCTGTATTTGGCGCGGTATTCAGCGTCCGCCACCGCCAGCACTCTGACCTTCTGGGAGCCCGTGCTGGCTTTAGTTGAGGCTTTATCCTGACTGACATTGGCATTGAATCGTTTCGTGCCGACCTGCTTGCCGTTCTCATCCAGAATTTTTGTGTCAACCGTCTGTTCAACTTGGACCGGGCCCTTCAGATCTTTAAAATGATCGGCTTTCGGAAGCGGGTCCGTATATACCGTTTTCGCCGGCTCCGCATGAGTGTGCGAATGCGTATGGCTTTCGGCTGACGGCAGGCCGGGAATTAATCCGGCGGCCAATAAAACAGGAAAAACAAGTGAACTGATTTTCATCTCATAACCCCCTTTTTGTTAGAGAAAGTATTCAATGAAACTTCCAATAAACCTTCCATTAAAGTATAAAATAGGAAAATATTCTCGCTCTCAGCGGTTGCGGGTGAGGTTGTCCCGGATTAGGAATCAGAATCTTTCAAAAATAAGGTTGATTTTAAGAGAAAGCGATTATAAAATCTAATGGTCGTCAGAAAATTTAACAAATAAAAAGGAGCATATGGAATGGCCTGGGAGCTGCTTAGTGTAATCGGCATCATTGCGTTTGCGGTCAGCGGAGCGATTGTTGCGATGGAAGAGGAGTATGATATTTTAGGCGTGTATATCTTGGGGATTGTAACGGCGTTCGGCGGAGGAGCCATCCGAAATCTGCTGATCGGTGTTCCGGTCTCCGCCTTGTGGGAGCAAGGCGCGTTTTTTCAAATCGCTCTCGCATCAGTTACGATTGTCTTTTTGTTTCCGAAGCTGCTGTTAAGACATTGGAGTAAATGGGGCAACCTATCCGATGCCATCGGGCTATCGGCGTTTGCCATCCAAGGCGCTTTATATGCCGTGAAAATGGGCCATCCGCTCAGTGCGGTGATTGCGGCAGCGGTCCTGACCGGCAGCGGGGGCGGCATCATACGGGATCTGCTCGCGGGCAGAAAGCCGCTTGTGCTCAAGGCGGAAATTTATGCAGTCTGGGCCGCGCTCGGAGGGTTAATCGTGGGCCTCGGCTGGGCCGGGGATGCCGCCGGTTTGTATGTGCTGTTTCTTGTGCTTGTGGCATGCCGCATCTGCAGTTATGTGTTCAGGTGGCGCCTGCCGATTCGTTCCTATCATATAGATCAGTAAAAAAACCGATTTCACAAACGAAATCGGTTTTTTTGCATAACGGCTTCTGATAAAAAAAGACGCCCGATATGATAAGAAAAAGGGTATTTGACCATAATGCTGAATAATATGTTGCATATATGTTTGTATGATGAAAGCCGGATTTGTCAGCTTGATGTCGGAGGTGCCGCTGATGGCAAAACGTGATAAAGAATGGAAAGAAGAGCAGGAAAGAATCAATTTTGTCATGAAGGAACTGGAACAGAAACAAACTCATCTTGAAGCCTCATCGGGCGGATTGAAGCAGGATATTGTCGGCCTGAGAAAAACGTTTTGGGATGATGTCACCGTGAATATGGATGACGCCCATGAAGCGGCTGAGACATTTTCAAGCATTAAACAGCAGGCGGAAATGCTTTCAGAACGTGAACGGACGCATCGGCTTCAATACCGGCAGCTTCAAAAAATCCAAAAGCTGAAAACCTCTCCTTACTTCGGCCGTGTCGATTTTACGGAAAAAGGGGAGTCCTCTTCCGAGCGGATTTATATCGGGCTGACTTCTTTGATGGATGAAAACAACGAGCAATTTCTCATTTATGATTGGCGCGCGCCCATCTCATCTCTTTACTATCAATATTCCCCGGGAAAAGCCCGCTATGAAGTTCCGGAAGAAACGATAGAGGGAGACATCACACTGAAGCGGCAGTTTATCATTAAAAACGGGACGCTTAAAGCGATGTTTAACACGGATATGACGATTGGTGACGAAATGCTGCAAGAGGTGCTGAGCGGCCATTCCGGACAGCATATGAAAAACATCGTGTCGACCATCCAAAAAGAACAGAACGAAATCATCCGGGATGAAAAAAGCAAATATCTCATCGTTCAGGGAGCCGCCGGGAGCGGGAAAACATCCGCGGCGCTTCAGCGGGCCGCTTACTTGCTGTACCGCGGGCGCGGGGTGCTTGATGCCCGTCAGATTGTATTGTTTTCCCCGAACATTTTGTTTAACAGTTATGTTTCCGCCGTATTGCCGGAATTGGGAGAAGAGAATATGGAGCAGGCCACCTTTCAGGAATATATCATCCGCCGTCTCGGACGAAAGTTTGATTGTGAAAGCCCGTACGAGCAGCTTGAATATTGCCTGACTGAACAAAATCAGGACGCACTTTCCGTAAGGCTCGCAGCCATTGCTTACAAAGCGTCACCAGCTTTCCAGGCCCTGATTGACCGCTATGCCGGCTCGCTTTCCGGCTCGGGCCTGATATGTAAACAGATCAGCTTCCGGGGAGACATCCTGATTTCAAAAGAGCGGATTGAAGCCTATTTTTATTCGCTTGATCAGCAGCTGCCGATTCCGAACAGAGCGGAGCTGACGGCGGAATGGCTTCTCGCGGAAATCAGCGCTCTCGAAAAAAAGGAGCGTAAGAAGGAATGGGTCTTGCAGGAGAGCGAGCTGCTTGATAAGGAAGACTATGCTGAGGTTTATCAAACACTCAAGAAGCAGGCGGCAGATGATGAACCTGCATTTGACGACCATCAGCGCGAACAGCGCCTGCTTGGCGCCATTATTGTCGGCAAAGCCTTTAAACCGATTAAGCAGGCCGTCAGACGGCTCGGCTTTCTCGATATAAAACGGATGTATCTCCGGCTGTTTTCAGACTGGGGAGCTGATGAAAAGCCCGATCATTGGGAGAGCATCGGCGCTTTGACCAGAAACGCATTTGCAGAACGGTCGCTTCCGTATGAAGATGCCGCTCCGTATCTGTATTTGCAGGATCTGTTAGAAGGAAAAAGAAAAAACACACAAATGAAGCACGTCTTCATTGATGAAGCGCAGGATTATTCCCCATTTCAGCTCACATATATTCAAAGCATCTTCCCGGCGGCAAAGATGACGGTGCTCGGTGATGTCAGCCAGTCGATTTATGCCCACACCATTACGGGCCCTTCTTCCCTCGCCGGCTGCTTTCGCAATGGTGCAGAAAAGTATGTCAGCCTGAAGCGGACTTACAGATCGACGCGGCAGATTGTTGAATTTACGAAAGCGCTGCTGGCTGACGGCGATGACATTGAGCCTTTTAACCGGAACGGGGAAAAACCGCGTGTTTTGCGGACGGATACAGAAAATGCGCGGCGGGAACAATTGGCGGATACAATCCGGGAGCTCAGACAAAAAGGCTGGGAGACGGTCGCCGTCATCTGCAAAACGGCCGCGGAAGCCAAAAAAGTGTTTCAGGCAGTCAGCGCCGAGAGCGGTGTCCGCTTGATCAATAAAGAAAACCAGCCTTTTCAAAAAGGGGTATGCGTCATTCCCGTTTATTTGGCAAAAGGCATTGAGTTTGACGCCGTCATTGCCGCTGACGCCTCTGCTGCCCAGTACAATAGCGAACATGACCGTAAGCTGTTATATACGGCCTGTACGCGGGCGATGCATCATTTGACCGTATTGTCTCCGGGAGAACCCTCTCCTTTTATAAAAGAAGTGCCCGCCGGCTTATTCGTATAAGCCCTTTGCCGAGTGCAAAGGGCTTTTTATCATTAGTAATCTTAATCGTTGTCATCATGATTATATATTTTACTTACATACAAACTTTCGGTAAAGTTTCAATTAGAATATTATTTTGACAATTCCTATAGAAATAACGTACGTTACGTTTAATTCCTTGTGAGGTGGATATCGTTGCAACTTCAGGTCATGAACAGTCCGTTTAATCAGGAGCAGGCAGAGCTCCTTAACCGCCTTCTGCCGACCTTGACAGAATCACAGAAAATCTGGCTGAGCGGTTATTTGGCTGCGGCCCGGTCCGAATCCGGTGAAACAGCCGCGCCCGCTGCTCCGGCTCCTGCAGAAAGCCCGGCAGTCTCGAAAGAAGTGACCGTATTATACGGATCGCAAACGGGAAATGCGGAAGGTCTTGCGAAACAGACGGTAAAGACGCTTGAGGAACGGGGATTCCAGGTCACCGTCGCGTCGATGAACGATTTTAAGCCGAATAATCTGAAAAAAGTAAACAATTTACTGATCGTGGTGAGCACGCACGGAGAAGGCGATCCGCCGGATAACGCGCTGGCCTTTCATGAATTTCTTCACGGCAGACGCGCGCCGAAGCTTGAAGCGCTCCGTTACTCCGTTTTGGCGCTCGGGGACAGCTCGTATGAATTTTTCTGCCAGACCGGCAAAGAGTTTGACGAGCGTCTTCAAGAGCTCGGCGGCACCCAGCTTGCGCCGCGGGTTGATTGCGATCTTGATTATGATGAGCCGTTTTCGGAATGGCTTGACGCGGTTATCGGCGGTTTGAACGAAGGAGCGGGAAATCAAACAGCCGAAGCGCCTGCCGAGACGCCCGCTCTCGGTGAATCCGTATATTCCAGAACGAACCCGTTTCGGGCGGAGGTTCTTGAGAACATCAATCTGAACGGACGCGGTTCGAATAAAGAAACACGTCATCTTGAGCTTTCGCTTGAAGGATCGGGCCTCGCGTATCAGCCCGGAGACAGCCTCGGCATCTATCCGGAAAATGATCCGGCGCTCGTTGATGAGCTGATCAATGAGCTGAAATGGAATCCGGAACAGGAAGTGGCGGTGAATAAACAAGGAGAGCGCCGTCCGCTGAAAGACGCGCTTACTTCTCATTTTGAAATTACCGTCTTAACAAAGCCGCTTTTGCAAAAGGCCGCACAGTTTACGGCTGATCAAAAGCTGAGTGAACTTCTGGCCGAAGGAAACGAAGAGCAGCTGAAAGCATACACCAACGGCCGTGATCTGCTTGATCTCGTCCGGGATTTCGGTCCGTGGGAAGCTTCCGCGGAAGACTTTCTTTCCATCCTACGTAAAATGCCGGCCCGGCTCTATTCGATCGCAAGCAGTTTAGAAGCGAATCCGGAAGAGGTGCATCTGACAATCGGAGCGGTCAGATATGACGCGCACGGCAGAGAACGCAAAGGCGTGTGCAGCATTTTGTGTGCGGAAAGACTCCAGCCGGGAGATACGCTTCCGATTTACATTCAGCACAACCAAAACTTCAAGCTGCCGGAAAACCCGGATACACCGATCATTATGGTCGGGCCGGGGACAGGCATCGCACCGTTCCGTTCCTTTATGCAGGAGCGTGAAGAAACCGGAGCTGAAGGGAAAACATGGCTGTTTTTCGGGGATCAGCACTTTGTCACTGATTTTCTGTACCAGACGGAATGGCAAAAATGGCTGCAAAACGGTGTTCTCACAAAAATGGACGTCGCTTTTTCCCGGGATTCGGAGGAAAAAGTATATGTGCAGCACCGCATGAAAGAACAAAGCAAAGAGCTGTATGAATGGCTGCAGCAGGGAGCCGCCGTATACATCTGCGGTGATGAACAGCATATGGCGCATGACGTGCACCAGGCGCTTCTCGATATCATTCAGGAAGAAGGCGGCATGAGCCGTGAAAAAGCGGAAAGCTTCCTGGCAGACATGCAGCAGAAAAAACGCTATCAGCGTGACGTATATTGATTTTGGTTTGAAAGGAGCTTATTCAGCATGGTGAACAACATTTTAAAAGCGCCGGAAGGCCCTCCAAGTGATGTTGAGGAAATTAAAGAAAAAAGTGATTATTTGCGCGGCACATTGAAAGAAGTCATGCTCGACCGGATTTCAGCCGGCATCCCGGACGATGACAACCGGCTGATGAAGCATCACGGAAGCTACTTGCAGGATGACCGCGATCTCCGTAATGAACGTCAAAAACAAAAGCTTGAACCGGCTTATCAGTTCATGCTGCGCGTCCGGATGCCAGGCGGCGTGTCAACTCCGGAACAATGGCTTGTCATGGATGAACTGGCGCAAAAATACGGAAACAATACATTGAAGCTGACAACGCGTGAAACGTTCCAAATGCACGGAATTTTAAAATGGAACATGAAAAAAACGATTCAGAAAATCAATGCGGCGCTGCTTGATACCATTGCGGCCTGCGGAGATGTCAACCGAAACGTCATGTGCGCTTCAAATCCGCACCAGTCTGAAATTCATGCGGAAGTATACGAATGGTCGAAGAAATTGAGCGATGACCTTCTTCCGCGCACGAGAGCCTATCATGAAATCTGGCTTGATGAGGAACGTGTGGCGGGAACTCCTGACACGGAAACGGAACCGATGTACGGGCCGCTGTATTTGCCGCGGAAATTCAAAATCGGAATCGCCGTGCCTCCGTCCAATGATATCGATGTCTTTTCTCAAGATCTCGGCTTCATTGCCATCGTGGAGGAAGGCCGTCTTATCGGATTCAACGTGGCAATCGGCGGCGGTATGGGAATGACGCACGGCGATACGGCCACTTATCCGCAGCTTTCAAAAGTCATCGGCTTCTGCAAACCGGAGCAGCTGTATGATGTAGCGGAAAAAACCATTACAATTCAGCGCGATTACGGAAACCGTTCCGTCAGAAAGAATGCCCGATTCAAGTACACCGTTGACCGTCTCGGGCTGGAAAACGTAAAAGCCGAGCTGGAAAACCGCCTCGGCTGGCAGCTGGATGAAGCGAAACCTTATCATTTTGACCATAACGGCGACCGTTACGGATGGGTGAAGGGCGTAAAAGGGAAATGGCACTTTACGATGTTTATCGAAGGCGGCCGCGTCACGGACTATGAGAATTATAAGCTGATGACGGGATTGCGTGAAATCGCCAAAGTCCATACAGGGGATTTCCGTCTCACTTCTAATCAAAACCTGATTATCGGCAATGTCTCGAGCCAGAAAAAGAAACAAATCAGCGCATTAATCGAACAATACGGTCTGACAGACGGCCGGCAGCATTCCGCCCTCCGCCGCAGTTCAATGGCTTGCGTCGCGCTTCCGACATGCGGGCTCGCCATGGCCGAAGCCGAGCGGTATCTGCCGAAATTGATTGATAAGATTGAAGACATTATTGACGAAAACGGGCTGCGGGATGAAGAAATCACCATCCGTATGACCGGGTGCCCGAATGGCTGCGCCCGCCATGCACTCGGCGAAATCGGATTTATCGGAAAGGCGCCCGGAAAATATAATATGTATTTAGGAGCGGCGTTTGACGGCAGCCGTTTGAGCAAAATGTACCGGGAAAATATCGGTGAAGAGGAAATTCTGAGTGAGCTTCGCACTATTCTCCCGCGCTACGCGAAAGAGCGTGAGGAAGGCGAACACTTCGGCGATTTCGTCATCCGCGCCGGCATCATTAAAGCGACGACAGACGGCACGAATTTTCACGAATAAGATGAGCTCTTAAAACCAAGGATAGAGACACACTGGCGGTGGTTCTCTATCCTTTGCTAAGCAGCATAAACGCTGCACCGCGTCATGAAACAGATGACGCAGCTTGCGAAAAAGCCTGTTTTCAGAGAAAACAGGCTTTTTCTTTTTCCGGAAAAAATGTAGCCGAAGGCAAAAAAAGTTCGCCGTGAGCGCGTTATGAGAAATTTTAAATAAAAACGGGTAAAATAAAAGAAGAATGGTTGCGTGCGGAAAATATATTGAATCTGCCCGATCATCGGCTCCGGCCTTTGACAAGGGCAGAGAACAGACAATAATGATATGATGCAGCAGATGAAGGAGGTCAGCTTTGGACATATTTTTAGTCGTACTCGTACTTTTAACCATTATCGCGATCTCAAATATCGTAAATCGGTTTGTCCCCTTTATCCCGGTGCCTTTGATTCAGGTGGCGCTCGGTATCATTGCGGCGTCATTTCCGCAGGGGCTTCATTTTGAACTGAATACTGAATTGTTTTTTGTTTTGTTTATCGCGCCGCTGCTTTTTAACGATGGAAAACGGACGCCGCGTGCGGAACTTTGGAATTTAAGAGCGCCGATTCTGCTGCTTGCGCTCGGGCTCGTGTTTGCCACGGTGATTGTCGGCGGTTACACGATTCATTGGATGATTCCGAGCATTCCGCTGGCCGCCGCGTTCGGGCTGGCGGCGATCCTGTCACCGACTGACGTCGTCGCGGTCAGCGCGCTGTCAGGGCGTGTGAAGATGCCAAAAGGCATTCTGCGTCTCCTTGAAGGAGAAGGACTGATGAATGACGCATCCGGCCTGGTCGCTTTTAAATTTGCGATTGCGGCGGCCGTGACGGGCGCATTTTCGCTGGCGCAGGCCGCCTTCAGTTTCGTTCTGATTTCAGCCGGCGGTTTACTCAGCGGTGTCGTCATTTCTTTTTTGATTATCCGTTTCCGGCTGTTTATGCGGCGCCTCGGCATGCAGGATGTCACGATGCATATGCTGATTCAAATTCTGACGCCGTTCGTCATCTATCTCGCGGCTGAAGAAATCGGCGTTTCCGGCATTTTAGCGGTTGTGGCCGGCGGCATCACGCATGCGGTGGAGCAGGACCGTCTTGAATCAACGATGGTCAAACTGCAAATCGTCTCTTCAAGTACGTGGAATATTATTTTGTTCATTCTGAACGGTCTTGTTTTCGTTATTTTAGGTGCGCAAATACCGGACGTGGTTTCCGTCATCTTTAATGATACCGCGTTTAACAATATGATGGTCATCGGGTATATTATCGTCATTACGCTGACGTTAATGATTCTCAGGTTTTTGTGGGTGCTGTTTTTTTGGAACGGCAAGTGGTTTTTTAACAAGGATCAGAGCATTTATAAACCCGGCCTGCGCTCGACCCTGCTGATTTCGGTTTCAGGCGTCAGGGGAGCGGTCACGCTTGCGGGTTCCTTTTCCATTCCTTACGTGCTCTCTGACGGCTCACCGTTTCCTGAACGGAATTTGATTCTCTTTTTAGCCGCGGGCGTTATTTTGTGCACATTGGTGCTGGCGACAATCGTACTGCCGATTTTGACAGATAAGCCGGAAGACAATGTGAAAGAGAAGAAAGTCAAATTGCTGACAGCGAGACGGAAGCTGATAAAAGCTGCCTTAACCGCCATTAAAGAAAATATGAATGAGACAAACAAAACGGCTTCTTTTGCGGTCATTGCCGAATACAATGAGAAAATGAAAAATCTCAGGTTTCAGCAGTTCACCGTCAAAAACCGCACGAAAAAAGATGAGCGGAAAGTCCGCGCCCAAGGGATACAGGCAGAACAGGAAGAATTGCTGCGGCTGATTGAGCGGGGCGACATACCGGAAGAAACGGCTGACAGCCTTCAGGAACGGTTTGATGAACTGGAAGTGCTGTATACGAATCCGTTTAAAGTCGGCTTATCTAAGAAAAAGCTGAAACGCCTGATGTACTGGATCTTTTTCGGTGAACATAAAAAGCCGGAAATGTCGATTTTAAATGAAGAAGGTCTCATTCGCTCCACAAGGGTTAAAACGGCAAAAGCGGCCATTGAAAGCCTGAAAAAACACATGACTGAAGAAAATAAAGATGTGACGCTTGCCGTCATTTCCTTTTACAATCACTTGATTTTCAGGCTGGGGCACTCGTATCACGAACAGAATCCGAGCCGCCGTTTTGAAAATCAAAAACTCGAAATCAAACTGAGGGCCGTACAGGCCATCCGCAACGAAATCCAAACATTATTCGAAGAGCGGGAAATTTCCCGCGACATGTCGCATGAGCTTCGCCAATACATCAATGATGTGGAAGCGGCCATGCTTGACGGAGATGAATAAAAAAAGTCCGGCATCTGTTCGCCGGACTTTTTTAGATTACGGACGATGGAATTCGACGTGATCGCCGTCGCGGTCAAACCAGCCTCTGAAGGCCCAGTTGATCCAGCCGCCATCTCCTTTGTTGGTGAAGCTTCCGTCTTCAAACACCCAAATGCCGTACGTGATGCCGTCATAAACGGCGGAACCGTAAAACTGAACGCCGTTAAAATGATCTTCATATTCCTGGCTTAAATTAAACACCATGACATTATATTTTTGTCCGGAAGCGTAGAATGAAGATTCCATTAAGTTTTTGACGAAGCCGTCACGGTTTTGCGCCGACTTAATCGCGTCAGCAATCGAATTGCCGATGCCGAGCAGGTCAACGTCAATGTTTAATCCGACATCTTTTGCTGAGACATCTGATGATTGCTGAGCCAAGTTTTGAGGGGCCGGGTTTTCTTTTGCGGATACAAAGGACAGAGGAGTCAGAGACAAAGCGGCGCCAAGGGCAACGGACATCGGGATACGCATACGTTTCATATGATTTCCTCCTTCAATTGTGTGGTGGCTACAGTAGCGATTTACCCGGACAGTTACACGATTAACCGTAAATTTTGAAAAATAGGAAAATAATAACGTTGGTGGTACTTGGGCACTAAAGATGGTTTTTGTTATAACGATGAGCGTATAATTGGTTTCTTACGGCGGAAATGTGAGATAATAATAACCGTTTACATAATGACTAGAAAGGATGGTTCAACGTGGCAAAAAGCTTAAAAGATACTGTAAAGCTTCATAATGGCGTTGAAATGCCGTGGTTCGGCCTTGGCGTCTTCAAGGTGGAAAACGGAAGCGTAGCGGCGGACTCCGTCGAAGCGGCAATCAGAAACGGCTACCGCAGCATTGATACGGCGGCTATTTATAAAAATGAAGAGGGTGTCGGCGAAGGCATCAGAGCTGCGGGCGTTGCCAGAGAAGAGCTGTTCATCACGTCAAAAGTGTGGAATGAAGATCAAGGATACGAAACGACACTTGACGCGTTTGAGAAAAGCCTTGAGCGCCTCGGCCTCGATTACCTCGACCTTTACCTGATTCACTGGCCGGGCAAGGATAAATATAAAGACACATGGCGCGCTCTTGAAAAGCTGTACAAAGACGGAAAAATCCGCGCCATCGGCGTCAGCAACTTCCAAGTGCATCATTTAGAAGAACTGCTGAAAGATGCTGAAATCAAGCCGATGGTCAACCAGATTGAATTCCACCCGCGCCTGACTCAAAAAGAAGTAAGAGATTTCTGCAAAGCGCAGGGCATTCAAGTGGAAGCGTGGTCTCCATTGATGCAGGGACAGCTCCTCGATAACGAAGTGCTGTCACAAATTGCGGAAAAACATAACAAATCGGTTGCTCAAGTGATTTTGCGCTGGGATCTTCAGAACGAAGTCGTTACCATTCCGAAATCGATTAAAGAGCATCGCATCATAGAAAATGCCGATATTTTTGATTTCGAACTGTCACAGGAAGAAATGGAAAAGATCAGCGCATTGAACAAAGACGAGCGTGTCGGACCGAATCCGGACGAGCTTCTGTTCTAAGAAAAAACAGCCCTTTACGGGGCTGTTTTTCTTTACATAAATGTCTGTGTCTGACGTTTTACGCTGAACCTGTATGCGGCTATTAATAACAGGGCGGCGGCGAAGGCTCCCAAAATGATGATGTTCAGCGTCAGGCTTTGGAGCGTGCGGCCGTGCTGCAATTGATCGACCGTATCAAGCACCCAGCGCTGAGGCAAAAATTCGGCGATTGTCTGCACTGTTTTCGGCATAATATTGCCCGGAAAAAAGCAGCCGGCGAGCAAGCTTGTCGGCACGACGATCAAGTTCAAAAGCGCCGATGCCGAAGAGCTGCTGTTGGAAAAACCGACGGCAATAAAGGCGATCCCGATTGCGCTTAATGCAAACAGCATCATCAGGACGAACAGCTGCCACAGCGGGAATGACGGATGAATATGAAAAGCGGCGCCCATAAAGAGAACGGCGAATATAATTTGGACGGCCATGATGATCATATTCACCGCCGCGTTCGCCAATACATACTGCTTTGACGTGATCGGCGTTGACAGAAGCCTGTAGTACGTCCTGTTTTCTCTTTCTTTAATCATCAGTTCCGTCAGGTTGCCGGCGGAATAAAGCATAATGATAATGAGATACCCGATGACTGAGTAAGTCATTTCTTTATGGTTCGATGTATCTTGTAAAACAGCGGACTCCGTTTGAATCGGAGAATGCTTGAAATCGGCGTACATCGCCTGAAAGGCCTTCGCGTCTCCGCCGGAAGATTTGCCGATTGAGGCGGCGCTGTTCATATAATTGTACAAATAAGAGCTGACATATCCGGTGACCTGGGCGCCTTTCAGCGAGGTCATGCCGATGTGAGACGGTTTCCCGTCTTTTACGCTTTGGGAGAAGCCTTTTTCAAACGTAATGAGCGCCTCCATTTTTCCTGAAGCGATCTTTGATGAGGCGGATGCAGCCGTTTCCTCCGAAATCTTCACATGATCCAGTCCTTTTAAAAACGTGACCGTATCCTGTGCCACTTCTCCGCCGTCTTGATTGAGAATGCCGATATTGAGCGTTTCGGCTCCGCCGTTGGCATTGGTCATGAAGGAGAGGAAGACGCCGATCAGCGGAGCCCCGATATAAAGAATGAGCTGTTTTTTGCTTTTTGTAATTCCTTTGAGAGTGTGTGCAAACAGCCACCAGAAGTTTTTCATATTACAGTCCCTCCCGTCTTTGAAACGTAAATGCGGCGATCAGCAAAAAGAGTGCCGCCAATGCTGTATTTAATCCGAGTGCAGGCCATGCCGCTGATACATCATTTGCGTAAATGATGTTGTTAATCGCCTTATTGATCCAGGATAAGGGCGACAGGGCGGAAATCCCCCCTCCTTCATATTTGTAATAGGCGCCGCCGATAATGGACATCACCTGCACGATGATGACGGTGATTAATCTGGCGCTTTCGGGTTTTCTGGTCAAATAGCTCAGGCTGAGCCCGAAGCTGACGGCCAAAAGAATTTCAGAAACGAGAATCAACAGCACAAGTCCCATGTGGCTGCCCCAGTTCGCTTTCAAGATAAATTTGCTGAAGGCGACAACGGCAAGAATCGTCAGAACATTCACAGCCAAAATGCCGAGCATCTTTCCGAGAAAGATATCGCTTTTCCGGAGCGGGGCGGCGATCAGGCGATCCGCGGTGTGCCGTATTCTTTCCCCGCGGAATAAGGAGCTGGCAAAAATCGAGGCGTACAGCCCGATCATCGTCGTCATGGATATCGCGTAAAAATCTTTCGCCTTCGGTTCTTTCGCTTTGTGTAAAGACGTCTGCTTTATATAATCGCTTTTGATTTGTCCGGCGGAAGGTGCCTTATGCGCCTTGTAAGCGGCGGCGCCTGCTTTGTATTGATTGGTAAAAGCGGTCAGCATGCCTTGGACGATCGTGCCGTTGATGCCGCTCCGGTCATTTGTATAGACTTGGAAACCGGTGTTTTTTACAGTGACGAAAGCATCCGCCTGATTTTCTCGAACCTCGTTTTTGCCTTTTGCCTCGGTGTCCGCTTTTTGAAAATAGACATGCTCTTTTTTGGCGGCTTTCATAAACTCAGTAAAATCATGAGAAAGAGGGCCGTTTGACTGGTCCGTATATACCACCTTGATGTTTCCGACCGTCACCTCTGAATCAAAGGCGTTAGATAATGCCGCGGTGAAAATCAGCATGAAGACAATCGGAAAAGCAAGCATGAAAATAAAAGTCCGTCTGTCGCGGAAACTGATTTTGATTTCTTTCCCGGCGATGTGCAGAATATTCATTTGCAATCCTCCTTTCAGTTAGGTCAGTCGCGCAGGCTTCTGCCTGTCAGCGTGAGAAATACCGTTTCTAAGTCAGGGGCCTGTTCCTGCAAGGAGCGGATTTCAATGCCTTTGTCCATGAAGTACCGGATCAGGCGGTTTAAATTGTTGACCCCTGTGTCAGAGCTGATTTTCACGCTGTTTTCTTCCAGTGCGGCGGCTCTGACGCCGGGCAGCTCCTGAATATCGCCGAGGCTGATGCCGTTTCCGGACGACAGCTCAATCACGACGTCCTTCGTGTCGGTAATGATGGAGGTCAGCTGTTCTTTTGTGCCTTCGGCGATGACTTTTCCGTGGTCGATGATGGCGATGCGCGTGCATATTTCTTCCACTTCCTCCATGTAGTGGCTCGTGTAGATGATCGTGCATCCCATTTCATTGAGCTTTTTCACTGATTGCAGAATATAATTTCTTGATTGCGGGTCAATGCCGACCGTCGGTTCATCCATGATGATCAGTTTCGGCCGGTGGGCAAGGGCGCAGGCGATATTAAGCCTGCGCTTCATTCCGCCGGAAAAATGCTTCGGCAGATATTTGTGTTTATCGCTCAAGCCGACGAATGTCAGGGCTTCCTCGACCCGTTCTTTCAGAGCCGCACCTCTCAGGCCGTACAGACCTGCGAAGAACTTCACATTTTCATAGGCGTTTAATTCTTCGTAAATCGCGAGGTCCTGAGGGACGATACCGATATTCATTTTCGTTGCTTTGCTATATTTGAAAATATCTTTTCCGAGAAACAGAATGTCTCCGCCTGAAGGTTTTAAAAGACCTGAGATCATATTGATCGTCGTGCTTTTTCCGGCTCCGTTTGCGCCGAGAAACCCGAAAATCTCACCTTCTTTTACGGCAAGCGACATCTGGTCAACGGCGGCATAATCACCGAATTTCTTACTCAGCTGTTTGAGCTCCAAAATGTTCATGTTTCCACCTCTATGTCTTATGATGCTCTTATTATAAAAAAAAGAATGAACGGCCGTTAGTGCAGCTGTTCATTCTTTTGACATGAGAATCTTCATATTTTTCACATGAAAACATTCACTTATTCAACCGGAAGCAATGTCGTGACGGAAAAACCGGCCGTGCCGTCAAAAATAACGGTTCCGTGCAGGACGGCCGCCCGTTCTTCCATACCGAGCATGCCGAGGCCTTTTTTAAAGCGGACGGCGCCGTTTCCGTTATCTTTCACTTCCGCTTTCACGGCTTTATTCAGTACATGGATATCAATGAAAATCTGCGTGGCATCGGCGTATTTCATCGCATTGGTCAAAGCTTCGGTTACGTTTTCCTGAATGACTCTCCAATGCATTTGCGTCAGCCTGTCCAAATCGCCTTGATGCGTAAACGGAACCGGCATCCCGTTTTTGGCCGAAAATTCATCAATAAACGTTCTTAATCTGTGAATGCCCATTTGTTCAGCGGGCGGTTTCATATTTTTCAGCGTTATGCGGATATCCTCTATGCCCTCTTTGGAAATGGTAATGGCGTTTTGGAGCAGTTCAGCCGCTTTGTCCGGATGAGAGCCGAGCATCCGCTTCGCCGCTTCCATCTGAATGAGCGCGCCGGTCATGGAATGGCCGATTTTATCATGGATGGCTTGGGATAATCTGTTTCTTTCCTCGAGTTTGCCGGTGTACTCCGATTGTTTGATATATTCCGTGCTGCTGTGCAGCTGTTTCGTCAGTTTTTCAATGCTTGAGCGCATGATGTCCGACTGTTCTTCATATTTCTTCAGCCGATTGCCGGACCGGGCGGCCAAAACGAATATCGCCAGACAGAACAAGGTCATGACGATATAAGTCGGAAGGTCGCCGTACGGGATAAATAAAAACGGCAAAAACACGAGCAGGCAGAACACATAGCGGTGAACCGGATATTCGGCAAGAACCGCAAAAATGGCGGGCGGCAAAAGAAACAGAAACGCCGGATGGCCTAAGGCGGAAAGCCAAGCGGTCAATGCCAGCGCCATGAGGGTGATCCCGCGCCTCCAAACGGGCGGCCTGATCATGCAGACCGCGATGCCCAAAGACAGATAAAGCAGCAGAAACAAGACGGCGTACGGCGTGTAAGGGCGGTCAGCCGATACGAACAAAAAAGCCGTATAAAAAATGGCGATCAGTCTGCTCATCAGCATCCAAAAATCCATACCGTTCAACGCCCGTTATCCACCTTCCCGGTGATATAAAAAATGGCGATCTGCGTTCTGTGCTCAAGCCCCGTTTTCCCTAAAATAGATGAAATATAATTGGCCGTCGTCCCTTCAGAAATGAAAAGCTGTTTTGAAATTTCCCTGTTCGACAGTCCTTTCGCAATAAGCGACATGATGCTGAGCTCTCTTTCAGTAAACTGGCTTTCATCAATCTGATGCGCGGCTTCCGCCGGCCGGAAAAGGCTGTCTTTTATTTTGTCCAGCACGGTGTCCTGAAGGATGCTGTGCCCGTTGAAAACGCTTTTGATCGCATCGCGGATCCGTTCCGGTTCGGTGTTTTTTAATAAATATCCTTTCGCGCCGTTTTTAATTGCTTCTAAAATATACTCATCGTCGTCAAATGTCGTCAGGATCATCGGCTTCGTATCCGTTTCCTCAGCGATCCGTTTTGCGGCTTCGACGCCGTTCATCACCGGCATGCGGACGTCCAGCAAGGCGATATCGACGGGGGTGTGTTTACAATACTCTGCCGCCTCGAGTCCGTTTTCCAACGTTGCCGATACAGTAAATTCCTCATATGTATGCAAAATGATTTTCATTCCTTCTCTGATGAAAGAATTATCATCCGCGATAATGACATTAATCTTCATAGCCGCACCCTTTGTGTGTTTTTGTTTCATTATATACCATCCGATTTTAAATCAAAAAGCCTCCCGGCGAAAGGTGCGCGGAAGGCGGATCGGTCAAGCGGGTTTTTTCAATTGGATGAAAAACAGCATCAGAAAAGAAATGATCACAATACAGATCACCCACACCCAGGCGAGTGTTTCATTGCCGGAGTCCATCGCGACGTAAATCGCTGTCGGCAGCGTTTGGGTGACGCCGGGAATATTTCCCGCAAACATTAAAGTCGCTCCGAATTCACCTAGCGCCCTTGCAATACTGAGAATGCTTCCGGTCAAGAGGGAGGGAAAGGCAAGCGGGACGGAAATACGGGTGAACACCTGCCACCTGCCGGCTCCGTCTACTTTCGCCGCTCCCTCGATGTCAGCATCAACCGCGGCGAAGCCGGTTTTAGCGGACTGATACATAAGCGGGAAGGCGACAATGGCCGAAGCGATCACCGCGGCCGACCACGTGAAAATGACGGGCTGGTGAAAAATCCGCTCAATCGCCCGGCCGATAAAGCTGTGTTTCCCGAAAATGATAATGAGAATGAAGCCGACAACGGTAGGCGGAAGAACGAGCGGGAGCATAAACAGAGTCTCCACAGCCGTTTTTCCGGGAAATCGCGCTTTCGCCATCCAGGCGCCGGCAAGCGTTCCGAGAATGATGACGGCGATGCCCGATGCCAAAGCCACCTCAAATGACAGTACGACGGGAGTGAAAAACTCCGAAGCCGTAATGTTACTTGGCAGTAAATCCATATTTCTTAAACACTTTCATCGCTTCATCTGACTGCAGATACTGATAAAACGCTTCTGCTTCTTTACGGTGCTTTGTATCCTTGACGATGCCGACAGGATACACGATCGGATCGTGCGTTTTCGCCGGTGCTTCATCGGTGATTTTCACCTTTTTCGAAATCAGTGCGTCTGTTTTATAGACAAGCCCGGCATCGACATTTCCGGTTTCAACATAAGAAAGCACCTGGCGGACGTCTTTTGCATAGACGACTTTATCTTTTACCTTGTCCCACAGGGATAATGCCGTCAGTGACTGTTTGGCGTATTGTCCGGCCGGAACGGATTCAGGCGTGCCGAGCGCGATTTTTTCCGTGCTGTCTTTTTTCAGGTCATTCAGATGTGTCAGGTGTGCGCTGTTTTTCTCAGGCACGATCATGACGAGATCATTTTTCAAAAGATCCGTGCTGTCCTTTTTGTCGATATCTCCGTCATGAACGAGCTTTTCGAATTTATCTTCGGCTGCCGAGAAGAATAAATCAGCTCCCGCGCCTTGTGAAATTTGTTTTTGCAATGTGCCTGATGATCCGAAGTTGTCTTGAATGGTTACGTTTGAATGTGATTTTTCGTAGTTGGTCTGGATTTCTTCAAGTGCATCCTGAGCGCTGGCTGCTGCAGAAACGGTCAGCGTGACTTTTTCGTTTTGTCCGCCTTTGGACGATTGTCCGGATGAGCAGCCCGCAGTTGCGAGGAAAACGGCCATAGCCGCAGTTGTGAGTAGTGTCGCTTTCTTTTTCAACATTGTGCACCCCTTATAGCTAAATATCATTAGATCAAACTAATTATAACGCAATTGTACGTGATGGTGCGGTTTTTTTTCAATATCTGAACAGTTATAATAAAAACGGAGCGTGATAATATGACAGAAGCCACTTCCTATACAATAGAAGAAGTTGCGGGCCTTTTGAAGGTCTCCAAACTGACAGTATATGATTTGATAAAAAAAGGACTCATTCCGGCGTACAGGGTCGGAAGACAGATGAGGGTCGATGAAGAGGACTTAAAACAATATAAAGCAAACATGAGAATGTCAAAAAAGCCATCCGCAGCAGAAGCGCCTGACCCGTCACGCGGGCGGGAGCCGGAAAAAAGGCAGTCTGTTATCATCAGCGGGCAGGATGTGTCGATGGACCTCCTCAGCAAACAGCTGGAACAAACAATACAGGCGGCTCCGCTCCGCAAGTACAGCGGCAGTTTGAACAGCCTGATCGAGATGTACCGCGGGGCTTGTGACATCGTCAGTCTGCATTTATACGATGGGGAGACGGGGCAGTATAACATCCCGTATGTGAAGCGCATTCTTTCAGGGGAGCCGTTTGCGCTTTTTCATGTCGTGCTTCGTCAGGCCGGATTATATGTGAAAAAGGGCAATCCGCTGAACATTCAGGGCTTTCAGGACTTGAGCCGAAAGGATGTCCGCATCGTCAATCGCGAAAAAGGATCAGGCGCGAGGGTGCTGCTGGATGAACAGCTCAGATCATTCGGCATCACGCCGTCTGATGTCGCCGGATATCATGACATTGTCACGGATCATCTGTCAGCGGCTTCACAAGTATCAAGCGGCAAGGCGGATATCGGAGTCGGGTCGCAGCATGCGGCGTATATGGCAGGCACGGACTTTATCCCGGTGATCAGTGAGCAGTACGATGTGGTTGTGTTAAAACAAAACCGGGAGCTTGTTCAAAGCGTGCGGGACATTCTTAATTCTGAGGAATTCAAGTCTCAGCTTTCTCAATTATCCGGATATGATACGAAAATGACAGGACGGCTCATATATGAAACATGAAAAATCCCTCCATATAACGGAGGGATTTTTTTATTGCTTATAAAACCGCAGCAGGTCGCCGTTTAATATTTTATCGGAAAGCATCAGCTCTTGTTCCGCTTTTTCTTTCTCATCGCTGCACGCGCTCAGGTCAGAAAGCGGTTCACCCGTTTTACGGCTGTAACACGTATTTTTCGTATAAATATGATCGTCCGTGATAAAGCTGCCGTTTCTCAGCACCGCAAACGGAGTCCGCTCTCCGGAAAACAGATCATTGCCGAACTGAATGCTGCCTTTCGTTTCAATGCCGAGCAGGTGAAGCAGCGTCGGCCTTACATCAACCTGTCCCGCGGCGGAAGCAATCGTTTCCGGCGCACGGTCGGTCACCCCGGGAATATGAATGATAAACGGCACGCGTTGAAGCTGAACCGTATCAAACGGAGTGATTTCCTCTTTCCCTAAGAATTCGGCAAGTCCTTGATTATGGGCTTCGGATATACCGTAATGATCTCCCATCAGGACGATCATCGCGTTGTCATACAGCCCTTCTTTTTTCAGCTTCTTGAAAAAGTGTTTCAGAGCCTCATCTTCATAGCGGACCGTCGTCACATAGCGGTTTAATAACTCGCTGCTTGTGTCCGGTTCCTCAATGAGCTGATCCTGTTGATCAATTTCAAAAGGAAAATGGTTGGTCAAAGTCAGCAGGCTTGCGTAAAACGGCTGCGGAAGCTTCTTTAATTTTTCCGCTGACTGTTCGAGAAACTCCTTATCCTTCAGGCCCCAGCCTGTTGAATTTTCCTGTGTCACCTTAAATTCATCCGCGTCGAAAAAACGGTCGATTCCGAATGCCCCGTACATCTCATCCCGGTTCCAAAAGGCTTTATGATTGGCATGCAGAACGGCTGAATAGTATTGATGATCTTTTAACATATGGTACATCGTATTGAACCGGTGGCCGCTTTTTGTAAAAAAAACGGCGCCGCTTGAAGACGGATACAGCGAATTCGCAGTAATGAATTCTGAATCTGAGGTTTTTCCCTGTTCAGTCTGCTGATAAAAATGAGTGAAGTCATAACTTTTTTTTCGCAGTTTGTTTAAAAACGGGGTAATCTCCCGTCCGTTGACCCGCTCATCCATTACAAAACGCTGTGTTGATTCGAGCGTAACAAAAATCACATTGCGCCCCTTTGCAAGCCCGAATTTTGAATCGGACGGCCTGCTGTAGCCGGCTTGAGTGTAATTCGCGACCGCCGCAAGGCTGTCTTCATCGGCAAACGCTTTAGCCCCTGCATTCAGCGTCTGCGAAATGGTGTCATACAAATGAAAGTGGAACAGGCCGATTCCTTTTACGAGCGCTTCACGATCAAAAGGGTGCTTGAACAGCTTCGGCTGCTCGGCCTCAGACAGCGCAAGGTTGCACAGCATGAGGCCGGCTGATGCCCACGCATACGCTTTAACGGTACGGGCGCCCGCTTTTCCTTGATCGGCTTTATGCCTTTTACCAAGATAAAACAAAACCGCAATATCCAAAAATAAAGCGATATAAAGCGGGTGAAACAGCTCTTGGACGCTACTTCCCATATCACCCATATTGCTTGCCTGAAACAAAACCGGTATGGTGATAAAATCAATATAAAACCCGTAAAACACCGTATTCGCGATTAAAATTCCCGTCAGCATCACATTTGCCGAAAGCAGAAAGATCCGCTGTTTTTTTTCCGTTAGCAAGAGGGCGATGCCGAACAGCGGCACAATGAAGCTCAGCGGATTAATGAGAAGCAGACATTCCTCAAGAACCGAATTGTTCTGCAGACCGAAACCGAGCTTATACACGGCATAGGTTTTCATCCACATGAACAGGATGGACAGGCATAAAAACCGATGATTGCTGAAAAAGGTTTTCTTCATATGTATGACTCCTCACCCTAAAAGCGAAAAGACGCTTTTTGTTTAAGAGATGCGGCCGTGAACCAGTTCGTATAAATAATAGCAGGATACAATCGTTAAGCCGGCCAGCACAAGCTGCTCCGAAAAGCTCCCCGTTCTCATATAAAGGGGAAGACGGAAGCGGATGGCGGACGGAAACAGCAGTTTAATGCCGTTGACGGTCCATGCGTCAAGTACAAGATGGCTTGCCATTCCGATCATCAGTCCGGCGGAAATGCTCGGATTCGGAATATACGAGGCCGTAATGAAAAACATAATAAGCATAAACAGCAGGCTGTGTGTAAACGTTCTGTGCCCGAACACCGTGCTTACGACTTTGGACAGAACGGGCAGCGTCCTGCCGATTTTGCTTTTCGTATGGCATATGTCGGGAATCAGCGCCCCGAGGGCACCCGCTGAGGTCATAAGGACCGGATCATACCCGTAATAATACGCAATTGCGGAACAAGAAGCGATGCCTCCCATGATGTGTGTTTTTCCTGTCATTTTTCGCTTCTCCTTTTTATTTTTGCCAAAATCCCCTGAATTACAAATATATCAAGAGAATGCATGTTTGATCAACAAACTTTACCTGTTCCGCCAAAAGGAAGGAGACGCGGATTCCGCATATTCTGCCGCGGAAAAAGACACATTATAGGTGTACCTATATTTGATAAAGAGGTGATACAGATGGCTTTCTTTAACAAAGAAAAAGGAAAAAACAGCGATAAAAACAAAAACGTCATTCAAGGCGCGCTTGACGACGCCAGTGCAGCTCTGAAAGACGATCCGCTTCAAGAAGCTGTTCAAAAGAAAAAAAACAACCGCTGACCATATAAGACGGGTAGGGCGAACGCTCTATCCGTTTTCCATCTAATATTTCCCTTTGACAGATCTTTTTATCTCTGATAACCTCTGAGTAGAATTGAATGATAAAAATCCTCACTCTTTCTCGGTGAGGTAGAGGTTGCGCTTGATGATGAGTCGCACATGCCAGGCTGATAAGGGGCCGCAAAACATGTGTTAAAGGCATCAGCGCCGAAGTGTAAAGAAAGCCGATCCTTCTTTATGCTGGGACTGTATCTGAATAAGTGCAGGACTGCCGCGTGCTTTTTCGCGGAGGGCTATCCGGAGATCAAGGGTGTGTGTGTTTCTTTAAGCATGGACTTTTGTTCAGGCTTTTTTTGCGTGTAAATATGGTCTCGGGGTCTGGTCCGTACGAATGAACAACCAGGAGGTACAGGAATGGAACAGACGAAAAAATGGGGTTTTTGGTTATTAACGGCGTTTGTCGTAGGAAATATGGTAGGCTCGGGCATCTTTTCGCTCCCGAGTACGCTCGCAAAAATCGCGAGCCCGTTCGGCGCCACATCGGCATGGCTTTTAACGGGAGCCGGTGTGTTAATGATCGCGCTGGTCTTCGGCCACTTATCCATCCGCAAGCCTGAGCTGACGGCGGGGCCGCAAAGCTATGCGCGTGCGCTGTTCAGCGATCGGAAAAAAGGGAATGCAGCGGGCTTCACGATGGTGTGGGGCTACTGGGTGGCGAGCTGGATCAGCAACGTGGCGATCATCACGAGCCTTGCCGGATATTTAACATCATTTTTCCCGATTTTAACGGATAAGCGTGAAATGTTTTCGATCGGCGGTCAGGCGGTTACGCTCGGCCAGCTGCTGACGTTTGCCGTATGTACGGTTTTATTATGGGGCACTCACACGATCCTCGTCACCAGCATTAACGGTGCGAGTAAATTAAATTTCGTCACGACGTTTTCAAAAGTATTAGGATTTATCTTCTTTATCATTGCAGGTTTGTTTGTATTTCAAACGTCGTTTTTCGATCATTTTTATTTTCCTGTTCAAACAGGCCCTCACACGGTTGAGGGAATCGGCGGACAGATCCACAATGCGGCGATTTCAACATTATGGGCGTTCGTCGGAATTGAATCGGCAGTCATTTTATCCGGGCGCGCCCGTTCGCAGCGCGACGTGAAACGCGCCACCATTACCGGATTATTGATCGCGCTTGGCATCTATATCATCGTGACATTGATTACGATGGGCGTGCTTCCGCATGGTAAGCTTGTCGGCTCGGAAAAACCGTTTGTTGACGTATTGTACGCGATCGTCGGCAGCGCGGGAAGCGTCATTATGGCGATTCTGGCGATTTTGTGTCTGTTCGGAACGATGCTCGGCTGGATTCTTCTCGGTTCTGAAGTTCCGTATCAAGCGGCGAAATCAGGAGACTTTCCCGCTGCTTTTGCAAAAACGAATAAACAGGGAAGCCCGGTTGTGTCGTTAATCGTAACGAACGTAATGTCACAGATCTTTATCTTTTCGGTTATTTCCCGGACGATCAGTGACGCGTTTACGTTTTTAACGACGGCGGCGACGCTCGCTTATCTGATTCCGTATCTCGTGTCAGCGTTTTACAGCCTGAAGCTCATTTTCACGGGTGAAACGTATGACGAGATAAAGGGCTCAAGAGTAAGAGACGGTATTATCGCCATCCTTGCCTGCATTTATTCTTTTTACGTCATTATTACCGGAACGGCCGATTTAACGACCTTTATTCTCGGTATCGGGCTGTTTTTCGTCGGTTTGCTGTTATATCCTTTCGTCTCAAAGAAATTTGCAAACAACAGACCATCGGTATGACAAAAAGACATCTCACGTCTGTGAGATGTCTTTTTTTGTTTGCGGCAGCGGATTACTTTTTGACGGCGTGTATATAATGAATGGTCTCAAATGCGGTTAAATGGTCAGTGCGTCCGCTGAAAAAACGGTCATTGACGTCCGCCGGAGATACATGTTCATAAATAAGCAGACCTGATGATTCTAATATTTTTTCGATTTCTTTATAACTGAAACACGATAACATCGGTTCTCCGCCTGCTGCAGCCATTTTCACCATGTTTTCCACTCTGTTTGACAGTCCTCTTTCTTCAAAGAGCGACTCATCTGCATAATCAAACACGATAGAGCTTCCCGGCGGGACTTCGGCAAATAATTGTGTGAGCAGGCGTGCGAGATGCTCTTTCGTAAGGTAGTATGACACACCGAGCAGGCTGAAAAAGGTTTTTTGGCGTGAAAAACCTTCCTGATACAGACGGCTGAAAGAAAGCGAAGCGGCGAAGTCCATCGGTACAAAATGAAGATGATGGGAAATGTCGAGATTCAGATGTTTCAATCTGTTTATTTTGTCTTCCTGTGAAGCGGGATGATCGATTTCAAATATGTCTAAGGCGTTTGTCACCTCAGGATGTCTGAAACAGAAAGTATCCAGTCCCGCGCCAAGGATGACATACTGTTTGGCCCCGAGCTTCACTTCATTCAAAAGCACTTCTTCACAATATGCGGCACGGGCTAACGGTGTAGGAGACAGCTGTACTTGAGTCATCCATTTTAAGATGTCATCCGGTTGGCCTTGAAGCCTCTGTGCCATGTCTTTGCTGAAAAATGATATACCTTGAATGAGATGATCGCGGATGTCCGAATGCTCTTTTTCAGAAATCAGATCTTGTGCCAAAAAATCATCAAATATCACCGGGGTGTCGTATTTACTATGGTACGCCCTTCCGAAAGCGGACAGCAGGGAAGTCATACTCGCCTTGTTTTCTTTCATATAAAGATCCTCCGTTATTTACATCAATCTCCGGCCGGGAGAATCTTATTATACATTTTAATCCAAAAATGTAAATTATAGCATAAATAAATTTTTTTGTCAAGCTTTAAGCGTAATAAAAAGCCGCTGTGACAGCGGCTTCGGGGTTACTTCGTTAAGCTTTTTGTGATGTAGTCGAGCTGGCCTTCAAGTGAGATCGGGTCTGAGAAATAGAAGCCGATCGGATCAATGCGGTAGACATGGTTTTGTTTGACGGCATCGAGGTTCTTCCAGATTGAGCTGTCAAGCACGCCTTTGTCGTCACCGCCGGCCTGCCATGGCCCCATAAAGATATAGTCTCCCGCGAAGTCAGGCAGTTTTTCAAGTGAAATGCTGGCGTAGCCCGGCCCTTGATTAATGGCTTTTTCCTGCGTCAGTTTTGTGGCCTTCAGCCCGAGTTTGTCATAAATAATGCTTCCGCCGCGGCCGAAGTCTTTACCGAATACATAGATGTCTTTTCCGTTTGTCTGCATGATGGAGATGGTTTTTGAGCCGACCGCTTTTTGAACCTTTGTTTTAGCGGCAGCGGTTTTCTTATCCCATTCAGCCAGCCATTTTTCTGCTTTATCTTCAGTGCCTGTCATTTTCGCAAACTCTTTGAATTGATCAATGTTGCTGCGCTTGTCATATTTAATGGCGATTGTCGGCGCGATTTTTTCCAGTTTTTCAATGTCGGCGCCTTGTGTCGTCCAGACAACGATTAAATCCGGCTTTAAATCAATGATTTTTTCAACGGACGTGCCGTCACCGATGTTTGTCACACCTTTTGTTTTCCCTTTGTAATAAGGGTTTTTAAATACGTTTTGCGGCGCGCCGACAACATTGATGCCGAGCTGTTTGAAGTCGCCGTAGTAGCCGTCAGCCATGACGACGACCCGTTTCGGGTGCTTCGGAATTTTAATATTGCCGTTTTCGGCTTTATACGTGATGGTTTCTTCTTTTTCAGAAGAACCTTTCGTGTCTGAAGAATTGCCGCATGCGGCCAAAGCGGTGATGAGCAGCATGGCAATCAGCGCTGCGCCGATTTTCTTGTATGTATGGAACATCTGACATTCCTTCTTTCATAAAAATTAGTGATAAAGAGAATCATTATCAGTGTGATTATATCACTGCTTTCATAGAGAAGCACGCTCTTTTTTAAGAAAAACTTTCTTTTTTTATATGAAATTAGGTCTATTAAAAGAGAAGATAAAAGTGCTATACTGAAACAAGTCATTGATAATCATTATCATTACCATTCTTGTTTTGAGAAAGGAAGAACGAGTGTTGGGTCTATTGAAAAAGAAACAGACAATGACGGCTCAAGGGGCATCAGGGAGTGAAATCCAGTGGACGGCGCGTTCATTCAGAGCGGCTGTGCTGCTGTGTGCCGGTATTGCGGTTTTATTGATCGGCGCGGCTCTGTCTGTTTCCATCGGAGCTGCCGATATTCATCTGCGGACGGTGTGGGATGCTCTCTTTCACTTTCAGCCGCAAAATACATCTCATCAAATCATACGCGATCTGAGGCTGCCGAGAACCGCCGCCGCCGCGCTCGTCGGGGCTTTTTTAGCTGTGTCCGGAGCGATTATGCAGGGGCTGACGCGGAACCCGCTTGCTGAGCCTTCCATTATGGGCGTGACGTCGGGGTCAGGGTTTGCGATCGCATTGGCATTTGCTTTTTTTCCGGGTCTGTCTGCGGCGGGACTTGTTTTGTGGTCCTTTGCGGGAGCGGGAATCGGAGCGCTTATTGTGTTTGGCATCGGCCTGTTTTCAAAAGGCGGGCTGACACCGGTGAAGCTCGCGCTGGCCGGTACGGCAGTCGGCTATTTCTTAACGGGGCTTTCAAGCGCGATTGCGATCCGTTTTGATGTCGCCCAGGATGTGAAGTTCTGGTATGCCGGAGGAGTTGCTTCCGTGAAATGGGAAGGCGTGCAGCTGCTGTTGGCGGCCGGTGTTATCGGACTATTGCTGGCATTTCTGATTGCGCGCTCAGTGACGGTGCTGAGCTTGGGTGAGGAACTGGCCAAAGGGCTCGGGCAGTACACATCGCTTGTGAAAGTAATCGGAATGTTTGTCGTTGTCCTCTTGACGGGGGCTTCAGTCTCAGTCGCCGGAGCCATTTCTTTTATCGGCTTGGTGATTCCGCATATCACCCGATTTTTAGTCGGGGTAGATTACAGGTGGATCATTCCCTGTTCGGCGGTATTCGGCGCCGTTCTGTTAGTCTTCAGTGATATTGCCGCAAGACTCGTCAATGCGCCGTTTGAAACACCGGTCGGCGCTTTAACCGCCCTTATCGGCGTTCCCTTTTTCTTTTATTTGGCGCGCAGGGAAAGGAGAGGGCTGTAATGAATGTAAAATCGAAAAAACCGCTGGCGGTCATGGCCGTTACGTTTGTGCTCATATGCATCGTCTTTTTTATCAGCTTAAACATGGGTGTGATCCGGATTGCGCCACTTGATACGATGCGTGTCTTTTTCGGACAGGGGGATGCCCGGGATCAGCTCGTTTTATTTGAATTCAGACTGCCGCGCATGGTGCTGTCATTGCTTGTCGGCGCAGGAATCGCGGTTTCAGGCGCGATTTTTCAAAGCGTGTCTCAAAATGACTTGGCGGAGCCGGGCATTCTCGGCATTAACGCCGGGGCGTCTTTGGCGGTCGTTCTGTTTATCTTCTTTTTCCAAGGGTCAGCTGTTGATCTAAGCATGGCCAGTACATGGCTGCTTCCAGTGAGCGCTTTGGCGGGAGCTTTTCTGGCTGCGCTGCTCATCTATGTGCTGGCTTGGAAAAAAGGCGTTTCACCTGTCCGGCTCGTTTTGGTCGGAATCGGCGTCAATGCGGGGTTTAATGCGCTTCTCTTGATTTTTCAGCTGAAAATGGACCCGCGGGATTTCATGCAGGCGCTTGTATGGATTTCCGGTTCGATTTGGAACGCCAATTGGAAAATGGTGCTGTCCATTTTGCCGTGGCTGCTGGTTCTTTTACCGTTCAGCCTCTATAAAGCCAGGTATTTAAATGTGCTCCAGCTCGGTGATCAGCTGGCGGCGGGGCTTGGCACCCGGGTTGAAAAGGAGCGGCGCGTTCTGCTGATGTCCGCCGTTGCCCTGACCGCGTCATGTGTTGCGGCAGCCGGCGGAATCGCTTTTCTCGGACTCATTGCGCCGCATTTGGCCAGAAGGCTTACCGGGCCGCGCCACCAGACGCTTATCCCGGTTTCAGCTTTGATCGGAGCATTTTTATTTCTGCTTGCCGATACGCTGGCGAGAAATGTGCTTGCACCGTCCGAAGTTCCCGTCGGCCTGGTGATTTCCGTGCTCGGAGCGCCGTATTTTGTATATTTGCTGATGAAAACGAAATAGAGGAAGGAGACTGCCGCGATGAACTCATTATCGGCGGAACAGCTTACTGTCGGTTATGGCGACCGTTTGATAGCGAAAGAATTGGATATCGCCATCCCGAAAGGAAAAATCACAACGCTGATCGGTCCGAACGGCTGCGGAAAATCGACGGTTCTCAAAACGATGTCAAGAATCATGAAACCGAAATCCGGCGCCGTCTATTTAAACGGACAGGCGATCATGCAAAAATCCACGAAGGACATCGCCAAGGAAATGGCAATTCTTCCGCAGACGCCTGAAGCGCCGAGCGGGCTGACGGTGTACGAACTTGTTTCTTACGGCAGGTTTCCGCATCAGTCCGGAATGGGCCGCTTGAGTGATAAAGACCGTGACATGATCAAATGGGCGCTTGAAGAGACGGGGATGGCCGAATTTTACGACCGGCCGATCGAAGCGCTTTCCGGGGGCCAGCGGCAGCGTGTGTGGATCGCCATGGCGCTCGCTCAAGAAACGGAGCTGCTGCTTCTTGATGAACCGACCACTTATTTAGATCTCGCCCATCAGCTTGAAATTTTGCAGCTGCTGGACAAATTAAACAAGGAGCAGGGCCGCACCATTTTAATGGTCATTCACGATCTGAATCATGCCGCCCGTTTTTCCCATTACATGATCGCCCTGAAAAAAGGGCGCGTCATCAAGGAAGGAACGGCGGAGGAAGTCATGACTCCCGGCATATTGGAAGACGTGTTTCAAATTGACGCACAGATTGTAAAAGATCCGCGCACGAACAAACCTGTCTGCTTAACCTACGATTTAATCCGGCATGAAAACGCAACGGTAAGATGAAAAAAAACGCAGAGCCATTCCGGCCTGCGTTTTTTTATTGCGTCCGGGGCTGCTTTTGTCCGGAGACGCATTTATCCAAAACGAAAAAAACCCCCGCCACAATCAGCTCCTCCGTCGTTGACAGCCAAATCTTTTCAATCAGTTTATCCGTCGTATACGCGGTCATCCAGAGGAACAGCAGCTGAACGGTGCTGGCTAAAAGGAGAAAAGGCAGCCTGCCCGTCCCAAAAAAGGTAAAGCTATGTATCATCAGCCGTTCAAGCGGTTCAAAACATAAACCGAGAAGAATAAAAAGCACGGAAAAAAGCAGGACGTACGCCATCGATCCGTAGCTCGTCCCGGCTAATGAAAATACGGCCATCATCACGATGAAATACCCGAATAATACGGCAGCGGCTGCCAGGGCATACCGGAGCACCTGAAGAAATAACATTTTCGTCCCGTTTTGATTGATCATCTGTTCAGCTCCTTTTCACACAGAGGAGACTTGCAGAGACGGAACTCTGCAAGTCGGGTGTGTATCTTCAGCATTTCTTTTTGACGACAGGGTGTTTCTCTTTCGAAAGAATATCCGTAAAGTCTTTGCCCAGATCCAGATGCTGCTGGACGAATTTCTCAGGAAGCATGGCAAGCCATTGGTTCAGGGACACATCGGCATAGTGGTCATCCTTGAAGATTTCCAGGAAGACGAGCGGCTCATCCCCCAAATTCTCCACATAGTGGCCCATTGCGAACGGAACGTAACCGACATCCCCGGCCTGATAGTTAAATGTTCTTGCATGGCCGTCCGATGCAAAAACCGTCATCCGCCCTTTACCGGAAATATAATACTGCCATTCATGCGTATTCGGATGCCAGTGCAGCTCTCTCATTGCGCCCGGTTCGACTACGACAAGCGCTGAAGCGATCGTTTTGGACACTTTGAAGTTTGTGGAATCCGCGATATATACTTTGCCGCCGTCCGTCTCAGCAGTCGGACCTTCATCGAGCAGGCGGTAAGTGAACGGATAAGGCACTTCGCCGTTCGGGCCTTCCACAATGTCGTCTTTCAGCTTCCCGGGAACCGGCTCTTCAAAGATGTATTTTTCTTTCCCGGGCAGGCCGGCGAGGTCTTTTTCTGAAACCCCGAAATTGTTGGCGATGACATCAAGCGGCGTGTGGGCAAGCCAGTCAGTCACTTGGAATGTGCTGTTTTCTGAGAAGGAACCGTCATCAAAAACCAAGAGGAATTCACAGCCTTCTTTCAGCGCCTGAATGGAGTGCGGCAGGCCTGACGGGAAGTACCACAGATCTCCTTCCTTCACGTCATCGATAAAACTGCGTCCCTGTTCATCAACGATCGTGACCCGCGCTTTGCCCGTCAGCATATATGCCCATTCCGCTTCTTTATGCCAGTGCAGCTCACGGATGGCGCCCGGTTTTAAACGCATGTTGACAGATGCCAGATTTTCAGAAATCGGCAGCTCGCGAACGGTCACCTCACGCGCGTACCCGCCCTTTTCCAGCCGGTTGTGCACATCTGAGAAAGAGAATTTCATATTATCCACTGTGCCGTGATCCGTTTCCGGCGGCGTCAGCATATCCGGATTTTGGCGGTCTCTTTCAAGATTGCGCGGAATCGTGACGGTCGCCCCTTTGTCTCCTCTGATCGGCTGCGGGATATTGCAGTTGTTTTCTTTTGACATGTAAATCGTCTCCTCTCAAGCTTTGTTTTTTCAGAAAGAGAATGTGAAAGGCCTTTCGTTTTCCCTTCTGCTTTGTTAAGTGATGCGTTCCGATGAAAAGTCAACTTCGTGTGAAAATTAATTTTTCATTTTCTGCTCTTTCAGTTCCGTCATCAGTTTGATCAGGGCGTCAAACTTCTTCTCAAACCGTGTGAGAAGATACATGGCAATCAGAGCCGGAAAGCCGAGATTGCCGATCTGTCTGACCGCTTCTTCTATAAAAACCTGATCCATTGTCAGCCACCTCCTGACTTGACCTGCAGTCATGTATATAAGTGAAAGAAAGAGCGGCTCCTGTAAACCTGATATCCCGGTTGAGGGTCTTTTTTTGTTCCGGCAAATCCGGGACATAAGGAGTGCGGAATCTTAGTCGGAAAGGAGTAGTTTACTTTTTTTTGCTTTCTTTCATTTAATTTAAATAGGGGGCGGTTTTATGGACTATCAAGTTCTTTTACGGTCAAAATGCAAGGAAATTATGAAACATCCGATCGTTAAACATTTTTTAAGTGACCCAAAGCATTACGAGAAATTTAAAAATGTGCTGGAACATTCAGACGAGAAGGATGCAAAATCACTGGACGATCATTTTAAACAGTTTTATAAGGAAATCCGGATCATCAAATATATGAACTCTATGATCCGGATTTTCTCCATCGATTTTGACAAGCGCATCCGTAAAAATCAGAAGCGCTATCCGCTGACGGTGGATCAGCCGGAGGGAGGTGAAGCGTTTCCCTATGAAATGGGAAAAGACGCGTATGAAGAGTTTCTGCGGAAGCAGGGGGATTTGAGCCAGCATGTCCAAAACCGTGATTTATATGAAGCGCTTCAGACGTTAACCGATAAACAAAAAAGCGTGCTGACGAATATTTATCTTCACGGAGCGACGATGAAAGAGATTGCCGAGTCGCTGGGTGAATCACGGCAGAACATTTCCAATATTCATAAAAAAGGGCTCGACAATCTCAGAAAGCAGCTGGACAAGCAAAAAAAGGGGGAAAATAAGCAGTGAACGGGCCATTTGACTTCAACAAAGAGAACACAGATACCGACGAAATGGAACTTTTGATTTCGCGTTTTTCGCCAATGATAAAAAAAAAACTGAGCAATACATCATACCAGGAAAGAGAAGACCTTGAACAAGAATTGAAGATTAAAATAGTTGAAAAAGCGGACATGCTGTTATGCCAGGAAGTGCCGGGTTTTTGGGAATTTATACTTCATCTTATAAATGAAAGCTCCTGACAAAAGCGGCGGAATGATGGATATTCCGCTCTGACAACGTGAGAAAAACGAGAAGAGATGTCCGGTCTCGTTTTTCTTTTCTGTTTCCCCGCAAGACCTCCGCACTAAAAAAGTACCAAATCTTATCCATATAATGATATGATGAAAAAAACAAAGAGAAAGGAACGTCCAAGGTGGAAAATGCGTCAATTTTAATTGTAGACGATGAGAAGGCGATCGTTGATATGGTCAAACGCGTTCTCGTCAAAGAAGGCTATCACAACATTAAGACAGCCGGAAGCGCTGAGGAAGCGATTGAGTTTGTTAAACATGAATCCGCGGATCTGCTCGTGCTGGATGTGATGATGGAAGGCATGTCCGGTTTTGAAGCATGCACCGAAATCCGGAACTATACCGACGCTCCGATCTTTTTTCTGACTGCCCGTTCTTCTGATGCGGATAAGCTGTCAGGATTTGCATTGGGAGCTGACGATTATATAACAAAGCCGTTTAATCCGCTCGAATTGGCGGCGCGGATCAGAGCGACGTTAAAGAGAACCTATAAGCGCGAAGAGAAAGCGGCGGTAAAAACGTATTCATACAGCCATTTTTCCTATTCGCCGCAAAACGCCGAGCTGATCGTCGGGGGCGAGCCCGTCAGCTGCTCCGCACAGCTTCTGCAATTGCTTCAATATTTCTGTGAACACCCTGATGTGGTGCTCTCAAAAGATCAGATCTATGAAAAAGTGTGGGGATATCCGTCTTACGGCGATAACAACACCGTCATGGTGCATATCCGCAAGCTCAGAGAAAAGATTGAAAAAGACCCCAGCAATCCGTCTTATATTGTAACGGTGCGCGGCCTCGGCTATCGGTTTATTCCCGATCAAGGAGAAAAAGGAACCCGCTCATGAGAATGCGCGGAAAATTTCTGCTCCACTTTTTCGGACAGCTTCTGCTTGTCATCCTGCTGATGTCCGTTTTGGCCGTCGCTTCTTTCTTCTATTTGGATTGGCGTTTCAGCGAAGCGGAAGCCAATGCGGGACTGACCAAAGCGACGGCAGACTCGTTTGAAGCGTGGCTTGATAAAAACGAAGACGGCACATGGGATGTCGATGAATTTTTAAAGATGTCGGTCAGAAAGCAGAAGGGCTGGCTGCAGATCATTAATGACAAAGAAAAAACGGACTACGCGTACAGAGTGCCGAAAGACGTCCCGAGCCATTACAGCAGAAAAGACCTCTTATCCATTTACCAGTACCGGAATTTTGACAACTACAAGCTGAATTACTGGACGGTCACGATAAATGATGAGACCTATTTGATTCTGTTCGGCTGGAAATCCGCCAGTGAGCAGCTTCTCACTTACATCGAATCACAGGAACCATCCCTCGCTTCCCTTTCTCAATATAAAAAAAGCACGGTTGATTATATTAAACGGGAAAAAGGGGCGATCTACCTTCTCGAAGACAGCGGCAGACTGCTCGGGGATATCAACAGCACGAAAAAAGAACGGAACACCGTCAATGAGCTTGAATTGCTGAAATACAGTTCCAAGCCGTGGAATTACAAACGGGAAATTTCTTTTAAAAGACTCGATAAAACGAAATGGATGGTCGCGTCGGTGCCGAACCCCGTGTACATCCCCGATCACGAGTTTAACAAATCATTTTTGAGAAATGTGATGAAAACCCTCTTCCTCTTGATCGGAATCCTGGTATTTATGATCTGCATCCTGACCATTTGGTACTCTTTCCGTTTCGGCTGGCCGCTGTTTCATACCATCAAATGGCTTGTCAATTTATCAAAGGGCCGGCTTGAAGAGCCGAAGAACCGCAAAGGACAGCCGGTCAGCAAAAACAAAAAAGGCAAAACAAAACAGCCGTTCCGCTTTTTCGCCGAGATTTTCGAATCGATGGATCAGCTGACCGACACGCTGAAGCGGGATAAGAAAAACAGAGAAAAAATCCAGGCGACAAGGGAAGAATGGATCGCCGGGCTGAGCCATGACTTAAAAACCCCGCTGAGCACGATTTACGGCTACAGCATGATGCTTGAATCGAAGCAATACGACTGGACACCGGAAGAAGTCAAAGAAATGGGGCAGATCGTCCGGGAAAAATCAGAATATATGTCGAAGCTGATTGAGGACTTAAACTTAACATACCGCCTCAAAAACGCGGCCCTCCCGATCGAACGGCGGCTGATCAACGTCGTGCCGTTTATCAGAAACGTCACGAACGATTTCACGAAAAACACGTTCTCGGAAGGCTATGACATCGCCTTTGAAACCAAAAAGGAAGACATTCTTTTCGCCATTGATGAAGCGTGGTTCCGCCGTATTCTGGAGAATCTGCTGGCAAACGCGGTTAAGCATAATAAGAAAGGGACCGCCATTCGGGTCGTGCTTGAGGAATCAGCCGAACAGCTCATTCTGAAGGTGAAAGATAACGGAAGAGGAATGGACGATGAAACGATTCACCAGCTGTTTAACCGTTATTACCGGGGAACGAATACGAAGGGGCCGTCAGAAGGAACTGGACTCGGGCTCGCCATTGCCAAAGAGCTGGTTCACCTTCATAACGGAACCATCCATGTCAACAGCAGAATCAGCGCCGGAACGGTGATTACGATTCTTTTTAAAAAAGATTGAGTTTGGACGCCGCTTTGTCGGGAATAACAATAGAAGACTGACAAGCAAAAGAGGTGTTCACACATGGAAGCAGCATTACGAGCAGATACGAGAGCAGTTATCGGAGAAGGCCCTTTATGGGACAAGGATAAGGAATGCCTGTACTGGGTGGATATACTGGGCAGCCAGCTCCATATCTTCACTCCGGCTGACGGAATCAACCGTTCCGTTAAATTCAAATCATTTGTCACGGCTCTGGCCTTGTATTCAAAGGAAGAGCTGGTGATGACGATGAAAGACGGGTTTTACCTGTACAATCTGCGGGAAGACACATTGACGAAGATGAAGCAGCCGAAAGACATGCGGGAAGATATCCGTTTCAATGACGCAAAATGCGACCCGTCCGGCAGATTATGGGCGGGAACGACGAGCATGGAAGGCAAAGAAGAGGAGGCTTCGCTGTACCGTCTGAATACGGACGGCAGCCTTGCCAAAATAAAAGACCAGGTCTCCACCTCGAACGGTTTGGATTGGGATCGGGACCGAAACCTGATGTACTATATTGATACTCCGACGCAGGAAATCGTCTGTTATGCATACGATCCTGAAACCGGAGCCGTATCAGATCCGAAAACGGTCTACCGCTTTCCGGAGTCGCAAGGATCTCCCGACGGAATGACCATTGACCGTGACGGAATGCTGTGGGTGGCTCTGTTCGGAGGCGGCCGCGCCGTCCGGATTGACCCGTTCTTGCATAAGGAAATTGCATCTATCGAAGTTCCGGCGAAATACGTCACCTGCTGCGCGTTCGGAGGCAGAGAATTGAACACGTTATACATTACGACCGCGACGGAAAAATTGACGGAAGCCGAAAGACTTGAGCAGCCGCATGCGGGCGGCCTGTTTTCAGCAGAGCTTGAGACGGGCGGCTGGGAGCCGGTTCCGTTTGCAGGCATGATGTGAAAAAAAGCCCTGGCATATGGGGAAGTTCCCATTGTGCCGGGCTTTTTTGTGTTAAATGGAGCGGATGATGCCGCCTTCAACCCGCTGTGCGGTGCCGTTAATGGCAGAAGCAGCTGATGAAGCGAGAAATACAATCGTATTGGCGACTTCTTCCGGGGTTGCATAGCGCTGAATCAAAGATGTCGGTTCATTCACTTTAAAATAATCCCGGACGAAGCTGTCCGTGTCTTCTCCGGCAGCCTTTGCGGCTCCTTCCATGTAAGAAGCGACGCCTTCGGTCCATGTCGGTCCCGGCAGCACGGAGTTGACCGTGACATTTGTGCCTTTCGTCATTTCCGCCATTCCCCGGGACAAGCTGATTAACGCCGTTTTCGTCATTGAATACGGAATCATTTGCGCAAGCGGTTTGACACCGGCTTCACTGGAGATGTTCAAAATCCGTCCGCTGTTTCTTTCAAGCATTTGCGGCAGAAAACGCCGGCACAGGCGCACGGCGCTCATAACATTCACTTCAAAATACCGAGTCCATTCGTCATCAGACACCTCAGCGAAGTCCTTTACTTCAAAAAAACCGAGATTATTGACGAGAACATCGACTTCCCCGATTCCGCCGGCGCGCTTGATCAAGTCATCCGCCTCATCCTGACGCGATAAATCCGCAGCGATGCCGTGAACCGTTCCGTAAGCGGAAAGCTCCTCAACCGTCCGTTCCACAGTTTCTTTTTTTCTTCCGTTTACAATCACCTCGGCGCCTTCGGCTAAAAAGCTTTTTGCCGCGGCTTTTCCGATCCCTGAAGTTGATCCTGTAATCAACACGAGCTTTCGTTCAAGCTGTAATTCCATGATAATCCTCCTTTTTACACCATTGTGTAACAGTATACATGATGAATTTTAGTGTGTACGAACAATTTGCTTTCATGCAAAAAGGGCGGATATACAAGCCTTAAAGACTTATAGTATAATTACTGCGAAAAAAGGATACGAATGTCAAAGAGACAATCGTTTACCATAATCAGGGGGAGTTAAAAGAATGAAGAAGATCACTGCCGTCTGGGCGGCGCTCTTGGTCACCGCCTTTGTGATCGCCGGCTGTTCCGGCGCACAGGGAGAAGGAAGCGCGGCCAAACAAAAAGCCGTCTCAACCGAAGCATTCCCGGTAACCATTAAGGATGCCGCGAACGAAAAAGTAACCATAAAGCAGGCACCGGAAAAAATCGTTTCCCTCATGCCGAGTAATACGGAAATTACATACGCGCTCGGACTGGGAGATAAGGTCGCAGGCGTCACGACAAATGATACATATCCGAAAGAAGCCGTAAAAAAACCGAAAGTCGGAGATATGAATGTGAACGCTGAAAAAGTCATCGCGCTGAAGCCGGATCTCGTGCTTGCCCACGCGTCCTCTATGTCCGCTTCCGCCGATGCGATGAAGCAGCTGAAAGATGCGGGCATCACCGTCTTAACGGTCAATGATGCGCAATCGTTCCAAGATGTGTACAAATCAATCAGCATGATCGGAAAAGCGGCCGGCAAAGAAAAGCAGGCGGATCAGCTGATCCAATCGATGAAATCCGATCTTTCCGGCATAGAAAAGAAAGCGGCGGCCATTTCTGAAAAAGACGAAAAGAAAGTATTCGTCGAAGTGTCTCCTGACGGTTACACGACGGGGAAAGGCACGTTTATGAACGAAATGCTTGAAGATATACATGCGAAAAACGCCGCCGGCAGCCAGACCGGCTGGGTGCAGCTGACGGATGAAGCGATTGTCAAAATGAATCCGGACGTCATCATCACGACAGACGGCGTAAAGGCCGCTGAAGTGGAAAAACGCGCCGGCTGGGGTGCCGTCAATGCGGTCAAACACCACAATGTCTATTCTGTTGATCCTGACCTTGTCACACGCTCAGGCCCGCGCCTTGTCAAAGGGGTCGAGAAGCTTGCAGAAAGCGTTTATCCTGAAACGTTTAAAAAGTAACCGCCCGCTGGCCTACACGGTCAGCCTGCTGTTTTTAGCCGTTTGTACGGCACTCGGCATTTCAATCGGCAGTCTGCATATTCCTTTATCCGACGTTTTTTGGATCGGGATCGGCCGGACATCCTCTGTTGATCCCATGAATGTAAATATTATGATCAATATCCGCCTGCCGAGAGTCGTTCTGGCCGCTCTTGTCGGAGCCGCGTTATCCATTGCGGGGGCGGCGTTTCAGGGACTTCTGAAAAATCCGCTCGCCGATCCTTATACACTCGGGGTATCTTCGGGAGCCTCGGCGGGAGCTGTTATCACCTTGTTTTTCGGCATTCAGATTCCCGTCATCGGCCGGTTCACACTTCCGGTTGTCAGCATCGCCGCTGCCATTGCGGTTATGGCGGCGGTTCTGTTTTTCAGCCGCCTCGTTCATACGTCGATGTCGGTTTCGACGCTCATTTTGACAGGCATCATTATGAATTCTTTTCTCGGGGCTCTCATTTCGCTTGTGATTGCTTTAACGGGAAATGATCTGCTCCCGATTGTCCGCTGGCTGTTGGGAAGCGTGTCAATGAGGGGCTGGGGCTATGTCGCGCTGTTTCTGCCTTTTTTTCTGGCCGGGACGGCGCTTCTGCTTATCAATGGCAGAGAATTAAACATTATGACTTATGGAGAAGAAAAGGCAAGGCTGTTAGGCGTCAGTACGGGAAAAAGAAAACTGCTGATGATCGCCGCCGGATCTCTGCTGACGGGAGGCGCGGTTGCCGTCTCGGGGACGATCGGGTTTGTCGGCCTTGTCATTCCCCATGTGACTCGGCTTTTGTGGGGGACGGATCATCGCCATTTACTGCCGCTGTCAGCATTGACGGGCGCCGGATTTCTCATTTTGGCGGATTTGTTTTCCCGCACCGTCATTGAGCCTGTCGAATTGCCGATCGGCATTATGACGGCCTTGGCGGGAGCGCCTGTTTTTGCCTTGATTCTGCTTCGCCAGCATCATGGAGGGAACCGCTTATGATCAGAGTGAGCAGCCTGTCCGGCGGGTACGGAGGCCGGATGATTGTAGAAGATGTCAGTTTTACCGCCGGAAAAGGTGAATTTGTCGGCATACTCGGTCCGAACGGCTCGGGAAAAACAACGCTGATGAAATTGCTGATGGGAATGCTCTCTCCCTCAAAGGGCGAGGTGCTCGTCGCAGGCAGGCCCGCGGGCAGATACAAGCCGCGTGAGCTTGCGAAAATTATGGCCGTTTTGCCGCAGCATACGGAGCAAGCTTTTACATTTACCGTTAAGGAAACGGTGTCCTTCGGCAGATACCCGTATCAAAAAGGACTCTTCAGACAGATGGATCAACATGACGAGGACATCGTCCGGGAAGCGATGGAAATGACGGGCATCGACCGATATGCACAGCAATCCGTCCGTAATCTGAGCGGAGGGGAGCGGCAGCGCGTCTATCTGGCGCAGGCGCTGGCTCAGCAGCCTGAGGTGCTGTGTCTGGATGAGCCGACGACCTTTCTTGATCTCAAATATCAAAAAGACTTGCTTGATACGGTAAAGCGGCTGACGAGAGAAAGAGGCCTGACGGTCATCAGTATTTTTCACGACCTCAACGCCGCAAGCCAATATTGTGATCAGCTCCTGATGATGAAAGACGGACGCGCTTTTCCGAAGCAGACGCCGGATCGGGCTTTAAAAAAAGAGACGATTGAAGACATTTACGGCATCACCGTCAGCGCTGTTGCCCGGCAATCGTCGCCGAAACCGCTGATCTCTTTTATGCCGGAAGCGCGGGAGGAAGGAGAGCCCGCCGGCGTTCCGTTCGCCTCTCTGATAAACAAAAGCGGAAATACCGTAACGCTTCATACAGAACGGCCGTTCAGAATGCTGTCAACCGCATCTGACGGCCCGGGCTTTTCGTGGAGCCGCCGGCTTTCCGGCTCAGCGGCAGCTGGTTTGATCTGCCGTACGTTTGATTCGGTTACGATAGCCGTGACTGCGCAGTATACCGTTTGGGTGCTGATCAGCGGACGTTTATCGGAACAGGGATTTGTTCGGCTGTTAACGGCAGCGGCTGAAGCGAGAATGCAGGCCCTTTCCGGCAGACAGGCAAAAGGCGACATTGTCATTTGTGCCTTGCAGACAGGAGAGGCAATGGACGTCCCTCACGCGGAAAGAGCCGTCAGAAGAGGAACCGCGGCATGTGTAAAAGCGGCGGAAGAAGGAGGAATACAACGATGAAGCTGTATACGAAAACCGGCGATCAAGGACAGACAAGCCTGATCGGCGGCAGAACGGATAAAGACAGTCTGCGGGTTGAAAGCTACGGGACGATCGATGAGCTGAACAGCTTTATCGGGCTTGCGCTTGCGGAGCTAGATGATTGTGAGAATTGCGGTGATGTGAAAGCCGAACTCCGAAACATTCAGCATGAGCTGTTTGACTGCGGCAGCGACTTGGCGACGGTCACTGAACATAGAAACTATACATTAAGAGAGACATCTATTTCCGCATTGGAAGACTGCATAGACCGTTACACGGCTGAAGCGCCCCCGCTTGAGAAATTTATTCTTCCGGGCGGGCATAAGGCGGCTGCTCAGCTTCATATCGCGCGGACCGTCACAAGACGGGCTGAGCGTCTCGTCGTGAAACTGGGCAAAACAGAAGAGATAAACGATACAGTGATGCGTTACTTGAACCGCCTGTCTGATTATTTTTTCGCGGCGGCAAGAGCAGTTAACGCAAGACAGGGCGTTCAGGATATAGAGTATGAAAGAAGCGCCGCGGTATTCCGTGATGATGAATAACGTTTTGTTCAGCCGGCAGCAGCAAGCCGGCTGTTTTTTATAGAGATATCCATCAATTGAACCTTTATTGACAGAAGGAAAATGTATCTTATGCATTATTGACTGAAAAATTAAAAAATGAGATATTATAAGAAACATTGTAAAATAATGGGGGATTTGATAGATGGATACATATAATAAGAGCGAGAGCATCTGGAATAAAAATTTCACCCTTCTGTTTATCTCGAGGCTTGTTAAATTGTCGGGCGACGGTTTTGCCTTTAATTCCATTCTGTGGTTTTTGATTTTTGACGGGGAAGGCGCGATCGGCACGTCCCTGCTCATTGCGGTCACGTTCCTTCCGGAGGCGATGCTGGCGCCGATTACCGGGCCTTTTATGAAGCAGCATACGCTGAAATTCTGGATGTATTTCTCCGATCTCACGCGCGCGGCGGTCGTGTTGATCATTCCGGTCTGTTACTTTAACGGTTTTTCTCCTTTATGGTTTGTCATGCTTCTCATGATTTTGCATTCAGCCACGGGAGCCGCTTATAATCCTGCATCTATCTCATTAATCCCCAATATTGTCGGAGAAAACAGCCTGCAGAAAGCGAATGCGGTCATCCAGTCATCAGGGCAGATCGTCAGGCTTGCCGCCATTACGCTGAGCGGGGTGTTCTTAACATTTATCAGTCCCGCTTATTCTTTGTTTATCGCTCTTATATTCTATCTTCTATCAGGTTTTCTCGTACTCTTTATGTCATACCAAGTCCAGCATGCCAAACAGGATACCGTCGCCGTCAGACAGCGCGGGACGTATTTCGGAAGGCTCAAACGGGGGTTCGTTCTTGTCAGGAAACACCAGATTTTATACCCGCTCGCCATCTATTGTATCTTCATGAATTTTGCGGCCGCTCCGTGGGAGGCGCTCTCTGCCGTTTATGTCGCCGAAGATTTAAACATGCCGCCGATCATCTACTCGCTTTTGAAAGCGACAGGCACGGGAGGAGCCTTTTTAATGGGTTTTATTTTGGCTAAGGTGAAGGTGAACAAATACGGTCTCCTGTTTGTGTCAGCGGGAATCATAGAAGGGGCGGCATTTTTCATCACCGGCCTCAACACTTTTCTGCCGCTCGTCTTCCTCGCCGCGTTTGCGTTCGGATCTGCCGTCAGCGCGATTAATGTGCCGGAATATACGATTATTCAGACGTCTGTGGACCATGATGACCAGCCGCAAGTCTATGCCGTCATCCACATGATCTCAAACATATCCATTCCGCTCGGCGCGGTTCTTTGCGGATACGCGGCTAACGCCTTCGGTCCCGGAAAAGTCATTGCCGCCGGCGGTCTCGTTGAAGTCCTGTCCGGTCTCGGAATATTGATCTTTACGAAGCTGGCCAAAGCTGAACGCTCAGATCTCATCAGGGAAAAAGAAGCGAGCATCAGAATATAGATTTTTCGTGAAACGCCCTGCGCCGTCCGGTGCAGCGGCGTTTTTTTATGCGAAGGTCCGGGGGGTTATACGACTCCGGTCTGATATGAAAATCAATCTCTGACTCGTTTTGCCGGCCGCGGGATTTGTTTATAGTAAAGACAAGGAAAACGAAAGGAGGATCTGCATGAATATAAATGTAAAAACGGCAGGCGGCTTTCTGCTGATTGTGTTCGGACTTTCTGTCTTTTTCGGAGGAGGCCATTTCGCATTTATCATCCCGCTGGCGATCGGAGGCCTGATGCTTTACTGGGGAATCAAACGTTTTTCAAAAGGCCGGGCGGTATCGGGTATCATCGCGGGCTTCATCGGAGCTATGATTCTCGTCGGTTCTCTTCCATTTATCGTTGCCATCGGACTGGCCGGCGCCATGGTGTATTTCGGGTGGAAGATGATGAAGCAGGGCGGCTCAGACACCGCTTCCCGCCAGTATGAACCGGAAGCGGCATCACCGGGCTATCAATCCGGATTTGACACTGAATGGGAAGAATTTCTGAAGAAAAAATAAGGAGGAAGACAAAATGGTCTTAAAAAGAATAAGAAATATGTTCGTCGCATCTGTTAACGAAGGGCTTGATAAATTAGAAAATCCGAAAGTCATGCTGAATCAATATGTGCGTGATATGGAAAGTGACATCGCTAAGGCGAAACAAACGATTGTCAAACAGCACACGATCGTCCATCAGTTTAAGAAAAAACAGGAAGACGCCTCCGAAACGGCGGCAAAACGGAAAAACCAGGCTCAGCTTGCTTTTGACGCCGGGGAAGAGGAGCTTGCGAAAAAGGCGCTGACTGAAATGAAATACCTTGAGGGAAAAGCGGCCGAACATGAAAAAGCGTATGAACAGGCGAAAACACAGCTGGCAGAGCTGAAAGAGCAGCTGGAAACTTTAGAAACGCGCCTCCGCGACGTAAAGGATAAAAAACAGGCGCTCATCGCCCGCGCCAACGCGGCAAAAGCGAAGGAACATATGAACGCTTCTTTCGACAAAATTGACAGCGAAAGCGCCTACAGGGAGTTTCTTCGGATGGAAAGCCGCATTGAAGAAATGGAAGTCCGCGTCAAATACGGCACTTCAGCTGAGGCGAACACAGAATACAGCCGCTCCCAATATTCAGATGAGGTGGAAGCTGAGATTGAAAAAATGCGCTCGCTTTCTCTGGAGAAAACAGAGCATCAAAAAGCGGCTCATGAATAATGTGCACAAGGGAAGATCGGCGCTTTTACGCCTCTTCCCTATACGCACGTATCAATTCTCCGGCTTTTCCTTTATAATAAAATGAATGAAAAAGGATGGAACGTAATGAAGCGTAAGATTGCCAAAGGACTGATGGCGGCGTCCGTTCTGATCTGCTGTCTGTTTTTGGTGAAAGAAGTGTTTGCCGGGCGTTTTTTTCCGCTGTACGAAACAGAAGCGGAATCGGCAAGCATACCGCCGCGTGCCGTCAACAGCCTGTCGGTTTCATCGGAACAGACGGATGTAAAAATCATCGCGGAAGCGCGGAATGATATCGCGGCAAACATGGCGGGACCGGCGGGGAAAATGTTTGTCCAAAGCAGGGGAAAAACCCTCAATCTCAAAACGAAGGAGAAAGGGTTTCAATTTCTGAATCTCTTTCAGCGTCCTCTGCTGATTGTCCGCATTCCGTATGATTATCATCGGGACATCACCGTCCATACGTCAAGCGGCACCATTGCCGTTGACGGAAACAAGGGGCTGTCTCTTGCGCACCTCGGCGTCCGTTCTGTAAGCGGGAATATGTCGCTGAAGCACGTGAAGACGGATGTGTTTGAAGCGAAGGGGCTGTCGGGCAACCTCACAGCATCAGGCCTTGCGGCGAAAACGGGGGATATCCGCTTATCCTCCGGACATGTCGGGCTTCAACATGCGGCGGGCGCCCTTGACGTGCGGGTCGCTTCCGGCAGTGTCGACGCCTCGCTTGAGACGGCGGATGCTCCCGTATCCGTCAGGCTTGCGAGCGGCAGCGCAGCGATCAGCCTGCCGAAAGACGGAAGTTTTACGGTGAACGCCGAGACGGCAAGCGGAAGGATTCAGCCGTCTTATTTCTTTGAGAAAACGAGTAAGGACGGCGGGGCATTCACCGGTATGAAGGGCAGCGGCGCCAGGCCGATTGATATAAAAGTGACGAGCGGCAATATTGCACTGCAATAGTCAAGGAAAGGAGGGGCAGGCAGCTGATGGCAAAAAAACAGATTCTCGGACTTATCATCGCCTTATTAGGCGTCAGCATGTTTTTGCGTATTATCGGCATCGGCGACTTCTTGTTTTGGCCGCTCTTTTTTCTGATCACAGGCTATATTTTTAATAAATATTCCCGCGGCTGGCTCGGCTCCGTCCTGTATATCTTCGCCGCTTTTTTATTTTTGAGGAACCTGTTCAGCGCCACCTTTAACCTGTTCGGCTATGCCTTCGCCGCCTTTCTCATATACGCGGGCTACAGGCTCCTGAAAGGAAAGCGCGTGTATGAACATAAAGAGAAGAAAATCAATCTTGAAAAAGAAGAGCAGCCAAAGCCTTCCGCCCAGACGGAAAGCAGACAGCCGGATCTCCGCAGCTTTTTTATCGGCGAGCTGCGGATGATGAAGGACCCATTTGAGCTGAATGATTTAAATGTTTCCGGATTCATCGGCGATGTGAAAATTGATTTGTCAAAAGCGATGATTCCCGAAGGAGAAAGCACGATGACCATCAGCGGTGTCATCGGCAATGTCGATGTGTACGTCCCGCCGGATATCGAAGTGTCCGTCAGTTCATCGGCTTTTATCGGCGATATGAACCTGCTCGGCTCTAAGAAAAGCGGCATGAGCCCGAATCTTTATAAAGTATCGTCTGAGTACGGCGACTCGCCGCGGCGGATTAAAATTTCAATTTCGTTATTCATCGGCGATGTGGATGTGAAGTATTTATGAGGAAAAAATTACTCGCCAATATTCAGTGGCGCGCCATGCGGATGACCGCGGGGCTCAGTCTGCTCCTTTGCGCGGTGTTTATTACGCTGATGCTGCTGTATTACGGGCTTGACCCGATGCTGCTGTTTTCTTCCGGCTGGTTCGGTATTCCGTTTGTGGTCATCCTGCTTCTGGCGTCACTTTCGGCCGGATTGATTTCCGGTTATGTATACGGAGGCCGACTGAAAACAAGAATGGATACACTGATTGAAGCGGTTTTGAAATTTGAAAACGGCAATTTCGCTTATCGGGTGCCGCCGCTCGGCGATGATGAAATCGGTCTGGCGGCAGATCAGCTCAACGAAATGGCCAAGCGGGTCGAGCTCCAGGTCACATCGCTGCAAAAGCTCTCCAACGAGCGGGCGGAATGGCAGGATCAAATGAAAAAATCGGTCATCACTGAAGAACGCCAGCGGCTGGCGCGCGATCTGCACGATGCCGTCAGCCAGCAGCTCTTTGCCATTTCTATGATGACATCCGCCGTCTTAGAGCAGGTGAAAGATGCGGATGACAAAATCGTCAAACGGATTCGCATGGTTGAACATATGGCGGGGGAAGCGCAAAACGAGATGAGAGCGCTGCTATTGCATCTGCGGCCCGTCACTTTAGAAGGAAAAGGCTTAAAAGAAGGGCTGATTGAGCTGTTAAAAGAGTTCAAAGCGAAGCAGCCGCTGGATATTGAGTGGGACATCAGCGATACGGGTGTGTCAAAAGGCGTTGAAGACCATCTGTTCCGCATCGTGCAGGAGGCGCTTTCCAACGTTTTCAGACATTCAAAGGCGACCAAGGTCACCGTCAGACTCGGCGCGAAACATCAAAAGCTGCAGCTTAAGGTCATTGATAACGGGGCGGGTTTTACGATGGATCAAGTGAAAGCATCCTCATACGGGCTGCATTCCATCAAGGAAAGAGCGAGTGAAATCGGCGGCATAGCGGAAATTATCTCCGTAAAGGGAAAAGGCACGCAGATCGACGTGAAAGTCCCGATTTATCAGAAAACAAAAGGAGAGAACGACAGTGATTCGAGTGTTACTGATTGATGATCATGAGATGGTCAGGATGGGTCTGGCCGCATTTTTAGAAGCACAGCCGGACATTGAAGTCGCCGGTGAAGCATCAGACGGGCAGCAGGGCGTCGATCTGGCCGCAGAGCTTTTGCCGGATGTGATTTTAATGGACCTTGTCATGGACGGCATGGACGGCATCGAAGCGACAAAACAGATCTGCGCGAAACTCAATGACCCGAAAATCATCGTGCTGACGAGCTTTATTGATGACGACAAAGTGTATCCGGTGATCGAAGCGGGAGCGCTCAGCTATTTGCTGAAAACGTCCAAGGCGGCAGAAATAGCCGAAGCCATCAGAGCGGCTGCCAAGGGTGAACCGAAGCTTGAATCGAAAGTGGCGGGAAAAGTGCTGTCAAGGCTGCGCCATTCAGAGAATCAGCTTCCGCATGAAACGCTGACGAAAAGAGAACTGGAAATCCTCTGTCTCGTCGCGGAAGGCAAGACGAATAAAGAGATTGGTGAAGAGCTCTTCATTACGATTAAAACGGTGAAAACCCACATTACGAATATATTGTCAAAGCTTGATGTCAGTGACCGCACGCAGGCAGCCGTATATGCCCACCGCAATCATCTCGTGACATAAGAAAAGGAGAGCGGCGCCGGCACACTCTCCCGAGGGACGGGGTCATTGGGACATCCCCTTTGTTCCGAAATCCCTGATGGCGACTTTGACTTTGTATTCAATATCCGATTCACTGAAGTGATGATCCCAGTCAGAGGATATCTTTTTCCATTTATCGGGATAATGAATCCGGACTTGATCGCCTAACCCGGTAATATCCACTTTCAACTCATGCTGCATGTAATCAATGAATGCCATAACATCTGAATGAATGCGGTGTTTTACCGCGTTTTTGATTTCATTTATATAGGACTCCTTGAAGGAATCTTCTTTCGGGTTCCAATCCTCAGACAGACGGCCTTCAACAAACCGGGTGACGATAAACTTGAATTTTCCGTTTTTATATTGTGTTTTCACATCATATTTGCTGGAAAATACCTCGAAGGATAAATAATAATTGTCATGCTTTGCAAACGTGACGCCTCCCTTTACCGTGCCTGTGAACAGGTTCATATTCTGGACTTGTAAAGGCGTTAAATTCGCATACCAGAATTTATTTTTAATAATGGTAGCGCCCCAGATTTCCAGTCTGCTGCCCACTTTGCGCACTTGAGGAAGGGCAAAGGTCTCGCCCTTGGCGATTTTCTCTGATATTTCCCCCAATGTCACGGGCTCCATCATCCGGATGGTGACCGAATTATTCTCCGTTAAGTCATAGATCGTATTTGACGCGGGTTCTCCCTGGTCACTGATATTGAAAATATCTTTCGTTTTATCCGGCACCGTCATCACATTGCAGCTTCTTCTCGTACCGTTGTCTCTGATAAATTGGTTCATCACTGCGTCAAGCGGAATGTCATCCTTTAACAGCGCTTCGGAAAACAGCATGATACGCAAATGCTGGGAGAAGGCGGGGTGATTTTTTAACGATGCCGTTCTTAATGCTTGATGGACGGTTTCCCCTGGAGTGGAAGTCACCTTTGTCGTGTCACCTGACGACGACTGCTGGGCACTTGCTTTTTGCGGAACCAGAATCTGCTGTGTCACTTCCACATTTTCTTCCGCGGGTTTATCGAGCCCGACTCCGATAACGAGGCTCAAGTCTTCTAAATTGCGGCTGTCCCAGCACCCGGCCAAAAGCAATGTGCAAAATATGATTACGATGTATTTCTTCATTGCGCTTTTTTCACCTTCCTTTTCACAGCGACGACTGCAAATATCAGTAAAGGCAGCAAAAAGAAAACCAAGAAGATATAGCCGAGAATATCACTGAACAGCATCAGCTTGTTCGCATCCTTTGGCATCAATGACCCCAAGAATGTCGCAATCCCGACGAAGATGACGCCCTTTTTCTGCTTCAGCCCGAAAATTTTATGAAGGCCTGATGTCGCGAAATATCCGTATGATACATAGGTGGCGAAAAATTGGATAATCCAGACAACAAGCAAAAAGGACTCGAACCTTTCAATAAAAAGCCCTTTGATTTCAAATGATTGAAAGAGCGCGATCGTAGGCCAAATCATTGTTTTGACATCCTGGGTGGTTAAGGCGCCGACGACGAGCACGTAGGTAATAATGTATAAAATAATCGGGATGCCAAAGCCCATGGCCGACATGCCGAACGTGTGCTTTTTATTTTTGAGGTACTCGGGGAGAAACAGCATAATCTCAATCCCCAAAAAGGAAACAGAAACGACGGTCAAGGAGGCCATAACGGGAGAAAACCCCTGTCCGAGCACCGGCCGCAGGTTGTCGATATCAAATATTTTAAAGCTGAAGGAAAACACCACCAGCAAAATAATAATCGTAATCGTTAAATAGAAAGGAAAGAGCCTGCCGATATCGCTCATGCCGCCGATAATTAAATAAACGGAACAGGCAATAAAGATAAACAGCGTGACCGGCACGGGCGTTCTTTCCAATAAAAAGAACTTGACCATTTCCGCCATCGCCCGGGCTTCGAAGCTGGCGACTCCTATAAAATAGAGACAGATCATCAGATTGACGATATTTCCCGCCCATTTGCCGAGTCCTTCATTCATATAATCAAATAATGATCCGTACTGATGCTTTTTCATAATGAGCGTATTGAGATAAATCAAAAAGATAAAGATGACGCCTTCCAGACATAACGCGATCCAGCCGTCCGGCGAATTTGCCCTGGATGACAGCGCCCGCGGCATGGTGAGGAGCCCCGCGCCGAGCATCGTGTTTGCAATCAATGCTGTCCCTTGATAGCTTGTAAGCTTATTGTGAGTTGTTTTCTGGCTCATTTACGTTTTTCGCCTCTTTTGGTTGATTTTTAATAGGGAGACGGAGAATAGAGTCGTTTGCGTTTTTTAAGCTGAAAAATCCATTCGGCGAGAAATACGGAGAACCGAAGCTGCGCTGTCTCGATAAATGAGTGTAGATCGCCAGCATAAATAAAATCATGCCGTACAGCCCGAAAGCTGCCGCGGTAAACATCGAAATAAAACGGAGCACACGGAACGACAGACCCATCCCGTACTGCGGCACCGTAAATGAAGCGAGCGCGACAATGCTGACCACGATGACCATGATGGAGCTGACAATATTCGCTTCAACGGCTGCCTGGCCGATGACGACTCCGCCCACCAATCCGATCGTCTGGCCGAGCGGGCTGGGAAGCCTCAAGCCCGCTTCCCTCAGCAGCTCGATCGTAATTTCCATCACCATCGCTTCAATGATAGGCGGGAAGGGGACGTTTTCTCTGTTCGCCGCGATGGTGACTGCAAGCGACGTCGGCAGCAGCCCTTGGTGAAACGAAACGAGGGCGATATAAATGGACGAAAAAAACAGCGTAATAAAAATAGACGTAAACCTGAGCGCCCGGATGAGCGAGGCGGAAATCCACCGTTCATAATAATCATCGGGAGACTGCATTAAAATTCCTAAAGAAGCCGGAACCACCAGCGCAAACGGCGAGTTGTCGACAAGGATGGCGACGCGGCCGTTGAACAAGGCGGAAGAGACTTTATCAGGCCGTTCCGTATTTTGTATTTGCGGAAAGGGCGAATACTTATTATCCTCAATAAGCTCCTCAAGCGTTCCGGAATCCTGGATGTCGTCCATCTTCACTTCGCTGAGGCGCTTTACAACATCGCTGACGACAGACGGGTCCGCCTTATCATCTATGTACATGACCGTGGCGTATTTTAACTTGTTTTCTCCGATCGGAACCTTTTTCGTTTTCAGCTTCGGATGGTTCGTGCGCTGCCTGATCATGGCGATGTTTGTATCAGAATCTTCTATGAAGGCGATTTTCGGACCTCTTACGACCTTTTCGGATGTGGGTTCATTCACGCTTCTTTTTTCTCTTTTTCCCGTGGACAAAATGTATACGCTGTCAAGTCCGTTAATAAACACGGCGCATTTTCCCCGCAGAATGGAGATGACGGCTTCCTTCGACGTAAAGACGGGACGGGCGTCGATCTTATCAAGACGTTTCGTCACCGTATCCAGCGTCAGAGTGTCTTCCTCACGAAGCAGCGTTTCAATCGCTTCTTTTATTTTGTCTTCGTCGTTCATTTCACTCAGATACATATAATAAAAAACAAGCCCGTTCGGAAGCATCTTTTTATTTTGAACCAGGTCATCATTCTGCTCTACGTGGGGAAGCACCAGTGCCAGATTAACGTGTATGTATTCCTTGAATTCCGATTGCGCCATGGACAGTCACCCGCCTTCCAATCCTTAATTGAGGTTATCTTTTCCTGTTAAAAAAATGATATACTATGATAAAGTATTTAATGGTACAAGTTTTTTTATGAAAGCGGAGGAGAGATGTGGCACAAGTCAGACTGGCAGGGAATGCCGAAGAAATTGAACAGCTCATCAAATCATTTGAAGCGCATTACGAAGTGGCTTACACGTCGAAAGAATACCGTAAAACAAATCCGAAGTATAAATACTCTAAGGATTCGCGCGTCTATCTTGAGCTGAAATTAAAAACGGCCAAGGCCGAAAAATAAAAAGGGTTTCATCTGTTACTGGCGAATAATACTCAGGGTGAAGCAACTGTTATGGAGGGATACATAAATGGACTACAGAATTGAAAAAGACACCATGGGAGAAGTTAAAGTTCCGGCAGATAAATTTTGGGGCGCTCAGACACAGCGCAGCAAGGAGAACTTCAAAATCGGTTCAGAAAAAATGCCTCAGCGTGTTGTGAAGGCGTTTGCAATATTGAAAAGAAGCACAGCGATCGCCAACGAACGCCTCGGCAACTTAGAGTCTGAAAAAGCACAAGCGATTGCCGCTGTATGTGACGATGTTTTAAACGGCAAACACGACGATAACTTTCCGCTCGTTGTCTGGCAGACGGGAAGCGGCACGCAAAGCAACATGAACATGAATGAAGTGGTGGCCAACCGCGCGACTGCTTTATTGAAAGAAAAAAATTCCGAGCTGAAGATTCATCCGAATGATGACGTCAACCGCAGCCAAAGCTCAAACGATACATTCCCGACGGCGATGCACGTTGCGGCGGTTCTTGCCGTATATGAGCAGCTCGTTCCGGCGCTTGATCAGCTGCGCGCGACGCTTGATGAAAAAGCGAAAGCTTATCAGGATATTGTGAAAATCGGACGCACGCATTTGCAGGACGCCACTCCGCTGACGCTCGGACAGGAAATCAGCGGCTGGGTATACATGCTTGACCGTTCGAAAGAAATGATTCTTGAGTCAACGGAAAAAATCCGCGCGCTTGCCATCGGAGGCACGGCAGTCGGCACGGGAATCAACGCCCATCCGCAGTTCGGTGAATACGTCGCGGAAGAAATCACAAAAGTAACGGGGCAGACATTCAAAAGTTCGCCTAACAAATTCCACGCGCTCACAAGCCATGATGAAATCACTCACGTTCACGGCGCGTTAAAAGCATTGGCTGCCGACCTGATGAAGATTGCCAACGATGTCAGATGGCTGGCTAGCGGCCCGCGCTGCGGAATCGGCGAAATCGTCATTCCTGAAAATGAGCCGGGAAGCTCTATCATGCCGGGCAAAGTCAACCCGACGCAAAGTGAGGCGCTGACAATGATCGCCGCGCAAGTGATGGGAAATGACGCGACAATCGGATTTGCGGCCAGCCAAGGAAACTTCGAGCTGAATGTCTTCAAACCGGTTATTATTTATAACTTCCTGCAGACCGTGCAGCTGCTCAGTGACGGAATGAATTCCTTCCATGACAAATGCGCTGTCGGTATTGAGCCGAACCAAGAGACGATTCAGGAAAATCTCTCTAACTCATTAATGCTTGTTACGGCGCTTAACCCGCACATCGGTTATGAAAACGCCGCGAAAATCGCCAAGCTTGCCCACAAAGAAGGCCTGACACTGAAAGAAGCGGCATTACAGCTGAACCTTCTGACAGAAGAACAATTTAATGAAATGGTGCGTCCGGAAGATATGGTGCACCCGAAAGCATAAAAAGAAAGAACGGCTGCAGTTATTGCGGCCGTTCTTCTAAATAAACTGCTGTTTCAGTAAAAATCTGAGCTGTTCTGCATCTTCAGCCAGCAGATCGGATTCCTTCAAATTCAAAATCATTCCTTTGATGATTGCCGGTTTCGGTGACTTTTTCTTCATTTCCGTTTCCAGAATATCCAAGCTCTCGGTGAATTCAGATGCTTGCGCCTTGTCCATCGTGCCGATGCGCGTGCGGAGGGTCTGCAAGATCGATTGACTTAAAGGATCGGGCTGCCCGTTATGAAGGGGCCCAAACAGTGAGCTTGCCTCATCAAGAGAAATAAACGCTTCATCATGTCTGTCCGCCATTCCGTTTACGATGTCATCAATTCTGTGAATCACGGTATTTGCCAGAAGCGAAGGCTGTACGGACCGGCCGGTCAGAATCAGATACTCAAGATACATCTGACTGATTCCTTCTATTAAAAAACAAAGCTCGGCTGTGTATGGTTCAGCTTTTTCTCCGTAAACAGCAAGAAGACTGTCGATATGAAACTGCAGGATCGACCGGCGGATTCTCTTTCCGCACTGCGCCGCTTCTTCGGTATAAGGAAGTGAACCGTCTTTCATCTGCATGGTAATAAAATCCTGATGGGCGAGAATCGATTCGTAAAACACCGCAAGCTGTTTTTGGTAAGCGGCTCTCGGACTGTCACCCTCCGTTTGGATCGTCGTGATTCGGGTAAACGTTTTATCATAGTAGTAATTCAGCATGGATAGGAGCAGTGCTTCTTTGGAAGGAAAGTAAAGATAAAAAGCGCCTTTTGAGATTTTGCATTCATCGGCGATTTCCTGAACCGATGTAGATTTGTACCCTTTTCGGGCAAACAGTTTGATTGCTGCTTCAATGATCAGCTTTTCTTTTTCCTTCAATGGTTCCACCCTTTCGGAGCCAGGAGGCTGGCTTGTGCTTCTCATGTATGACTATATGGTCATATTGATATTCCGTAAATTTAACCTGATTGTAACTTGTTTTTTTGTTTTGTTTTATTTATATTATAAAGTGAGCTGACCGAATGGTCAAAGTTCTGGCGAAAGGGTGAATCTGAAAATGAAAGAATTAGATGAAATGATCAGCCGCTTGCGAAACAGAGGAATTAAAGTCGAAAAGGTGAAATATCCGAAAAAGACAATTTGTGAAAAGAAATGGGTTCATCAATGCCAAAAACCGCTGAAAGCAAACTACAGAGATTTTAACGGCTATTCCTTCACATAAAAAAAGACTGCAATGAAACACTACAGTCTACTTTGGTATGATAATTCGGTAGATTACACCCGATTGGTCATTTTCAATTGAAATTGATGCTTTATGCAGGGTTAAAATCCGTTTTACGATGCTGAGTCCTATGCCGAACTCGCCTTTCTTCCCTTTATTAAAAGGCTCGTACAAGCTGGATAGCATCTCATCCTCAATCGGAGGCCCGTCATTTTTAACCGTCATGACAATCTGCTGCTGATTTTGGCTGATCCGAATGTGAATCGCCGTTTCTGCATAGCGGATTTGATTTTCGAGAATGTTTTCAAGAAGTTTGCTCCATTGTTCCGGATCACCGGGCATCATTAATACATCTTCTGTATCAACGGTCCACGATAATTCCTTCCGGGCCCATTTGAGCCGTTCAATGACTTCTTCCGTGACCTTCACAATGTCAAATGTCTCATGGTGCACCCGCTGCTTCATTAAATAATCAAGCTTCGTTAAATATAATAAATCCTTAATTTTCTTCTCAAGTTTTTCTGCTTCGCCTTCAATGACATCAATTGTGGTTTCCAGATCCCCCTTAGGAAAAATCCCGTCCTTTATTGATTGAGTATAGCCCCTTATCACCATGACAGGCGTTTTTAAATCATGAGAGATATTTTGCAGGAGCGTTCTTTCCGTTTCATCCTTTTGCACCAGCTTGCTCCGCATGTCTTCAATGGTATGGCCTAATTTTCCGATTTCGTCTTTTCTGTCGACGATGACCGGATCATCCCAATCCTGTTCGGAAATCCGTTTGACATGCTTCTCTAAGGAAACGAGCGGGCGCGAGAGATATTTGGCAAGCCAAATCGCCGGAATCCAGCTTAACAAAATCACGCCGGCAATGATAAAGAGAAGCTGCTTGAACAGGGTGAATGCCAGATCATCACGATAAGAATCAAGGGCGTAAGACAGCATCATCGCATCCTGGCCGTTAATGGTGAGGCCTTTTTTAATGACGAAAAATACTTTTTCACCGCTGATGTCCGCGCTGTATCGTTTCGTGACGCTGTGCTGGCGGCCCGCGAGCTTGTAAACCTTATGGATAAAGGAAGAAGAAAAATAGTTCAAGTCTTTGTCACTGGCCGATTCCTCCCGTTCCGGCAGAAGAACGTGCTGAACGGATCGGAAAGTCGTCGGAGCGGTCGCATCCTCGCTGTAATATCCCCGCTCGATCGATCCGGGCAGCCGGTACTCCGTCAGTACATGCTGTTCATTTTCAATGGTCGTATACGTTTCATCCGTGAAAAAATGACGCAGCGTATTTGAGAACAGCACGAGAAGCAGAATCGAAATGGCTAAGAGGATGCCTGAGATGACCACCCAAATTTGAAAAGCAAGCGGCTTATTTTTCATGACGTCATCATCCTGTAGCCGAATCCGTAAATGGTCTCAACCTTTAACCCGGGCATTTTTTTTCTCAGCCTCCGCACAAGATCATCGACCACCCGGTCAGTGCCGAAATAATCATGGCCCCATATTTTCAGCAGGATATCTTCTCTGGAAAAGGGGTGTCCTTTATGGTGAAGAAATAAAAGCAGCAGATCAAATTCCTTAGATGTCAAATTGACCAGGCTGCCGGTTTCATCATAAACCTCACGGGCATCTTCGATCACATTGTAGGAAGAAACGGTGATGCCGGTTTTCTTTGCGGCGGGCTGTTCTTTATACACGAGCTCGAGCAGTTTCTGGACCCGAATAATAAGCTCTCTCGGCAAAAAAGGCTTGGCGATATAATCATTGCTTCCAAGCTCTAACCCGAGGACTCTGTCAATATCGGCATCCCGCGCGGAAATGAAAATGACCGGCACATCGGGATCTTTTTCTTTTATTTCTTTTATCAATGTATAGCCGTCCGTATCCGGAAGCATGATGTCAAGAATCCACAAGTGGGGAGACGGCTGCATCTGCTTTCTGGCATCTTCGCCTTTTGTGAAAGATGTAATGTTCCAGCCTTCATTCTCTAAATATTTTGTGAGCAGTTCATTCAGGTTATCCTCATCTTCAACTAGATAAATGGTGTATGACAAGGCATTTCACATCCTTTCAACGTCATTATACTAGTTTTAACATACTCAAGCCGCATTTTCATAATTTCACATATTCTTTTCATTTTTATCCCACAATGTTTGTTTATGATGTGTATAAGGGAAGAAAGGAAGAAAAAAAGCGGGGAAGATAACATGTTCAAACACATTTTGTTTTGGAGCTTTGCTTTTCTCCTTATTATTGGGACAATAGAACTTGTACATGCGATGAATATGTAATCGATAGAATGAAAACATGCTGAAGGAGTGTGCGTGAATATGAACGATCATCGAGATGACGGCAGAAGCCGCGATCAGTCAGATCTTTCACATACGGAGCAAAACAGAAATGAACAGCAGCAGATCAGCCATCAGGAGCCCGAGCTGCTTGAAGGGCCCGTCTCGAAAGAACCGGAAAACGAGACGGCTGCCGGTACGGAATTTGAAAAAAAGGCTGCCGTGAAAAAAGAAAAAAAACGGAGAGCCGCTTGGCTGAGCCCGATTTTAGGCGGCATTATCGGCGGCGGCCTCGTGCTTGGCATCGTGCCGAACCTGCCGGGTGAGCAGCATAAGACAGAAGCCGTTTCTGATACGAAACAAGTTCAGTCTTCGAATTTTACGTCAACGCCTTTGAAAAATACCTCAAGCGTAGCGGATATGGTAGAAGAGTTGGAGCCTGCGATTGTCGGAGTGTCCAACTACCAAGCTTCGCAAAGCAGCCAGTTCGGACTTGACGGCGGTTCAAGCTCTGAAACGGAAAGCGGCACGGGGTCAGGCGTCATCTTCAAAAAAGACGGCGAAAAAGCGTACATCATTACAAACAATCATGTCGTAGAAGGGGCGAACAAACTGTCGGTCACTCTTTACAATGGGAAAACCGAAACGGCAAAGCTTGTCGGAAAGGATGCCATCAGTGACTTGGCTGTATTGGAAATCAGCTCGTCCAATGTCAAAAAAGCGGCCAGCTTCGGGGATTCCTCCAAGCTCCGCATTGCTGATAAAGTGATTGCCATCGGCAACCCGCTCGGCCAGCAGTTTTCCGGCACCGTCACACAAGGTGTCATCAGCGGGCTGAACAGAACGGTGGACGCCGATACATCCCAAGGCACGGTGGAAATGAACGTAATTCAGACGGATGCGGCGATTAACCCCGGAAACAGCGGCGGCCCGTTAATCAACTCAAGCGGCCAGGTCATCGGGATCAACAGCATGAAAGTCAGTGAAAACGGCGTGGAGTCACTGGGCTTTGCCATTCCGAGCAATGATGTAGAACCGATAGTCGACCAGCTGCTTGCAAAAGGAAAAGTCGAGCGCCCATTTTTAGGTGTGCAGATGATTGACATGGCGCAAGTGCCGGAAACCTATCAGGAAAACACGCTCGGACTGTTCGGCGACCAGCTGTCTAAGGGTGTTTATGTAAAAGAAGTGCAATCCGGCTCACCGGCTGCGAAAGCGGGCATCAAATCAAATGACGTCATTGTACAATTGAACGGCAAAGATGTCGACAGCAGCGCCGATATCAGACAGATCTTATATAACCAGTTGAAAATCGGCGATAAAACGACTGTTCAAGTGCTCAGAAGCGGAAGCAAAAAGACGCTGAACGTCACATTAACGAAACAAACTGAAAGCGCAAGCTGAACGCATAAAAAAAGCTGAACCTTCAACTGAGGTTCAGCTTTTTTCTTCATTCTCCCAAGTAGGCTGACAGCATCCACACATGCTTGTCCGCTTCTTCAACTAATCCGACAAACAGGTCGGCAGTTGACGGGTCATTTTGTTCCTCGGCGATGCCGATGACAAATTTTGATTCGCGGCTGATTTGTTTATAGTCTTGAACCAGTGATTCCACCATTTCAGACGCCGTTTTTTCCTGACCTTCATCCGTAATGGAAGCTTGTTCAAGGTAAGTGTGCAAAGTCGCCGCAGGCTGTCCGCCGATGGCCAGAAGGCGCTCTGCGATGGCGTCCGCCGTTTCCGCCGCTTCGTTATACAGTTCTTCAAATTTTTCATGAAGCGTAAAGAAGTGAGGGCCTTTTACATACCAATGGAAGCGGTGCAGCTTAGAGTAAAGGATAAACCAGTTTGATAATTGTGTGTTCATTGATTTCTCAACAAGAGTTTCAGTTTTTTTCGCGTTTTGTGTATTCATATTCATCGTCCTCCCTGTGATCTGTTAATTTAATTATATCACGTATCAAATAAAAATCAATACTAAATTATAATTATTATAATTTAGTTTAAGTGAACAGCTTTTTCTTTATAATCGATTCCCAAGCGGACCACGGAAAGAGTGAGCGGAAAGCCAATGTCAGCTTAACGCCTCTGCCGATCGGATACCGCAGTTTCTTCAGCCGTTTCCTTTGTGCCAATTGATAAATCAGCTCCGCTACGTCATCAGGATCGCCGCTTTTGGATGCGTTGGCTTTGAAGTAAGCTTCAAGGGGCTGATAAAAGCGATAATAAGGCGAGTCTTTGCCGGGCGCCGTAATATGGCTGGAGAGAGACGTCTCCCAAATAGACGTTTTATAGGAGCCCGGTTCTATTAAAGCGGCATCAATTCCTAAAGGCAGAAGCTCGAGGCGCAGACACTCTGTAAACCCTTCAACCGCGAATTTGGAAGAGACATACGGAGATAGAGCCGGGAAACCGGTCAGTCCGCTGATACTGCTGATATTGAAGATTTTCGCCCCGCCATGTTTCCGCATATAAGGCAGCACGGTTTTTGTGACATGAATCAGACCGAATACATTTGTTTCATACTGCTGTCTGTAATGTTCCATCAGCACATCTTCAATAAACCCTCCGTACGCAGTGCCGGCGTTATTGACAAGCAGGTCAATCGGTCCGAAACCGCTGATGGTGTTCCCGAAGTCAGACACCGACTGCTCATTTGTCACATCTAAAGAAACGACCGTAATATGTTCGGATGCACCCGCTTGAGCGGCGGCCTCTTTCAGTATTACAGCTTTCTCCGGCTGTCTGGCTGTTGCGATGACGTGATAAGACCGGGCGAGCTTCAGCGCTGTCAGCATCCCGAATCCGCTCGTTGCGCCGGTTACAATGGCAACTTTTCTGTTCATCTTATAATCCTCCCCGTTTGTTCTTATCTCATAGTGTATAACATCTCGCGGAAAGAAGGAGAAATCGTTCGGAAATATGTCAGAATTGTTTTATAATGGAGTCAGCTTCGGATAGAAAGGGGTAAAGAAAAGATGGCATTAGAGGGATTGAAGGAAACATGGGATTTAAACTCCATTTTTGAGGGCGGGAGCCGGTCGGAAGAGTTTCAGCAATACATACAAGAGCTCAAAAAGCATCTAAGCGCTTTTCAACATGCGGTTGAAGCATTTACAGTTCCGACGCACGCGGATGAAAGCCGGGAGCTGATCAATCTGATTGATAGGTTTGAACGGTCAGCGATCATGATCAGGCAGGCGGGAGCGTTCGTCGGCTGTCTTCAGGCTCAGAACACTCATGATCAGAAAGCGAATGAATGGAGAGCGCGGATCAATCAGCTGAGCAGTGATTTTAAATCCGCTCTGGTGACCCTTGACGATACACTTGCCCGGATTGACGAGCGGGTCTGGGAGGAGCTGCTGCAAAAACCGGAACTTCAGGATCTCACATATGTCTTAAATGAGAGAAGAGACCGGGTCAGAGAGAAGCTCAGCGCTTCAGAAGAAAGGCTGATTGAAGGCCTGGCCGTTGACGGCTACCATGCATGGGGCGACCTGTATAATGCGGCTGTCGGCAGAATGAAGATTCCGTTTGAGGATAAAGAGCTGTCGGTCGGCCAAGCGGAAAATATGATGGCGCACCCGGATCGCCGCATCAGACGTCAAGTGTTCAAAGAGCTTAATGAAGCCTGGAAAGGAGAAGAGGAGCTTTTCGGCAGCACGCTGAACCATCTGGCCGGCTTCCGCACGGAAATCTATAAAGCGCGGGGCTGGAAAAGCGCTTTGGAAGAGCCGCTTGCGATCAATCGGATGAAAAAAGAAACGCTGGATGTCATGTGGCAGGTCATTACCGATCATAAAAAGCCTTTTGCCGAATACCTGAATCGAAAGGCGTCTCTTTTAGGGCTTGAGCGCCTGAATTGGTATGATGTGGACGCGCCGATCGGCGAGGCGCCGAAAGAATACACATATGATGAAGCGGCTAATCTGATCGTCAGCCAATTTTCGACGTTTGGCAAAAAGCTGTCCGCATTCACGGAAAAAGCGTTCCGCGATCGGTGGATAGAAGCGGAAGACCGCAGCGGCAAACGGGTCGGCGGTTTCTGCACCAGCTTTCCCGACAGCGGAGAATCCCGGATTTTTATGACGTTTTCCGGAAGCGCTTCGAATGTATCGACGCTGGCGCATGAGCTCGGTCACGCGTTCCATCAGGAGGCCATGCTTCAAGTGCGGCAGCTGAACAGAGCCTACGCCATGAATGTGGCTGAAACAGCCTCGACCTTTGCGGAAATGATCGTCGCCGACGCCGCTTTGAAACAAGCGGAGACAAAGGATGAAAAGCTGTTCTTGCTTGAAGATAAAATTCAAAGAAGCGTAGCCATGTTTATGAATATTCATGCGAGATTTTTATTTGAAACGCGTTTTTATGAAGAGCGGAAGCAGGGCGTCGTTCCGGCTGATAAATTGAATGAATTGATGGAAGCGGCGCAGAAAGAAGCATTTTGCGATTCATTAGGGGAATACCATCCTCATTTCTGGGCGTCAAAACTGCATTTTCATATTACGGGAGTGCCGTTCTACAATTTTCCGTACACGTTCGGTTATTTATTTTCGCTTGGAATATACGCAAGAGCTCTTCGGGAAAAAGCGGATTTTGAAGAAAAATATATCGCGCTTTTGTGTGACACGGCTTCGATGACCGTTGAGGATTTGGCGATGAAGCACCTTGGAGCGGATCTCACGGAACGGTCGTTTTGGGAAGACGCGGTCCGCCTTGCCGTACAGGATGTGCAGGAATTTTTAGAGCTGACTGAATGATAATCTGGAGATGAACCGGCCGGAGCTGTTACCGCTCCGGTTCTTTTTTGTTCCGTGAATGACAGCCGCCTCCCTTGGAAATACCTAAAAACGATCGGAATGGAATGGGAGTGAATCGCATGAAATGGATCAGAACGGCGGGCGTTTTATGTCTTACGCTGATGCTGATTGCCGGCTGCCGATTGAATGAAGAAAAACGGGAAGCGGAACAAGACAGCACACCCGTGTCATCCGCGAAGCCGGTTCCTTACAGCAGCTTTTCCCTTCGCGTCAGCTACGGAGCCGGAGAGCATAACCGCTATGAAGGTTTGTATGAAAGAAAAAGCGGTCATGAAAAGGCGGACATCCGGGACAAGCTCTCAGGGGTTCACAGAGAGGGCGAGGAAGCGCTTGATGAAATGAAGATGATCCTCGGAGAACTTGCCGTAAACGGCCGGATGCAGGAAAGCGAGGTCGTCCGGCAGGTGCTCTCGGCTTTTAATTTAGACAGCCGCTATGACCATTTTTATCTGAAACTGAAAAAGAACGACGGAGAAATGACGGAAATAAAAAAATAACCGCCGTCCGCTGCTTTTTTGCCCAAAACTAATTGATAATGATATTCAGAGTCATTAATTTCTGTTACAATATAATCATGATCTCACGTTGAATGTTTAGGCAATTTGTTTATATACATAGTGTTGGGAAACTCAAAAAAGGAGCGGTTAGCGGTATGAGTGCAATTTCTACAGAGACGCTGAGCTTAGGGTACGGAGAGACTGTTATCATTGACGAATTGGATGTCGCGATTCCAAAAGGCGAAATCACTGTATTGATCGGAAGCAACGGCTGCGGAAAATCGACGCTTTTACGTTCATTGGCCCGGCTGATGAAACCGAGGGGCGGTTCTGTGCTGTTAGAAGGAAAAGCCATCGCTAAGCTTCCGACGAAGGAAGTGGCAAGAGAGCTCGCTATTTTGCCGCAGAGTCCGTCAGCTCCCGAAGGCCTGACGGTGCATCAGCTTGTGAAGCAGGGAAGATACCCTTATCAAAGCTGGCTGAAGCAATGGTCCAAAGAGGACGAAGACGCAGTCACAAAAGCGCTAAAAGCGACGAAGCTTGAGGAAATGGCCGACCGTCCTGTGGATTCCTTGTCAGGCGGACAGCGCCAGCGTGCATGGATTGCGATGACACTCGCTCAGGATACGGATATCATTCTGCTTGACGAGCCGACAACTTATCTCGACATGACGCATCAAATTGAAATTCTTGATTTGCTGTTTGAATTAAATGAAAAAGAAAAACGCACAATCGTCATGGTGCTGCACGACCTCAATCTGGCATGCCGTTATGCCCATTATCTGGTCGCCATTAAGGATAAACAGATTTACGCAGAGGGCCGTCCCGAAGAAGTCATCACTTGCGAGCTTGTACAGCAGGTCTTTGCGATGAACTGCCAGGTAACGCAAGATCCGCTGTTCGGCACGCCGCTTTGCATTCCGCACGGACGCGGCAGATGTATCGTGCAGGAAGCGGCCCTCACCGCCCGATTGTCATAATCATGAAAAAGGGAAGGAAACGGTATGGAAGAAAAACTGCAGCAGCAGCTGGACGGCCTGCTTGAGAAATACACGGAACTATTGCTTGGCGAAACAAACCCGGATGTAAAGGAAGAAGTCAGGCAGTGGATTTTGTATACACATATCGCAAAAAGCATGCCGCCGCTCGTCAAACATTGGAATCAATCCTACCCGGACGCCAAAGAGGGCATCAAAGCTGCGATACAGCACATTAAACAGCTCAATGAAGCTCACAGAAAAAAACAATAAAAAGCTTTCGGCATCAAAGAGAGGTGCCGGAAGCTTTTTTTGCTGAAAAGGAATCAATAAAGGCGCCGTTCAATTCATAACGAAGAACTTTTATGTAACTAACACACCCGTTTGTTTACTTGCTGGACCAAGAAAAAAGGACCGCCGCAGCAATCCCTTTCTCTCTTTCCTATATATCACATTTCCTTTCGGATACGTAATAACCCTTCAAATGCTTTTATATTTGTATCAAAATTGGGCACTGTTTGAGATTCCTCGGCACATTTGACTTGTGCTACAACCAAATCATTAAAAGGTGTTGAAATTCCAGTACCTTCTGCCATTTTGGGAATGACTCCATTAATATAATCAATTTCAGTTTTGCGTTTCTTCTCAAGATCCTGAAGCATACTTGCTCTTAAAAGCCTGGATGGTTCCATGGCTGCCCTAAATGTTTGAATACGTTCAGGAATCTCATTTTCACTTCTTAATTCCAAAGATTCTAAATCAAGGCCGCCCATTTTCGCAAATTTGACACCATTGGCGTGTCCAACCTTAATCGTCTCATCTGCGATATGAACTGCGCTGACAATGCCGATTTCATGGTCAAGAATGTCTCCGTATTCTCCGTTTAATGCTGCCGATAAACCACTGAACGCATTATTGATAAGTAATTTTGACCACTTCGTTCCAACTAAATTATCGGAAATATGTGTTCCGCCGATAAGGTCTAAAACCGATTTAATACGCTGGATTCTTTTTGTTGTTTCACCATTTAATTCTCCAATTTGAAAAGCGTACTCTTTAAATTGAGTATACTCAGTTGTAAGTCTGGATACGCCTGGTTCAATAAACGTAGCACCAAATTCAACAGAACCCGCAATAACACGTTCATCACCAACGATCGAAGCAACTTTCTGTTCAGGTATACCGTTTTGCAAGGAACATACTACACTATCATCCTTTAAAAAAGGCAGTAACTCTTTAAGAATGGAGTCATTATATAATTGTTTCGTCAGAAGTAATATTAAGTCATACTTGCCTGACTTGTTTTCAGGTGTAATGGCTTTCACCTTTGCCTGAAATGCCGTTGTACCAACTACTTTAGCACCTATTTGATTTAAAGTATCTACATGTTCTTTGTATGAATCAATCAATTCGACATCCATTCCGCCAGCAGACAGATATGCTCCAACTATGGTTCCTAAAGAACCTGCTCCTAAAATTGCAATTCTCATTGTAAACGTCTCCTTATTTTTCCTCTAAGTAGTTATAAACCGGCTGTGCTGCATTTAAGGTTAAATCCGTAATAATATGAGATGCTGAAACGACTTCTAATACAGGCAAATCTGCAAGAGGCGCCAGAGCATGTTCAAATAATTGAAGCCGCGCCGGTCCAGACCAGGCACCTTTAACTTCTATATTCGTTATTTGCGTCCGCACCAAATCGCAAACCCTTAAATCACCATTGTAATCAGTAGCCATCTTAACCATAAAATTAGGTCGGCAAATTTCCCTTTTCGCTTTTTCCTTGTCCATTTCGAAATGTTTATATCCCATAGTCGCAGCTGCCACACGAAGACTGCCATAATCTAATGTGCCAACGAGAGTATCAGAGTCTATATACAGCTTAGGGGCGCCCAATTTCTTTGGATATGCAGTAAGTTCCCGTCCGCTTGCAATAGCCGGGAAATTGTCTACATACATAGAGTGTACATAATCTCCTTCTTCACCATTAAAGCTGACAGGGATGACTTGTCCCGCCTCTGTATAGGCACCAAGTCCGGAAACATCGGGCATCCGCATCACTTCGAATTTCACAAAAGGTTCAGTAATTTCAAGAGGTTCTGGCACTGCCGCACGTAAAGCTTTTTCATCCGTTCGGTAAATAATATTTAAATATTCACGGTTAACAAATTTATAATTTGGGATAGGATAAGCAGGAGCCGTTAGTGGCGTATTTAAATTTTTTGCTATATCTTTCACATCAATTTTCATTGCATGACACCCTTTCCTTTTCTTTAACTATGCTATTATCTTACATCCGCATTTACATTTAATCTAATACATAATAAGTTATATATATATTTATTGAAATAAATGAGGGGGATGCAGACAGATGGAATTGCTGCAGCTAAAATACTTTCAGACAGTTGCCTATACTGAGCATATTTCTAAAGCAGCAGAACAATTAAAGATTGCCCAGCCTTCTTTAAGTCTCACTATAAAAAGACTTGAGAATGAACTGGGAACAGCTTTGTTTGAGAGAAAAGGCAGAAATATTAAGCTGAGTTCATCAGGGAAGATTCTTTTAAAACATGTAAACAGGATTTTTACTGAGATTGAAAATGCACAAACGGAGATTCAATTGGAGGAACATCAAATTTCTGATACCATAAGAATATCTATTTCCAATCCAAGATTCCTTGCAGGACTGATGAGTGAATATATCAACCGCTCCCCTCAATCAAAAATTCTCCAAGCCATCGGAGTTAAAAGCGGGATCCTAACAAGTTTAAAAAAAGGGGACATTGATTTAGGAATAACAGGTCATCCGATTCAAGATGAAGAGATAGAGAGTTGTGTGCTGGTAAATGAAGATATTGTTCTGGCTTTGCCCTCAAACCACCGATTTACGGGTAAAACCGAAATTTCTTTACGTCTTGTCGCCGATGAACCATTTATTACCCTTGCTAATAATGAAGAGTATAGCGGTTTTACAGCCTCGCTTTGTGAAAAAGCCGGTTTCACCCCAAATATTGCATTTGAGGCGGATTCTCATTTACTTGTCGAGATTATAAAGCTGGATCGAGGTGTTGCGTTGCTTCCTATTTCAGTTTGCAGAACATTGGGGCTGAATTTTATAAAAGTGACTGATCACTCTGCTTCATATCCAGTCGGCTTATCTTGGATGAGACATAGGCTGTTATCTTCTTCGGTAAGAAATTTTCGTGACTTTATTATGTCGTACTATAAAGATAACGATGAAATGTTTAAGGTTTATTAAATAATTTTCACCCCCGATTTCCAATGAGGCGGAAGACTGGTCATTCGGAAACGGAGAGGCCAAGATGATATAAAAAAATCCCGCGGCATCCGCGGGGTTTTTTTGTTAAACGGCTTTCGCCTTTTCTTCTTGTTTGCCTGTCTTTTTGTTTGTCAGCTTAATTGATTTAACAAACAGCGTGAGGATCAATCCGGCAGCGATAAAGGCCAGGCCTGTGAAAAACACGCTGTGAAGCGAATCCATCAGTGACGTTTTCAAAACCGGCACGATATGGGAAGAAAATGCGGCCGGAATCTGCTTAATCGATTCCTGACTGAACAAGGATTGAAGCAGCCCTTCAGGATTCTTGTCAATCATCCCTTTAAACTGGGCGGCAAAGGCACTTGCCTGTTTCGGGAGTGAATCTAAGTAAGGCACCAGTCTGTCGGTTAAAAGGCTTCCTGATCTGGCATTCATGACAGCGCCGAGCACCGTAATGCCGAACGTTCCCCCGATCATCCGGAAAAATTGGCTTGATGAAGTCACAACGCCCAGCTCTTCTTTTGAAAACGTTTCTTGCAGAGCGAGTGTGAGAAGCGGCATGACAAGCCCCATTCCCAGACCGATCACGGCCATATAGCATGTAGCCGCGAGCTTGCTTGTATCCAGCTGCAAGGTCGTTAATAAGAAGAAGCCGACGGCCATGATCAGCATGCCGATCATGATTTGCGGTTTAATACCGATCTTATAAACCAGCTGGCCTCCGATAATACTTGTGATAATCATAGATACCATCATCGGCGTCATAATCGTGCCGGACGCGGTGGCGCTGACTCCGATAATTCCCTGCATAAAGAAAGGAACGAACGTAACGGCGCCGAACATGCCGATACTCATGAAAAAGCCGATCAGATTCAGTACGGTAAACGTTCTGTTTTTAAACAGGTACATCGGCAGAATCGGTTCTTTTGCTTTGATTTCAGCGAAAATGAATCCGACAATCCCGGCAAGCGCAAGCGCAAAGAGACCGAGAATCTGCCAAGAGCCCCATGCGTAATCCTTTCCTCCGAAGCTGAGCGCGAGAAGGAGGCTGACGATTCCGACAATCATTGTGAAAATGCCGGCGATGTCAAAGTTAATCGGCCCAGTCTGTTTTCTGCCTTGAAGTCCTCTTGCGATAAAGATCACGGCTAAGATTCCGACTGGCAGGTTGATATAGAAAACCCATTTCCAATTTAAAGAGTCAACAATCCAGCCCCCGATTTGCGGGCCGATAACGGAAGCAAGGCCGTAAATCGCTCCGAAAAGCCCTTGGAACTTAGCACGCTGTTTCCCTGTGAACAAATCCCCGATGACGATCATGGCCATCGGCATCATGACACCGCCGCCGATTCCCTGAAGTCCGCGGAAAATAATCAGTTCCGTCATGTTGCTGGCCATTCCGCACAGTGCGGAAGCTCCCATAAAAATCAATAAACCTGACACATAAACGACGCGGCGCCCCAATAAATCTGCAAGTTTCCCCGCAATCGGAACGATCGTCGTCGAAGTTAAAAGATATGCCGTGGTCAGCCACGTCATCATGCTTAATCCCCCGAGGTCACCCACGATTTTAGGAATCGCTGTTCCTACGATGGTGCCGTCAAGGGCTGAGAAAAACATGGCGATGATTAAGCCTGTTATTAATAATGTGCGTTTTGGATCTTTCTTTTCAATGCTCATGTTTCGGCAGCTCCTCTTTCTATTCGTTTTCTTTTTGATCAGCCGCGTATTTCTCGGCGGCTTCCGCTACTTTGCGGATGATGTTCACGGACTGAATCAGTTCGTCGTCAGTCAGAACGGACAGGTTTCGCGCCAGTATCGCTTTCCGTCCTTCCACTACATCTTCGAATTTTGTTTCGCCTTTTTTGGTGAGGCTGATGTCGATGACGCGTCTGTCCTGCTGGTTATGTTTGCGGACGATAAGTCCTTTTTGTTCGAGGCGGTCGGCCATCAGCGTCACTGCGCTCGGCTTTACCTCCATGCGTTCCGCAATTTCGGAAACTTTGCAGCTCCCGTGTTTTTTCAGGCTGGCTAAAACAAATAATTGGGCAGGCGTCACCTCGTGTTTTGCCATGCTTTCCACCATTTCAGGCTGTATGTTTTGCAGCAGCGTCTGAAGGGATTTCTGAATGTCAGACACATATTGATCCGCGTTTTTCATAACTCCTCCTCATCTTGTTCCTCGAGAAAATAATTAACATTAGTTAAATATAAATAAGGATTAATGATAAGTCAATCTTTTTGTGCAAAAATAAAAAAGGATTGATGCTTGGCGAAAACATCAAATCCTTCTTCGTTTTACTGCTGGTAAGGAGACTGCTGCTGAATGGTCTGCCGGAACTTCTGATACGATTGCTGAAGCTTTTGGGTATCGGCGGCTTCAATGGAATACCAGCCATTTTGAAACATCACATCGTATAATCTTCTTTGCGCTTTTTGTGACTCATCGAAAATCGCCTGAATATCTTGATAAAGAGACTCGTGGCTGAACTCGTGCAGGGCTGTGCAATATGAAGCCGTGATGTATTTTTCCGTCGTCAGCAGCTCATTGACCAAGTCTCTGTCATTCATTTGCGCCGTATTGGGCACGGGCGTTTGCGGATTCGTGATTTTTTGATTTTGCTGTTCCATGTATTGTCCTCCTATTGCATGTAGCCTGTTGTTGTCTGTCCGCCTTGATCGGGGTTCAAGCGGCCTAATATGTGCTGATAATGCTTCTCATGCATCCGGCCGATCTGATCAAGCTCTTGTTTTAACGTCTGATTCTGGCAGTGTTCCGCCATAAAATGCGCTTTTTTCATGGCAAGCAGATTCCAGTTCAGCATGTCCTCAAGATACAAATGGTCTTTCGTTGAGATGACGGCAGGCGGCAAGTTTCCGTGCTGCTCTTGGTTGTTCATATAAACGCCTCCTTCAATTCTGTTCTTTTTAGCTTTCTCTGCGACCGGAAATTCATACACGAATAAAAGAAAAAGGAGGGAGTTCATCCTTGCTGCGGAGCATATGTTTATTTTTGTCGAAAAATAAAATGCTTACAAAATTCGCCCAGGCTTACGGAATCCGCTTCGGCGCGGGAAGGTTCGTTGCAGGGGAAACGCTCACGGAAGCTGTGAAAACGGTAAAGCGGCTGAACCAAAAAGGGCTGTCGGCTTCGATTGATTATCTAGGTGAATATGCGGGTTCAGAGAAGGATGCGAAAAGGACGGCGGAAGAATGTAAAAAAGCAATCAGGGCGATTGCCGAGAATCAACTGGATTGTGAGCTGTCGCTGAAATTAACATCCATCGGTCTGGATATTTCCGAGGAACTCGCGGAACAGCATGTCAGAGACATATTGACGGAGGCAAAAGAACGCGGCGTGCCTGTAACGATTGATATGGAGGACTATTCAAGATGCGGCCGTACGCTTGAGCTGTATAAGCGGTGCAAGCCGGATTTTCCGATGCTCGGCACCGTCATTCAGGCTTATTTGTACCGGGCAGCTGAAGACATCAGCGGTCTGATGCCATATAAGCCGCGGCTCAGGCTTGTAAAAGGCGCTTATAAAGAATCGGCGGCCGTTGCGTTCCCTGATAAAAAAGCAACCGATCTTCATTTTCAGCAGCTGATTAAGCTGCAGCTTTTGAGCGGCCATGAAACGGCGGTGGCAACACATGATGATGACATCATTTCTTATACGAAAACACTCATCAGCGAGCATCAGATTCCCCGGGAGCAGTTTGAATTCCAAATGCTGTACGGCATCAGAACGGAGCGCCAGAAGGAGCTTGCCGAAGAAGGATACAGGATGAGGGTGTATGTCCCGTACGGAACCGATTGGTACGGGTACTTGATGAGAAGAATTGCCGAGCGCCCGGCAAATGCGGCGTTTGTGCTGAAAGGGATCTTCAAAAAATAACGGCTGCTCCAAAAAGCAGCCGCAGTATGTTATTCCATGTTGTCTTTTTTATATTGCTGATTTTGGCTCGTCCGTTTGCCGCCGCCGTATTTTTGCTTCGGTCCCGCATTTCCTTTCATGCTGGCCGCGCTCACTGCGGCAGAAGACGGATCTTTTCTCCCTCGCACCATTCCCTTCACCTCCGGGTTTAAGTTTCCCGCCCGCGCCATGGAACATGCGGAAGCCGAAAAATTTTAAAAAATTCCATATTTGCTATTGAAGTCATCTTGAAAATCTTTTAAGATGAAAGAAGAAAAGGGTTTCATTTTTTTTGCCGAAAAAATGAATGACTATTCATTCAAAGTTCAAGGGGGATGACTCATGCACAAGTTTATAAAGAAAGCAGCCGTTCTCGGATCAGGCGTTATGGGGTCCGGAATTGCCGCGCACTTGGCTAACATCGGAATTCCCGTCCTGCTGCTTGATATTGTGCCAAACGAGCTGACAAAGGATGAGACGAAAAAAGGGCTGACATTAGAAAGCCCGGAGGTCCGCAGCAGACTGAGCCGATCGGCCATGCAAAAGCTGCTGAAGCAAAAACCGGCGCCGCTGACTTCGGCTGCCAATCTCGACTATATAACGGCGGGGAATTTGGAAGATGACGCAGCTCAATTGAAGGATGCTGATTGGATTATTGAAGTCGTCGTCGAAAATCTTGACGTAAAAAAACAGATTTTCTCACTCGTTGATGAATACCGGAAACCGGGAAGCATCGTGTCGAGCAATACGTCCGGTATCTCCGTCACAAAAATGGCGGAAGGCCGATCTGCCGATTTTAAAGCTCATTTCTTAGGAACCCATTTCTTTAATCCGGCCCGCTACTTGAAGCTTCTGGAAATCATTCCAATTCAGGAAACAGATCCTGACGTGCTGGAGTTTATGACTTCATTTGCAGAAAACACGCTTGGGAAAGGTGTCGTCATCGCAAAAGACACGCCTAACTTTATCGCCAACCGCATCGGTACGTACGGCCTGCTGGTCACGGTAAGAGAAATGCTTTCTTCCGGCTGCCGCATCGGCGAGGTGGACACGGTGACCGGGCCTTTGATCGGCAGACCGAAAAGCGCGACCTTCAGAACCCTTGACGTTGTGGGGCTTGATACTTTCGCTCATGTGGCAAAAAATGTGTATGATAAAGCCGACGGTGCTGAAAAAGACATGTTTAAGCTTCCTGAATTTATGAATGACATGCTGAAAAACAATTGGCTGGGCAGCAAATCAGGCCAAGGATTTTACAAAAAAGAAGGTAAAACAATATATGAACTCGATCCGCTGACCATGACATACGGTGAGCGCTCGAAAATGAAGACGCCCGCTTTAGAAGCCGCCAAACAGGCAAAGGGTGCCAAAGGCAAAATGAAAGCGCTTGTATATTCCGATGACCGCGCCGGACGCCTGCTTTGGAATATCACATCGCAAACACTCTTATACTCAGCCCGGCTTTTAGGTGAGATCGCTGATGATATTAAAGCAATTGATGACGCCATGAAATGGGGCTTCGGATGGGAGCTCGGACCGTTTGAGATGTGGGATGCCATCGGCGTCAGAAAATCAGCGGAGCGGCTCGAAGAAGAAGGCGCAGCACTCCCCGGCTGGGTGAAAGAAATGCTTGATCAGGGCCATGAAACATTTTATATGAAGGAAAACGGAACACAATTTTATTATTCAGACGGCCAATACAGGGCTGTGAAAGAAAATCCGAAACGGATCAGCCTGCAGACGTTAAAAGAAACAAAAGGCGTTATCACTAAAAACAGCGGCGCAAGTCTGATTGATCTCGGCGATGATGTCGCGCTGCTGGAATTTCATACGAAAAGCAACGCGATCGGCTTAGACATTATTCAGATGATTGACAATGCGCTTGAGGAAACGGAGCGGAATTATAAAGGTCTTGTCATCGGTAACCAAGGCAGACATTTCTGCGCGGGAGCAAACCTTGCGATGATTTTAATGGAAGCCCAGGATGATAACTTCATGGAAGTCGATTTTGTCATCCGCCGTTTTCAGCAGACGATGCTGAACATCAAATACAGCGCTAAACCCGTTGTAGCGGCGCCATTCGGGATGACACTCGGCGGCGGCACGGAAGTCTGTCTCCCGGCGGCACGCGTTCAGGCGGCGAGCGAATCGTATATGGGTCTCGTTGAAACCGGCGTCGGCCTTATTCCGGGCGGCGGAGGAAACAAAGAGCTGTACATCAATTATTTGGACGGCGGAAGTGAACTGATGGACGCAGCGATTAAAACCTTTGAAACAATCGCGCTTGCCAAGGTGTCCGGTTCGGCACACGAAGCCCGTGACATGAAGATTTTGTCCGCGGCAGACCGTATCAGCATGAATCAGGATCACCTGCTGCACGATGCGAAACAGCTGGCTGCTTCCTTATATGACAGCGGATACCGTCCGCCTGCCCGCAAAAAAGTGAAAGTCACCGGAGAAACCGGCTGTGCGGCATTACTGCTCGGAGCAGACCAAATGAGACGGTCGGGTTATTTATCCGATCACGATATGAAGATTGCGAAGAAGCTGGCCCATGTCATTGCCGGCGGAAGAGTCCCGTTCGGCACGGAGGTTTCAGAAGAATATTTACTCGAGATTGAAAGAGAAGCCTTTTTAAGCCTCGCTGGCGAGGCGAAATCTCAAGCGAGAATGCAGCATATGCTCGTCAAAGGCAAACCTTTACGGAACTAGGAGGGTGTTTATGAGAGAAGCAGTCATTGTGGCCGGTGCGAGAACCCCGGTCGGTAAAGCGAAAAAAGGATCGCTTGCAGCCGTTCGTCCTGATGATTTAGGCGCGCTTTGTGTAAAAGAAACGCTGAAACGGGCAGGCGGCTATGAAGGAAATATCGATGACTTAATTATCGGATGTGCAACACCTGAAGCCGAACAAGGATTAAATATGGCGCGGAATATCGGTGCGCTGGCGGGGCTTCCTCATACGGTGCCGGCCATTACGGTGAACCGCTACTGCTCTTCCGGGCTCCAATCCATCGCTTACGGTGCTGAAAAAATTATGATCGGCGCGGGTGACACCGTCATTGCGGGCGGTGCGGAATCCATGTCGCAAGTTCCGATGATGGGGCATGTGACACGGCCGAATATCGCTTTGGCGGAGCATGCGCCTGAGTATTACATGAGCATGGGGCATACGGCGGAGCAGGTCGCCGAAACGTACGGCGTATCCAGAGAAGACCAGGATGCATTTGCAGTCCGCAGCCATCAGAATGCCGCGAAAGCCCTTAAAGAGGGGAAATTCAATGACGAAATCGTGCCGGTTGAAGTATCGCTGACAGAAGTCGGGGATGACCATAAGCCGCGGAAAAAACAATTTACCTTTTCTCAGGATGAAGGCGTGCGCCCCGGCACATCGGCTGACGTCTTGGCGAAGCTCCGCCCGGCTTTTTCTAAAACGGGAACCGTGACGGCCGGGAACTCTTCACAAACGAGTGACGGCGCGGCGGCTGTCATGCTGATGGATCGCGAAAAAGCTTCGTCGCTCGGATTGGCCCCGCTTGTCAAATTCCGTTCCTTTGCCGTAGGCGGCGTTCCCCCTGAGGTAATGGGGATCGGTCCGATTGAAGCCATTCCGCGGGCGCTCAAGCTTGCCGGACTCGAATTACAGGATATCGGGCTTTTTGAATTGAATGAGGCCTTTGCTTCACAGGCCATTCAAGTCATCAGATCGCTCGGGATTGATGAAGAAAAGGTGAACGTCAACGGAGGCGCCATCGCGCTCGGACATCCGCTCGGATGCACGGGGACGAAGCTGACCCTGTCACTCATTCATGAAATGAAACGGAGAAACGAGCAATTCGGCGTGGTGACGATGTGCATCGGAGGCGGCATGGGCGCTGCCGGCGTATTTGAGCTCATTTAAAACAAGGGGGAAACGAAGCATGAAACAGGAAACGGTCAACGTCAAAAAAGGCGGCAGCTTTCTGATTGAAGAGACGGGATATGATCAAATATTCACTCCGGAGGACTTTACAGACGAACATAAAATGATCGGCAAAACGACAGAAGACTATGTCGTAAACGATGTGCTTCCTTATATAGATGAAATTGAAAACCATCAGTTTGAGCATTCGGTCAGACTGCTGAAAAAAGCCGGGGATCTCGGCCTCCTCGGAGCAGACGTGCCTGAAGAGTATGGCGGAATCGGCCTGGATAAAATCAGTTCAGCCTTCATTACGGAAAAGTTTTCACGTGCCGGCAGCTTTTCGCTATCTTACGGCGCTCACGTCGGTATCGGCTCATTGCCGATCGTGTTCTTCGGAACGGAAGAACAGAAAAAAACCTATTTGCCGGACTTGGCTTCAGGACAAAGAATCGCGGCATACGCCTTAACTGAGCCCGGTTCAGGTTCAGATGCCCTCGGCGCGAAAACGACGGCTGTTTTGAATGAAGCGGGCACACACTATATTCTTAACGGGGAAAAGCAATGGATTACAAACTCCGCCTTTGCAGATGTCTTTGTCGTCTACGCTAAAGTGGACGGAGATAAGTTTTCCGCATTTATCGTAGAAAAGAACTATCCGGGCGTATCAACGGGACCGGAAGAGAAAAAAATGGGGATTAAGGGTTCATCGACAAGAACGCTGATTTTAGATCAGGCGGAAGTCCCGAAAGAAAATCTTCTCGGCGAAATCGGAAAAGGCCATGTCATCGCCTTTAATATCCTGAATATCGGGCGCTACAAGCTTGCCGTCGGCACAATCGGCGCTTCAAAACGGGTGATTGAGCTGTCTGCCGCTTATGCAAACCAGCGCCGGCAATTTAAAACGCCGATCGCAAGCTTCACGCTCACTCAGGAAAAGCTTGCGACGATGTCAGCCCGGCTTTACGCCATGGAGAGCTCTGTATACAGAACAGTGGGCTTATTCGAAGATAATATGAGCAGACTGACGGAAGAGGAGCAAAAAGACGGACGCGAAGTCGCGAAGTCCATCGCCGAGTACGCGATTGAATGCTCGCTCAACAAAATGTGCGGTTCTGAAACGCTTGATTACATTGCCGACGAAGGCGTTCAAATTCACGGCGGTTACGGGTTTATGCAGGAATATGAAGTGGAGCGCGCCTATCGCGACTCAAGAATCAACAGGATTTTTGAAGGCACAAATGAAATCAACCGCCTGATCGTAACGAGCACGTTTCTGAAAAAAGCCGTAAAAGGTCAGCTGCCGCTCTTTGAAAAAGCAAAAGCGCTCCAAGATGAACTCATGATGCTGATGCCTGAAGAGCCGGGCTCAGAACCTCTTGAACAGGAAAAATACATTGTCAGACAGGCGAAAAAAATCGCCCTCTTGACAGCGGGCCTCGCGGCGCAGAAATACGGCAAAGAGATTGAAGGCGAGCAGGAAATCATGGTGAACATTGCCGATATTGTCAGCGCGCTGTACGCTTTGGAATCCGCCGTCCTCAGAACGGAAAAAGCAATTGCGGCGGACGGTGCCGAAAAAGCCGCGCAGAAGCTGTTATATACAGAAATCTTTGCCCAGGAAGCCCTTCAGAACATTGAAGCGCACGCCAAAGAATCACTGATCGCCATGGAGGAAGGAGATTCCCTCCGCATGATGCTTTCCGTGCTGCGTAAACTGACGCGCCTGACGCCGAAAAACCTCATTCAGAAAAAACGTGAAGCGGCAGCAGCCGTCTTCCGTGAAGAAAAATATACAGTCTGATCACATGCTGAAAGCGCTCCTTCATCAGGGGCGCTTTTTCATGAAGCAACGTTATAGGTTTTTACAAGTGATTGTGTTAAAATAACGACGATCATTTACAAGGGGTGAAGAAGATGTCGTTAAATTTTTACTGGTACCCTAAATGCGGAACGTGCCGTAATGCGAAAAAATGGCTGGAAGACCGCGGTAAGGAAATAAACGAAATACATATCGCGGAGGAAACTCCGTCGAAAGAAGAAGTTAAAGACCTCTATGAAAAGAGCGGTCTTGAGCTGAAAAAGTTTTTCAACACGAGCGGAATGAAATACCGCGAGCTGAACTTAAAGGAAAAACTGTATCATATGTCAGAGGATGAACAGCTCGAACTTCTGGCATCAGACGGTATGCTCCTGAAACGCCCGATTACGACAGACGGCGAAAAAGTCACTGTCGGCTTTAAAGAAGACCAATTCGAAAAATATTGGATGTAATGCCAGGTTCAAAGAATTATGGTATCTTCTTATTATAAGAAAAAAATGGAGGGATTTAGATGAGCACACCGAAAGATATGCGTTATTCCAAAGAGCACGAATGGGTCAAAGTTGAGGACGGAAAAGCCCGTATCGGGATTACACATTTCGCGCAAGCCGAACTTGGCGACATCGTATTTGTCGAGCTTCCGGAAGTCGGCGCCGAAATTAAAGCGGACGAGCCATTCGGCAGCGTGGAATCCGTCAAAACCGTATCCGAACTGTACGCACCGATTAACGGAACGGTGACGGAAGTGAACGAAGACCTTGATGACAGTCCTGAATTCGTAAACGAGTCTCCGTATGAAAAAGCGTGGATGATCGTCGTGGAACCGGCTGATGCTGAAGAAATCGAAAACCTCATGACTTCTGAGCAATATGACGAAATGACACAGGAAGACTGATCGGATAGCAAAGGGGCCATTTGGACACTCTATCTGTAACGGGAGGTGTCTAAAATGGCTTTTGATAAACAAAAGGTCGATGTGACGGAGAACGTCACGGGCCGCTTTCAAAACGGCCGGTTTTCCTTGTTTCATGAAAATGAAGCCATCGGCGAGATGACAGGCATGGACCAGTACGAGCTCAAACAGGGCTTTTCATTTGAAAATCAAAAATTTTATAAAACAGCCGATGTCATAAACGGCAGCGATCCGAAATATGTCGATTGCGATTATGAGAATGGCTGGTGTTAACAGTTGGCGGTGAATTTCACTGCCTTCTTTTTCAATCTGACGCTAAAACAATCGGCAGGTGACGCGCTTATGTACAACGGAGATGAAAAGGTCATTATCGTAGAAGGAAAATCTGATAAAATCAAAGTCAGGGAAGTGCTCATCGAACCCGCGGAAATCGTCTGTACAAACGGGACGATCGGCCAAACCGAACTGGAAGATTTGGCGGACCGCCTGTTTGACAGAGACGTCTATATTTTAACGGACGCAGATGACTCCGGAGAAAAACTAAGAAAACAGCTGAAACGGGAGCTTCCCGAAGCGCGACATATTTATATAGACAGAACATACAGGCAAGTCGAGTCGTGCCCGGGCCATCATCTCGCATCTGTGCTGATCAGAGCCGGCTTTGATGCTGACACTGTATTTTTGAAAAAGAACGACCTGAGGTGGTAATCATGAAAGAACTCCAAGAAAATGAACTCGAATCGATTCAGGATGACGTTTATCTCCTGTATTTGTACACCCCGTTTTGCGGCACATGCCAGCTGGCGTCCAAAATGCTTACTGTCGTCGAAGAAATGCTGCCCGGCGCCGCCTTCTATAAAAACAACGTGAATTATTCCCCCGCATTCGCCAAAGCCTATCAGATTGAAAGCGTTCCGTGCTTTTTGCTGTTTAAAGGCGGAGAGCTTGTTGAGAAAGGATACGCCTTCCGCTCCGTTTCCTATTTATATGAGCTGATTAAACAAAAAACATCGCAAACGTTCCCGATGTGACAATATTTACAGGAAAATGTCGTGCGGTTTATAAAGGGTTCTGTCCGTTAAAAAGAGAAAGTGTATGTATGGCCATTAAAACGGGAGGTTATACGAGTGGAGAAAATAGAAGTTTCAGAGAATGACGGACAGCATCTGTTTTTGAAACCGCTATTAAACGCCTCAACGCTGCTGATTACATTCCAAGGAGAAACAGAAGCCTTAACGGTCTCAATTAACGGACAGGGAGAAATGAGAAAAACGTCGGCTTCAAAGGAAAAATCTAATTTGACCTTTTACGGAAACCAGACGGAAATCATCCATCTCCTGCATGGTGATGTCTCTTTGCAAAAGCTTATCCAAAGCGGAAAACTCAAAGTGAAAGGATCATTCAGAGCCCTGCTGAAGCTGGAGGCCATCCTCTGGCTGACAAACGGATTTTTTCAGGCGATCAGTAAACGGCCGTAACTGCCAATCTACTATGTGACAATAGCTTCCAATATTTATTTTATTGACTTTTTATCATTCGCCGTGCTATTCTACAGTAAGAATTTCCGGACGAAAATACGATATGTTTTCTCTTATCAAGAGAGGTGGAGGGAAGTGCCCTATGAAGCCCGGCAACCATCAACAATGTTGAAATGGTGCCAATTCACTCGAAGCGGTCTGCTTTGAAAGATGAGAGAAAGGCCTTTTTCAATAAGCCTTTCTGCTCATTTTTGCAGAAAGGCTTTTCTTTTGCGGAGAAACCCGGAAGATTTCTTAGAATAGTGTAAGGCGGGTGATTGCTTTGATCCATCTTCAAAATGTTTCAAAAATTTACAAAGCGAAGCATGGGGATGTCAATGCTGTCCAAGATGTCACTCTTGATATCAAAAAGGGCGAAATATTTGGAATTATAGGATATAGCGGAGCTGGTAAAAGTTCCTTAATCCGTCTCCTGAACGGCCTTGAAAAGCCGACGTCGGGAACCGTGGAAGTCGCGGGGACGGAATTAAATAAAGTAAGCAGCCGCGGGCTGAGAAAAGCGCGCCAGGAAATCAGCATGATCTTCCAGCATTTTAACCTTTTGTGGTCGCGCACCGTCCGGGAGAACATTATGTTCCCGCTGGAAATCGCCGGCGTGAAAAAAAGTGAACGGGTCCGCCGCGCTGATGAATTGATTAAACTGGTCGGATTAGAGGGGAAAGAAAAATCTTATCCGTCGCAGCTGAGCGGCGGTCAAAAGCAGCGTGTCGGCATCGCCCGGGCGCTCGCCAATAATCCGAAAGTCCTTCTGTGCGATGAAGCGACATCAGCGCTCGATCCGCAGACGACCGATTCAATTTTGGATCTTTTATCCGATATAAATGACAGACTCGGTCTGACGATCGTGCTCATTACCCATGAAATGCACGTCATCCGAAAAATCTGCAACAGAGTCGCCGTCATGGAAAACGGGAAAGTCGTTGAAGAAGGCGAAGTACTCCAAGTTTTCAGAAACCCGCGCGAACCGATGACCAAGCGTTTCGTTCAGCAGGTGACAGAACCGGAGGAGACGAAAGAAACCATCCAGCATTTTCTGCAGGAAACAGCGACAGGGAAAACGATTCAGCTTTCATTTGTCGGGCAGGCCGCCGAGCAGCCCCTCATTACGGAAATGATCCGAAACTTTGATGTGGACGTTAATATTCTGCAGGGGAAAATTTCACAGACGAAGGACGGAGCCTACGGTTCATTATTCATTCATATTGACGGTCAGGAAAAAGAAGTAGAAAACGTGATCCGGTTCATCAAAGACAAACAGGTAGAAGCAGAGGTGATCACAAATGTTTGAAAAATGGTTCCCGAACGTTGATATAACCGAGCTGTGGACGGCCACATATGAGACCCTTTATATGACGGTCATCGCTTTAGTTTTTTCATTTATCATCGGAGCGATTCTCGGTCTTCTGCTCTTTTTAACGGGCAAGGGAAGCTTATGGGAAAATAAAATCATTAACACCGTGATTGCGGCGGTCGTTAATATTTTCAGGTCTATTCCGTTTCTTATTTTAATTATTCTGCTTCTCGGCTTTACTAAGATTTTGGTCGGATCGATTTTAGGACCGAATGCCGCATTGCCGGCGCTGATTATCGGCTCCGCGCCGTTTTACGCCCGTCTTGCGGAAATTGCGCTCCGGGAAGTCGATAAAGGAGTCATCGAAGCTGCCAGATCAATGGGAGCAAAGACATCGACGATTATCTTCAAAGTGCTGATTCCTGAATCAATGCCTGCGTTAATTTCAGGCATCACCGTGACGGCCATCGCCCTGATCGGATCTACCGCCATTGCCGGCGCCATCGGTTCAGGCGGACTCGGAAACCTTGCATATGTAGAAGGCTACCAGTCCAATAATACGGATGTAACGTTTGTAGCGACAGTATTTATACTCATCATCGTCTTTATCATTCAGATTATCGGTGATGTAATTACAAATATAATAGACAAAAGATAAGGGAGGATTTACATTGAAAAAGATTGTATTAAGTGCGCTGCTGCTTGTGTTCGCGGGAGTTTTAGCCGCCTGCGGATCAAACGGCTCGAATAAAAAGGAAATCGTTGTCGCCGCGACAAAAACACCGCATGCTGAAATCTTAAAAGAAGCGGAACCGCTCTTGAAGGAAAAAGGCTACACATTAAAAGTAAAAGTGCTGAACGATTACAAAATGTACAACAAAGCGTTAGCTGATAATGAAGTGGATGCGAACTACTTCCAGCACGTTCCTTACCTTGAACAGGAAATGAAAGAAAATAAAGATTACAAACTCGTGAATGCCGGAGCCGTTCACCTTGAGCCATTCGGAATTTACACGAAAAAATACAAATCGCTGAAAGACCTGCCTAAAGGCGCGACCATCATCATGACTAACAATGTCGCTGAACAAGGCCGTATGCTGGCGATGCTTGAAAAAGCCGGACTGATCACACTTGATCCGAAGGTAAAAACGATTGAAGCGACGACGAAAAACATTACGAAAAACCCGAAAAACCTGACATTCAAAAAAATCGCCCCTGAATTAACGGCGAAAGCATATAATGAAGAAGAAGGCGATGCAGTCTTCATTAACGTCAACTATGCGATTCAAAACAAACTGAATCCGTTAAAAGATGCGATTCAAGTGGAATCAACGAAAAACAACCCGTACGCAAACATCATCGCCGTACGCAAAGGTGACGAAAAATCAGAGAAAATCAAAGCGCTTATGGAAGTGCTTCACTCTAAGAAAATCAAAGACTTTATTGAGAAAAAATACGACGGAGCCGTGCTTCCCGTATCTGAATAAAGCGAAAACCCCGGATGAATCATCCGGGGTTTTTTTCGGGTATTAATCGGAGAACTGTCCATAATAAAAAGGAAGGTTAACGATTGGAGGAATGGCAGTGGCTCAATACCAGGATAACGGAAAAAGCGTGCATGACGCATTGAAACAATATAAAGAAGGTTTAGGCATATTCGAGCAAAAAATGCCGATGATGGGGCGGAAGTTTAATGAATTTACTGAGCAGTGTTTCTCAGCGGATTCATTAACTGAAAAAGAGAAACAATTAATCGCTCTGGGCATCAGCATCAGCGCTCAAGATGAATTTTGCATGATTTATCATACGAAGGGCTGCCTTGACCAAGGGGCCACAGAAGAAAACATCCTTGAGGTCATCAGCGTCGCGGCGGCATTCGGGGGCGGCGCGGCTCTCAGTCAGGGAGTGACCCTCGTGCAGCAGTGTATTCAGGAATTCGGACATACGACGCATTAGAATGAGCAATCGTGTGAATACCGTTTTTCAGATAAAGCGAGCGCCGGTTTCCGGCACATTCGAAAGGATTCAGGGGCACACCCTCTTTGGCCGGAGCAGCGGATCATTGTTACAATAGAAACAAATATATGAAGGGATTGATTCATTATCTGCACCAGCCACGAGAGACTGGACCTTGACTATACGCCTGAAATGGAAAAAGCGATGCAGAAGTCACACGGCATCGGCTACGAGGAATACGGACGGCGTCTTTCAAAAAGGATGGAAGTCGAACGGCAGAGGGAGCTTGAATATCAAAAAAGCAAGTTCCTCGCAGCGCAGCTTAATGAGAAAATCGGTCAGTAAAAAAGGGTGGATTTCCGCCCTTTTTCTGTTTCAAACAGCTTTAATTACGCCTTGATCTTTGATAAACTTTAGGAATGTTCCGGGTAATATAAAAAGTTGTATTTACTTTTCATTTGTTATAAAATTAGAATGAGAATAAATTGAGAATAATGATTATATATTTTGGAGGTATAGATATGGCTGCTTCAACATTAACGATCAAGGATCTTCACGTTGAAATCGAAGGAAAAGAGATCTTAAAAGGTGTAAACCTTGAAATAAAAGGCGGCGAATTCCACGCTGTCATGGGGCCGAACGGTACCGGTAAATCCACGCTCTCAGCAGCGATTATGGGACACCCGAAATACGAAGTTACAAAAGGCAGCATCACGCTTGACGGCAAAGATGTACTGGAAATGGAAGTGGACGAGCGCGCTCAGGCGGGTCTTTTCCTTGCGATGCAGTACCCAAGCGAAATCAGCGGTGTGACAAATGCCGATTTCCTTCGCTCTGCGATTAACGCACGCCGTGAAGAAGGCGATGAAATTTCTCTTATGAAATTCATCCGCAAAATGGACGAAAACATGGAGTTCCTTGAAATGGACCCTGAAATGGCGCAGCGTTACCTGAACGAAGGTTTCTCAGGCGGGGAGAAAAAACGCAACGAAATCCTTCAGCTTATGATGATCGAGCCGAAAATCGCCATTCTTGACGAGATCGATTCAGGTCTTGATATCGATGCGCTTAAAGTCGTTTCTAAAGGAATCAACAAAATGCGCAGCGAAAACTTCGGCTGCTTAATGATCACTCACTACCAGCGCCTTCTGAACTACATCACGCCTGATGTCGTTCACGTTATGATGCAGGGACGCGTAGTGAAATCCGGCGGCGCGGAGCTTGCACAGCGCCTTGAAGCGGAAGGTTATGACTGGATTAAACAAGAACTAGGCATTGAAGACGAAACTGTAGGCCAAGAAGCGTAAGCGTTAGGGGGATAATCATGACATTGGAAACGAAACTATCCGTAGATCAGGAATATGTCAAAGGCTTTTCCGAAAAGCATCAAGAACCTGCCTGGCTGAAAAACCTGCGCTTACAGGCTCTTGAAAAAGCTGAAGATCTGCCGCTGCCTAAGCCTGATAAAACAAAAATCACAAATTGGAACTTTACAAAGTTCAACAAGCATACAGTAGAAAACGCGCCGCTTGCTTCTTTAGAAGATTTAGCTGATGAAGCAAAAGCGCTGATCGATATCGAAAACGAAGACAAAACGTTATATGTGCAGCGTGATCAAACGCCTGCTTTCCTTTCTCTTTCCAAAGAACTGAAAGACAAAGGCGTCATTTTCACGGACATCTTAACGGCTGCCCGTGAGCACAGCGACCTCGTTGAGAAATACTTCATGAAAGACGGCGTAAAGGTCGACGAACATAAACTGACTGCGCTTCATGCGGCATTAATGAACGGCGGGGCATTCCTTTATGTTCCTAAAAACGTTCAGGTGGAGACGCCTGTTCAGGCCGTTTACGTTCATGAAAGCAATGACACGGCATTGTTCAACCACGTGCTGATCGTCGCTGAAGACCACAGCTCCGTCACTTACGTTGAGAACTACATCAGCACGGTGAATCCGAAAGAAGCGGTATTCAACATTATCAGTGAAGTGGTCACAGGTGATAATGCCAGCGTGACGTACGGCGCCGTTGACAACCTGTCAGCAGGTGTCACAACATACGTCAACCGCCGCGGAGCCGCGCGCGGACGCGACAGCAAAATCGAGTGGGCGCTCGGACTGATGAACGACGGCGACACGATTTCTGAAAATACGACAAACCTCTACGGAGACGGCACATACGGCGATACGAAAACCGTAGTTGTCGGAAGAGGAGAACAGACGGAAAACTTTACGACGCAGATCATCCACTTCGGTAAGGCTTCTGAAGGCTATATCCTGAAGCACGGAGTCATGAAAGATGCCGCATCTTCCATCTTTAACGGAATCGGCAAAATCGAGCACGGCGCGTCTAAAGCAAACGCTGAACAGGAATCCCGCGTCCTGATGCTGAGTGAAAAAGCACGCGGAGATGCAAACCCGATTCTCTTAATTGATGAAGACGATGTAACTGCAGGACATGCGGCATCTGTCGGCCGTGTGGACCCGATCCAGCTTTACTACTTAATGAGCCGCGGAATTCCGAAAGAAGAAGCGGAGCGCTTAGTCATTTACGGATTCCTTGCTCCGGTGGTAAAAGAGCTTCCGATTGAAGGAGTTAAGAAACAGCTCGTCTCCGTCATCGAAAGGAAAGTAAAATAATGAATATCACCGATATTCGTGAACAGTTCCCGATCCTTCATCAGCAAGTGAACGGACATGACCTCGTGTACCTTGACAGCGCGGCGACTTCCCAGAAGCCGCGGGCTGTCATTGAAGCAGTTGATCAGTATTACAGCAAATACAATTCCAATGTCCACAGAGGCGTTCATACTCTTGGCACGAGAGCGACAGACGGCTATGAAGGTGCGCGTGAAAAAGTCCGTAAGTTTATCAATGCGAAGTCAATGGCTGAGGTCATTTTCACAAAAGGCACGACAACTTCACTGAATATGGTGGCGCTGAGCTATGCCCGCGCCAGCTTAAAACCCGGTGATGAGGTGGTCATCACCCAAATGGAGCATCATGCGAATATCATTCCGTGGCAGCAGGCAGTAAAAGCAACCGGCGCGGCTTTAAAATATATCCCGATGCAGGAAGACGGCACGCTTTCACTGGACGACGTCCGGCAGACTGTCACAAGCCATACGAAGATCGTGGCAGTCGCTCATGTGTCAAATGTGCTCGGCACGATCAACCCGATTAAAGAGATCGCCAAAATCGCTCATGACAATGGCGCGGTCATCGTGGTGGACGGGGCGCAAAGCACACCGCACATGAAAATCGACGTTCAGGACTTGGATTGCGACTTCTTCGCGCTTTCTTCCCATAAAATGTGCGGCCCGACGGGAATCGGCGTGCTGTACGGCAAGAAAGAACTGCTTGAGAATATGGAGCCGGCCGAATTTGGCGGCGAAATGATCGACTTTGTAGGGCTTTATGAATCAACTTGGAAAGAGCTTCCGTGGAAATTTGAAGCAGGCACGCCGATTATCGCAGGCGCGATCGGATTGGGAGCCGCGATTGATTTTCTTGAAGAGATCGGACTCGACGAGATTTCCCGGCATGAGCATAAACTTGCAGCCTATGCGCTTGACCGTTTCGAGCAGCTGGACGGCGTGACGGTATACGGTCCGAAAGAGCGGGCGGGACTTGTGACATTTAATCTTGATGAGGTTCACCCTCATGATGTCGCGACTGTCCTCGATGCTGAGGGCATTGCGGTCAGAGCCGGCCATCATTGCGCCCAGCCGCTCATGAAATGGCTGGATGTATCTGCTACTGCGAGAGCGAGTTTTTATCTGTATAATACAGAGGAAGAGATCGATAAGCTCGCGGAAGCCCTCCAAAAGACAAAGGAGTACTTTACAAATGTCTTTTAATGCAAATTTAGATACATTATACAGACAAGTGATCATGGATCATTACAAAAATCCGCGCAACAAAGGGGTTTTGGATGACAGCATCGTCGTCGATATGAACAACCCGACTTGCGGCGACCGGATCAGACTGACAATGAAGCTTGACGGCGATACCGTTCAGGAAGCGAAGTTTGAAGGGGAAGGCTGCTCCATCTCCATGGCTTCAGCTTCCATGATGACGCAGGCGATTAAAGGAAAAGATATTGATACCGCCCTTTCCATGTCTAAGGTTTTCTCAGACATGATGCAAGGGAAAGAGTATGACGACTCGATAGATCTCGGGGATATTGAAGCCCTTCAAGGCGTTTCGAAATTCCCGGCCCGGATTAAATGTGCCACCCTTTCATGGAAAGCACTTGAAAAAGGAGTCGCTGGCGAAAAAGGCGGCAATTAAAAGATTGGAGTGAAAATGGATGGCTAAAAAAATGCCTGAAATTGGTGAATACAAGTACGGTTTTCACGATAAGGACGTTTCCATTTTCCGTTCAGAGCGCGGATTGACAAAAGAAATCGTAGAAGAAATTTCACGCATGAAAGAAGAGCCTCAATGGATGCTTGATTTCCGCCTGAAATCTCTTGAGCATTTCTACAACATGCCGATGCCGCAGTGGGGCGGGGATTTAAACTCTTTAAACTTTGACGAAATTACGTACTACGTAAAACCGTCTGAGCGTTCAGAGCGTTCTTGGGATGAAGTGCCTGAGGAAATTAAACAGACATTCGACAAACTCGGTATTCCTGAAGCTGAGCAAAAATACCTTGCCGGTGTTTCTGCACAGTACGAATCTGAGGTTGTGTACCACAACATGAAAGAAGATCTTGAAGCGCAAGGCATTGTCTTCAAAGACACAGACAGCGCGCTGAAAGAAAATGAAGACATTTTCCGCGAGCACTGGGCGAAAGTCATTCCGCCGACTGATAACAAGTTTGCGGCGCTGAACTCAGCTGTTTGGTCCGGCGGATCTTTCATCTACGTGCCTAAAGGCGTGAAGGTTGAAACACCGCTTCAAGCTTACTTCCGCATCAACTCTGAAAACATGGGTCAGTTCGAACGTACGCTGATCATCGTTGACGAAGAAGCAAGCGTTCATTACGTAGAGGGCTGTACGGCTCCTGTGTACACAACAAACTCGCTTCACAGCGCGGTTGTTGAAATCATCGTTAAAAAAGGCGGCTACTGCCGTTATACAACAATTCAAAACTGGGCGAACAACGTTTACAACTTAGTAACGAAACGTACGGTTTGTGAAGAAAACGCGACGATGGAATGGGTTGACGGAAACATCGGTTCTAAATTGACGATGAAATATCCGGCTGTCATTCTGAAAGGTGAAGGCGCGCGCGGCATGACGCTCTCTATCGCTCTTGCGGGCAAAGGACAGCATCAGGACGCAGGTGCGAAAATGATTCACCTTGCACCGAATACGTCATCCACAATCGTATCAAAATCGATTTCGAAACAGGGCGGAAAAGTAACATACCGCGGTATCGTCCACTTCGGACGGAAAGCGGACGGCGCCCGTTCAAACATCGAGTGTGATACGCTCATTATGGATAACAAATCAACTTCTGATACAATCCCTTACAATGAAATCCTGAACGACAACATTTCATTGGAGCACGAAGCGAAAGTATCAAAAGTTTCTGAAGAACAGCTTTTCTACTTGATGAGCCGCGGTATTTCTGAAGAAGAAGCAACAGAAATGATCGTTATGGGCTTCATCGAGCCGTTCACAAAAGAACTTCCGATGGAATACGCAGTTGAAATGAACCGTTTGATTAAGTTCGAAATGGAAGGTTCTATCGGTTAATAGTAAAACCCCGCCATATGGCGGGGTTTTTTTATTTATTGAATAGTGAAACTTCCGTATTCGCTTGACCGGACATGAATCGGCCCGTTTAAATTGTAGTTCTTCTCTTTGACAATATCGCGGAAAACGTCGACTCGGGCAACCGATTCTCTCCATTCATCCTGGGTGTCCTCATCTGACGGATTCATCAGATCGTCATAGCGCACATCCAAGAATTTATTGAGCCATTTCTTCTCGTCCGTTCCGTCTTTCGGTGACCCGCCCATTTTTTTGTTCGTGCGTTTAATCAGGGCATAAAAGGAGTCTGGATCATCGCCGTCGCCATGCTGAATCACCGTATCGTACATCACCGCTTTGGCCAAGGCCGTTTTCAGTCCGGCATTTTCTGAACGTTTCATCGCCGGCTGATAATACAAGCTGTCATTTACCTTATCCTGAGCAGCGCGGAAGGCTTTATCATTGCCAAGTGAGCGCCAGGCAGAAGCGAATCCTTTCAGATTGCTGATGTCATCGCTTTCGTCCTTCGCAAGACGACGCAATTCAGGCAAATACTTTTTCAATTTGTTATTCGGCACCGCTTTCGTGTATACTTCGACTACTTCCAGCGCATCTCCGGTAGCCGTCGTAAAGCCGGCCCGCCCGCAGGTGTAACCTCTTCCGTCATCCAATGCTTCAACATAGCCGTATTGGATTTCCGTCTTTCCGTTTTCAAAGATGCTGGTCAGCTGTTCCGCCCGGCGCTTCTGATCCTTATTCAGCCCGGCCGCAAAAACCGTACCGCTCATCATCAGGGCAAAAAACAGGGTGAAAATAAGAGATGAAACCGCCGTCTTCTTCCAAAAACCTGCTTTTTTCTTCAAACTGATTTTCATTGCCATACCCCTTTCATATGTAAGTTACACACTCAGTATACATGAGGGGTTGTTTTTTTGTTGAAAACACATGAATTTGTCAATATTTTGAATCCTAAGCCCTATCAGGCGCTTCATAAAAAGAACGCACCTTCATCAGACAGACAATCCCGTTCTCGCGTCATTCTCATCTGTAACATAGTCAACGCGGTGAAACCCGCATTGTACAGCCTGCTGAAAAAGGGCTTCGAGCATGTCCGGATCTTTGCAATATAACGTTACATACGAGCAATCTGCAATGAGAAGCACAAGTTCACAGGAACTATCCAAATATTCCTCATACGTATTGATTTCCGTTACCATCCTGCTCGGGAAAGCTTTCAATTCAGCAAAAATCATATAATAAGGGTCTCCTTCCAGACGCTGACGGAGTTCTTGGCCCTGAATGATGCGCTGATTTTGCGGAAACAGGTCTGTATCGGTGTCTTCATTGAATTCAGTATACGCCTCTCCATCACCGATAAACCATGTATAGGAAGAGATGGGGAACGGTTGTAATATATCTGCCGCAAACCGTCCGATTTCATTTGGGATGTCAAAAGTGATGCCGCGTTTCATATGGTCGTATCTCCTTTCGGCTTTTGCTAGAATAATATGGTATGCCATTTGGATAAATATTGAAAGGGGTGAGTGTTATGACAACAAGATACGGAATTGATGCGCCTTATGGAGCGTTTGGATTTATCTTTCTTGCGCTCCTTTATGCCGCAGGCACATTATACGGCATGATTCCTCTTTTCTGGGGCTGGCTGACGGGTGCCTTGTTTTTAGTGCTCGGTCTTTGGATGCTCTTGTATTCAACGGCCATTAAACTTTCACACCGCCATCGCATTCTTGCGCTTTCCGGGTTAAAGCCGGACATGAAAGTGCTTGATATTGGGACGGGACGGGGGCTGCTAGCCATCGCCGCGGCTCAAAAAGGCGCTGACGTCTCAGCGATTGACAAATGGTCAAGCTGGGATCTGGGCGGAAACGGAAGAGACGCATTTGAAAAGAACAGACGGGCAGAAGGAGCGCTGGAAATTGATTTGTATGACGGACTCGCGCAAGCCATGCCGTTTCCTGATAAATCGTTTGACCTTGTCATTTCGCATTTTGTCGTACACAACATTTCAGGCAGAAAAGAGAGGGAACGGGCGATCACGGAAATGGTGAGGGTGCTGAAGCCTGGCGGCACATTGGCCGTGTCAGATATAAAAAATACATCACAATACAGAGCAATTCTTGAGGAAAACGGCTTTCACACAAGAACATATTCCTTTTATTATACGTTTCCGTTTTCAAAACTCATTGTCGCCGTCAGGACTCCGGTAGGAACCGGGCGCTCCATTTGTTAAAATAAATAAGACAAAACAGATAGAAAAGGTGTTACACATGAAGTCTTATATAATTATCGGAGCCGGCATTCTCGGTGCGTCCGCGGCTTATCATCTCGCAAAGGCCGGTGCGGATGTAACGGTCTTTGACAGGAAACACCCGGGGCAGGCGACTGACGCCGCGGCAGGGATCGTCTGCCCGTGGCTGTCGCAGCGCCGCAATCAGGCATGGTATGCGATCGCAAAAGGCGGAGCCCGCTATTATAACCAATTGATACAGCAGCTTGAAGCTGACGGAGAAACGGACACCGGTTATCAAAAGGTCGGTGCCGTCAGCCTCCATACGGATGAAAAAAAGCTCAGCCAAATGGAGGAAAGGGCTTATAAAAGAAGAGAGGACGCCCCTGAAATCGGTGACATTACAAGACTGAAACCGGCAGAAACGAAGGCATTGTTTCCCGCGCTGTCGGAGGAATACGGTGCGGTTCATGTCAGCGGCGCGGCCCGGGTGAACGGGAGGGCGCTTCGTAAGGCGCTGTTAAACGCGGCCGTTAAGCACGGCGCGGCTGTTTACAATGAAGAAGCGTCAATATTGACAGAGGACGGTGCCGTCATCGGTGTGAAAACCGCAGAACGCACGCTTACTGCCGACCAGGTTCTCGTAACGGCCGGCGCTTGGGCGAGAGAGCTGCTTGAACCGCTCGGCATCCGTTTTTCAGTATCATACCAAAAGGCGCAGATCGTTCATTTAGAGCTTCAGGGAGAGGAGACGGGCGGCTGGCCCGTCGTCATGCCCCCAAACGATCAATACATTCTCGCCTTTGACAGCGGCAGAATCATAGCGGGTGCGACTCATGAAAACGATACCGGCATGGATTTGCGGGTGACGGCCGGCGGCCTCCGCGAGATTTTTGACAAAGCATTAACCGTGGCGCCGGGGCTTTCAGACAGTACTATGATAGAGACAAGAGTCGGTTTCAGGCCGTTTACTCCCGGTTTTCTTCCCGTCATCGGCAAAGTGCCGAATATCAGCGGACTCCTCGTTGCCAACGGGCTGGGCGCCTCAGGACTGACGAGCGGGCCGTATCTGGGGGCTGAACTGGCGAAACTCGCGCTCGGGCAGCAGACGGAAATTGATTTGAGCCTTTATGATCCGGCCGGGGCGCTTGAATAAAAAATAGCTTTTGGCGCATTCTTATGATAGGATGGAGCTTTAATGAATAAGAGGACGTGACCCATTTTGATAAAAATAAACCTTCCTGCTCCTGATGTAACCATTACGGAACGGCAGCAGTCACCGTCGGAAAATGAACCGGCGATTAAAGCGATTTACGGTTTCATTGATTTTCACCAAATTCCGAGAGACAAAGGCGGCATCTTTATGTTTTATAACATTCATGATGAGCTGCTGTTTGTCGGGAAAGCCCGTAAATTAAGACAAAGAATCAAAAAGCATTTTGAAGACAATGTGTCGCCTGTTAAACATCACAGGGACGAAGTGTATAAAATTGAAGTATGTGTCGTCAATGATCCGATGGAAAGGGAGATTTACGAAACGTACGCGATCAATACCCTTCAGTCGAAATACAACATTGAGAAAGTATTTTATAAATAAGAAAAACCGGAGCTTAAGGGCTCCGGTTTTCTTTATGTTTACAGTGCCAGCCACATCACTGCGATATGCACGATCAGCAGACAGTAAACGACGAGGAACAGCTGGACGACCTTTTTTCTGAATAACATGCAGATCATCATGAGCACAGGAAAAATCAGGACGCCGGCCGTTTTATTGATTGATGTATTCGGACGGTTCGACACGTCATAGTGAATGGCCATATCAGCAGGAAGAAACGGATAAAACACAATCGACAGAATAAAGGCGAGAACCACAGCTCCCCACAGCACCTTATCATTCATCAAAAACATATGAACACTCCCTTTTTACATATAATAGTATATTAGTCCGAAAAATCTAATTTATCAATATTTTACCTGTTGAATGGTGTATAATCATGTCAATGAAATTTCCATACGCTAGGAGGGTTTCAATTGACTGACAAGAAGCAAACCAGCATGTTTTCATTCTTTCTTTTTATCATGGCCGCCTGGATCATCGTTTTGTTTTTTACCATCATCGCGGCACTGCCAAGCTCCGCCATCCAATTAACCAAGCACCAATCCAAAACCGTTTCCATGATTTATCCGCAAAGCTGGGGATTTTTCAGTAAAGATCCGAGAGAAGACAGCTTGAACATCTATCTTCTTGATGCCGATGAGGAGCTCAGATGGCCGAATAATTCTCTGAAAAATGTCATCGGCTTAAACCGTTACGGCCGGACGCAAGGGATAGAGCTCGGCCTTATGCTGGAAAAGCTGCCTTCCAAAGAGAAGTGGAACGACTTCACGACTGGCCAAGACATTAAGGATACCACATTTTTGAAAATGAAAAATGAGTCTCCCTCCCCAAGGCTGAAAGGGAAAATGATCATTACATATGAACGCATTACCCCATGGGCATGGAGCCAGCATACCGAAACGAAAAGAACCATCAAAAAATACATCGGAGTGGATGTCAATTGATTCAGGATGCAAAAAAGCAGCTCACCTTATGGATGATGAAGAATCCGCCTTGGACAAATGTGTACGGGCTTGCCAGAAGCTTAATCGCGCTCGGCACGCTGCTGACATTGCTGTTCAATCCGGCGTCTGTCTTCTTCAAAACGCAAAATCAAATGCTCAGCTTTTCCGACACGTTCAGCCTGTTTCTGCTGTTTCCCGATTTCCGTTACATTGAGATCGTCAAAGCCGTCTGTATCTGTATGTTAATCCTTGTCGTCATTGGCTGGCGGCCCCGCCTCACCGGTTTTTTTCACTGGTGGATTTCGTACAGCTTCCAAAACTCCGCCGTTACCCTTGACGGGGGAGATCAAGTGGCTGCCGTTTTTACGCTGCTGCTGCTCCCGCTGACATCAACCGATCCGCGGAAATGGCACTGGTCTCCGTACGAGGCGTCTTTTGAGAAAAGGCCGCTTGAGCCTTATTACCGCTCCTTATGCTGGGCGACACTGACAATCATCAGAATACAGGTCGCGATGCTATACTTTAACTCTGTCATTGCCAAACTGATGGAAGAAGAGTGGCAGAACGGGACCGCCGTTTATTACTATTTGAATGATCCGATGCTGGGTCTGCCGGATGCGCTTCACAGTCTGTTTGACTTTATCCTGCAGTCCAAGCTTGTCATCATCCCGACTTGGGGCACGCTCATTGTGCAAACCATTATGTTCTGCGCTTTGTTCGCTCCGAAAACATATTGGCGTCCGATATTGTTTATATCCATTTTTATGCACGAAATCTTTGCCGTTATGCTGGGGCTGACCTCGTTTTCCATTACGGTGGCTGGTATTTTGGTCCTGTTTTTGGTGCCGGCAGAGAAAACAGTAGCTTTGAACCATTACAATCCCCTTTTTATCAGATACAATTTTTTCAATAAAAGGAAAAGGAGGAAATTATATGGTTAAAAGCAAGAAGTCCGCAGCTGCCATGATGCTGGTGTTTGTTTTAATGGTCGCATTAGTCGGCCCGCATGCCGCGGCAAAAACTGAGCCGTCCGTCTCTTATTCGGGTGAAGACATTTTTTCCGGCATCTTTTTCGGACAAGGTGAGGTCGCAAAGCTCCTTCCTGAAGTATGGGATACCAAGGCTGTTAAAAAGATTGATCAGGATGAATTAAAGCAAGTTTCCGATCAGGTGATTGCTGATATTAAAAAGTCATCGCCGGATTATTTTAAAGAGTTAAAAGCGGCGGTCTACAGCGGCGATTATGAGAAAGTGAACAGCGTCATTGATCAAGGTTCGCAGATTATGGCGAAAGTGCTGAAAGAAGAGTTTGACAAAAAGAGCATGGACAAAGGAAAATCAACGGCCATCGGCCAATGCGCAACGGCTGTATGGGTATTCTTAAACGCGGCGGCCGCCATTGAGACGATCGCTCTTGCGGTAGCGGCTATCATTTTGACAGTAGCAAGCGTTGACGAAGATTCCGATTTAGGAAAAGAGCAGCTTATCGCTAATGTCGTTGACCGCATTAACGCGCAGCACTGAGGCTGAAGAAAGAAAACGCTAAGGAGACGAACCTTAGCGTTTTTTTGATTGAAGCATCTGTTTTAAATATGCTTCTGAATCAAAGCCGAGTTCCTCGTCGGCTTCTTTTTTCAGTTCAAGCTGAAGTCGCACATACGTGTCATATTTCGGGCTGAGCTTTTGAAGTAGATTGCTGAAAGGCGATCCTTCCTTCAGCGCGGGCAGATCAGAAGCGGATTCTCCGACCTTGATCAGGTTTTCTCTGTATTCTTCATCTGTCTGCACTCTTTTCACAAGCTGAATGATGATGTTTTTATGAGTGTCCCAAGTGGCGGGGTCTCTCTCCAAAATCCGCTCGATAAATTGGTCATGCTGGACTTTGTGCTGCTGGAGCTGAGCCGGATCCTCCCTGCCGACCAGCTGCATCATCGGGTGTGCAGCCGGAACTTCTTCCATATCATCCAATACTTTAATAAGCTTTGCCCATATCGTTTTTTTCTCATCTGTATCAATAGAAAAGTCGAGGAACGGTTCAAACAGCGCGGCGATAAATTCTCCGAAATCTCCCGGGAACAGTTTTTTCAGCTGAAGTCCCATATACTTCGGTTCATCTATTTTGACATCGCCGATATCATGCAGAATTGAATCGACATTTTCCGCATCTTCCACGCGCTTGATCAGCATTTCAGTCAGTTTCCGTTCCTGCTCAAGCTCTTCAATCTGCCGGCTGAGCTTTTGATGCTGCTGGCGCAGTATATCATGCAGACTGCTGCCCTCTAAGAGGAACGCTTTAATATCACTTACAGACAGTGCCAGCATGCGGAGGGCGGCAATCATTTTCAGCGTATTCACGTTCTGAGCGGAATACTCACGGTATCCGTTATCAGGGTTTTTGCTGACGGTGATTAAACCTTCCTGCTCATAATATTTGATGGCTTTTTTCGTGAGACCCGTCTGCCTGGCGGCTTCTTTTATATTCATTCTGAATCACTCCCTGCTTTTCATTCTAAACGTGTCTCTAAGGGTCAGGTCAAGAGAGGGCGGGAAATAAGACGGGTTTATTTTATATTTTAGAAATTTCAGAAAATATGATTGACAACGCACCTTTGTTGCGATTAATATAACGTTATATAATGTTATATAACGTTATATAATAAAACACTGAGGAGTGAAGGATTTGAGTCAAACTGCCGCACAAGTGAATCACAAGGTTCAGGCTTTCTTGGATGATCTGAAAGGAAAAACGATTGACCACGTCTTTTTCGTCGCTTGCGGGGGTTCTTCAGCCATTATGTATCCGAGCAAGTACGTGTTTGACAGAGAGGCGAAAGCCATCAGCTCTGATCTCTACAGTTCAAATGAATTTATTCAGCGCAATCCCATTCAGCTCGGAGAGAATTCTCTCGTGATTTTATGTTCTCAGTCAGGCAATACGCCGGAAACGGTGAAAGCCGCCGGTTTCGCCAGAAAAAAAGGCGCGCTTACGATTGCGATGACCTTTGAGCCTGATTCGCCGTTAGCGAAAGAAGCCGAATATGTCGCGGTGTATGACTGGGGTGAGAACGCACAGGCGATAAATACGAATTACGGGGTTCTGTATCAAATCGTGTTCGGCGCTTTACACGTGCTGGAAAACCATTCCGCGTTTGAGCAGGCGATCGACGGACTCAATAAACTCCAGACCGTATATGACAAAGCGCTTAAACAAGAAGCGGATCACGCAAAGGCATTCGCGAAAGCCCACGAAAAAGAAGATATCATTTACACGATGGCAAGCGGTGCGAACTACGGCGTCGCTTACTCCTACAGCATCTGCATTCTCATGGAAATGCAATGGATTCATTCCCACGCCATTCATGCCGGAGAATATTTTCACGGACCGTTCGAAATCATTGATGAATCCGTTCCATTTATTATCCTGCTCGGCTTAGACGAAACAAGACCCCTTGAAGAGCGGGCGCTTTCCTTCTCAAAAAGATACGGCAAAAAACTGACTGTGCTTGATGCGGCAGCATATGATTTTTCCGGAATTGACGATTCTGTAAAAGGCTACCTGGCTCCTCTCGTATTAAACCGGGTGCTCAGAAGCTATGCGGATGCGCTGGCGGAAGCAAGGAACCATCCGTTAAGCCAGCGGCGTTACATGTGGAAAGTCGAATATTAAGAACGCGCATTATATTTCACCGGACTATAATGATATATAACGTTATAGTCCGGTGCAAAGGAGGAAAAGCATCTGAAAAAGCTCATCTGCCTGTTCGTTCTGTTAGCTGTATGTCTGTCAGCCGCCGCCTGTTCAAGCCAAAGCAGTTCCTCTGACGGAAAAGTGACCCTGAAGTTTTTTCACAGGTGGCCGAAGGAGCCGGAAAAAAGCTATTTTGAAGAAGCGGTCAAAGAATTTGAAGCCGCTCATCCGGATATTCATATCCAAACGGAAGCGGTCTTGAACGATTCTTATAAAGACAAGGTGAAAGTCATGCTCGGAACAACGAGCCCCCCTGATATTTTCTTTTCTTGGAGCGACCGGTTTGCTTATAAATTCATCAAAGGAGATAAAGCCCTCGATCTGTCGTCTTACTATCAGCAGGATAAAGATTGGTCCTCACAGCTTGTGCAGTCACAAATCAAACCCTTTACGCATGACGGAAAACAGTACGGTGTTCCGTGGCAAATGGACGCTAAATCATTCTTTTATAATAAAGACATTTTTAATACATTACATTTGAAGCCCCCGGCGACATGGGATGAACTGATCACAGTCTGTGAGAAATTGAAAGAGAACGGATATATTCCGATCAGTTTCGGCACAAAAGCGCCTTGGACCATTTCTCATTATATCGGGACGCTGAACCAGCGTATGGTGGATGAAAAAACGCGGGCGAAGGATTACAGCCCGGAAACCGGGGAGTTTACGGACGAAGGCTATGTCAAAGCGCTTGAAAAGCTTCAGGAACTTCTGCCGTACTTTACAAAGCACGTGAACTCCGTTGATCACGAATACGTGCGCCAGCAGTTTACGAGCGGCAAAGCGGCGATGATTTATGCGGAAACGGCAGAAATTAAGCTCGTCGAACCGGTCAATCTGGGCTTGTTTCCTTTCCCGAAAATCAGCGGCGAAAAGGGATCTCCCCGTGCACTGACCGGATCTCCCGAAGGATTTATGATTTCCTCAAAAACGAAGCACCCGAAAGAAGCTATGGAATTTCTTCAGTTTTTAACCTCGAAAAAAATGGGAGAGAAGCTGATAAAAGACGTCGGTAAATACAGCGCGGTTCAGGGAACGGCGACAGAAAACAATTCCACCCCGATCCAGCGCGAAGCCGTGCAGGATATCGTCCGCGCCGAAACAATGGTGCCGTGGTTTGATATGGATGTTGATGTTGAAATCGCCGATGTGTATGCGGCAGGCGTTCAGCAGATGCTCGGCGGCACAATGACACCGCGCGAGGTGATGAATTCCGTGCAGAAAGCGGCGCGTCAGGTCAAAGCGTCATCTGAATAGAACAGATTTCTTTGGAGAAAGGAGATGAGGATTTCCTTGGTCAGCCGAAAACGTTTCATTCCGTATCTGTTTCTCGCGCCCGCGCTGATTTTTCTGCTGTTCGTTTACATTCCGATTATTGAGAATGTGTTTTTCAGTCTGTTTGAATGGAGCTCATTTCAACCCGAAAAGACGTTTATCGGTTTGAAAAATTATATTGACCTGTTTCACGATCCCGTGTTTTTTACAGCACTCCGCAACAATGTGCTGTATGCGGTCATATCGCTGATTTGCCAGGTTGGCGGCGGCTTAATTCTGGCGGCCGTGCTGGAAGACAAATTGGTAAGAAAATGGTCGCCGTTTTTCCGTACGGTATTTTTTCTTCCGGTCGTCATTTCCATGACCGTCATTGCGCTGTTGTTTGATTTTATTTATAACCCGGAAATCGGGCTTTTGAATCAGCTGCTGGAAGCGGTCGGACTTGATGAACTGACCCGCGCGTGGCTGGGCGATGAAAACACCGCTATGCTGTCTGTCATTTTTGTGTCTCAATGGCAGTCTGTCGGTTACATCGCCATGCTGTACATTGTCTCGATTCAGAGCATTCCCGCTGAATTATATGAATCGGCGCAGCTGGACGGAGCCGGAAAAATCCAGCAGTTTTTTCACATTACGGTGCCGCAGACGAAAGAAATGTCGTTTGTTGCCGTGGTGATGACGCTGACCGGCGCATTTACTGTATTTAATGAACCGTATATTCTGACCGGCGGAGGGCCGGGCAATGCTTCAGAAGTGCTGAGCACATTTTTGTATAAGAGCGCTTTTACAAAGGATATGATGGGCTACGCTTCTGCGATCGCCACGGTGGTGCTTTTGCTGACGCTTGCTCTGTCGCTTATTCAGATGAAATTCTTTAAGACCGGAAAGGAGGAGTAGCCGATGCTTCCTGAAAAGACGGATTTGCGTCATGCCCGTCAGGCCGTCAGAACAGGCGGAAAACCGAGAAAATGGTATGTCGGGGAAACGTCTGTGTGGCTGTTTCTCTTTATCTACCTCATTGCCGTTGCTTATCCGCTGTTATGGATGGCGGTCAGCGCCTTTAAAAGCTCGGATGAGATTTTTGAGCACAGCTGGTCGCTGCCCTCTGTCTGGCATCCCGAAAACTTCGTATCCGCATGGAACCAAGGGATTTCCGCTTATTTTATGAACAGCGTCATTGTGACCGTGCTGACTTGTCTCATCACCGTATTTGTGAGCGCCTGGGCGGCATACGGGCTGGCCCGTTTTCAATTTAAAGGAAAAGGGTTTGTGCTGATCATTTGTCTTGGCGGCTTGATGCTGACGCCGCAGGTCAGTCTTGTGCCGCTGTACTCCATTATCCAGTCATTGGGACTGTACAATACGTATTGGGCATTGATTCTTCCGTACGCAGCCTACCGTATTCCGTTTACCGTGATTCTGATCCGTTCCTATTTTTTGTCGATTTCCAAAGAGCTTGAGGAAGCGGCCTATCTGGATGGGTGTACAAGTTTCGGAATATTTTTCAGAATATTCTTACCTATGAGCGTGCCGATTCTGGTGACATCAGGCATTTTGACGGCTTACCATACATGGAATGAGTTTATGTTTGCGATTATTTTTATCGATGATGAAAATTTACGGACGATTCCGGCCGGGCTGATGCAGTTCAGAGATGCGCTGCAGACGGATTGGGGCGTGCTGCTGGCCGGGCTGACGATTTCTGCTGCTCCGATCATCGCGCTGTTTTTATTGATGCAGAGATATTTTATCCGCGGCATTGCAGCGGGAAGCGTGAAAGGATAAGGGGGATGAAAAGATGAAACTGATAGCGGCCGGAGATAATGTAGTAGATTATTATCAGGATCAGGAGACGTTTTACCCGGGCGGAAATGCGTTAAATGTAGCCGTGCTTGCCCGGCGCTTAGGCCACGAAACTTCTTATATCGGGATTCTCGGCAGTGATGAAGCGGCGGATCACGTATTGAATGTGCTGAAACTGGAGAAGGTGAATGCCGATCTGATCCGCCGGGCATACGGAGAAAACGGGATGGCGGTCGTCACGCTTGATGAAAGAGGGGACAGGATATTTGCCGGATCAAATAAAGGCGGCGTGCAATCGCGTCTGACGCTCGCTTTTCAGGAGAATGACATCTCATTTATCGCCGGACATGATCTGCTGCATACGAGCGTATACAGCAGGATAGAACGTGACCTTCCGATGCTGAGCGGCCATGTGCCGATTTCCTTTGACTTCTCTGTAAAACGTGACGAAGCCTATTTAGAAGCGGTCTGTCCGTACGTAACGTATGCATTTTTTTCCGGGAGTGATTTGAGTGAAAGTGAATGTGTGCGGCTTGCCGAAAAAGCCCGCGGTTTCGGAGCGAAAATCGTCTGTCTGACAAGGGGAGAACATGGCGCGGTGTTATCGGATGGGGAACGCGTCTATCATCAGCCGGTGGTAAGAGCTGATATAATAGATACATTGGGCGCGGGTGATTCTTTTATTGCCGGGTTTCTTACCGATTTCTTCGAGCATCAGGATATTCGGCGAGCGCTTACTGCGGCCGCCGGGACGGCTGCCAAAACATGCGGAGGGTTCGGAGCGTTCGGTTACGGGCATCCCTACAGGCCGGACGGCGGGAAAAGCAGTGAAAAAACGAGAATACGATAAGCATTGTCTCGTTTTTTATACTTGTTACGCATAGGGGCTGTTAATGGTAAACGTAACGCGGTCGGTATGCATTAAAAACAGCGAGCTGTATATCGGCTGGTCTTTTGACATAAAAGCGGTTTTGTCAATTTCAAAAAGCGCATCCCCGATATCACAAGCCAGATAGCGGCTTTCTTCCTGCTTGGCGTATACGACATTTAACAGCTTCGTATTATGGGTGGGCACCACCTGATAGTGCTGTTTCAAAATGTCATGCATCGACACGCCGCCTTTAATATGCTTGCCGATGTCGGGAAATAAACTGAGCGGATAGTGGGCGATTTCGAATGAGAGCGGCTGGTCGTCGTGAAATAAAATGCGTTTTAATTCAAGAACGGGACTTTCGGAAGCGACGCGAAGTTTTTGAGCGATGGATTTAGGCGCTTCAATGATTTCATGGGAAAGGATCTGGTGTTTCGGTTTTTTTCCCGTTGATTCCATAAATTCAGAGTAGCCGTTGACCGCGATGAGCTCCCGCTTCAGTTTAGGGCTTTTAACGAACGTTCCCTTTCCCTGCTGCCGGACGAGCCAGCCTTCTTCCACAAGATCAAGGATGGCCTTCCTGACCGTTATGCGGCTGACGTTGTACGTTTCGCACAGCTCATTTTCAGTCGGCAGTTTTACGGACGGCGAATAAACGCCCTTCTTGATATCGTCCGCGATAATTTGTTTCAGCTGAATATATAAAGGTTTCGAGCTCCCGTTATTTAACAATGGGACGGACCTCCTTTGTCAAGTAGTAGTACTATTATATGTATTATGACGTTATAATACAAATTTGCTTTTCATTTATGAATCTGTCAGAAACCCCGAACATTTTTAACATAACAGAAAGATGTGGCGGTTTCCAGTATTGGAGGAGGTTTCGAATGGCATCATTAACATTTGACCATATCAAAAAAACATACGGCGCCCAATCGGCGGCAGTGAAGGATTTTCACTTAGATGTAAAGGATGAGGAGCTGCTGGTGCTTGTCGGTCCCTCCGGCTGCGGCAAATCTACGACACTCAGAATGATTGCCGGACTGGAGAGCATTTCTGAAGGGAAGCTTTATATCGATGGAGACGCGGTGAACGATCTGCCCCCGAAGGATCGTGATATCGCAATGGTTTTTCAGAATTACGCGCTGTATCCCCACATGACGGTGTTTGACAATATGGCGTTCGGTTTGAAGCTCAGAAAGCTGCCGAAAAAAGAAATCGCAGAGCGAGTCCGGACGGCCGCTGATATTTTGGAAATCGGGCATCTGCTCAAGCGGAAACCGAAGGCTCTTTCAGGCGGGCAGCGGCAGCGGGTTGCGCTCGGCCGGTCGATCGTGCGGGAGCCGAAAGTGTTTCTGATGGACGAGCCGCTTTCCAACTTAGATGCGAAATTGCGTGTGACGATGCGCGCCGAAATCAGCAAGCTCCATCAGCGTTTGAAAGCGACCATCGTTTACGTGACGCATGATCAGACGGAAGCGATGACAATGGGCGACCGGATTGTCGTGATGAATGAAGGAGATATTCAGCAGGCCGCAAGCCCCCATGAGATTTATCATTATCCGGCGAATATGTTTGTGGCGGGTTTTATCGGTTCTCCGAGTATGAATTTTATAAAAGGCGTCATAGAAGAAAGTCACGGGCAATGGTATTTTGCCGGTTCGTCCGTTCGTCTGCCCATTCCGAAAGAAAAAGCGGCCGTTCTTGTCCAGAAAGGATACAGCGGTCAGGAGATGACTGCGGGGCTGCGTCCGGAGCATTTGACGCTTGCCGGACAATCAGAGCACCCGCCTGAAGCGGTGTGCCGCGCTGTGGCGGAAGTATGTGAAAACTTAGGCGCGGAGATGTACGTTCATGCGGTGAGCGGAGATGACCGCATGACGATCCGTCTTGACGGCGCTTCAGAGGTGAAACCCGGCGATGCCATTCTGCTTGCGGTCAATATGAACCGGGCCGTCTTTTTTGATGCCGACACTGAAAACGCCGTATATTGAAAAAGGGAGCCTGATGATGGGGCTCCCTTATCACTTCTTATGATACGATTACCAGATTTCGTCCGCCCATTCCGGGTGGTCGATAAACGGATTGCGGTTATGCTGATAGTCTTCGTAAATGATTTCGTTCCGCCGTTTTTCCTTACTGTCGACGGGGTCTTGTTTATTCCATTTGAGCAAAACGGACAGTTTTCCCATGTAAGGAGCTGAGCCGTTTCCGGTTTTATCATTCAGCTCAAGGTCGGGATACCCGTCGCCGCCTTCATAACGCACCGCCATGTAAAACAGCATGCGGGCGACGTCTCCTTTGACCTCATCGCGCGGCTCCCAGGAATCACCGTCGTAATAATTGCCCGGCGCTTTCGGGTATTCTGAGCCGCCGTTATCAAAATCCATGTTTCCTCTGGCGCTGTTCACCTGGACGTCTGCAGGGCGCAGATGATGAATGTCCGTCCCGGGGCCGGCAGCTGTTCCGAAGTTTCCGTGTGACTTTGCCCACACGTGTTCACGGTTCCAGTCCCCGACGCTGCCGCCGTTTTTACTTTTGGCCCGTGATTCCTGGGTGTAGAGCAAGATGACATTGTTCGGGTTTGCCGGATCTTCGTCAGTTTCCTTCAATGCATTCCATACTTGGCTGTAAGACAGCTTTGTATGTCCGCTGATGATGCGGTGCAGGGCGCTCTTTAAGGCTGTTCCGCTTTTTCCGGAAGCTTCTTTGTAATATGTGTCCGTATCCGCAGACGGAGTGATGACAGCTGAGGCAGTTTGCGGAAAAAGAGTTGTGCCGCCGGAAGTTGAAACCGCGAGCCGGCTGTACAGATTCGTGTCAGTCGGCGCGCCCGCAGAGACTGACGGCGCGGCCCATCCAAAAATGAAAAACAGGCAGACAATCGGCAGAAACCAAAGTTTTTTTGTCATGACTTGCCCTCCTTTACCTCTATTATCCAAAAAATAAATCTAATATTCTATCTTTTTTGAAAAATGGTTCCTTCGGCTTATGGGACAGAGGGGCGGTTTCTTGGTCAAAGTATCCGGAAAATCATTGATTTTTTAGAGGTTATGATAATGAACTCATAATGCGCTCCTTCTATAATGAAGATCATCTTGTCAGTTTTTCAGTTTAAAAAGGAGGGCGTGTATGGAACATCAGCAGCTTTCGGCGGCGAATATCGGGATTTCCGACAACATACAATGGCTGTCTCAATTCGGCGCTTCCGCTTCCGGCGGAGTGACGAGGCTTTTATATACGAAAGAATGGATGAACGCCCAGCTTGCCGTCAAAAAGAAAATGGAGGCGTTCGGGCTGGAAACGGCATTTGACGATGTCGGTAACGTATTCGGCCGGCTGAGCGGCACAGAATCGCCTGATGAGGTGATTCTGACCGGGTCGCATATTGACACCGTTATTGACGGCGGCAAATATGACGGTGCATTCGGCGTGCTGGCGGGCATGCTGGCGATCCGGCATTTGCATGAGACGTGCGGGCGTCCGAAAAAAACGCTGGAGGCTGTGTCGCTCTGTGAAGAGGAAGGGAGCCGTTTTCCCATCACCTATTGGGGCTCAGGCAATATCACCGGTGCTTTCTCGCTTTCAGATGCGGAAATGCCGAAAGACGCGTCCGGCATTTCTCTGAAAGAAGCCATGCGGCATAACGGCTTCGGTGCAGGCCGTTATCCGGCGCCGCTGCGCACTGATATTAGTGCCTTTCTGGAAATTCATATAGAACAGGGGCAAACGCTTGAACGATCGGGAAAGGATATCGGGATTGTCACCGGGATTGCCGGACAGAGACGCTATACCGTTACGCTTGACGGTGAATGCAACCATGCGGGGACCACTTCAATGAAATGGCGGAAAGATCCGCTCGCGGCGGGAAGCAGCATCATCCACGAACTCATGCTCTCAGCGGAAAGACAGCCGGAAGAGCTCCGCCTGACGTGCGGGAAAATGACGGTTGAGCCGAATATGGCGAATGTCATTCCGGGCCGTATCCAGTTTTCCGTTGATATTCGCCACCAGCAGGAAGACGTGCTGGCAGCCTTCCGTCAGAAACTGGTGTCGATTATTGAAAACATCAGCCGCAGCAAAGGAGTCAGACCTGTTATTGATGAATATATGAGGATAGAGCCGGTTCAAATGGATCAGACACTGACACGAACCGCAGCAGAGGCTGCAAAAGAGCAGGGGGCGGACCCGGAGAAGATCGTAAGCGGAGCGGGACATGACGCCCAGATGCTCGGCAGAACCTTTCCGGCCTGCATGCTGTTTGTGCCGAGCCGTGGCGGGATCAGCCACTCGCCGCTTGAATTCACACCCGCACATCAGCTTGAAACCGGCGTCCTTACGCTGGCGAATGTATTACATAAACTTGCCTATTAACGTAAAGGGGGAATCGGCGTGCCGACCAGAAAAGAATTGTGCATTCCGCAAAGAACGATTATGACACCGGGACCGACAGAAGCTGAACCGAGAGTGCTGAGGGCGATGGGCGCTCCGATCCTCGGCCAGTTTGACCCGGCATTTACCGGCATCATGAATGAAACGATGCAAATGCTCCGTGAATTGTTTCAAACTGAGAACCGCTGGGCCTATCCGATTGACGGCACATCAAGAGCGGGGATTGAGGCTGTTCTCGCAAGTGTGATAGAACCGGGCGACAGCGTGCTCGTTCCGATATACGGACGCTTCGGACACCTGCTGACTGAAATCGCCGAGCGGTACGGAGCGGACGTTCATACGATCGAGTGTGAATGGGGAACGGTCTTCCGGCCTGAAGAGATTATCAGCGAGATGAAAAAGATTTCCCCGAAAATCGTCGCTATGGTGCACGGAGAAACATCAACGGGGCGGATTCACCCGCTGAAAGAAATCGGGGAAGCGTGCCGCGCCCAAGACGCACTCTTTATCGTGGATGCCGTGGCCACGATCGGAGGCTGCGCCGTAAAAACGGATGAATGGAAGATTGACGCAGTTATCGGGGGAACGCAAAAATGCCTATCGGTCCCTTCCGGAATGGCGCCGATTACTTATAATGACCGGACGGCAGCTGTCATTGCCGCGCGTAAAAAGGTAGAACGTGGCATTGCGACGGCAGCTGACGGTAAAATGCTGTCCGGTCATCGGCCGGTTACGAGCAACTATTTTGATCTGAGCCAGCTCGAAGATTATTGGAGTGAAAGAAGGCTGAATCACCATACAGAAGCGACAGCAATGCTTTATGCGCTGCGGGAGGGTGTGCGCCTTGTCCTGGAAGAAGGACTTGAAGAACGGTTCCGTAGGCATCAGCGTCATGAAAAAGCGCTTACGGCGGGACTTGCAGCGATGGGCCTTGATTTATTCGGCGATCCGGAGGCGAAGCTGCCTGTCGTCACATGTGTGAAGATTCCGCCGGAAGCAGACGGCGAATCGATCAGGAGTATGCTTTTGTCTCAATTCGGAATTGAAATCGCCAGCTCGTTCGGTCCGCTGCAGGGGAAAATTTGGAGAATCGGAACGATGGGCTACAGCTGCAGAAAGGAAAATGTGCTGTTTGTGCTGGCCGGACTTGAAGCGGTTCTGATCAGACACGGAGTTGCAGTTAAAGCCGGGGAAGCGCTGCAGGCGGCCCTTAACATATATGATCTGCCGGCTGAAACCGGTGTGCTGTCATGAGATATGAAAACGAGATTGAAATCATCTGGACTTTTTTCCCTTTTCCCCGTTATACTGAATGGTATAAAAAATGACAAATATGGAATGATCATCTGTTTGTCTGGGGAGAAGGTAAGAAATCATGGCGTACATGGGGCGATTGTCAATTTTAATGCTGAATATGTTTATTGCGATGCTTGGGATCGGATTGATTATTCCGATTATGCCCGCATATATTACCGAATTCGGAGCGACGGGGAGCACGATGGGTCTGCTTGTTGCGGCGGCGGGGCTTACACAGCTTTTATTTGCGCCTATTGCCGGGGAAATAACCGACAAATACGGACGGCGGAAACTGATTATTTTCGGCATTGCCGCCTTTGCCGTGTCACAATTGATCTTCGCCTTTGCCGGAAGCCTGTGGCAATTGTTCGCATCCCGCCTTTTGGGCGGAATGGGCGCGGCGTTTTTAATGCCGTCAATGTTCGCTTACATTGCGGATATTACGACCGAGGAAGAACGCGGGAAAGGAATGGGGCTGTTCAGCGCGGCGATGACGCTCGGTGTCGTCATCGGACCCGGTGTCGGCGGCTATTTGGTTCATTACGGCATGTCTGTGCCGTTTATCGTGTCCGCAAGTCTCGCCTGCTTTTCAACGGTGCTTTCATTTTTCTTTCTGCCCGAAACGCTTGGACGTGAAAAGCAGCTGGAAGCCCGGGCAAAAACGGAAAAACGTGAGCATCTGTTTAAGCAAATGTCACGCGCGCTCAAATCGCCGTTCGCGTTTATGCTGATTCTGGTTTTTGTGCTGAACTTCGGAATTATGAACTTTGAATCCGTTTTCGGCCTTTACGTTGACCATAAACACGGATTTAAAGCCTCTGATATTGCCTTTATTATTACGGCTGCGGGTCTCATCGGCGTGTTTGTGCAGGCGGTCGGCGTCAGTTATCTCGTCCGCAGGTTCGGGGAAAAGCGCGTCATTAACGTGACGTTGATCGGGGCTGCTGCAGGACTTGTGTGGTGCCGGTTTGCGGGTTCATATTGGGCCGTTTTTGCCGCGGCAATCTTTTTCCTGACGCTGACATCGCTGCTCCGGCCGGCCGTTAATACGATGCTGTCGAAGCTCGCCGGTGACCAGCAGGGGTTTGCCGGCGGGATGAACACCTCATTCATCAGCTTAGCGAATATCGCCGGACCGTCAGCCGCCGGTTTTCTCTTTGATGTAAATATGGAATTTCCGTATATGCTGGGAGCGGCCATTCTCGCCATCAGTTTTCTGGCCGCGCTTGGCTGGGGCAAAAAGACACAGACCCGGCCGTTCACGCAGCAAGGATAAGAATCAAAAGCCTCCGGGTATCCGGAGGCTTTTTGTTGATTGTCGTTTATTCTGCGGCGGTCTGCATCTCTGAAATTGCAGGGATGCGCATAGAGGGAAAATCATATCGAACCAGTTGTTCCGTATGCAGGGGGGAGAGCATTCTGATAAACCGGGTCATTGAAATAATACGAACTGTTCAGAAAGGGGCGATTGGTGACAACAAGGAGAGGTTATCTTATAAAACCTCTCATGGAAGATGTTGTGATGGTTCTCCTGCACGAATTTTGCAGATTAAAACCCGCAATTAGGCCAACACACAATTATGCAAGAGACAATCATCTAAAAAGGGTGTCGGTAAGTACAATATGGTGTACGGAAAAGGAGTTGAAAATGTTGTATTATTACCCGTCATTCCATTTGTATCAGCGGCAAGAATTTAATTATTATCCATGGGCCCATCAATTGACTCATTCAGGGAGCTCTCCCTATGTTTCCGCGCGCCCTCCTTTTTATAATTCTCCATGTTACAGAGAGTGCATAAGAAGCGGAGCGGATAGTTATTTCTGTTGCTATATCTGCGGTTTCTGTTAAAAAGAAAGACTTATAGAAGTAAGTGATCTTTCCAAGATGACAGTGAGACCATTATCCAGACAGCCATTAGTCAACACACGAAGCTTTATTACGGTTCACGGAGGGGAAGCGCCCCTCCTTTTTTGGAGAGATTTTTTCCGCTGTGAACGGAGAATGTATCAGCGTAGCCAAAACTCCGCGTGAAAAAGGAAAAGAGCATTTCCTCTTTCCTTTAGGAGGAGGTCATTTCTGCGTATCAAAATTTAAACAATGAAAGTGCCTTCTCGGGAGGGCGACTGAAGTATGCAGTATTGTGCGCGATAGTCACGGGGAACACAAGCAGTGAAATCTCATTGCAAGGAAAGTCTTTTTAAACCGGCTCTTCATTTTCTTTGCTTACCTTCTGAGGAATAAAGCGGCGGGCCGCAAATAAATAAAAGCGAATAGCGTAAGGCGGTGCTTATTCGGCAAGGAGAAATGAAAGAAAGATGAAGATGAGAGACGTTTTATCTGCTGACACGAAACAGCAGCTTAAAAAAGTGTTAAGTCCTTCTACAAAGGCAGATGAACAGGAATTGGGAAGAAATCATGGGAACGAGACGTGACACCTCAGACGTATAGGCGGCTGTATACGTAGGAAATGAGCCTTTTGTTCCACACACGAATTTTCAATATATGGAATATACAATTATTGTAAGGTGAATTCATTATATAGGAAAGAGGTAAATGTTCAATGTATCCAAATTATTATTACCCATATTTTGGGGAAAGTCGTGCTTTTGAAGGTTTAATTGGTCAATTTCACACTCTCCTTTTTAATCTAACTTTGCCAAATGGACGGTTGCTTACTGCTGGTACACGTGTGTTTATACACAGGTCTGAGTATACACCAGCAGGTCAAGAATTTGTTACTATAGTATTTCCTTTGTCTATTGGCGGAAACTGTATAGCTGGTTCAGCTGTAGTTTCGGCTAGTCAACTCACTCCTGGAGGAATCCAAACAGTTAGATAAAATACTAATTTAAGTATCATCGTTTGAGATGATACTTATTTATTTTGAGGAAGAGAGGTAAGTGAAGATCCTTGCGAAAGAAGCAGACGCACAAAAACTTGTTTACGGTATCGTTTATGAGCCGGACACAGTGGATGCTCACGAGGATTTCATGACAGCTGCAGAAATTGAGAAGGCCGCTCACGGCTTCCTGAAAGGATACTCGTCAGGATTTTGATGGCAGCATTTTTTGAGGATTTAGCTGAATGAATCCCCCTTAAATAAGATGCGGGAGAACACCCGCATCCTGGTCTATGGCTAAATTTTAACCGATCAGCCGCTGCATTCTCAGCGCGAGCCGCAGGCGCATCGTCGTCTCCGGATCTTTTAAGCTTTTGCCGAGCAGTTCCTCGCATTTTTCTAAACGATAGATCACCGTATTTCGATGGACGTACAGGCGCTTAGCTGTTTCTGAAATCTGGCAGTGGGTCTCCAGGTAAACAGACAGTGTATGAAGCAGGCTCTGGTCCTCCTTTTGCCGATCGGCCAGGCTTTGGAGGGTGGCTTCGTAAAACTTCTTCACATCTTCCGCCGGAAGCAGGCGGAGCAGTTCCGGCACGTCTTTGGCATGATAGATTTGAATAAACTCCGCGCTTCTGGACAAATGCCCGGATGAAATGGCGTCTGAAGCTTCAGTAAAAGCGTCAGGGACATCGATCAGCTTTTGGCATATGTTTGAGATGCCGAAGGAAACAGTCCGTTTAAACTGCGTCCGGACCTGTTTCTGAAACTGCTCCAAAAAGCTGATGACAGACGCGTGCATTTCATTCCAGCTGTCTGTCGCTTCAATTAAAAGAATACCGACATTTCCTTTAATAAAGAGATGAGGGGGAAACGGAAAGGATGACAGCTCCCCTTCAAGCAGATCAAATACATGATCGGAAACGAGCTGATTTTCGGTAAAGCTGATCGTTTTCTCATTTCGGTCGAGTTTTCCGCAAATGCACATGTATTTCTGATCCCAGCGGAGCCGGAATTCTTTGGCACGGCTTTTGATTTCTTCATGGCCGGTAAACGAGCGGTCGATGAAATTGCTGAAAAATTCATTGCGCGCCCGTCTGCCGAATTGTTTGACGGCATTTTCTTTCAGCAGTTCAAAGGAAATGACGTTGGCCGCCTGTTCAATTGTCAAAATCATGCCTTTATCAGCGGTCTGCACCAGCTCCGGAATCACCAGATAACCGCAGTTTTTTTCAACATTCAGAATCGGCAGGACAGAATACGCCTTTCTGTCGGAGAGCATGGAAAAGCAGGTGAAATAAGGACCGGAAAGGGAATAACAGATGTTTTTCAATAAAGACGTGTCAATGGGTATGCTGTGGGACGATGATAAGAGTTTTGTATGCTGATCCAAAAGCAGCACGGGAAGCCGGAGAATGTCTGAGAGCTTCTTAAGCAGGGATTGCAGCCCTTTGCCGCTCATGATGTGGTTTGTAAATTTTTTATGGGCGTAAATGGCCTGCTGCAGCTCATTTGAACGCATATCAAGAATATGGCTCAGTGTAGCGTTGACGATATCTCCCAGCCTGATGTCTTCCGGCAGCTCAATAATCGGAAATTCATACCGGTCGGCAAGCTCCGCGGCATCTTTCGGAATGACATTAAGATAGCGCTTCGTTTTGATCCCCAGTCCCGCGCAGCCCCGTTTTGCCATGAGGCGGATCAAATCTATCAACAGCTGCGGGCGGTCCTTCAAGTGGTAAGCCGTCGTGACGAGCAGTTCATTTTTATGTAAAAAATCAGCGATGTCCGGCGCATCCATCATGTTGACGTGCTGCACCTCCCTCCAGCCGCCGGATCTGCCTGCGATTAATGCCGCCCGCTCATAAGCGGGAATCTTCATCACATCATAAATGTTCATCAGTCAATCTCCTTTCAGGTTCTAAAGACAACCATTAGTTAATATGAATAAAAATCATCAAAAATTATAGCGGTTTTGCTGATGTATTACGATCATAGTAGCAGTAAACTGGCAATCATAGACGCATGTTGTGATAAAAACTGACAGAAAATCGTCATCCTTACAGGGAGGAAGATAAAATGGCCTATGACGTAATTGTAAAGGGTGCGAAAGCTGTGCGAAAAGGCGGGACAGAGCGGGCCGATATCGCCGTCAAGGACGGGAAAATCGCATTGATCGAGCCCGGCATTGACGAAAACGCGGACCAAGTGGTGCAGGCAGACGGCATGTATGTGTTTCCGGGCGCGGTCGATTGTCACGTGCATTTCAATGAACCCGGACGCGAAGAATGGGGAGGCATTGAAACCGGCTCAAACATGCTTGCTGCCGGCGGCTGTACGGCATATTTTGACATGCCGCTTAACTGCATTCCTTCGACGGTAACTGCTGAAAACCTGCTGGCAAAGGCGGAAATCGCCGAACGGAAGTCAGCGGTTGATTTTGCGCTTTGGGGCGGTTTGATGCCCGGGTATACCGAACATATCCGGCCGATGGCAGAAGCGGGAGCAATCGGGTTTAAAGCGTTTCTGTCTAAATCGGGAACGGATGAATTTCAATCAGCCGATGAACGGACTCTTTTAAAGGGAATGAAGGAAATCGCGGCGTGCGGCAAGATTTTGGCCCTGCACGCAGAAAGCGACGCCCTCACCCGATTCCTTGAAGCCGAGTACGCGCTCCAAGGGAAAATTGATGCCCGCGCTTACGCTTCCTCCCGTCCGGAAGAAGCCGAATGCGAGGCTGTGCAGCGGGCAATTGAATATGCAAGAGCGACGGGATGCGCGCTTCATTTTGTACATATCAGCACGAAACGGGCCGTGCTCTCCATTCAGCAGGCGAAAAAAGACGGATTGGATGTCACCGTTGAAACGTGTCCGCACTACTTATTATTCAGCTTTGAAGACTTCCTCAAAAAAGGGGCGGCCGCCAAATGCGCTCCGCCGCTCCGCTCAGAGGCTGATAAAGAGGAATTGATCGGGGTTTTGGCTGAGGGCCTGATTGATATGGTGTCTTCGGATCATTCTCCCTGTCATCCGTCTTTGAAACGCGAGGATAATATGTTCCTGTCGTGGGGCGGGATCAGCGGAGGCCAATTTACGCTTCTCGGCATGATTCAATTAGCGATCGATCATGGGATTCCGTTTGAACATGTGGCCCGATGGACGGCCGAAGCACCTGCCAAGCGCTTCGGTTTAACGAATAAAGGCCGGCTTGAAGAAGGATTTGACGCTGATTTTGCCATTGTCCGGCCGGAACCTTTTACCGTCACAAAAGAAACGATGTTTTCCAAACATAAGCAAAGCTTGTATGAAGGCCGCACCTTTCCATACCGAATCGCTGCGACCTACAGCAAGGGACGCTGTGTGTATCAGGATGGCGGTGGGAAGCAGAGCGGGGCTTTCGGAACATTCCTGAAGCCTTCTGAAATAAAAGAGCCGATTCTCTGATGAGAATCGGCTCTTTTTTGTCGTTTGGAAAGCGGGTCTCGTGGTATCTTTTTATAAAAAGGAGTAAAACACATTGTATAATCAAATCTTGAACATATTAACGGCATCCTGGTCGCGCAAGACTAGTACAAAATGGACGGAAGATTGCCCGGCCAAAGGCCAGTGCGGCGTGACGGCTTTAGTCATCCAAGATGTTTACGGCGGTGACATTCTCAAAACAAAAACCGGTACAAGCTGGCATTTTTATAATCGAATAGACGGGGAGATATATGATTTCACGAGCGGTCAGTTTTCAGAGCCGATCGTCTATCAGCATATTCTTTCTTCCAGAGATGAGGCATTTTCGGACACCAATGAACATCAGTACCATTACCTGAAAAGTGCATTCAGAAAAAACATGGAAACGCACCTGTGATAAACTAGAATGAGAGGTGAAGGATTGTGATTTATATCGGACTGACGGGGTGGGGGGATCATGACAGCATCTATCCGCTTAAAACAGCGGGCCCGCAAAAACTGCAGGCGTATTCCTCCCATTTTCCCATCGTTGAGCTGGACGCGAGCTTTTACGCCATACAGCCCGCCCGCAATAACGAAAGATGGGTCAAAGAGACGCCGGAATCTTTTCAATTCGTCATTAAGGCATATCAAGGAATGACGGGTCATCAGCGCGGCGATATTCCCTTTGAATCGAAGGAAGAAATGTTTGAGGCGTTTAAGCTGTCATTATCGCCGTATATAGAGCATGGAAAGCTTGCCATGGTGCTGTTCCAATTCCCGCCGTGGTTTGACTGCAAGAAAGAAAACGTCGCATATTTAAGATGGTGCAGGCAGCAGATGGGGGATATCCCGTGCGCGCTTGAATTCCGCAACCGGTCTTGGTTTTCCCCGCCATTTTACGAGCAGACCCTTTCCTTTATGAAGGAGGAAGGCTGGATTCACAGCATATGTGACGAGCCGCAGATCGGCGAGGGCAGCATTCCGACCGTCCTGAAAGCAACGGATGAAGAAAAAACGCTTGTCCGTTTTCACGGACGGAACAAGCAGGGCTGGATCAAACCTGACGGCGGACAAAACTGGCGTGAGGTCAGATATTTATACCGCTATAACAAACAGGAGCTCAAAGATTGGAAAAACAATCTTCAGGAGCTGAAAAAGCAGTCGCGCAATCTGTATGTGCTCTTCAACAATAACTCAGGCGGAGACGCCGCCGATAACGGGCTTGAGATGCTTGAAATGTTAGATATCTCATATACCGGGCTTGCTCCGAAGCAGCTCGACCTATTCAGCTAGAAAAGAGGTTTCAAGACACATGTCTTATCTTATTTTGATCATATTGGGATTTATCGCGGGAACGGTCGGCAGCCTGATCGGGCTTGGGGGAGGAATTATCATCGTGCCGGCGATGCTCTATTTAAGCACGATGACCCCGTTTTTCCATGACGTAACACCGCAGACTGCCATCGGCACGTCCCTTTTGGTGATTATTTTTACGGGCCTGTCATCAACTCTGGCCTATATGAAATATAAAACCGTTGACTACAAAAGCGGACTGATCTTTTTTATCGGTTCCGGCCCGGGAAGCATCATCGGCGCGTATTTGTCTAAACTTTTTAATGCGCATACGTTTTCCGTCTGGTTCGGACTTTTTATGATTTTGATTTCTATTACATTAATGCTGAAGGCGAAAGCAAAACCGGTCAATAAAGCGCATAAAGGCATGATCCGGACTTATGAGGATGAATCGGGTGAGCTTTATACATATTCGTACCGTATTTTTACCGGTATCGCCATTGCCTTTTTCGTCGGTTTATTGGGCGGTCTTTTCGGCATCGGCGGCGGCTCTCTTATGGTTCCGGCCATGATGCTGTTATTTTTGTTCCCGCCGAAAGTGGCTGTGGCGACGTCAATGCTCATTATTTTCTTATCCTCCGTGACGGGTTCCGTGTCACATATCGCAGAAGGCCATGTCAATTGGCTGTATGCGCTGTGCCTCGTTCCGGGCGCGTGGTTCGGCGGCAAAATGGGCGCGTGGGTCAATAAGCGGGTGCAGACGAAAACGATCGTGCTTTTCATGCGGGTCGTCTTGATTTTGATCGGCTGTGAATTGATTTATCAAGGGATATTCAGCTAAAAGGTAGGAGAGATGGTATGTTAGAGAAGCTCCTTTTATATCATACGAATGATTTGCACAGCCATTTCGAAAATTGGCCGAAAATCGTACATTATATTGAGCAGAAGAGAAAAGAGCATGAAAAAAACGGGGAGGAAACACTCGTATTCGACATCGGCGATCATATGGACCGATTTCAAATGATAACGGAAGCGACCTTCGGCAAAGCGAATGTCGACTTGTTAAACCGGCTTGAGATCGATGCGGCTGCCGTCGGGAATAATGAAGGAATTACGCTGCCTCACGATGAGCTGGCGGGTTTATATACTCATGCCGCGTTTCCCGTCATTGTGTCCAACCTGTTTGACGCGGACGGACAGCGCCCGGAATGGGCCGAGCCCTACGTGATCAAAACGCTGAAAAACGGGATGACCGCCGGCATACTCGGCGTCACGGTGCCGTATTATCCCGTCTATCAGAAACTCGGCTGGACAGTGACGGATGCGGAAAAAAGCATTCAAGAATCACTTGACGATATCAAGGGCAAAGCGGACATCATCATTCTGCTTTCTCATTTAGGCCTGATCGATGACCGGGCCGCAGCGGAAAAATTTCCCGATATCGATGTCATTCTTGAATCACATACGCACCACCTTCTTGAGGACGGACAGGACATAAACGGCGTATTGCTTGCATGTGCGGAGAAATACGGGAACTATGTCGGCTGTGTCGAGCTCACGATAGAAAGTGAATCACGAACCATTGTCAGCAAACAGGCATCTGTACAGAAAATGGCTGATTGGCACGGGGAATCTGAAGATACGGCGGCTTTTCTGAAAGAGAAAGAACGGGAAGCGGAAAACCTGCTCTCCGTACAAGTCGCCAATCTGAATGAAGAAGCCGGCGTGAAGTGGTTTGAGGAATCGCCGCTCCCGCTTCTATTAGCCGAAGCGCTGAAAAGCTGGTGCGGCTGTGAAGTCAGCATGGTGAATTCAGGCGTCATTTTGGGGCCTTTACAGAAGGGGCCTGTCACAAAGCTTGACTTGCACCGCATCTGCCCTCATCCGATCAATCCGGTCGCCGTTCGTCTTTCAGGCAGGGAACTCCAGGAAACAATCAGCCAGGCCGCCTCGGAACAAATGGAGCAGCTGCGGATTAAAGGCCTCGGCTTCCGCGGGGAAGTGATGGGCAGGATGGTATATGCCGGAGCGGAGGCAGAGGCCGGCATTCTTGAAGACGGTGTGACGCATCTCCTCAATGTGAAAGTGAACGGAGAAGAGGTGGATCCGGAGCGGATATACTCGGTTGCCGTTCTCGACATGTTTACACTCGGCAAGCTGTTCCCTTACATCCGCGATTCAAAAGAAAAACAATACTTTATGCCGGAGTTTTTAAGAGATCTGCTCGCCTGGGAGCTCGCGCGGCAGCCGTAATGTCAAATAGCTGCCCGCCGTTCCATCTCATTTGAGTGAAGGTAAGCTTGACTTTTTAAGAGTAAAAATAAAATACTATGTCCCCCCTTACAAGCATACATTGTGATATGTAAGGGGGGATTTTTCTTGCCTAGATACCGGAGCGCTCTTCGCAAGAGAGGGCCTTTGCCTTTTCGATATGTGCTTCTTCTGTCGTTTGCTTTTTTTATCATATCGACGGTCATCAGCCTCTGGATGATCAACTCCTCAATCAAACCGGTGCTGATGAACATAGGAGAAATGGAAACCAAACGGGTGGCGACAGAGGTCATTACGGAATCCATTGAAGAATACATGTCTCACAGCGACAATGTGAAAGATATGGTCGATATGAAAACGGATGAAAACGGAAAAGTCACAACGATGGATTTTAATACACAAATGGTCAACAGTATGAAGGCGAAAGTGACAAAGCAGCTTCAGGCTCATTTGAAGGAAGCGGAGTCGAACAATAAGCAGCATGAAACGGAAAAAGGCGCCAAAACGGCCGATGAAATTATGATTAACATCCCTTTAGGGCAGGTCACGGGAAACAGCATTCTCGGAAATCTGGGGCCGAAAATCCCCGTGCGCTTTAACCTGATCGGTGATGCGTTAACTGATGTGAAAACAAAAATAAAGCCGTACGGCATTAACAATGCCCTGATCGATATCAGTATTTTTGTGGAAATTAAGGTAAAGGTTATTATCCCGTTTGCCAGTAAAACATCAGTCGTGACAAATAATATTCCGGTCTCCATTAAAGCGATTCAAGGAGAGGTGCCGCAGTTTTATAACGGAAGCGGCGGATCAGGTGTGACGCCTTCCATTCAGCTGCCGAATGAAAAACAGAAGAAAGATAAATAAAAACACACAGCCGCAATCTTTCCTGGCGGCTGTGTGTTTACTTTTTCCTGCGGATTTCTTTTCGCTCCCATGCCCTTAAATGGGGATACGGGTCAAAAGACCATTCCGATCTGCCGTTATCTTTATACATCCCGTAGTGAAGATGCGGCGGAAATTTTCCCGCGGTGCCCGGCGGTCCGTATCCGGAACTGCCGACAGAGCCGATCACCTCTCCGGGTTTGACGATCTGGCCTTTATGCACACCTTTTGCAAAGCCGTTCAGGTGAGCGAAGTAGTGATACGTGTTATTGATATCCCTGATGCCGATTCTCCAGCCGCCGAAACGGTTCCAGCCCTTCATTTCAACAATACCGTAGCAGGTCGATCTGACGGGGAGCCCGTAATGGGCGAACAGATCCGTTCCTTCGTGAATCCGGCGCCCGCCGAAACCCCGTGCGGCGCCCCATGTGCTGCGGTAGCTGTAATCCGTCTTCACGGGAAGCGGAAAAGCGTGCTCTCCGAGATCAAGGCGGCCGAACGTTTTAAACAGTGTCATGAATTCGGTGATAATGCCGACCGTCTGATCACGGCGGTAATAATTCCAGAGGCCGATGCGGATATGGTCAAGATCCGTTCCGAATCCCGCTAAATACTGTGCAAATGTATAAAGGATATCCTCATCATTGCTGACCTCGGCTTTTCCGTCGCCGTCGCCGTCCAGGCCGATCCCGTCAAATACTTTAATGCTGAGGGGCGCCTCGTCCTTAGGATTTGGATTTTCAGGCCCGCTCCACAAATGATCCGGAATATAAATGCTGATGATTCCCGCTTTTTCCGGCAGATCCTTTCGGTTCGAGCGGACATTTTCTTCATATTGATCAACCGCCGCAAGTACATACCAAGGAATCTGCGTGACTGCTTCGGCTTTGCGGTACAACTGCATCCGTTCGCCGTAAACAGGAGCCGATTGTTCTTTCCCGCTTGCAGCCGGACAGAAAAATGATAAAAGGAGAAGAGCAGATAACAGAACTTTCACAACATGATCTCCTTTCAGGATTAATACAAATAGTTTGCGGCAACAATCCGAGAAAATGTAAGTAATTCTCTTCCCTTGTCGAGAAATTTTTCCTATGTTAAAGTGACTATTGAATAGAAATCTGCAAGTTTTATATCCATCGTGAAATAGAAATTTTTCGCACACGAACATGAATAAAGGGATAATGGAGATGATGGGGAAATGGCAAAGAAAGACGAGCATCTGAGAAAGCCGGAATGGCTCAAAATAAAGCTGAACACGAATGAAAACTATACGGGTCTGAAAAAATTAATGCGTGAAAATAATCTGCATACCGTATGTGAAGAAGCAAAATGCCCGAACATCCATGAATGCTGGGCTGTCAGACGTACGGCGACGTTCATGATTCTCGGTTCCGTCTGTACGAGAGCATGCCGCTTCTGCGCTGTCAAAACGGGTCTGCCGACTGAGCTGGATCTGCAGGAACCGGAACGCGTAGCTGATTCGGTTGCACTGATGAACTTAAAACACGCCGTCATCACGGCCGTGGCGCGTGATGATCAGAAAGACGGCGGAGCAGGCGTCTTTGCGGAAACTGTCCGGGCGATCCGCAGAAAAAGCCCGTTCACGACAATTGAAGTGCTGCCATCCGATATGGGCGGAAATTACGACAACCTGAAAACATTAATGGATACCCGTCCTGATATTCTGAACCACAACATTGAAACCGTGCGCCGCCTGACACCGAGAGTCCGCGCCCGTGCAACATATGACCGTTCTTTGGAATTCTTGCGCCGTGCGAAAGAAATGCAGCCTGACATCCCGACGAAATCAAGCATTATGATCGGTCTCGGCGAAACGAAGGAAGAAATTATTGAAGTGATGGACGACCTGCTTGCGAACAATGTCGACATCATGGCGATCGGCCAATACCTGCAGCCGTCGAAAAAACATTTAAAAGTCCAAAAATATTATCATCCGGACGAATTTGCCGAACTGAAAGAAATCGCGATGCAAAAAGGCTTCAGCCACTGTGAAGCAGGCCCGCTTGTCCGTTCTTCCTACCATGCGGATGAACAAGTGAACGAAGCGTCTAAAAAACGCCAGGCCCAAGCATAAGATAAGCCGAAAAAACCCAAAACGCCGCAGGTTTTGGGTTTTTTGTGATGGAGCCGTCTGTGCAGGGAAAAAGTCATTCTTGAATAAGGATCGTCAGAACCGCTACACTGGATATAAAAGGGGAAAATTTTTCCGTCCGTCAGAACCGTCTCATTTTGCAATTGATGGACAGAAGTCAATGAATTATGATAGTAAAGAGTGATAAAAGAGGTGAAGACATGATTCTTATTCAAAATGCCGAGTTTGAACTCGTACACGATTTTAAAAACGGCTTTAATGAAGAAGCGTTCAAAGCCCGCTATTCGGACATATTAAATAAATATGATTACATTGTGGGAGACTGGGGATACAGTCAGCTGCGGCTCAAAGGCTTCTTTGATGACCAGAATCAAAAAGCAACCTTTGAAACGAAAATCAGCACATTGGACGAATACATTTATGAATACTGCAATTTCGGCTGCGCGTATTTTGTTTTAAAACGAATCAGAAAATAATTGATGCAGAAGGGGATGCTGTCACGTGTATTTTGTTGACAGAAATAATATCGAACAAACACTCCGTTTTTTTGAGACCCAGCTGGCGCTGTTTGACAGCACGCCTGCATGGCAGAGCGAAATCGAAAAAAGGGCGCTTGAGCGGATCAGCCATCTTATGATCGAATGCATTCTCGATGTCGGAAATGATATGATTGACGGCTTTATCATGCGCGATCCGGGGAGTTATGACGACATCATGGATATTCTGACGGATGAAAAGGTGGTAGCTGAGGATGAAGCGAATAAGCTCAAGCAGCTGATCTCTTCCAGAAAGCGGCTTGTTCAGGAATATCAGCAAGCCGATCATCAGGAACTGTTTACGCTGATCACGTCAAACAGGGATGTGCTGAAAGCCTTTCCGGCCCGTGTAAGAACCTACCTGGAAACAGAATTAGGGCCTGTTTCCGCATTTAAATAACAACGAGTGAGAAAATCCACAGGAGTGTTGAGTATGAAGGATTATAAAGGATATTTGATAGATTTGGACGGCACAATGTACAACGGGACGGAAAAAATCGAAGAAGCGTGTGAATTCGTGAGAACGCTTAAAGCGCGCGGCATTCCGTATTTATTCGTGACGAACAATTCTTCCCGGACGCCGAAGCAGGTGGCGGACAAGCTGATGAGCTTTGACATTCCGGCAACTGAAGAGCAGGTCTTCACGACGAGCATGGCGACTGCGCAGCATATCGCCCAGCAGAAAAAAGACGCGTCGGTGTATGTGATCGGCGAAGAAGGCATCCGTCAGGCTATTGAAGAAAATGGGCTGAGCTTCGGAGAAGAAAACGCGGACTTTGTCGTTGTGGGAATCGACCGCGGCATTACATATGAAAAGTTGGCAACGGGATGCCTTGCGATCAGAAACGGCGCCCGGTTCATTTCAACAAACGGCGACGTCGCCATTCCGACTGAAAGAGGGCTTTTACCAGGGAACGGTTCGCTCACATCCGTTTTGACGGTGTCAACGGGCGTTGAGCCTGTCTTTATCGGCAAGCCTGAATCGATTATTATGGAACAGGCGATGCGTGTGCTCGGAACGGATATTTCCGAAACACTCATGGTCGGCGATAACTATGCAACGGATATTATGGCCGGCATCAATGCGGGCATGGATACGCTGCTGGTTCATACCGGAGTGACAAAGCGTGAGCATATGGCAGATTACGACCGGAAACCGACATATGCGATTGACTCTTTAACCGAATGGATTGAACATCTATAAAAAAGGGACGGCCATGACGGCCGTCCTTATTCTGTATTTCTGGCGCTGTGGGCAAGCCGGCTTGAAGCCGCTGCTGCGATTGCGCCGACGATATCATCAAGAAACGTATGGCATTCGCCCGTAGATTTATCATTTAAACGCCCGAGAATGCCGGGTTTTTCTTTGTCAATGTAGCCGTAATTCGTAAAGCCGATTGAGCCGTATATATTCACGATAGAGAAGGCGAGCACCTCGTCAACCCCATACAGGCTTTCATCAATCGCCAGAATGGTCTGAAGCGGTTCAGACAGCTTTTTTTGTTCGGCGAGCACATCTAATTCTATTCCCGTTAAAATGGCGTTTTGCACCTCGCGTTTTGCGATGACACGGTCCACATTGAGCCTGCATACTTCCATCGTCAAATCAGGATGATATTTTTTCTGAAGGAAATATACCAGCTCGGCAATATCGTCCGTCTCAACCCCCCGTTCTTTTAAACGCGCTCTGGCGACAGCTTCCACCTGATTCAGTTGTTCCTTTTCTGACATTTGCTTCACCCAATCTTTTTTTACTAGTTTATACAACACCCTTCCGATGTGTACGATGTTTCTCCACTTGATTCAAAGGATTACAATATGTATTCATAATTCCGCCGGCGTATGACTACGATGTGAATAGCTCTAATTTTTCAGGCAGGTGATTATGATGAAAAGCATCATTAAAGAAAAGTACGGCATCCACGTCAGACAGCTTTCCGTTTATCAGAAATACCAATGCTTCCAGACGCCTAATTCCTTCTTTCTTATTATTCCCGTTTCCGGATTTTCGCAATCAGAGCTGACGGAGCTTTACTACATGAGTCAGTATTTACAAGAACAAAGTGACCCATACGTTTCAGTGTTTATCTTTACGAAGGAAGGAGAACTGACCTTTGAGGACGAAGGCAAAACGTATGCGCTCTTAAAAGCGCCGATCCCCGTCGCAAACCGGTCGTTTTCTGTCGGAGGGGAGCTTGCCGAATTTCACAGAAAAGGGCGGGGTTTTCCGTACGAAGTGAAAGAAGCGGGCAGGATCGGCCAATGGAAGGACTTATGGGGAAAACGGGTGGATCAGCTGGAATCATTCTGGATGCAGAAAATTCATATGTCTCCGCTCGAACCGTTCGAAAAGAAAATGATCGAAGCATTTCCTTATTATTCAGGCTTAGCGGAAAATGCGATTCAATATTTAGTGGATACGGAGCTGGATGACAATCCCGGCGCAGAAGACTCGGGGACAATCTGCCATCAGCGGATGGAACGGGATACCTGGTCGGAGGAATCATTGATCCGCATCCCGGGCGATTGGGTATTCGACCATGCCGCCCGTGATATTGCGGAATATATGCGCAGCACATATTTGTATCATCGTGACGACTTGCTTAACGAAGGGTTTTTGTTTTTGCAGGAATATGAGCAAGTTACGCCGTTATCCTCCTTTTCCAAGCGCCTGTTTTACAGCCGCCTGCTGTTTCCGCTTCATTTCTTTGAGACGGTGGAGAGCTATTACATTTCTCATGATTCTGAAAAACAGTTTTACGAAGAGCAGCTTGACTACATTCTTGCCGACTGCACCCGCTATGAACAGTTTTTGCAGACATGTCACGACATGCTGAATGTCAGAGCGGCGCAGGTTTTTGTCCCGCCTGTGGCGTGGCTCGGAAAAGGAATCAGTTCGTAAGAAAATATGACGTAAAAATATTTAGAAAATAAGGAATCTTGTCATATCAGTGTGTTAAGCGTTTTCATAGCCGCAGAAACAATATTCAGCCGCTTGTCAAAACAAATGCGGGCTTATATAATATTTGTAACTTAAATGTCTGTGAAGGGTTAACAATTGTCCTTTTCTAGTGGACAAAAGGAAGAAAGGTGGAGTTTCTCTTTGGAAGCGATTCGTATTGGACTGTTAGGACTGGGAACCGTGGGAAGCGGAGTCGTCAAAATTATACAAGATCATCAGGATAAGCTTATGCACCAGGTCGGCTGTCCGGTGACGATCAAAAAAGTGCTGGTTAAAGATATTGATAAAAAACGAGACGCAGACCTGCCGAAAGAAGTGCTGACGACAGAAGTCTATGATGTGATCGATGACCCTGAGGTCGACGTGATTATTGAAGTCATCGGCGGTGTCGAACAGACGAAGCAATATCTTCTTGATGCCTTGAAAGCGAAAAAACATGTTGTGACCGCAAATAAAGATCTGATCGCCGTATACGGGTCAGAGCTTTTAGCCGCCGCAAAGGAAAATGGCTGTGACTTGTATTATGAAGCGAGTGTCGCCGGCGGAATCCCGATTTTACGCACGCTCGAAGAAGGCCTTTCCTCTGACCGGATCACAAAAATGATGGGAATCGTCAACGGAACGACGAACTTCATCTTAACGAAAATGATTAAAGAAAAAAGCCCGTATGAAGAAGTGCTGAAGGAAGCGCAGGATCTCGGATTCGCGGAAGCGGACCCGACCGCCGATGTAGAAGGACTCGATGCCGCACGCAAGATGGCGATTTTAGCCCGTCTCGGCTTCTCTATGAACGTCGATCTGGACGATGTCAAAGTAAAAGGAATTTCCCGGATTACGGATGAAGACATCAGCTTCAGCAAACGGCTCGGCTATACGATGAAGCTGATCGGCATCGCCCAGCGTGATGACAATAAAATCGAAGTCAGCGTTCAGCCGACACTGCTCCCGGATCATCATCCGCTCTCTGCGGTGCATAACGAGTTTAATGCCGTTTACGTGTACGGAGAAGCGGTAGGCGAAACGATGTTTTACGGCCCCGGAGCCGGAAGCATGCCGACTGCGACATCAGTCGTTTCCGATCTGGTCGCGGTCATGAAAAACATGCGTCTCGGCGTAAACGGAAACAGCTTTGTCGCCCCGCAGTTTGAAAGAAATCTGAAGCAGCCGTCTGATATCTACGCCCAGCAGTTTTTAAGAATTCATGTCAAAGACCAGGTCGGCTCTTTTTCAAAAATCACATCAGCCTTCTCAGAGCGCGGCGTCAGCTTTGAAAAAATTCTGCAGCTGCCGATCAAAGGCCATGAGGATCTCGCGGAAATCGTTATCGTCACGCATCATACATCGGAAGAAGATTTCAGTGACATTCTGCAAAACTTAAATGATCTCGAAGTTGTACAAGAAGTAAAAAGCACATATCGTGTAGAAGGGAACGGTTGGAGCTAATGTGGAAAGGACTCATCCATCAATATAAAGAATTTCTGCCGGTGACGGATCGGACGCCGGCCCTGACATTGCATGAAGGCAACACGCCGCTGATTCACCTCCCGAAGCTTTCTGAAAAGCTCGGAATTGAACTGCATGTGAAAACAGAGGGCGTTAATCCGACGGGATCTTTTAAAGACCGCGGCATGGTCATGGCGGTCGCCAAAGCGAAAGAAGAAGGCAATGATACCATCATGTGCGCCTCAACAGGCAACACATCCGCTGCGGCTGCGGCATACGCGGCGAGAGCAGGCATGAAATGCATCGTCATCATCCCGGACGGGAAAATCGCCTTCGGAAAGCTTGCGCAAGCCGTCATGTACGGTGCGGAAATCATCGCGATTGACGGAAACTTTGACGACGCGCTGGCCATCGTCCGGTCGATTTGTGAAAAATCACCGATTGCATTAGTGAATTCAGTAAACCCTTACCGGATTGAAGGGCAAAAAACAGCGGCCTTTGAAGTATGCGAACAGCTCGGCGAAGCGCCGGACATTCTGGCGATCCCGGTAGGAAACGCCGGGAATATCACGGCCTACTGGAAAGGATTCAAAGAATATCATGAGAAAAACGGCACCGGACTTCCGAAGATGCGCGGTTTTGAGGCGGAAGGTTCTGCGGCCATCGTCCGCGGCGAGGTCATTAAAAATCCAGAAACCGTTGCGACGGCAATCCGGATCGGGAACCCTGCCAGCTGGGACAAAGCTGTGCTTGCAGCGGAAGAGTCAGCCGGAAAAATTGATGAAGTCACAGATGGAGAAATCCTTCACGCTTATCAGCTGATTGCCCGTGAAGAAGGCGTATTTGCCGAGCCGGGCTCCTGTGCATCCATCGCCGGTGTTTTAAAACAGGTGAAATCCGGTGAAATTCCAAAAGGAAGCAAGGTTGTCGCAGTCTTGACCGGAAACGGCCTGAAAGATCCGAACACGGCTGTGGACGTATCTGACATAAAACCGATCACGCTGCCGACAGATGAGGACAGTATTCTGGAATACTTAAATGGAGCGGCGCGTGTATGAATGAGGCGGAGATGCTGTTTTCCATTACGGTTCCGGGAAGCACTGCCAACTTAGGGCCTGGGTTTGATTCCATCGGGATGGCGCTCAGCAGATATTTGAAGCTTTCCGTTTTCCGAAACGATGAATGGCAGTTCTCGGCGGAAACCGAAACTGTCGCGGGCATCCCTCAAGGAACGGACAACCTCATCTACCAAGTCGCCAAACGGACGGCTGACCGCTATCAGAAAGAGCTGCCGCCCGCCCATGTCAAAGTATGGAGTGACATCCCCCTTGCGCGGGGTCTCGGAAGCAGCGCGGCCGCTATCGTCGCCGCCATTGAGCTTGCGGATGAGTTATGCGGCCTGCAGCTGTCGGAAAGCGACAAGCTGCACTTAGCCAGTCTTGAAGAGGGACACCCTGATAATGCCGCTGCTTCCCTTGCAGGAGGGCTTGTAATCGGCCTTCACGAAGAAGATGAAACACATATCGTGCGTGTTGCCGAAGCGGATATCGACGTTGTGGCAGTGATTCCGTTTTACGAAGTTCTGACCAGGGACGCAAGAGATGTGCTCCCGAAAGAGCTGCCGTACCGACGCGCCGTTAAAGCAAGCGCCGTCAGCAACCTTCTCGTTGCTGCGATCATGTCAAATGACTGGGCGCTCGCCGGGAAAATGATGAGAAAAGACATCCTCCATCAGCCGTACCGTGCCATGCTTGTTCCTGAGCTTTCAAAGGTGGAACATGCGGCCGAAATGAAAGGCGCTTACGGAACGGCGCTGAGCGGAGCGGGACCGACGATTCTTGTCCTGATTGAAAAAGGAAAGGGAGAAGAGCTGAGAAAGCAGCTTTCTGAGCATTTCCCTCACTGTGAGATTGCGGCGCTTACTGTCCCGTCAGAAGGAAGCGTAATTGAACGGAATCCTTTAGAACAGGTGAAAAGTGTATAATGATAAAAAAGCGTTCTTCCCATCAGAGAAGGACGCTTTCTTTTTCTGGAGAAGGATTTTTATTTAGGGAAGCGAAATAAAAAAGAAAAGGAGGAGAAACGATTTGAAAAAACTCATAACCGAGGAGGACATTGCGTCTCTCGTATCCGTGACAGACCCGCAATATGCCCCTGACGGCAGAAGAGCCGCTTACGTCCGGACAACAGTCAATCATAAGCGGGATTCCTATTCCTCAGCCATTATGGTATATGACACAGAATCCGGCATCTCAAACCCGTGGACTTTCGGGGACGATAAAAATACAAGTCCGCGGTGGTCGCCTGACGGACGGCGCCTCGCCTTTGTTTCTGACAGGGAGGACGGCATCCCTCAGCTGTACATCATCGACGCTGCCGGCGGAGAGGCGGAACAGGCGGCCGATATTCCTTGGGGCGTATCAGATCCGATATGGGCGCCCGACGGCAGATCCGTGCTTGTGTCCGTCAGTCTGACATCAGCGGAGCGCGCCGAGGAGAAAGAAAAAAAGAAGCATGACGAGTATGAGCCGGTTGAGATTCAGTCATTAACATATAAACGTGACGGGAAAGGCCTGCTGAACGGAAGCTGGGCCCAGCTTGTGCTGATTCATCTTGAAACGGGTGAGATTCAGCAGCTGACGGATCATGAAGCGGATCATTATGGCGCGGCCTTTTCACCGGATGGCAGGCAGCTTGCGTTTACCGCCAATTTATGCGAGCCGGGTGACGCCGGAAAGCCGAGCGATGTCTATCTGATGAATCTGGCGGACGGAAGCCTGAAGCAGATTACGCCGCACCGCGGTTCTTTCGGTTCCTGCGTGTTTTCACCGGACGGTTCTTATATCGCGATGCTGGGCCATGAGAATGAATTTCGCAATGCGACTTTAGAGAAAGCGTGGCTGTACGACGTGAAAACTGAGCGGCTGTCCTGCCTGACCGACATGCTGGATGTTCATTTGAGCGATGCGCTGATTGCGGATTCAATCATAGGAGGAGTGACGCCCCGGCCGGTATGGACAAACGACGGGCAGGGTTTTTACGTTCTCGGGAGCGAGCAGGGAAGCACCGGTATTTATTATATCTCGATTGACGGCCTCGTATATCCGATCCGATTAGAAGAAGAATACGTGAACGGTTTTGCTTTTCATCCCCATCAGAAAAGCTGTATCGCTGTCATTGCCAAACCCGCACAGCCTTCCGAGCTTTACAGCATTTCACTTGAAAATGGGGAAGAAAAGCAATTGACATTTGACAATGATCGATTTATAGAGGAGCGTATCATATCCGTGCCGGAAAAGCTGCAATATGAAACAAAGGACGGGCTGACGGTAAACGGCTGGTTTTTAAAGCCCACCGTTTTTGAAGAGGGTCAAACATATCCCCTCATTCTATACATACACGGCGGGCCTCACATGATGTACGGCCATACGTATTTTCACGAATTCCAAGTGCTGGCCGCACAAGGATATGCTGTCGTGTATGTCAACCCGAGAGGAAGCCACGGCTACGGGCAGGATTTTGTCAATCGTGTCAGGGGTGATTACGGAGGCGGAGATTACCGTGATGTCATGCAGGCGGTGGATGAAGCCGTTCAGGCGTATCCGTTTATTGACAGCGGCCGTCTCGGTGTTACGGGCGGAAGCTACGGGGGGTTTATGACGAATTGGGTTGTCGGACAGACAGGCCGTTTTAAAGCAGCCGTCACGCAGCGCTCCATTTCAAATTGGTACAGCTTCCACGGTGTCAGCGATATCGGCTTCTTTTTTACCGACTGGCAGCTCGAACATAATTTGTTTGAGGAAGCGGATAAGCTGTGGGATCGTTCTCCTGTAAAATATGTATCCCGCGTTTCGACGCCGCTTTTGATCCTGCACGGTGAGCGCGATGACCGCTGTCCGATAGAGCAGGCGGAGCAGCTCTTTACCGCGTTGAAGAAACTGAACAAAACGACGTCGTTCATCCGATTTCCGAAAGCTACGCATGAGCTGTCGAGAAGCGGCCATCCCGAACAGCGGATGAAACGCATCCGTTATATTTGTTCATGGTTTGATGACTATTTGTAAAAATAAAAAAACCAGGCTGTCATGCAGCCTGGTTTTATGATTAAAATACTTGTTCTACTTCAACGACACCCGGTACTTCTTCAAGAAGGGCGCGTTCAATTCCGGCTTTCAGCGTAATCGTTGAACTTGGGCAGCTGCCGCATGCGCCAAGGAGGCGAAGCTTTACAATGCCTTCGTCTACATCAACAAGCTCACAGTCACCGCCGTCACGAAGCAGAAACGGACGTAATTTATCCAATACTTCCTGTACTTGCTCTTTCATTTCAACCTCAGTCATGAGATTCGCTCCTTTCATATACATAAAACCATTATATTCACAGTAACGGTAAAAATCTAATGTTTGGTTTGCAAAGCTGCTTTCTCCATTATAGCATATTTAAACTTGAACATAAAAACCGTTTTTTATACAAAAGCTGCCCCGTCCTTTGTATACTGGTGTAAAGGGGATGATATACATGACAAAGCCGGTTACGCTCAGTGTTTACGGCGCTGAAACGCTTTGCGCAAGCTGCGTGAATATGCCGAGCGCCAAAGATACGTTTGAATGGCTGGAGGCGGCGCTGAAACGGAAATACCCGGAGCAGCCTTTTAACATGCAGTATATTGATATTGACGCACCGCCTCAGCAAAAGGAGACAGAAGAGCTTGCGGAGCGCATCAGAAACGATGAATTTTTCTATCCGCTCGTGCTGGTGGAGGATGTCATTGTGGGGGAAGGGAATCCGCATTTAAAAGATATATATGAAGAAATGGAAAAGCGCGGCTATGTTGCGGGCTCTTAAAAATGGCCGCTGATCGCAATCAGCGGCTTTTTTCTTATCAGCCGTTATGATGCTTGTACATCCATAAAAGGCCTGATTTTAATAAACGGGGCACACGCCCGATGAGCGGACGGTCGTTGACAAGACCGAAGCCCGCTTTTTTTCCGAGTGAACCGAGAACGCCTTTCAGCTTAAATTGCGGCATTGTTTCCGGCAGCTCTTCGTTGTTCCAGCGTTTCAGGAGGATCTGCACAATTTGTTCCGCCTGCGCTTCGGCCAGCTGGGCGCTCGGCGCATGCGGCAGGCTCGCGCAATCACCGACGACGTAAACATGCTCATCGCCCGGAAGGTTGTGATGCGGTGTTAAAACGATGCGGCCTTGCGGGTCTTTTTCAGCATCCAGTTCTCTGACGGCTTTATTCGGCTGAATTCCCGCCGTCCACACGATGGCATCGGCCGGTATTCCTTCATCATGATTATAAACGATGCCGTCTTCCACTTTTGTAATATTCGCATTATTGATAATGGTGACGCCGTGTTCTTCAAACCATTTCTGAACGTACTTGCTGAGTCTTTTCGGAAAGCTTGATAAAATCAGGTCGCCCCGGTCAAATAACATAATCTTCAGGTCGTCACGGCTCTCTCTTAATTCACTGGCAAGCTCCACGCCGCTTAATCCCGCTCCGACGATAGCGACAGATGCATTGGCGCCGAGGTTGTTCAGCTTTTGATAGGCTTCGCGTGACTGATCAATGGTCTGAATGCTGTAAGTATGTTCCAGCGCGCCGGGCACGTTATGATACTTATCCTCGCAGCCCAGTCCGATCACCGCGTCATCGTAAGAAATCGGTTCGCGGTCATGAAACAGAACCTGTTTGTTTTTCGTGTCGACGGAAGCCACCTCACCGTATTGAACATCCAGATTCGGATGCTCAGGAAAAGACACCCTGATATGATGATCAGAAATCGTGCCGGCTGCGAGCGCATAATATTCTGTTTTTAAGCAGTGATACGGGTTTCTGTCAATCAGCGTGATGGATATATCTGACGGAAGCTGGTTCGGCAGTAAGCGGTGCAGCACCCTCATGTTTCCGTAACCCCCGCCGATCAAGACCAATTTTTTCATAATGATTCCCCTTTTGCCCGAAAAATATGGTAGTCAATGTTGTTACAAAATAACGAACTATGTAAAATAACATCTAGAATTATATCGAATTTGATCTAAAACCACAATAATAGTTTTAAAATAACCTACAAATTGACCAGAAAACACGTAATAGTAAAACCTTTAACCTGAATTAATATGTTACGATAACATTGAGCGTGAAACCGGATCTTTGACGAATAGAGGAAATTCCGTTAGGATAAGGTACATATGTGAGGTGAAACCGCATGAATCCGATGATTGAATTCTGTGTCAGCAATTTAGCGCGCGGTTCCCAGGAAGCACTTGAGATCTTAGAGAAGGATCCGAACTTGGACGTGCTTGAGTACGGCTGTTTAAGCTACTGCGGAAAATGCATGGAGTCCCTGTTCGCCTTGGTTAACGGCGAAGTGGTCACAGGGGGCACGCCTGCTGAATTGGTTGACAACATATATACATTCATAGAAGAAAATCCGATGTTTTAATCAGAGGCTCCGAACGGGGTCTCTTTTTTATTGCGCCCCGGGTTTTGGCAAAATAAAAAATTTGTAGACAGCAAAAATAAATATTGTTATCTTAATAAAGACTTTTTTTAAATAAAATTTTAGAGGTGGATTCATTGAATATCGTTTGGGGGCTGCTCGGGGCAGTTGCTATATTAGCCATTGCTTTTTTGTTATCAGAGAAGAAAAGCAAAATTAACCTGCGAACCGTCATTGTCGGTTTATGTTTACAAATGGCCTTCGGATTCATCGTATTAAAGTGGGACGCCGGCCGGGCCGTATTTTTATGGTTCTCAAGCCGTGTGCAGCTTCTCATTGATTATGCGAACGAAGGCATCAGCTTTATTTTTGGCCCGCTGTTAAAAGTGGGCAGCAGCCCGGCTTTCGCGCTGAGCGTTCTGCCGGTCATTATCTTTTTCTCAGCGCTGATTGCCGTTTTGTATCACTTGAAAATCATGCAGCTCATCTTTCGCGTTATCGGAGGCGGACTGTCAAAACTTCTTGGGACAAGCAGAACGGAATCGCTTGCGGCGGCTGCGAATATTTTTGTCGGACAGTCTGAATCACCGCTTGCCATTAAACCGCTGATTGCGGGATTGACCCGTTCCGAGCTGTTTACGATTATGACGAGCGGCCTTTCGGCTGTAGCGGGTTCGACGCTTTTCGGTTACGCCCTGTTAGGCATTCCGATCGAATACTTGCTGGCGGCCAGCTTTATGGCGGCTCCCGCCGGTCTCGTGTTCGGAAAAATGTTAATACCTGAAACGGAAAAAACGCAGACGATAAAAGGCGATTTTAATATGGACGAAGAAGGCGAAGGCGCCGCTAACGTGATTGACGCAGCGGCAAAAGGCGCGTCCACGGGCCTTCAGATTGCTCTAAATGTCGGCGCCATGCTGCTTGCGTTTGTCGCGCTCATCGCCGTAGTGAACGGAATTCTCGGCGGAATCGGCGGCTGGTTCGGTTTCAAACATATTACATTAGAATCCATTCTCGGTTACGTGTTTTCACCGATCGCATTTGTAATCGGCGTTCCTTGGCATGAAGCGCTCGGAGCGGGAAGCTATATCGGACAGAAACTTGTGCTGAATGAGTTTGTCGCTTATTCAAACTTCGGTCCGCATATTGCGGACTTTTCTAAAAAAACGTCTACGATTATCAGCTTTGCGCTGTGCGGATTTGCCAACTTCTCTTCGATTGCGATTATGCTCGGCACACTGGGCGGTTTGGCCCCAAGCCGCCGTTCGGACATTGCGCGCCTCGGATTAAGAGCGGTTATTGCGGGAACACTCGCAAACCTTCTCAGCGCGGCGATTGCCGGCATGTTTATTTAGTAAACGATAAAAGCTCCCTGCATATGCAGGGAGCTTTTATGTATGAAAAACGGGGGATATTTGTATTGTGTCCGAGGGGAAGAGCTTTTATACTAAGTAAAAGAAAAAAAGTTGGAGGCCGATATGAATTCATTCCGTTTTACCAAGATGCACGGTCTTGGAAACAGTTATATATATGTAAATCAATTTGAAGAACAGCTGCCGGAAGAACGGCTGGCTGAGATTGCCGTTAAAGTGTCCAGCATTCACACGGGCATCGGCTCTGACGGAATGATCCTCATCTGTCCGTCTGAAAAAGCGCCGGTCAAAATGCGGATTTTTAATAATGACGGCTCAGAAGGGAAAAATTGCGGCAACGGCCTTCGCTGTGTGGCAAAGTACGCATACGAACATAAGCTGACAGAAGAAACGTCCTTTTTCATTGAGACGCTTTCAGGCCTTGTGAAAGCAGATATTACGGAAGACAACGGGATTGTGCGTGAAGTCGCCGTCGATATGGGCGAACCGCGCCTCACCAAAAAAGAGCTGCCGATGCTCGGCAATGAAGATGAACGGACGATCGATGAAACCTTTGTTTTTGGAGAAACGGAGCTTTCCGGAACAGCCGTATCAATGGGAAACCCCCATATTGTTTTTCCGGTTGCGGATATCAATCAAGCGCCTCTTACAACGCTCGGTCCCGTCATTGAAAAAGACCCGAGATTTCCGGAAGGCGTCAATGTCGAATTTGTGGAAACCGTCAGCGCCGATGAACTTCATTTCCGCGTATGGGAACGCGGCTCCGGCATTACACAGGCTTGCGGAACGGGCGCCTGTGCGGCGGCTGTCGCATCCGTATTGAACGGTGTTTCCGAACGAAACCGGGATATCACCGTTCATTTAGCGGGGGGCGATCTTGTGATTAATTGGCAGGACAACGGGCACGTGCTGATGACGGGACCCGCCGAAACCGTATGCAGCGGCGTCTATTATTTGTAAACAGCTCGTTTGAGAAATACGCTCCTCAAGGTTTATAATAGATATCAGCATCCGTTTTTAAAAAAGGAGGTCTACCTATGAGTGTTCCAGTAACCATCACTGAAGCAGCGGCTTTGCATATAAAAGATATGATGAAAGAGCATGAAGAAGAAAACGCGTTTCTCCGTGTGGGCGTAAAAGGCGGCGGCTGCAGCGGCCTGTCTTACGGAATGGGATTTGAGCATGAAAAAGGCGAAAAAGACAGCATGTTTGAACAGCACGGAATCACCGTTTTGATCGACAGCGAAAGCCTTGATATTATGACCGGCACGATCATTGACTTCAAACAGTCCATGATGGGCGGCGGTTTCACCATTGACAACCCGAATGCCATCGCTTCCTGCGGCTGCGGATCTTCTTTCCGCACGGCCAAAAACGCCGGTACGCCGGAAGAGTGCTAAGGGTCAGCCCGCCATTCTCAGGATGAAAAAATAGGACGTCTTTCTTTTCGATGGCGCTTGCACCATTGTTAAGAAAGGCGTTTATCTGTTTAATAAAAGCCAAAACCCGCTCAATAGAAGCGGGTTTTGCTTTTTCAAAGATGTTATTCAATTGTATGTTTCATCGCATTGTACATATTAGCGGTATGTTCATCGGCTTTATCCCGTGACATGCGCAGCCGTTCCGCTGAAGAACCGTATCCGATTTCTAGTTTGCCCTCTTTCAGTCCTTTAAAAATCCCATCAGCGAATTCATCCAGCGGTTCTCCTTGAGTATGCAGCCCTGCTCCGCCTAAATCTGTATTCACCGCCGGAGGCGCAACTTCAATCACTTCTACAGATGAATCAGAAAGCTGATGTCTCAGACTCATTGTAAATGAATGAAGCGCCGCTTTCGTTGCTGAATAGATCGGTGCAATGGCAAGCGGTGTAAAAGCCAATCCCGAAGAGACGTTAATGACAGCCGCATCTTCTTTTCCCACAAAAAACGGAGCGAACAGCATAGACAGGTGGAAGGGAGCTTCAATGTTCGTTGTGATTTCTTTATTAAAATAGTCCCAATTGTCCTTCGCATCCGCTTTCAGCACATGAAAACGTTGTTGAATCCCCGCGTTGTTTACTATCACATTCACTTCCGGATAATTTTCTTTCACCCAATCAAACAGTGATATACGTTCAGATGGAATGCTCAAATCACTGACATAGGTAATAAGATCCGGGAATGTTTCCTTTGCTTTTTGAAGAGCGTGCTCACGCCGTCCGGTCACGATGACTTTATTTCCCGCTTTTAAAAACCGTTCTGCGAAAGCCAATCCTATTCCGGAATTTCCGCCCGTAATCAGTATTGTATTTCCCGTCAGTTTCATATTACTCCTCTTTTCCGATTGTTTTTACTTCAACAAACTTACGTCTCTTGAACAGAGCTTTTGATATAACGTGCAATTTTCATTTCAATCCCTTTTAAAGCCTTTGTCATTGACGACATTTCATCCAGTACTGACCGCTTGTGTCTCCTCATCATGTCAAGCCGGAGTTTAATAGGACTCTCTCCTTCAATTACCCAATCAATATATTGCTTAAAGCCTTTGATGGTCATGTGGGTATTTTTTAAACAAATCACGATTTCAAGGAGCGGCATTTGATCTTCTGAAAATAACCGCCGGCTGGCTTCATCACGTTCAATCAGCGGCAGCAGTCCCTTGTTTTCATAATAACGTAACGTTGATTCTGTCATATTACACTTTGCTGCTGCTTCACGAATTGAACAACATGTCTTCGAAAGACCTCCAACAGTATTCTTTCCTTGTCACTGGGTGATGATACGACTTAAACCATGTTTTAAGTCAATAAAAAAATGTGATGAATTCAGACATATGTCACAAAAGGAAATGGGCAGATTTTCAATAGGTTTAGGAGTGACGGCCTTCACAAAAATCCTCAAATCAACGGTTCAAATCATACTATTTGCAAATTCGGAAAAAAATAAAGGGGATATAGAACTAAAAACTCTGAAAGATGTGCTCTTAGTCAACACGTTCTAAAGTCATATTTTTCGAAAGGATATTGATTTTTTGATAGGAATAAACTAAATTGTAAAAGTATAGAATAGTTAATTTATTTTGTAAGAAAAGGATGATAATATGATAGGTCAATTGAGCAATAAAAAAATATTTTTAAGTTCTTTTTTCATCATTTTGATCTGTTCATTACTCTTCCAATTCAGTATTTCAGATAAAGTTCTGCAGTCATATTATTCTTCCGTCGGAGAAAGTACCTACGATATCGGGGAGAAAAGTGTTCGTACGATTGTCATGTTTCTGCAAGGGTTTATGATCTTCACAACTTTTGTGGAAATTCTGATAGGCGGATTTCTATTATTCGTTGCCGCTTTTATTCTCGGTACAAAAAAACCGAAAAAAATATATTTGCTTCTATATACGCTGACTTCTTTAATCTCGGCATTTAAAATGTTGATTCTTTCAGTTGTTAACTACTTAACGGCTGATTCCTCGCTTATATATTCTGCCGGCGGCACCAGCTTGAGTCTGCAGCTGCTGGATCCATTTCTGCTCATATCAATTGCGGCTCTTTATGCTGCCGCAGGAAAACTTACCGATCTCAGTAAAGGCAAGAGAATCATTTTGACTGGATGTTTTGTTTTATTAAAACTCTTTACTATTTTCTTTAATTATTTTATGGCGGATAAAATTTAGCTCGGGAGAGAGTCAATTAAGCTGAATTTTATTATAAATTAAAAAAACAGAGTAGGGAGATGTTATGATGAACTTAGTAAAATCTAATAAAAAGTCTTTCATTTTGTTTGGCGCGGCTCTTGCTGCAGCAACATTGGTTTATGCACTATTATTAACGGGAACTGAATTAAACGTGGCGGCGGCTCATGCATTCTCAGCCAATGCTGAATTAGCTTCGACTTTGGGTATCTCTACAGCAGCAGCTAAAAAAGCAATTGATATTATTGATGCGGCATCAACAATTGCTTCTATCATTTCTCTCATCGGTATCGTTACAGGCGCAGGCGCGATTTCTTATGCAATCGTTGCAACAGCAAAAACAATGATTAAGAAATACGGCAAAAAATACGCAGCTGCTTGGTAAAATCGACCAATAAATAATTGCTCTTTTTGTACAAGCTGCAAAAAGAGCCTCTCTCCCAAATACATATGTAAGGATTGAAAGTATGATAGTCAAACAAATTGCGGCTCTTATCAAATATAATACCCTGTCATCGTTTCGAAAAAGAAAGGAAGATTGGGGCATTCCTCAACTCAACAGCAAACTGCTGTCTGCCATTATTATTTCTCTGTTATGTTTATATCTCGTTTTCCTGGGATGCGGTGTTGTATTCGGGACAAAACTGATTCAGCTGCCCCTCAGCGCATGGGGGCAATTTGTTTTAATCGCCGTTTCACTTGAGCAGCTTTTTTGGGCTGCCGGCTTCTTTAAAGAACATCACAATGCCTTTCTGCTGGATACGCGCAAGGTCATTCATCAATTAAAAAAGGTGCGTTTTTTACAGCTGTTTTCTGTTTTTGCCGGCCAGGCGATCAAAAAAACCATTTTCGTATGGTATCTTTTTGTTTTTCCGGTCTTTTTGTTTTTATCAAGCGCAGGCATGACCGGGTCTGCGGCGATCATCGTATTTTTCTTGGGCTTCGTTTATTTTCTTCTCAATTTATTTTTATCTATGCTGTTTTCTTATGTTGTTTATCTTCTTACAAATATATGGAGCAAATTGTTTTACTTGAAAATCCTGAAAGGCATTTTATTCAGCGTCAGCCTGCTGGTTCCGCTTGCAGTCGGGTATGCCGTTTATCTTCTCGTGTTTGGGGAGTATACCGCAAAGGATATTTCAAGCTTTACGGAGTCACCGGCTTTCCGGAACATCCTCATGAATACGCCGTATGTATGGTTAGCATTCCGCTCACATTCCGTGCTCGTTTTCGCTGCGGTGTTTGCGGCCGCCGTCCTTTTAACGGCGGGGATGTTTAAACTGTGGTCGGCCACGCTGAAGAAAATGGACCTTATTCCTTATATGTTTTTGACAAACGCAGATTTTGCGCCAAAGCTGAAATTATATAGAAATAACAAAATATTTCATGCCGTTTTTCAAAAGGATCTGCTGTTTTTATCGAGAATTGACGGGTTTTTTATCAGGAACTTCGGCAGTATGCTGTATTTGTTCATGCTGTTTTTAGGTTTTTGTATTCCGCTTCTATCGCATCACTTTATCGGGTATTCGGCAGCCGCCATCGTGTCTGCGGCGGTTATCATTGCGAACTTTTCGTATCAGCTCGTCGGAGATGCGCTCAAAACAGTATTATCAGTTGACGGGGAAATAAAAAATCAGCATCTGTTTCACCGGAATATCAAACATGCGTGGCAGCTGGTGTTTCCGAAAGTATGTATTTATAATCTCGCCGCTCTTATCTATTCGTTCATCATCACCATTTTGATTACGGTGTTTTTTCCGTCTTCCGCGGCGCTGACGATTTACTTGTTTATTGTGTTTTTATGTTCGGGTTTTTTATACAGTCTTGTCCAGATTTCAAGCACCGCCCTGTATCCTAAGAAAAACTGGGAGCATCTGTACGAAATTGGAGAAGCGGGGAAAGCAAAGACGTATAACAACTTATACAGTTCTTTCATTTTCATTGTGTCGCTTCAAATCGCTGCGATCACGTCCTATTTTATCTATAAAAAGCCGGAACTTGAAACGATGCTTATTCATTCTGCATCAGGTATTTTTGTCCTGTTCACACTATTAAACTATGGAGTCATGTTTCTGTTTCTTCGCAGAATCAATATGGCGGAAAGGTTTGCAAACAATGATTAAATTAGTGAATATACAAAAAAACTATAGTGAAAAACAGGTATTGAAAGATATTTCGTTTGAGGTGAAAAAAGGCTCAATCTATGCTTTGCTGGGGACTAATGGAGTCGGGAAAACAACGACTTTGAAAATCATTTCGGGCCTGCTTAAACCGACTTCAGGCCGCGTCATGATTGACGGCAAGGAACTGGATTCAGAAGAGGGGGGGCAAATATCGGCTGATATCGGTTTTGTGCCCGACCATGCTTTTTTATATGATTACTTAACGGGAGTCGAATACTTGCGTTTTACAGCGGAGATGTTTCAAGTGCCGTCTCAGCGGACAAATGATTATATAAAGAATATGTTGGAGACGCTGAAGCTTTCTCAAGACGGAAATCAGCTGATTAAAACATATTCACATGGAATGAAACAAAAATTATCAATTGCGGCAGCGCTCATTCATCAGCCAAAGATATTAATTCTTGACGAGCCGCTGACGGGCATTGATTTAATCAGCGGTAAAACGATACGGACGTTATTAAAGGAGTACGTCAAGCAGGGAAATACGGTCCTGTTATCGACTCACCTGCTGGAGCTGGCGCATTCGCTGTGCGATACGATCGGTATTATACATGAAGGCGTTTTTGCGGCGGAGTATCAGTCATCCGAGCATTCATTAGAAGAGATTGAAGAATTGGCTGAGCGTATCTATACATGATGAACCGCATGTTGCCGGCAATCAGAACGTCCGCCATTCCGTTAATCGCGTCAGTGCTGTTTTTTTCAGGCGGTGTGGTCGCTGCGTTTTTTTCCGATCACTTTGTTTCATCAGCGGCTTACAACGGCTCGTCAGGCGCGGTTGAACTGCTGAAAAATAATGCAATCGCTTGTCTGTTTTTAGCCGCGGGTTTTTTTACCTTTGGGTTGACCTCAATCTTTTATTTATTCACCAACGGGTTTATTTTAAGCGGCTCTATTATAGAAAATCTGCATAGCGGGGTTCCTTTTTATCAGATTTTTTTACTGCTAATTCCTCATGGTATATTTGAAGTTCCCGCGTTATTATTAAGTGGCGCCATTGGTTTTAAGGGCGTTGAATTGGTCATCAGGCTGTGTTTTTCTAAGGAAAAAAAGATAATGGCTTCAATGTTCAGGCATATTGGAATATTGGTGCTGCTTATTATTTGTCTGCTGATCGCCGCTGCCATTATTGAAGCTTACATCACACCAATTTTTAAGTAAAAGGGGCAGAAATCATATGAGAAGTAAATTATCATTAATCGGTGTGCCGATTGTTATGATTATCGGTTATATCATTTCTTTATCCTTTGAGTGGCTGTTTCCTGTTCTTACTTTTGGGGTGGCAGGACTATATCTCTTTATATTTGCTCCGGTGCAAAATAAATTCATTCGTTACATCTTTTTGTTTATTTTTGTGATTAATCTGTTAGCCAGTGCGGCTCTTTATTTCGGTATTTAATAAAAAAAATGACATTCATATTGAATGTCATTTTTTTTATCTTCGAGCGGCTCTGCTGCGTGTTAAAATCTGTCGCCGTTGAAAATAGAGTTTTTTACGATTACATAGTCGACATTACGGATGGCTTCGAGTGTATTGCCGCCGGCGTAAGAGATGGAAGATTGCAGATCCTGCTCCATTTCAACCAGCGTGTCCTGCAAAGACCCTTTATGTTCGACATGCATTTTTTTGCCCTCGACGTTTTTCTTTTCGCCTTTTTGAAATTCAGAAGCGGAGCCGAAATATTCTTTGTACAGCTTTCCGTCGATTTCAATTGTTTGTCCCGGTGATTCTTCGTGGCCGGCGAATAATGATCCGATCATGACCATAGACGCGCCGAATCGGATGGATTTCGCGATATCGCCGTGCGTGCGGATGCCGCCGTCAGCAATGATCGGTTTGCTCGCAGCTTTTGCGCACCAGCGAAGCGCGGCTAATTGCCACCCGCCGGTTCCGAAGCCGGTTTTAATTTTTGTGATGCAGACTTTCCCGGGGCCGATTCCCACTTTTGTCGCGTCAGCGCCCGCGCGTTCCAGCTCCCTTACGGCTTCAGGCGTCCCGACATTCCCTGCGATGACAAAGCTTTCCGGGACATGTTCTTTAATAAATTGAATCATGCTGATCACGGCATTGGAATGGCCGTGCGCGATATCAATGGTAATATAATCCGGCACCAGCTCCTGTTCTTTCAGCTCCTGGATGAATTCATAGTCATTTTCCTTCACGCCGACACTGATGGAAGAAATCAGTCCGCGCGCTTTCATATCCCGGACAAAAGCCAGGCGTTTTTCCGGCTCGAAGCGGTGCATGATATAAAAATACCCGTTTTCCGCGAGCCAGGCCGCGATGTTTTCATCTATAATCGTCTGCATGTTGGCCGGTACGACCGGAAGTTTAAACGTGTGTCCGCCCAACGTAACTGATGTATCACATTCAGATCGGCTTTCAACAATGCATTTTGCAGGAATCAGCTGAATATCTTCGTAATCAAATACATTTTCCATATATAACACCCCTAAAAGCGAATAATATAATTAAATAAAATTAAAATGTTCGTCTTTTTATAATGTACTTCGTTTTGTCAGGAATGTCAAATGATTTCATGCTGCCTCATATGCGGTCAGCTTGTCATCCATTTGCAGTTTGGTTATCATAGTAGTATTGGTTGTTGTAAGACATTTGTTACGATAGATAGATTTGCAGAAGAAGGGAGGGGCCGGTGTGGAACAAAAACAGCCCGGGCACAGCCCGAAAGCCCAGAAAATTCAGGACCGGATTATTTTAGGCACGATTTGGGTCGTGTCGGCGCTTGTCATTGCGCTCGTTGTCGGAACCGTCATGAATTATATTTGGATGTTTAAATAAAAAAGAGTCTGTGCCGGTATGACACAGACTCTTTTTTATATTATTTTTCAAACATGCTTGTAGAATGCAGTGGCTGGACGCGCGCTTTCGGGTCCATGTAAGCCTTCGCGTTGTTCACGGCTGTCGGAGCTTCGCCGAAACCGCTGGCGATCAGCTTGACTTTGCCTTCATATGTGCAGATATCTCCGGCGGCAAAGAAGCCTTCAATATTCGTTTCCATCGTGCTTTTGACGACGATGGAATTTTTCTCGATGTCAAGGCCCCAGTTTTTAATCGGGCCGAGAGAAGAAACAAAGCCGTAGTTTACGATCAGGTCATCAATTTCAATGATTTCTTTACGGTCGCCTTTCACTTCTTCGAGAACGAGCTGTTCGATCCGGTCTTCACCGACAAGTTCAGCGGGAACAAACGGTGTCAGCACGTTGACTTTAGAATTATGCAGGTTTTCGACACTGTGCTCATGCGCGCGGAATTTATCACGGCGGTGGATGATGCTGACTTCTTTAGCAATCGGCTCAAGCATGAGCGCCCAGTCAACAGCGGAATCGCCGCCGCCCAGAACGGCAACGCGTCTGCCTGCGAATTGATTGAGGTCGTCAATGAAGTAGTGCAGGTTTTTGCCTTCATATTGTTCCGCTGATTCCAGCTCAAGCTTTCTCGGCTTAAATGCGCCGTTTCCCGCGGTGATAATGACCGTTTTTGAATAATGCGTTTCTGAATTCGTGACAAGCTTAAACACACCGTCCGCCTGTTTTTCAACAGATTCGACGGCCTGCTCTAAGCAGATGGTCTGATCGAACTTTGCCATTTGCTCTTTTAAGTTATTCACAAGTTCCTGGGCGCGGATTTTCGGGAATCCGGCTACATCATAAATATATTTTTCAGGGTACAGCGCGCTGAGCTGGCCGCCAAGCTGAGGCAGGCTCTCGATGATTTTGACGCTCGCCTGTCTCATTCCCCCGTAAAAAGCGGTAAACAGGCCGACCGGGCCGCCGCCGATGACCGTAATATCATAAACCTTTGAATCCTCTTGCATACCAAATTGCCTCCTAATTGAAAATTGTTATTAATTATAACATAGAATTTGAAAGGATGACGAGTGCCGAAAACCGCCCGGCCGCTTCATTCTTGAAAAAAATTGCGGCCGCCGCTAAGATGGGGACAAATTCCAATCTGTTTTTTCCTGAATGTTTTCCGATTCTTCCGGATAGTATGGTGATATGCAGACATGTGCGGTTTTCTAAAAAATTTTATATTTCATTTCATAAAATCCCGCCAATAAGCTGAAGCTAATACAAATGTTGATTTGATTATGCGTCTAACAGCAAAAAAAAGAAGGTGGATGTGATGGCATTGAATAAACCCAAAATCGTGGTTTTAGGTGCAGGTTATGGTGGATTAATGACAGTAACAAGGCTTCCGAAGCATATCGGGGCAAATGACGCCGACATTACTTTGGTCAATAAACACAATTATCATTATGAAACGACATGGATGCATGAAGCGAGCGCAGGAACGCTGCATCATGACCGCTGCAGATATCAAATAAAAGATGTAATCAATGAATCACGGGTCAAATTTGTGCAGGATACCGTAAAAGCGATAGATGTGCAAAATAAAAAGGTGACGCTTTCACAAGGGGACATCCCTTATGATTATCTCGTCATCGGGCTTGGCGCCGTCCCTGAAACATTCGGGATTAAAGGCTTAAAAGAATTCGCTTTTCCGATCGCGAATATTAATACGTCGCGCCAGCTGAAAGACCATATTGAGCTCCAATTTGCGACATACAATACGGAGGCCGAAAAACGCCCTGACCGCTTAACCATCGTTGTCGGCGGAGCGGGCTTTACGGGAATTGAATTTCTCGGTGAACTTGCGAACCGCAAGCCGGAGTTATGCAGATATTATGATATAGATGAAAGTCTCGTCCGGATCGTCTGTGTCGAGGCCGCCCCGACGGTTTTGCCGGGATTTGATCCGGAGCTTGTCGATTACGCCGTTCAATACCTTGAGAGCAAAGGCGTTGAATTTAAAATCGGCACCGCGGTTCAAGAATGCCGCGCAGACGGTGTCACAGTCGGCAAGAAAGATGAAGAGCCGGAAGAAATCAAATCGCAGACCGTTGTCTGGGCCGCGGGCGTGCGCGGACATCCGATCGTGGAGGAAGCGGGTTTTGAAAATATGCGCGGCCGTGTCAAGGTCAACCCTGATCTTCGGGCGCCGGGACATGATGACGTTTTTATTCTCGGCGACAGCTCGCTCTTTATCAATGAAGAGACGGAACGGCCGTACCCGCCGACTGCTCAGATCGCGATGCAGCAAGGAGAAACGGTCGCTAAAAATCTGGGCGGTTTGATTAAAGGAGGCCAGCTTGAAGAGTTCAAGCCTGACATTAAAGGAACCGTCGCCTCCCTCGGTGAGCATAACGCTGTCGGAGTCGTATACGGCAGGAAGCTCAAAGGCATGCCGGCGTCCTTTATGAAAAAGGTCATTGATAACCGCTCGCTCTTTATGATCGGCGGGCTGGGCCTGACGCTGAAAAAAGGGAAGTTTAAATTCTTCTGAAAACCCGCAGCCGCGGGTTTTCTCTTCTTTTAAAAAAGAGCGCTATAAAAAGCATGTAAAAGAAAAAAATGAATGTTTCCGCTTACATGAGTTGTTATGTTACATATTCTGACTTGTTGCTTGACAAGTAAATATGATATATTATCAGAAAATTAAGAAAAAAGGGTGATCCGCATGAAAACGACAGCAAAAAGCACGGCGGCGTGTCCGTTCTGCTCAGGTAAAGGGTATTTTCAATTGCTTCTTGGCGGCTCCGAAACATGTCCCTCCTGCCAGGGAAGCGGCAAAGAGAGACGCTGATTTTTCCAGACGTTGACTTTTTTACCGCCCCCGAGGTACACTGAAAGTGCTGTAGGGGGTGGATGTTTGTGATTAGTTTGCCGGTTGTCCTGATCTCAATCGTACTATTTTTTGTACTGTTTTTCGGCATAGGCTTTCTGTTGAACATGCTGCTTAGAATGTCGTGGATTATGGCTGTTGTCTATCCGATTGTATGCCTTTTCATTATCAGCAATAAAAAGATGATCAGTTACGTGCAGGCGCCGGGGGAATCCTTTCAAAGCCTGTTTCAGCGCATCATGTCATTAGCGGTTGCGGATGTCGTGATTTTGGCGGGCGGACTGGCGGGAGCCATCATGTCAGGCATTGCCATAAAGGCGCTCAGAAAAAGAGGATATCAAATGTTTTAAGCCGCTTTCTTATTCAAGAAAGCTTTTTTTGTGTCGCGGCGCTTTTTGTATAGCACCTCACCGAGTTGGGAACAATGACTCGGAGGAGAGTGATTTCAGATTGACGATAATCAGACGCGTATTCATGATCGTGCTCTTTTTGGGCGCATGCCATGCGACATACTTTTCCATAACCGGTGTTGAAGCAAAGGATCTGACAAATTGGATGACGGAACATCGCGGCGCCGTTTTGAAAAACATCGGCACTCCGTTTCAATCCTTACAGAATCAGCCGGAAAAGAAGGCATCAGGCAGGGTAAAGCCGCTGGAAGAAGCTTTTGACTGGGAACGCTATCCGTCACAAAAGGTGACGGCCACCGGTTATACCGCCGGAGCGGAATCTACCGGAAAATCTCCGGGTCATCCGCAGTACGGAATTACATATTCAGGCGTGAAGGTCAAACGCGATTTATATTCAACTGTTGCGGCCGATCCGTCTGTTTTCCCGATCGGGACGATTCTGTTTATACCGAATTACGGTTACGGGGTTGTCGCCGATACCGGCTCAAAAATTAAAGGCAGCCGCCTTGACCTCTACTTTGACACTGTCAAGGACGTCTATAACAATTGGGGCAAAAAAACACTTGAAGTCTACATTATTAAAAAAGGGAACGGCACAGTGACTGAGGACGAACTTGTAAAGCTGAACGAAACAAAGTCGCTGCAAGTGTTCAGAAATCAATACAAAACGGTAAAAGAATAAAAACGCTTCAGCATCCGCTGAAGCGTTTTTACATAAAGAAATAATCTAAAATCAATGTCAGCACAATACCGGTGACGCCGCCGAAGAACACTTCAATCGGCTGATGGCCGAGCAGCTCTTTCAATTTCTTCTGTTTTTCTTTCTCTTCCGCTTTCTGAAAGTCCTTCGCTTCGCTGACAAACCGATTAAAGTCGATGACCAGTTTATTAATGACTGTCGCCTGTTCACCCGCATGCCGCCTGACACCTGTAGCATCGAACATCGTAATGACGGCGAAAATCGCGGCGACTGCAAACAGGGGCGAGTCCAGTCCCTGTTCCAAAGCGATTCCGGTTGACAGCGCGGTGACGGCGGCGGAATGGGAGCTCGGCATGCCGCCGGTGCTCGTCACAAGAGACCAGTCAAGTTTTTTGGATACGATAAATTGAATAGGCACTTTTACAACTTGGGCAAAAATAATGGCGGCAAAACTCGCCAGTAAAGGAAAATTCATAAGTACATCCATATGCGACATCCTTTCTGTATCTGCTGATTCCGATCGTATCGAAAAACTGCAGAAAACGCCCTTAGTTTGGTAAAATAAAATCAATGAAAAATGTTTTTTCATTATACCACTTTACATAACAAATACCCACATAAGGAGTGTGTACTCATGTTTTATGCATCTGATCAACTGCGGCATCCCGAAACACTGGTCATCGGTCTTTTTCAAAAAAGCACGCTGAACGGATTTACGAAGGAATTGGATGATAAATTGGACGGTCATCTGACCCAGCTGTTAAAGGATGGTGATGTGTCCGCCAAACGCAATCGTGTATCAAAAGTATACCCTCCGGCTGCGACCGGTATGAAACGTATTTATTTTATCGGCCTGGGAAGAGAAGCGGATTATTCGTTTGAAGATACGAAAGAATGCTTTGCACGAGTATTTCAGCAGATTCATCAAGATAAAAAACAGGAAGTATCCGTGTTGCTCGATACATTCGTCTCCGGGGAAGTGCCTGCCGCCGATGCCGCTCATGCGCTTTCGGAAAGCTGTCTGCTTGCGGTTTACGAAGTGCAGGATTATAAACATAAATCGAATGAGCCGGATCAGGAACTGAAATCAGTCTGCGCCGTGACCGAAGAAGACCTGAGGGAAGTGCAGGCCGGCCTGAACGTCGGCGCGGCATACGGCCAAGGGACGAATTCAGCCCGCACGCTTGTGAATATGCCGGGTAATATGCTGACGGCCACTGATTTGGCGTCATATGCCGCTGAGCTTGCGGCAAAATACGATTTCGAGTGTGAAATTTTAGAAAAAGATGAAATGGAAGAGCTCGGCATGGGCGGGCTGCTTGCTGTTAACAAAGGCTCATCCGAACCGCCGAAAATGATCGTTCTGAAGTATCAGGGCAAAGATCAGTGGGAAGACGTCATCGGCCTGGTCGGTAAAGGAATTACCTTTGATACGGGCGGATATTCAATTAAGCCGAAAACCGGCATCGTCGGCATGAAAAGCGATATGGGAGGGGCCGCCTCGGTATTGGGCGCAATGGAAATTATCGGCGAACTCCGGCCTGAACAAAACGTGCTCGCCGTCATACCGTCTACGGACAACATGATTTCGTCCGATGCTATGAAGCCTGATGACGTCATCGTCTCGCTCAGCGGAAAAACCATTGAGATCCTGAACACCGATGCGGAAGGGCGTCTCGTGCTTGCCGACGGCATCACATACGCCAAGCAGCACGGAGCCTCTGTCCTTGTAGACGTCGCAACGTTAACGGGCGGTGTCATTGTCGCCTTAGGGAACGAAATGACGGGCGCCATGACCAATCACGCCGCGTTTTATGAACAAGTGGCGGAATCGGCGAAAGAATCCGGCGAGCCGATCTGGCAGCTTCCGATTACAGAAAAGGATAAAAAACGGGTGAGAAACAGTCAGATGGCTGATTTGAACAATTCCCCGGGAAGAGAAGGCCACGCGATTATGGCGGGGGCATTCCTTGGTGAATTCGCGGAAAACACGCCGTGGGTTCATCTCGATATTGCGGGAACCGCGACGGCGAATAAAGCGACATGCTTCGGCCCTGCCGGCGCAACAGGCGTCATGGCAAGGACGTTGGCTGTTTTGACTGAGCGGTTTACGCCCGAAAGATAACAGCATCCCGCTGCCTTGATGCAGCGGGTTTTTTGATTTCCAAAATCTTTAGTTGACTAAAGCGCGGAATGTATGTTAACTTTAATTATCTACTACATTAGCAAACTAAAGGATTTTTGGAGGGACTCATCAATGAATGCTGTTGTTGTCGCAGTATTGCTTATGCTCGTCTTAAGCCTGCTGCGTGTCAATATTATTATAGCTTTAATGATCGGCGCGCTTGCCGGCGGGCTGACCGGCGGCTTAGGCCTCGGAGAGACGGTGAAGGCTTTTACGGACGGTCTCGGCGGAAATGCCACCGTCGCGGTCAGCTACGCGCTGCTCGGAGCATTTGCCGCGGCGCTGACGAAGACGGGGCTTCCCGATGCAATGGTGGAAGCGTCTGTCAAACTAATCGGAAAAAAGGAAGATTCGCGGAAAAAAGCACTGTCAAAAGTGTTAATCGTACTGGTTATTTTAATCATATCCTGTTTCTCGCAAAACGTGGTGCCCGTTCACATTGCGTTTATTCCTGTATTGATTCCGCCGCTTTTAAAAATATTTAACGAACTTGAAATAGACCGCAGACTGATCGCGTGTGTGATGACATTCGGACTGACTGCGCCGTATATCGTTCTGCCTGTCGGATTCGGACAGATTTTCCAAGGGATGCTGAGAGATAATATGGCGTCAGCCGGTTTAAAGGTGCCGCTCAGTGATATCCCGTATGCTTTAATCATCCCGACGGCCGGGATGGTAGTCGGATTAATTTTATCCGTCATCGTCTTCCGGAAACCGAAGAAATATGAGACGAAGGAGATTGCCGGACTGTCGTCTTCTCCTTATACGAAAAAAAGCATTGCCATCGCCCTGATCTCCATTGCCGTGTCGCTTGCCGTTCAGCTCTATCTGTCACAAGTGCTCGGAGTGGAAGGTATGATCATGGGCGCGCTTGCCGGTTTGTTTACGCTGTTTATCAGCGGAGTCATGAAGCGCAATGAAGCGGATAAGCTGATCACGGACGGCATGATTCTGATGGCTTTTATCGGGTTTGTCATGCTTGTTGCGGCCGGTTTTTCAAATGTATTGAACAAAACGGGCGATGTGGCTTCCTTGGTCAAAGCATCAACAGGCTTTATCGGTCACAGTCAATCATTAGGCGCGCTCCTGATGCTGGTGGTCGGTTTATTAATCACGATGGGAATCGGATCATCATTTGCAACCGTTCCCGTCATTACGACCATATTTGTCCCGCTGTGCGCTCAGCTCGGATTCAGCCCGATGGCGACGATCGCCGTAATCGGAGCGGCCGCCGCGGTCGGTGATGCGGGTTCTCCTGCAAGTGACAGTACGCTCGGGCCGACGTCAGGCCTCAGCGCTGACGGACAGCACCACCACATTTGGGATACGTGCGTACCGACATTTATTTTCTATAACATTCCGCTTGTGATATTCGGGTGGATTGCCGCGCTTGTTCTGTAAAAAAGGCTCCCGGAAAGGGGAGCCTTTTTGTATGCTGAGAACATCTTACGCCGGATTTCTGCTGAACCCCGTCGCTTTATGAATAGACCTGTATACGGCAGGCGCGATAGATGCCAATAACAGTGCTAAAATGATATCTTTTATGAAAAACCATATCATGTAAAACCAGGCCATTCCGTAGCTGATCGGAGCATGAAGCCATAATTTCAGCGCAATATACGTATAGGTCGTGCCAATGATATAAATGACGGCGGTACCGATCAAAGAGGCCCATGCATAATGCAGGCGGCCGGGTTTTTTTGTTTTTTCCAGCAGCCATCCGGCTGCAAATGCCGCCGGGATGTAAGCGAGAATAAATCCGCCGCTCTTTCCGATAAACGGCGCAAAGCCTGCTGAGAATTGAGCGAAAACAGGCGCCCCCGCGAGTCCGGCCAATGCGTATACCGTCATTGCAATGGCTGCCCGTCTGGCGCCGAGAAGCATCGCGGCTAACAGACAAAAAAAAGGCTGCAGCGATAACGGGATTCCCGCAACTTGCAAAAAAGGAGCCATTGATGTAATGTTGGCGCCGACGGCCATCAGGGCGGCAAACATGCCGATAAGCGCCATATCGCCCGCGCGAAGGTTGCGTTGTTTCATTTGTTTTTCCCCCTTACACTTGTACCAGATTAGCGTAATCGAAGGGTGATTGATTGTCAACAAAGATTTAATACAGGTTTACTAAATGGAGGGAGCCATATGTTTTTCGGGAAAACGAGACAAACAAAACAGTCGGAACGGATTCCGCCAAATCAAAATGTCACAACGAAGTTTCCCGTGCTTCACGCCGGAAATGTTCCTTATTATGAAGATATGTCAAAATGGAATCTGCAAGTGTACGGGCTTGTTGACCGTCCTATGCTGTTAAGCTTTGAAGATATCAAAGCCTTTCCGGAAGCCGAAGTGAAAAATGATATTCATTGCGTCACGGGCTGGTCCCGTCTTGATAATATCTGGCAGGGAATACGCGCCAAAGACATCGCTGAGAAAGCGGGTGTGCACAAAGAAGCGGGATTCGTCATTCTGCACGCTGAAGAGGGCTGGACGGCCAACCTGCCGCTTTCTGATTTTACGCGGGAAACATCCTTGCTGGCATATGCGCATAACGGCGAGCCGTTAACGCCAGAGCACGGCTATCCGCTCAGAGGCGTTTTCCCCCATCTTTATTTCTGGAAAAGCGCAAAATGGCTGCGCGGCATTCAGTTCACAAAGGAAAACCACCCCGGCTTTTGGGAGAAAAACGGCTACCATATGAGGGGAGATCCATGGAAGAATGAGCGCTTTACATGGGATTAAGCCCCTATCCCTATATAGTTCTTAGGTACCTTATTGAAATAAGGTGCTTTTTTTATATCAAAAATCCATTGACTTTGTTTGGCAAAAAACCTATTATTTGAGGTGTCTTTTGATATTGAAAATCATTATCAATAAGGATAGATAAAGCAATTGCCACAAAGGGGATGAACACATAATGGACGGAAAACAAATAAAGCGGGGTTTCGCGCCGGCCGGCCGATACGCGGTTCCGGGCACAGAAGTAAGAGAAATGCGCTCAAAAGGAGGCCGTGAGTATCGTATCTTTGTCTCTTTTCCTCAGGAAGAACCGCCTGCATCCGGCTTCCCCGTCATATACCTGCTCGATGCGAATTCCGTGTTCGGCACAATGGCCGAAGCTTTGCGGGTACAAAGCCGGCGGCCTGAAAAAACAGGCGTTGTTCCGGCGGTGATTGTCGGAATCGGTTACCCGACAGATCAGCCGTTTTCCGCCGAACGGCACAGTGATTTTACGATGCCGCTTTCTGAATCAGAATTGCCGGTGCATCCGCGCGGCGCGGCATGGCCCGAACAGGGAGGGGCGGAAGCGTTTCTGGAGTTTATAGAAGAAGAAGTAAAGCCCGCGATGGAGCGGGATTATCCGATCGACAGAGACAGGCAGACGATTTTCGGCCATTCGCTGGGCGGTCTTTTTGTGCTGCAAGTGCTTTTGACGAGGCCGGACATGTTCCAGACCTATGTTGCGGGAAGTCCGTCAATTCATTGGAACAAGCGTTTTATTCAGGAAAACGCGGAACGTTTGTCAGACCGGCTCTCTGCGGAAAATCTTCAAGTCAGCGTATTGCTGGCTGCGGGAGAAATTGAAAAAACACATAAAAGCAGAATCCCGCAGCACGCAGAGGCGCTGTACGCTTTATTATCCGGATTTGAAGATGATGGAGTCCGCGCTGAATACAGCGAGTTTGAAGGAGAGGGCCATATTTCTGTCCTGCCCGTTTTAATCAGCAGAGCCCTGCGTTTCTGCCTGAATCCGGGAGGGCCGCATACCCCGTATTCTCCCGCATGAGAAAAAACAGGCCCTTCGAACTAAATGCGGCTGATTCTAATTTTCTAATTGACTGCGTGTTTTGATTTGGATATGATTGTCTTGAATCATAATTGATAATGATAATCATTATCAATATAGAAAGGGAATGATAATATGGACGCATTGGGAATGAAAGGGAAAACAGCCGTTGTCACCGGCGCCGCTCAAGGCATCGGGGAAGCAACAGCGCTTGCCCTTGCTGAACAAGGCGTAAATGTGGCAGCTATAGATACAAATGAAGACCTGCTTCCTAGGCTTACTGACAGACTCCGGCAAAAAGGCGTGCAGGCGCAGGGGTTTGCCGCAGATGTATCTGACAGTGCGGCTGTCAATGATATCATCGCCGCCGTTGAACGCGACATGGGGCCTATTGAAATATTGGCGAACGTTGCGGGCGTGCTGCGGCCGGGTCCGGTGCAATCCCTCAGTGATGAAGATTGGGATCAAACATTTTCTGTTAATACGACCGGCGTATTTCATGTATCGCGGGCTGTCAGCCGGTACATGATGGAGCGTCAAAAAGGCGCCATCGTTACGGTCGGTTCGAATGCAGCCGGCGTTCCGCGTGCTTCCATGGCGGCTTATGCGGCGTCAAAAGCGGCTGCCGCCATGTTTACGAAATGCCTCGGACTGGAGCTTGCGGCCCATCATATCCGCTGCAACATCGTATCTCCGGGTTCAACGGAAACCGACATGCAGCGGGCGCTGTGGCGGGATGAAAACGGAGCACAGGACGTTATCAGAGGTTCGCTTGATACATATAAAACGGGAATTCCGCTTCAAAAGCTGGCAAAGCCTTCTGATATTGCAAATGCCGTTTTGTTTCTGGCCTCTGAACAGGCAAGCCATATCACGATGCATGATTTATGCGTGGATGGCGGCGCTACTTTAGGCGTTTGATGTAACGAGAAGGAGGGATAATCATGACAAATCAACATGTATTGACGGAAGTGTCTGCAAAAGAGGTGCTGGACGCTTACAAGCCCGGCGCGTTCTTTTTAGCTTCCCCGAAAAGTACGCTCCTTGCAGAAGGTGTGTTTGCAAAAGTGCCGGATGCAGACGCGGAGAATCAGCTGGACTCACTGCCTGAACGTGTGAGACAGACGCTTCTTGAGGCAAAGCAAGCCGGCATCAAACATCCGATTGCGGCCGGCGCCATTCCTTTTGACGGCAGAAAAGCTTCCCGGCTTTTTGTACCGAAGAATGTCCATACGGCAGGCCCGCTTTCGTTTGCGGAATCTTCCGCAGAAAAGCCGCAATCCAATACATATGACATCTGCCCTGTTCCGGAGCCTGAGGGCTTTATGAGCGGTGTGGAACAAGGCGTATTCAACATTACGGACGGTCCGCTCAGCAAAATCGTGCTGTCAAGGACGCTTCATCTGACCGCTGAAAAGGATATCGACATTCCTCAGGCCGTCAAGCATTTGGCGCAGCACAACCCGCGCGGCTATACATTCGCTGCCGATGTGACGGGAACGTCAGAAACAAGAAAAACGCTTTTCGGCGCAAGTCCTGAACTGCTGCTGTCCAAAAACGGAACATCGATTCTGTCCAATCCGCTGGCAGGTTCCAGACCTCGCAGCACAGATCCCGCCGAGGATCAGAGAAGAGCGGAAGAACTGCTGCAATCAGCAAAAGATCTGCATGAACATGCCGTAGTCGTGGCCGCCGTGGCCGCCGCCCTAAAACCGTTCTGCCGTGTGCTTGATGTGCCGGAAAAACCGTCACTCATTAAAACTGAGGCGATGTGGCACCTGTCCACCGAGGTAAAGGGAGAGCTTAGTGATCCGTCAACGACATCACTTGAGCTGGCCATCGCTCTTCATCCGACGCCCGCTGTATGCGGAACGCCGACGGATGCGGCGAGAGAAGCGATTCAGGATATAGAGCCGTTTGACCGCAATTTCTACACGGGAATGGCGGGCTGGTGTGATGCTGAAGGTGACGGAGAATGGATTATCGCACTCCGCTGCGCCGAAGCGGAAACAAGGTCTCTCCGGCTCTTTGCGGGTGCCGGGATTGTCGCCGGATCAAAGCCGCAGGATGAATTGGACGAGACATCGGCGAAATTCCGCACCATGCTCCGAGCGATGGGGCTTTACCAAGATGAGTTGTAAAAAAGGAGGGGACGGATCGTGCTGACTGGATTTACGCCATGGCCGGAAGAATGGGCTGACAAATACCGAAAAGACGGCTGCTGGAAGGGTGAGACGTTCGGAGGAATGCTGAAAGAGCGTGCGGCTTTATACGGAAATCAAACTGCCGTGACGTGTAAAGATGTACATTGGACCTACAAAGAATTAGATGAAAGGGCCGATCGTTTAGCGGCGGGGCTGCATAAGCTCGGAATTCAAAAGGAAGACCGCGTTGTCGTTCAGCTGCCGAATATCGCTGAGTTTTTTGAAGTGATTTTCGCGCTGTTCCGACTCGGAGCACTGCCCGTTTTCGCGCTGCCTTCTCATAGAAGCAGTGAGATTACGTATTTCTGCGAGTTTGCAGAGGCGAAAGCATACATCATTCCTGATACGCATTCAGGTTTTGATTACAGGGCGCTGGCCAGACAGGTGAAAGACAAACTTCCGGATTTGGCGCATGTCATTGTGGCCGGCGAAGCTGAAGAGTTTCAGGAACTGAGCAGCCTGCATAGAGAGCCTGTTCAGCTGGAAGAGGTAAGCCCGGCGGAAGTCGCTTTTTTACAGCTTTCAGGAGGCAGTACGGGGCTGTCCAAGCTGATTCCGCGAACACACGACGATTACATATACAGTTTGCGCATCAGCGCGGAAATATGCGGCTTGGATCATCACAGCGTTTATTTGGCCGCTCTGCCGACAGCGCATAATTATCCGCTCAGCTCGCCGGGTGTGCTGGGAACTTTATATGCTGGAGGCCGGGTTGTTCTGTCACCGACGCCGAGTCCGGATGACTGCTTCCCGTTAATTGAAAAAGAACGTGTCACGATTACAGCGCTCGTCCCGCCGCTTGCGATGGTGTGGATGGACGCATCCGGTTCACGAAGTGATGATTTATCAAGCCTTCAAGTGCTGCAGGTGGGAGGCGCCAAATTCAGTGCTGAGGCGGCCCGCCGCGTAAAGAGCGCTTTCGGATGCACCCTTCAGCAGGTTTTCGGAATGGCGGAAGGATTGGTGAATTATACGAGACTGGATGATCCTGAAGAGATCATTGTCAATACGCAAGGCAGACCGATGTCACCTTTTGATGAGGTCAGGGTTTTAGACGATGACGGGCGGGATGTCGCCCCCGGTGAAGCGGGACATTTGTTTACACGCGGCCCTTACACGATTCGCGGATATTATAAAGCGCCTGAACATAATGAAAGATCATTCACAGCCGACGGATTTTATCAGACCGGCGATATCGTCAAACTGACGGCGGACGGCTATATCATCGTCGAAGGACGTGCGAAAGATCAAATCAATCGGGGCGGTGAAAAAATAGCCGCTGAGGAGGTGGAAAATCACCTTCTTGCGCACCCTGCCGTTCATGATGCGGCCATGGTTTCAATGCCGGATGATTTTCTCGGAGAGCGATCCTGTGTGTTCGTCATCCCGAAAGGAGAAGCCCCGAAACCGGGAGAGCTGAAAGCATTTTTACGTGAGCGCGGATTGGCGGCATATAAAATCCCCGACCGGATTGAATTTATCGCTTCTTTCCCGAAAACCGGCGTCGGCAAGGTCAGTAAAAAGGATCTTCGCGAAACGATCGCCCAAAAAGTAAAGCCGGCTGAAATCAAACAATCTTAAAAAAAGGAAGTGTTTACATTGGCTATACCGTCTATTCCCGCATATGCGCTGCCGACAGCGTCAGATATGCCTGAAAATAAAGTATCGTGGACGCTGAATCCGAAACGAGCGGTGCTTCTGATTCATGACATGCAGAATTATTTCGTCGATGCTTTTGCGAAAGGTGAGGCTCCGATCACGGAGGCGGCTCAGAATATCAAGAAAATAAAAGAGCAATGCAAAGCGCTCGGCATTCCGGTGGTGTACACCGCGCAGCCGGGCAGCCAAGACCCGGCGGACCGCGCGCTGCTGACGGATTTTTGGGGACCGGGGCTGAAAAGCGGGCCTTATGAAGAAAAGGTCATTCCGGAGCTTGCCCCGGATGATCAGGACATAGTCCTCACAAAGTGGAGATACAGCGCGTTTAAACGGACGAATCTCCTTGACATCATGCGTGAAAGCGGCAGAGACCAGCTCATGATTACGGGAATTTATGCACACATCGGCTGTCTCGTCACAGCCTGTGAAGCATTTATGGATGATATCCAAAGCTTCTTTATCGGAGACGCCGTTGCTGATTTTTCTTCAGAAAAACATAAGATGGCCATCGAATATGCGTCTCAGCGCTGCGCTTACACGGCTTTGACAAACGAAGTGTTGGAGCTGCTGGGCGGCGCGCCGGTTTCTGAAGGAGAAGGGAAGACTTCCGCCGTATTGACAAAAGACCGGGTGCGGGAACAAATTGCGGTGATTCTTCAAGAATCACCGTCTGATATTCCGGATCATGAAGACCTGCTGGACAGAGGCCTTGATTCCGTCAGAATCATGAGCCTTGTCGAACAATGGCGCCGTGACGGAGCTGAAGTGACGTTTGTGGAACTGGCGGAGAACCCGACGCTTGAAGAGTGGTGGAGACTTCTTTCTTCCCGATCTCAAAAAGTCTTGCCGAACGCAGATTATTTATAAAGGGAGAGAATAGAATGCATGATACACAACAGCTGCCTCTGACAGGCGCACAGGCCGGTATCTGGTTTGCGCAGCAGCTTGATCCTGATAATCCGATTTACAATACAGGCGAGTACGTTGAGATAAACGGCGCGATCGATGTGAACATATTTAAAACAGCTCTCGAACGCGTGCTGACGGAAGCTGCGTCATTACACGCCCGCTTCGAAGAGGGAGCAGACGGGCCGAAGCAGATCATCAATCCTCCATTTGAGGCTGCGATCGATGTCATAGATGTGAGTTCAGAAGCTGATCCGAAGCAGGCCGCACTCAGACTCATGCAGACAGATTTGGCTGAGCCCGTCGATATGGCGGCCGGGCCTTTGTTCCGCGACATTTTATTTCAGGCGGGACCGGAACGCTTTTTCTGGTATCAGCGCATTCACCACATTGCGATAGACGGCTACGGTTTTTCACTGCTGGCACGGCGTACGGCGCAAATGTACACCGCAATACGGGAAGGACGTCCGGATAACGGGCGCTCCTTCGGCTCTTTGGAGGAACTGGTAAAAGAAGAACAAGAATACCGCGCGTCTGATCAATTCCTGAAAGATCGGGAATTTTGGATGGAGAAATTTGCGGATGAACCTGATGTCGTCAGTTTGGCAGAAAGAGCGCCGAGAACGTCAACAAGCTTTCGGAGAAGCACGGCTTATCTTTCTGAAACGGCTTGGCAGCATGTAAAAGCGATTCCGAACTGGCATGAAGCCGTCACAGCCGCAGCGGCGGTATATGTCCACCGGATGACAAACGCAGGGGATATCGTGCTCGGTTTACCGATGATGGGGCGGATCGGATCGATTTCACTGAATATTCCGAGTATGGTCATGAATCTTCTGCCTTTGCGGCTTTCTCTCCGCCCGGATATGAATTTTCATGAGGCCGTCAGCCAAGTGGCAAAAGAAATCCGAAACATTCGGCGCCATCAGAAATACCGCCATGAAGACATGCGCCGCGACCTTAAATTGCTCGGAGAAAATCGCAGGCTGTTCGGCCCGCAAGTCAATGTGATGCCGTTTGACTACGCGCTTGATTTCGCCGGAGCGCCAGGCACCGTCCATAACTTATCAGCCGGGCCCGTTGATGATTTGTCAATTAACGTTTACGACAGAGCGGACGGAAGCGGAATGCGTGTGGACTTTGATGCGAATCCGGAAGTGCACAGCGCCGAAGATATTGAAAACCATCAAAAACGATTCCTGCTTCTGCTGGAATCCGCTGTGAAAGACCAGACACAAAAAATCGGCACACTCAACCTTCTGCCTGAAAGTGAACGTCTCTGCGTACTGGAAAGCTGGAATGACACGCGCAAGGCCGGGAAGCAGAAAAGTCTGCCGGAGCTGTTTTACGAACAGGCCGTAAAAACACCGGACCGGCCGGCAATCATCACCGAAAACGAAGAGCTCAGCTATGCTGAATTGAACAAGCGCGCGAACCAGCTTGCCGGCATGCTAAAGGAAAAGGGGCTCGGACCGGAACAATTTGCCGCTTTGCTGCTTCCGCGGTCACAGGAGTTGGCCGTTAGCATGCTGGCCGTTTTGAAAACGGGAGCCGCATACCTGCCGCTTGATCCTGATTTTCCTTCTGAGCGGATCACATACATGCTCAAAGATGCACAGCCTGCATGCCTGATTACAACAATGGAATTATCCGGCCGCATGCCGGAAGACAGTGATGCAAAAAGGATCATTCTCGATGACCCCGATACGGTAAAAACCGTTGCCGCTCAAAATGCTGACTGTCCCGCTCAGGCGGAATGTTCGCCTTTGCACCCCGCTTATATCATCTATACATCGGGTTCAACGGGCAAACCGAAAGGCGTAGTCGTGACATTAAAAAGCGTAAGCAATTTCCTCTTATCCATGCGGGAAATGTTCCCGCTCGGCGCACAAGACCGCCTGCTTGCCGTTACGACTGCGGCGTTTGATATTTCCGGACTTGAGCTCTTCCTTCCGCTCATCAGCGGGGCGGGGTGCGTCATCGCACGTAAAGAGACGATTCAGGAACCGCGGGCGCTTGCGAACATGATTCACTCATACGGTATTTCAATCATGCAGGCAACGCCGACATTGTGGCATTCATTAGTCACCAATGAACCGGATTCACTCCGGGAGCTGCAGGTGCTTGTCGGAGGTGAGGCGCTTCCGAACGCGCTTTTGCATGCTCTGCTTGAATCAGGCTGTACGGTGACGAATCTGTACGGGCCGACTGAAACAACAATCTGGTCGGCCGCACAGCCGCTCGCAAAAGGCCTTACAGGGGCGCCTCCGATCGGAAAGCCGATTTGGAACACGCGGGTATACGTGCTGGACGCCGCATTGCAGCCAGTCCCGCCGGGAATTGCGGGCGAGCTTTATATAGCGGGCGAGGGGCTTGCCAGAGGTTATTATAATCGTCCTGATTTAACAGCTGAAAGATTCATTGCCGATCCGTACGGACCCGCGGGCGCGAGGATGTACCGGACGGGAGATCTCGTGCGCTGGCGTGAGGACGGCTCGCTTGATTATATCAGCAGAGCCGATCACCAAATTAAAATCCGCGGGTTCCGGATAGAATTAGGAGAAATTGAGTCAGTGCTGTCGAAATACCCGGGTATTTCGCAGGCCGCCGTCATTGTCCGTGAAGACCAGCCGGGAGATAAGCGGCTGGCGGCTTATGCTGTCGCGGATCAGCCCCTTGATATCGGCGGACTTCGTGAATATATGGGCGAAAGCCTGCCGGATTATATGGTGCCGGGCGCGTTTGTACAGCTGAAAGAATTGCCGCTGACGCCGAATAAGAAGCTCGATCGCAGCGCTCTGCCTGCACCTGATTTTTCCGCTGTCCTGTCTGACAGAGGGCCGCGGACGCCGCAGGAAGAAATATTATGCGATCTGTTTGCCGAAGTTCTCGGTCTCGCGCGGGTCGGAATTGATGACGGGTTCTTTGAATTGGGCGGACATTCGCTCTTAGCCGGACGCCTGATGAGCCGGGTCCGGGAGACGATGGGCGCAGAGCTTGGCATCGGCCGTCTGTTTGATACGCCGACCGTTGCCGGGCTCGCCGCACAGCTTGACACCGCAAAGAGTGCGCGCCCTAAGCTCAAGCCGTTTGACCGGCCGGAGCACATCCCGCTGTCATTTGCGCAGCTGCGTCTTTGGTTTCTCTACTGTCTTGAAGGGCCGAGCCCGACTTACAACATTCCGGTGATTGTCCGCATGTCAGGCAAGCTTGACCAATCAGCGCTGAAACACGCCTTTTACGATGTTGTCAGCCGTCATGAAAGCCTGCGCACCGTTTTTCCGGAAAATAAGGGATCATCCCATCAGCTCATTTTACCTGCTGAAGAAGCCCGCCCTGTGTTTACAGTGACACAAGCAGACAAAAACGAGCTCCAAGACATGCTTGCCGCTGCGGCACGATACCGGTTTGATCTCGCTAAAGAGCCGGCCGTCCGGGCTGAGCTGTTTGATCTTGGTGACGGCGAATATACGCTGATGGTTCTCCTGCATCACATCGCAGGCGACGGCTGGTCCTTGAATCCGCTCATGCGTGACTTATCCATAGCCTATATCGCCCGGCAAACAGGTGAAAAAGCAGAATGGGCGCCGCTGGCGGTTCAATATGCTGATTATGCGCTTTGGCAGCAGCAGCTTTTAGGCAGCGCGTCTGATTCTGAGAGCTTAATTGCGCGCCAGCTGGATTTCTGGAAGAAAACGCTTGAAAATGTACCGGATCAGCTGGAGCTGCCGTCTGATTTTCCGCGTCCCGCTGAATCAAGCTACAGGGGCGGCGTCATTCCGGTCAACATCGGCCAAGAGCTTCATGCCCGTCTTCTCTCACTTGCCAGAAATCAGCGCGTAAGCCTGTTTATGGTGCTTCAATCAGGGCTTTCCGCACTGCTGACCCGGCTCGGGGCGGGAACCGATATTCCGATCGGCAGTCCGATAGCCGGCCGCAGTGATGACGCATTAGGAGACCTTGTGGGTATGTTCATTAATACACTCGTACTGAGAACCGATACCTCTGGCGATCCGAGCTTTTGTGAGCTTCTTGAAAGGGTCAGGGAAATGAATCTCGCAGCATATGAACATCAGGACGTGCCGTTTGAACGTCTCGTGGAAGAATTGAATCCGGTTCGCTCCCGGTCAAGACATCCGCTGTTCCAAGTGATGCTCGCATTCCAAAATACGCCTGACCCTGTACTCAGTCTTCCTGATATGGAAACAAGCCTGCAAATCAGCAGTGTCGGATCGTCCAAATTTGATTTGACGCTGGAATTGGCTGAACAGCGCCATGACGACGGCACGCCTGCCGGTATTGAAGGCCTGCTGGAGTTCAGTACGGACTTATTCAGAAAAGAAACGGCTGAAGCACTTGCCGGACGCCTGCTTCTTTTGCTCGAAGATGCCGCATCACATCCGGATAAACCGATCGGAAGCTTAACCATTCTTTCTGATGAAGAGCGCCGGAAGCTTTTGCCGGTTAAACAGGCAAAACAGCATATTCAGCCTCGGCAGACACTGCCTGAACTGTTTGAAATACAGGCCGCCGCAAAATCGGATGAAACGGCGGCAGTATTTGAAGAGAGCGGACTCACTTATCAAGAGCTGAATGAAAGAGCCAATCAGCTCGCCCACATGATGATTGCCCGCGGCGTCGGCCCGGAGCAGTTTGTCGCACTGGCGCTGCCGCGTTCTTTAGATATGATTGTCGGGCTGTTAGCCGTCCTGAAGACGGGGGCAGCGTATTTGCCGCTTGATCCTGATTATCCCGCGGACCGCATCGCTTTTATGTTACATGATGCCAAGCCTGTATTTATGCTCACCAATCGTGAAGCCGCAAGTAAGCTCTCTGGCGAAAACGGCATGCCGGGCTTCATCCTGGATGATCCGCAGAACAAAGAAACACTTCGGCAATATGCCGTCACGAACCCTGAGAATGCCGACCGGATTCGTCCGCTGTCACCGCTTCACCCGGCCTATGTCATTTACACGTCGGGATCAACAGGTGTGCCGAAAGGTGTCATCATTCCGCACAGCAATGTTATTCGGCTGTTTGAGTCGACGCGGCATTGGTATCACTTTAATTCTGATGATGTATGGACGATGTTTCACTCCTACGCTTTCGATTTCTCTGTCTGGGAAATATGGGGGCCGCTGCTTCACGGCGGACGTCTCGTCGTCGTGCCGCATGACATCAGCAGATCGCCGGAAGCGTTTCTGCATCTCCTCGTGAAAGAGCGAGTGACCGTACTTAACCAAACGCCGTCAGCGTTTTACCAGCTGATGCATGCGGAAAAAGAACACAAAGAGCTGGGGCGTCAGCTCGCACTCAGATATATCATCTTCGGCGGCGAGGCGCTTGAGCTGAGCCGGCTTGAGGATTGGTACAGCCGCCACGCGGACAATCAGCCGGTGCTCGTGAATATGTACGGCATTACGGAAACGACGGTACACGTCAGTTACCTTGAATTAGACAAAAACATTGCCGAACTGAGAGCAAACAGCCTCATCGGCTGCGGCATTCCTGATCTGAACGTATATGTGCTTGATGACCGGCTGGAGCCTGTGCCTCCGGGCATAACGGGTGAAATGTATGTTGCCGGAGGGGGCGTGGCACGAGGCTACTTAGGGCGGCAAAGCCTGACCGCCGAACGCTTTGTGGCTGATCCGTACGGCCCGCCGGGAACGAGAATGTACCGGACGGGGGATTTAGCCCGTCTGCGGACGGACGGTTCTCTTGATTATATGGGCAGGGCGGACCACCAGATTAAAATCCGCGGCTTCCGGATTGAATTGGGAGAAATCGAAGCGGTTCTCGTCAAACATCCGGATGTCGAGGATGCCGCCGTACTCGTCCGTGAAGACCGGCCGGGAGATAAACGGCTGGCCGCCTACCTTGTCCGATCTGCCGGCAGCACTTTGGACACTGGGGACGTGCGCCGGTTTGCCGAAGAAAGCCTGCCGGATTACATGATTCCGTCAGCTTTTGTCCAAATGAATGAACTGCCGCTGACACCGAATGGAAAGCTTGACCGAAAAGCGCTCCCTGCGCCTGACTTCCAAACGGAGATCACCGGCCGGGGACCGAGAACGCCGCAGGAAGAAATGCTGTGTGAGCTGTTCGCAGAGGTGCTTCATCTGCCGCGTGTCGGTATTGATGACAGATTTTTTGATTTAGGCGGCCATTCTTTGCTTGCGGTTCATTTAATGAGCCGTATTCGGGAAGCGATGGGAGCCGAGCTCAGTATCGGAACACTATTTGAAGCTCCTACGGTGGCAAGCCTTGCTGAAAGACTTGAGTCAGGAACGGGCACAAGCGCGCTTGATGTTCTTCTTCCGCTCAGAACGGCAGGAGAAGAAACACCGTTGTTCTGTGTCCATCCGGCCGGCGGTCTCAGCTGGTGTTATGCCGGGCTGATGTCTTCTTTAGAGGCTGATTATCCGATATACGGCTTACAGGCGAGAGGCATCGGAAAAAAAGAACCGCTTCCGCAAAGCTTAGATGACATGGCGGCGGATTATATTGAAAAAATCCGCACCGTGCAGCCGAAAGGGCCGTACCGTCTGCTCGGCTGGTCTCTCGGAGGGAATGTCATTCAGGCCATGGCGACACAATTACAGAGCCGGGGCGAAGAGGTTTCGCTTTTGGTGATGCTTGACGCGTATCCGAATCATTTTCTGCCGATAAAAAATGCGCCTGATGACGAGGAAGCCGTCATTGCGCTGCTTGCCCTGGGAGGGTACGACCCGGACAGCCTCGGGGATCAGCCGCTTGATTTTGACACCGCGCTGACCATTCTCCGCCGTGAGGGAAGCGCATTAGCCAGCCTGGACGAGTCAGTGATGATGAATCTGAAAGACACGTACGTAAATTCTGTCGGGCTGTTAGGAACATACAAGCCGAAGCCGTTCCACGGAGATGTGCTGTTCTTCAGATCCACGATTATTCCGGAGTGGTTTGACCCGATCGAGCCGGATACTTGGAAACCGTATATTACGGGGAAAATCGAGCGGTATGACCTAGACTGCCGCCATAAAGATATGTGCCAGCCGGGCCCGCTTGCCGACATCGGCGCGATTCTGGCAGAGAAATTAAACGGACGGCGTACAGTCCGGTAAAGAAAGGAAAGAGATGATATGACAAATCCATTTGAACGGGAAGACGGTTCATACCATGTGCTCGTCAATGCTGAAGGCCAGTACTCACTGTGGCCGGCCTATCTGGATGTGCCGGACGGCTGGGAAACCCGCCTGACGAATGAAACCCGCCCCGTTTGTCTCGAATATATTGAAACAAACTGGCGTGATATGAGGCCGGAAAGCCTGAAACAGACCGAAGCCGCTAAAATGTAATAAGAAAAGCCTGCCGTTATCTCGGCAGGCTTTTTATGCGGACATCAGCCGTTAAGCTGTGTATGATCACAAAATGTATAAGGGTGGCCTTCTTCATCCGTGCACCATGACTGAGACAGAAAAGCCAAAAAGACCGCGGCCCACTGGTCTGCAAACTGGATTAAAACACCGCCGTCGTGCCACGTTCCGTTATCCTTCTTCCAGCGTGTATCAATTGGGTTTCCCTGATTCATATGAATATTATGCATGCCGTTTGTCGGCTTGAAACCGAAAATCTTATCAGCGCCCGGCTCCGGCCCGAATTTAGAGCCGTAAATATAGACGGTGGCTTTTTCTGATTTGGCTTTTTGCATGTACGTCTCAATAAAGTCATTTAAGTCATTATCCGGACCGGTGACTTCATGCGGGAGGGGCACCATGTTCCGGGGATCAAACAATCCGCCGCGGACATAATCCAGCGCCAGCTCACGGCTGGTTTCATCAATTGGGGTATATCCATACGGAATGTTCGGCAGCAGGGTGATCGCGCTTGCGTCAAAATGATCGCGTGCCGCATACAGAACCTCTGATTCTTTTGAACTTGACATGACATTGATCGCGCAGCGATAGCGCGTATCAGGCTCGCCTAGCACCTCGACTTGAAAATGCGGAGAATCATCATCTGTTTCCCTTCTCATATCTAACACAGTGCCTTTTAATACACCATAGTGCTGAACAGCCATATGAATCCTCCTTTTTCTTCCGGGATATGAATTGATATTCGAGACAGGGGGCCGTTTTTCCTTTTATGAGAAAGGAAAAAGACAGCCCGCTGATCAGGCTGTCCTCTTCATATCTATTAAGCTTTTGCAGCCGAACCTTGCATTGCTTTTTCAGCAGGCACGTAGTCATAGCCTAAGTCTCTGGCTACCGCTTCATACGTGACATGTCCGTTAGCCGTATTTAAGCCCGCTTTAAGCGCAGGGCTGTCTGCAATGGCTTGTGCCGCGCCTTTATTGGCGATTTGAAGCGCGTAAGGAACGGTTACATTCGTTAATGCGAGCGTAGACGTACGCGGTACGGCGCCCGGCATATTGGCGACAGCGTAGTGAACGACGCCGTGTTTTTCGTAAGTCGGATTATCGTGGGTTGTAATATGATCGACGGTTTCCACAATGCCGCCCTGATCGATGGCAACATCAACAATGACGGAACCCGGTTTCATTTGTTTAACCATTTCTTCCGTAACGAGAGTCGGCGCTTTGGCTCCCGGGATGAGCACGGCGCAGATCAGAAGATCCGCTTCCGCGACGGAATCTGCAATATTTACAGGGTTTGACATCAATGTTTTAATCTGATGCCCGAAAATATCATCAAGCTGACGCAGGCGGTCTGCGTTCAAATCGATCATTGTCACATCGGCACCGAGTCCGACAGCCATTTTCGCGGCATTTGTTCCGACGCCGCCCCCTCCGATGATCGTGACTTTTCCGCGGGATACACCCGGTACGCCGGCTAATAAAATTCCTTTTCCGCCCTTTGGTTTTTCAAGAAACTGTGCTCCGATCTGCGCGGCCATTCTGCCGGCCACTTCGGACATCGGCGTAAGCAGCGGAAGGGAACGTCCGTCCGTTACCGTTTCGTACGCGATAGCTGTCACACCTTTTTCTGTAAGCGCTTTAGCTAATTCCGGCTCTGCAGCTAAATGAAGGTAAGTGAACAAGACCAGACCTTGACGGAAATACGCATACTCTTCAGCCAGCGGTTCTTTTACCTTCATGACCATTTCCGCATCCCATACTTGCTTTCTGTCCTCCAGAATTTCCGCCCCTGCTGATACATAATCTTCATTTGTAAAGCCGCTTCCGAGTCCCGCTCCGGATTCCACAAGAACCCGATGGCCGTTTCCGATAAGCTGTGAAACGCCTCCAGGTGTTAATGCCACTCGATTTTCATTGTTTTTGATTTCTTTTGGAACCCCGATAATCATGTCTGTTTCCCCCAATGTTTGTGTGATGCTTCAAGTGTAGCGCGATTTTTGCGAAAATTCTTTGTTTGAAACAGAAAATAAAAAAACACGGATTTGTGAAATTTCACGAACCCATGCTGCGAAGTTTGATATCAAGGTAAATCGTAAACTTCTCATTCACATTTTTTAAGTCGATTTCTGCGATCTGGCTGATTCTTTTCAGCCTGTAATTCAATGTATTGACATGGATGTTAAGCGCTTTAGCGGCGGTGTTGACGTTGCTGTCGGCATCAATAAAATGTTCGAGCGTTTTTACCATATCGGCTTGGTGCTCCCTGTCATACTGCTCAAGCTTTGACAGGGAATAGTTCATATAGCCGCTGTGCTTGCGTTTTTCATCCAACACATCAAGGTACTGATAAATGCCGAGTTCAGAAAAGCTGAAAAGGTGTTTGGTTTCTCTCACAAACCGCTCTTTCGCTTTTAATACGGAAAGCGCTTCCTGATAGGATCGGTAAACGTAAGAAATCGATTCGTAAATACCGCCGAAAGCAATCGACGCATCCTCAATTTTATATCGTTCCTTCAGCTGTTTTTGAATATGAAGAGCGAAGTGCTTTAAATCTTTAAAAGGCTGATCGGTTTTCGGCGCGGCTAATAAGATTAATTCATTTGAATCAACAGTCGCCAGCATGACATGAATCTGCTGTGTCGTTTCCTGCAAATATTGCAGCTGCTGTTCCGTCTTTTCAGTCAGCTCATCATGTAAACGGATGATCATGACGCTGAACACGGACGGCAGCGCCATTCCGAGCTTATGAAACCCTTCGGCCATCTCGGCTTCCTGATAAATATGGCCGGTCAGCATTTTCCAAAAAAACTCCTGGCCCCGCTCTTCGATTTTCGTTTTGCGGATCTGCAGGTGCAAAAGCTTGTTCCGCACCGCTTTGGCGGCCAGCTGAAGTGTCTTCAGATCTTCGTCATTGAGCTTTTTTTTGATCTCAAGCGCCCAAATAAATCCGAGAACCTGGCTGTTTTTCCAGATGGAAATCGCCACGCGGTTGCTTAGGCCCACCTCGTCAATTTCTTTCACTTTGATCGGCTGGTCCGTTTTTAAAAGGGCCGGAATGGTTCCGTCTTTCCACAGTTTGTTGATGACTTTTTCCGGCACCCTCCGCCCGATAATCGTCGACGTCCGGGCCGGATCTGTACAATCGCTGTGCGTGCTGTATGCAAGCAGTTTATGATTAACGTCTTCTATTGTAATGGGGCATTGAAGAACTTCACTGATATGGTCGGCAACATCTTCAAGTCTGTCGAAACTGTACTTAAATGGATCCTTTGGATTGGTCATCTGTATCCCTACTTTTTCATAGCTTCATATCTTGATCTTACCATCTTGCTTTTCAGACTGAAAGATAATGATTTACCGGTAACACTCTATAGCAGATATGGAAACGGAAGAGAAAAAGACTTCTTATCTGCTTCCTGTTATTTATGCCGTCTTGATCCTCCTCGGGATTGCGGCGATGATCTATCTGATCCCGAAAGTCACGGCGCAGGAAAAGGCAAGGCGGTAAACGGATCGCTTGTGTTTGCGGGAAGACAGCCCGTAAAATAAGAAAAAAAGGAGGAGTTTCATGCAGTTTTTTCTTATAACAGGCGCGTCAAAAGGCTTGGGCCGGGCGCTTACGGAACAGGCGCTTCAAGAAGGAGCCGAAGTCGCCGCGCTTTCAAGAACGATAAGCGGGGAAAAGCGCGAGGGACTGACAGAATACAGTGTTGATCTAACCGATCTCGCAGATACCGGGCGGCAGATGAAGGCGATTCTTGATCAAGCAGAGGAGAAGGGGTACTCCGCCGTCACACTGATCAACAATGCCGGAATGGTGGAACCGATCAAGCGGGCGAAAGAGGCTTCCGCCGAAGAATTGAACCGCCATTACACCCTTAACCTGACGGCGCCCGTTTTGCTCAGCCAAATGTTCACAAAGCGTTTCGAAGCGTTCAGCGGCAGCAAAACAATTGTCAACATCACATCGGGCGCGGCGAAAAATCCTTATAAAGGCTGGAGCGCATATTGCAGCTCAAAAGCGGGGCTTGATATGTTTACGAGAACATTCGGGTTTGAACAGGAAGATGAAGAGCTGCCGGTCCGCATGATCTCATTCTCGCCGGGAGTGATGGATACAGACATGCAGGCTGTCATCCGTTCTTCGTCAAAAGAAGATTTCCATGACATCGAACGGTTCCGCAATCTGAAAGAAACGAAAAACCTCAGAAGTCCTGAATACATCGCCGGCGTCATTCACTCACTGATCGCGGGCGAGCCGGAAAACGGACGGATATACGATATCAAAGAATTTTTGTAGAGCAGCTTTCACGCTGCTCTTTTTTTGTTTGTACAATCACTTAGGGGTCCGGCGGCATATGATGAATGAAACAACATATAAGGGGTATAAGAAATGTATCAGATGAATTGAGTTTCTTCTCGATTTATGTTAGGATTCTAAAAATATATGAAGGAGGGGTTTCCATGAGAAATGTAACGTTAATGGATGTCTTCACCCATCCAATCGCACAAAAGTATTTACAGCGTTCCGGTGTCGCCCATGCGATCGCCTGCGCGTTTCATGCATACCGTCTTGCCGTAAAAGCAGGTGTCAGCCCGGATCTGGCGGCGAAAGCGGCATTACTGCATGACGTCGGCCATTATGAATGGTACACAGACGGCAAATGGGATTATGAAAAGTACAGAAGAAACGATATCCATGCCATTAAAGGCGCGGAACGGGCGCATAAGCTGCTCATCCGGCTCGGTGAAGAACCGAAAGCGGCGAAGGACATTGCGCTGGCGATTCTGCTTCACACCGATTCCTATCTGCCTGAAGGCGAACTGGACAAGAATACGCTCCAGCAAATCGTGAAACAAGCGGATGAACTCGATGAAGAACCCGGCGGACATCACCATTACCGCCAAATGGATCACACGGCCGCGCTCAAACAAATCCAAAAGCTTGATCAGTTAATTGACCGAGCCCAATATCCCATAAGAAGCTCAGTCTAGGCCACTCATGCGGCCTTTTCCGCTTACATAACTCCGCATGCTCACTAACACCTTTTCCGCTCCGATAGACGTACTGTGTCAAAGCCTTTGTCCGCTGCATATGCTGAAGGAAAACATAGTAAAGGGGATCAGCGAAAATGGCCCATCAAGGAAGCCCGCAAATCGTCTCGTTAGTGGATCCTTACGTTTATCAGACCATCCATAAGCTTATCGGATCAAGGTTTATCATTCAAACCGTCAGACGCATTGTCAGAGGACGGCTGATTGATGCCACTCCGGATCACATCGCCATTGAAGAGACGCATGACCGTGTATTTTATATCAGAAACCGCCATGTGGTTTCCGTCATGCCTGATTATACCGAACGCGTGTAACAGCCCGAAAAGGCGCAAACCGGAGGCGGCACTATAGAACCCCGGTGCGTCTTCTTTTTTGAGATACATAGATGCACGGCGGCTTTTTTTGGTACAATCACAGTACAAGTTCACACGACAATAGGAGGAAATCGCTTGTTGAAATCAAAGGTCCATTTTTGGACGCTGCAAATTTTGCTCGTTTTGCTCATTATTTACGTATCAACGAAAGTCTCGTTTATTTTTCAGCCGTTTTTCGGTTTTATCACCACTCTGTTTTTTCCGATTTTGATCTCGGGCATTTTGTTTTTCATTTTTAATCCGATCGTGCGCCTGCTTGAGAAAAAAATCCCCCGGACATTGGCAATCCTGCTCATTTATCTCGTTTTCATAGGCCTGATTGCCTTTATGTTCACCGCCATCGGGCCGATTGTGGCTTCTCAGGTCACGGGGCTGATTAACAATTTCCCTGATTACATTCATCAGATTCAAGTCTTGACGGCGCAATTATCCCATTCCAAATGGTTTACGTGGATGATGACGCAGGATTATGTGTCGATAGAAAAAATCCAGCAGTCTCTGACGGGGTTTTTACAAAGCCTTCCGCAAAATATTACGGCAAGCCTGTCGGCCGTGTTCGGCGTCGTTACGAATATCACGCTTGTCGTGATCACCGTTCCGTTCATTTTGTTTTATATGCTGAAGGACGGCCGGCGGTTTCCGCTCTTGGCAGTCAAAATCCTGCCTTCTTCCTATCGGGCGGAAGGTCGGAAAATATTTAACGATTTATATGTCACATTGGCCGCCTATTTCCAAGGCCAGCTGTTGATTTGTCTCTTTGTCGGAACGGCATGCTTTATCGGATATTGGATCATCGGCCTGCCGTATGCGTTAATTCTCGGGATGGTGATCGCCGTCACCAATATCATTCCGTACCTGGGGCCGTTTCTCGGGGCGGCGCCCGCGGTGATTATCGCGTTTATGGATTCGCCGGCTAAGGCGCTCTTTGCCGTTATTGTTGTCGTTGTCGTCCAGCAGCTTGACGGGAACCTGCTTTCTCCGCTTGTGATTGGGAAACGGCTGAATACCCACCCGCTCACCATTATTCTTCTGCTTATCGGAGCGGGCAGTTTCGGCGGCATTCTCGCAATGATTCTGGCCGTGCCGGTTTACGCAGTTTTAAAAGCTTTCGTCTTAAATATCGTCCGGCTTATCAAACTTCGTCAGCGGTCAAAGCTCGAAGACAGCCGCAAGCCGAAATAAAAACGGGCACAACTCCCGGTGCAGCGCATAAAATGCTGTAAAGAAAAGCGGAGGTGTGGGTATGCCTGCAATTGTGGGACCGATTTATATTATGAGTTTAGCCGGAGACGCTGCGGCGAGCTTCGGTGACGTGTTTGCCATTTCTCCCAAAGCCGTTGACCACTCAGGCGCGGGGGCAGGGGCGTTTCATTCCGGAGATTTTGTCAAAATTACTAATAAATTCAGCAAAACGCGCTTTGAAGACATCGATGTGTTTGACGAACCTGATTGGTTTAACGCGTGACAGCCTCCTTTTAGGAGGCTGTCGCTTTTTTGTAGTATAATAGAATCAGTCTTTATAAAAGGGGAATGTTTTATGAAAATCAGAAAAGCGAATATTACCGTGCAGTCCGGAATGATCGGTGATGTATATCTGCATGAAAATAAAAAAGAACAGCATACCCTTGTAGCCGTTCCGGAACTTGAGTGGAGCACGATCATTTCCTATGAGGAAGAGAAAAAGGCGCTGGCGCAGCGGCTTTTACAATCATTCAGCAAGCTGATTGAAGAAGAACCCGCCGGAGAGCTCGCCGGCAAGATCTCCCATTGGGTGGCTGAAATGTAACGAAAACGGTTTACCGCGTCCCGTCCGGGGCGATAATTGTAAAACAAGCTGGGAGGGACAGGCCGATGAGCGACAAAACGGTTGACCTTTATTTACAGCAGGGGATGTACGGCCCTCTGCAGACGAAACCGGATGAACGCCATTTATTTTTAGGCTCGCTGCGTGAAAGAGTCATCATTGCCCTGACGAAGGGACAGGTGCTGCAAAAGCAGCCGTATGAAGAAGTGAAACAGGCGCTGAAAAGCCGAAAAGACGCGGTGCTCTATATAAACGGAAGGCTCCCGTATCATGCTTATTCACCATATATGAAGCTTGCCGCACTTGCCGGTGTCCGAAGCTCCGTCATCTCGGACCTTCAATTCGAAACGCCGCTCGGCCTGGTTTTTGCCGCCGATTATGCCGTGAACCTTGACGGCATTTACGTGCAGGATGACATTTTTCAGCGCTCACTCCTGAAATCTTAAAAGGGCAAAACACCGTTTGTCATTTTACAATGCCAATTCACTTACAAGTGGAGATAGGATATAATGGTTTTCATATGAATGGCGGGGAGGCCGGCTATGAAAAAAGCATTTATATGCATTGATTATACGAATGATTTTGCAGCTGAGAACGGGGCATTAACTTGCGGAGAACCCGCGAGACAGATTGAAGATACGATTGTCAGTTTGACGCAAGCATTTATAGAAAACGGTGATTACGTTGTCTTTGCGGTAGATTCGCATGATGCAGACGATGACTTTCATCCCGAGACACACCTGTTTCCTCCGCATAATATTAACGGCACGGAGGGCAAAGAGCTGTACGGAAGGCTATCGCCTCTTTATGAGAAACATAAACACGCAAAAAACGTAAATTATATGGAAAAAACGAGATATTCTGCTTTTGCGGGAACGGATTTAGAGCTGAAACTGCGGGAACGGCAGATCACTGAGCTGCATCTTGCGGGCCTGTGCACCGACATCTGCGTTCTTCACACGGCGGTTGACGCCTACAACAAGGGCTTTCAGATCGTCATTCATCAAAACGCTGTGGCCAGCTTTAATCCGGAAGGGCATGAATGGGCCCTGTCCCATTTTAAGAACAGCATCGGAGCGCAAGTGGCAGAGTAAGGAAGGGGAAAACAATTTTGGTGGAGCATGGTTTTAAAGACGACAGTTTGTCTTTACATACAGATCTTTATCAAATTAATATGGCCGAAACGTACTGGAGAGACGGCATTCATGAGAAAAAAGCGATTTTTGAGCTTTTTTTCAGAAAGCTTCCCTTTGAAAACGGCTATGCGGTATTTGCGGGCTTAGAAAAAGCAATCGAATACTTGGAGAACTTCAAATTTACCGACAGCGATCTGAATTATTTAAAAACGGAATTGCACTATGCTGATGATTTCATTGATTATTTACGGGATCTTTCTTTTACCGGATCTCTTTACAGCATGAAAGAAGGCGAGCTCGTTTTTAACAACGAACCGATTATGCGGGTCGAAGCGCCCCTGATTGAAGCGCAGCTGATTGAGACGGCTCTGCTTAACATTGTGAATTACCAAACATTAATCGCCACGAAAGCGGCCCGCATTAAAGGCGTTGTCGGTGATGAAGACGCCCTCGAATTCGGAACGCGGCGCGCCCATGAAATGGATGCGGCCATGTGGGGAGCGAGAGCGGCTTTGATCGGCGGCTTCAGCGCGACGAGTAATGTAAGAGCCGGAAAGCGTTTTAATATACCGGTATCCGGCACGCACGCTCATGCGCTCGTACAAGCGTACCGCGATGAATATACGGCATTTAAGAAATATGCGGAGACCCACAAAGACTGTGTATTTCTCGTAGATACGTACGATACGATCCGTTCGGGCATGCCGAATGCGATTAAAGTCGCAAAGGAATTCGGCGACCGGATCAACTTCATCGGCATCCGCCTGGACAGCGGGGACTTGGCGTACCTGTCAAAAAAAGCCCGTGAAATGCTTGATGAAGCGGGTTTCACAGACGCAAAGGTCATTGCTTCAAGCGATCTTGATGAGCACACGATATTAAATCTGAAATCCCAAGGAGCGAAAATCGATACGTGGGGCATCGGCACGAAGCTGATTACCGCATACGATCAGCCGGCTCTCGGCGCGGTTTATAAGCTTGTCGCCATTGAAGAAGACGGCAAACTGACCGACACCATTAAAATTTCGTCAAACCCTGAAAAAGTGACAACGCCGGGAAGAAAGAGAGTATACCGAATTATCAACAAGCTGAATCACCACTCGGAAGGTGATTATATCGCGCTTTATGACGAGCGGGTAAATGATCAGAAACGCTTAAAAATGTTCCATCCCGTCCACACGTTCGTCAGCAAATTCGTCACTGATTTCTATGCGAAAGACTTGCATGAGCCGATCTTTGAAAACGGCGTTTTATGCTATGATAATCCCGAAATTACCGACATCCAGCAATACGTGCAGGATAACCTCAAACTTCTGTGGGAGGAATACAAACGGATCAGCAAGCCGGAAGAATATCCGGTCGATTTAAGCGAAGACTGCTGGAGCAACAAGATGCAGCGGATTCATGAAATCAAAAGCAAGCTGAAACGGGAACTTGAATAGAAAACAAAGCGGCCTTTCCTATCTCTGGAAAGGCTTTTTTGTTGTGATAATATTTTTCACATTTAGACAAATTTCGTCAAGTTATTTGATATACTTATGTTCGAAGGCCGCATCTAAGGGGGTAAATGAATGAAGGTGTTTGTTGCGAGACAGCCTATCTTCAACAGAAACGAACAGGTTGTTGCTTATGAACTTCTTTACCGGGAGAGCGAAGAGAACCGCTATTCGGCCGCGGACGGAGATAAAGCTACGACGGATCTCATTATTAACAGCTTTATCAACATCGGAATCGAAAAGCTGACTGAGGGGAAACGCTGCTTTGTGAATTTTACAGAAAGCCTGATGTTTTCAGATCTCCCTACCTCCTTTGATCCTGACCAGCTTATTATCGAAATTCTTGAGGACATACCGATCACTCCGGCACTCATCTCAAGATGCAGACAGCTGAAGAAATTAGGATATACATTAGCACTTGATGATTTTTACGCCATCAATCCGGAAAATGAAGAGTTAGTGGAACAGCTGATGAAATATATTGATATTTTAAAAATCGACTTTTTGCAATCCTCGCGTCTGGAGCGCAAAAAAATCATTCAGACGTACAGCTGTAAAAGTCTGATTTATTTAGCGGAGAAAGTGGAGACGAGAAAAGATTATAAACAGGCGGCCATAGACGGCTTTCACCTGTTTCAAGGATATTTTTTCAGTGAACCGCGTGTCATCAGCGGAAATGATCTGACGTTTCATTTTCATTCTTACTACCAGCTTTTAAGCGAATTAAACAATGACCAGCCTAATATACAGCGCGTGACGGAATACATAGAGCGGGACGTCAGCTTATCGTATCAGATTCTGCGTTTTTTAAACGGATCGCAAACAAGGCTGAAAAAAAAGATAGACAGCATCCAGCAGGCCATCATGATGCTCGGGCTGAATGAGATTAAGCGCTTGATTTACATTCTTTCATTCAGAGATTTAACGGCGAAAAGCCACTCAAGCCAAAAAGAAATCATTAAGATTTCCTTAATCAGGGCCAAACTGTGCGAACTGCTGGCGAAAAGAACCGGAAGGCCCCAGCCCTCTTCTTACATGCTGATCGGCATGTTTTCGCTCATCGATACGCTTCTCCACAGGGAGCTGGAGGATATCATCAAAGAACTGCCTTTAATCGATGAAGTCGGACAGGCGCTGCTCGGTTATGAAAACGATTATTATCAGATGCTCGCGCTCGTCAAAGCCATTGAATGCAACAACTGGGACTGTGACGAGTGGGGAAAAGAACTGAACAAAGAAGAAGCGTATGAATGTTACTTACAGGCGATCGAATGGTGCCGGCAGCTGATCGATTGAGCCGCTTTAAGCCGACCACCTGAGGGCGATGATAAACCGGCTTTGCTCTCTGATCAGACTGACACGGATGCCGTCGGGATTATACGTCACGTCAAAGTCATTTTTGATGCCGGTCTGCTTAATGAGCCGCTTGACCGCTGCGGTGTCAGATGATTGCGCTGCGGTGAGGATGCTGCGCGCAAGCTCTTTTGACGCCGACAGCCGCGCAAGGAGCAGGCGCGCATCCTCCAGCATGCCCGCAGCTTCTTTTGCGGACGCTGTCAAAATATCTGCGTGAACCGGGGCACTGGGCGCTGGATGCCGGTATGGCGCGGCGAAAACAGGGCAGCATGGATACACATAATGCATACGGCGGCCTCCTTCCTGAGAAAACATTCGTTATACATGAGTATAGGCGGCGTGATAACGAGTTATGACATGCAAAAAGACCACAATGCGGGGTTGCGGTCTTTTCGGTGTTTGTCGGTGGTTATGCGACGCTGTTCGCCCATTCTGTTTTGAAATTGCGACGGCAGGGACTATAGTCCCTGCCGGTTTGTCGGAAAACCGTTGAAAAAACAGCAGAACCGCCAGATTGGTCTGCTTTATCCTAAACGTCTGCCTTTATGGTAGTTATATAGTCCTGTTCGCTAAATGCCTTGTTCGGGACTATGGGATTACCATGGTTTGCGGTGTCACGCAGATACTTTTACACATACTTTTCGGTGAAAAATCCCGCAAAAACGTTTACACTATTAGTAACAGATCAAATACCTAGGACTCGTTCACCATACACAATTCATTGATCTTTCAAAAAAAGGAGTGTGGAAACGGTGGAAAACAAATTAGAAGAAGTAAAGCAATTATTATTCCGACTTGAAAATGATATCAGAGAAACAACCGACTCATTACGAAACATTAACAAAAGCATTGATCAGCTCGATAAATTCTCATATGCAATGAAAATTTCTTAAAAAGACTTGGAAACAAGTCTTTTTTTTGTGCATTTTTTATCCATTTCATGGATAAAGTATTATACGATTGTTAAAAAACAAAAAACCTGCTGTCTTTCATCACCTGCATTTAGTAAAATAGAATGGGAGGGTGAAGACAATTATTGAGCAAATGTGTTTAGATGCCAACCAAATCAAGAATAGAATGAAGAGTATAATAGAGCGGAACATATTTAATGAACATCTAATGCAGCTCCTTCTTCGTTTTATTGAACCAAAAAAAAATTTTTCTCTAGCTGAATCAGCTGTTTTGCATTATGTGATCTTTGACGGCGAAAATCAAGAAACCGCAGTGAACTTAGGTGCCGCTATTGAAATTCTTACACTTACTTCCGATATAATTGATGATCTGGAAGATGAGGATAATCGAGATGCTCCTTGGATGAAGATAGATCGTTCACTAGCATTAAGTGCAGCATTTTCATTATACACAGCAGGATTGCAAAGCATTAATTCGATTAGTACGAATCCTTTAGTGATTAAGTATGTATTAAAATATATTCAAGATGCAATGCAGGGTCAACATGATGATTTGATTAATAAACCAGAGACAGAAGATGAATGTTTAGAGGTAATCAAGTTAAAATGCGGAAGTTTATTTGCGTTAGCAAATGTTACTGGTACGCTTTTAGCAACTGGAGAATTCAATAAGTCTGTTGAAAGTTATTCCTATTATAAAGGGATATTTGAACAAATTTCCGGTGATTATCATGCTATTTTTAAGGATAATACTAGTGATATTCTGAAAGATAAACATACATTGATTAATTTATATCTTAAGCGCTTGTTTAATAAGTCTTCTCAAGAATTGCTTCGTATATTCTCAGATCAAAAATTATATTCGCAACTGCGGCTTAATAAAAAAGAGTTTATTCAAAAGCTGTATGATTCTGGAGCATCTCAATATGTTTCGGTTTTATACCAACTATACATGCATAAGTGTGGAACTGAAGTTGAAAATTTAAATTTAGATATAAAGAAGATAAAAATAATAAAAAAACACTTGTTGAATAATAAGAATAATAAGAAGGATGATGAAGATGCAGAATTTAATAAATTATTTTTTGAATTATCCTGATGTATTAAAGAAACTGAAAAGCAATGAAGCTAGCCTTATCGGTTATGACTCTATACAAACGCAAATTATCATTAAAGGGTTTGAGAATTATTTAATGATGGGTTCGGACAATAAAAAATGGGATAATGAATAATAAGCGAAGGGTGTAAATCTTGAAGAAGCTTATAAAGCCATTTACAATATCCATTATTATTTTAAGTGTTATCTATGTTTGTTATGTCGCTTTTATTAACATGAATGGACTTATTGTAGGCACGAAAATTGTAGAAAATAAGCATAAAGTACTCGAAGTTGCTGAAATGTCAAAAACCTCGTATGGAAAATTTGTAGGTTTAAAACAAGGTGATATGATTGTCAAAATTAATAATAAAAAACCATCTTTAAAATATCTAAAAGGGGATACTCTCTATCACGTTAAGAGCTTAGATATAAAAAGAAATGGACAGCAAATTCATTTAGATGATTTTGATATTGTTAATTTAAATGGATACTACAGTTACTTTTTATTTGTCCTTCCCCTTGTATTTTATTTTTTGAGTTTAATATGTATATTTTATATTGTAAAGGTGAGTCAAACCAGAAAATCGATAGCTGGGTATGTCCTAATTCTCTTCCTGTTAGATATCTCAATAGCTTATATGAGTGCTGGTGGTCCCTCAAGAGGTCATGAATTTAACAGATATATAAATTTGTTTACCTTCATTGCCTCACCTATATTTTATCTCCAGTTTATTCAAGAGTATTTCAAGGAATTAGGTAAAAAATTTGCCAATCGCTTGATTTCTTTTCTATATATCATACCGATAATTAATCTCTTAAACGAACCGTTTCGACATATTTATTCATATGACTTCACAACAAATTTAAATTTAGTATCGTTTTTCTTCGTGACTCTCTATGCATTTATATCTGTTTTCTATCATCTGTATAAATTCAAGTATTCAGAACATGCTTATATTCTTAAGATTTTAATTTTAACAAACACGCTCTCTTTTTTACCTTTTTTGCTTTTTTATGTAATCCCAATTATTTTGACAGGAAGTTATATATTAGATGCGTTGGCAGCGGCATCCCTGCTCGTACTTATCCCATTGGGATTGGTATACCAGTTCGTAGCTAACAAAATTTTTGATATTGAATTCATTTTAGGCAGGATGAGGTACTATGGCTTGCTTGCTTGCCTTAGTTCCAGCCCTTTTTATTGTTGGGATTTCAGCTTGGTTCGAGTCAATAGATATACAAATGAATCCTGCTCAGCAAACTGTATTTTTCTTTATTGTGATATTTGTCATTTTTTATTTTAAAGAAGTAATGGATTATAAATTTCGGTTAAAACGTTTTTCTGAAAAATTTAATTATCAAGATAGTATATTCAAATATACTCAGCTTATCAGAAGCATAACATCTTTAAAACAAATGTTTAAAGAACTAAAAAAGACGATTCTGGATGTTCTACTTGTCAGTAAAGCTTATGTCTTTGAAGTTACCTCTGAGGGTGACATTTTATATCATGATAAAAAGGATAATGAGCCTGACTGGGAAATGTATTCAAAAGAATTTAAGAAAGTTACTTCAGAGATTGGAAAAATCATTGAGCTAAACCGCGGTTTTTTAATCAAGATAGGAGAACGCGGAGGAAGTTCTTATGTTTTGCTTTGTTTGTCTACTATTAATACACCGAGACTGACACGAGATGAGATTTCATGGCTGAAGACATTGTCTTTCTATACGAGTGTCTCTATGGAAAATGTGATACAGATCGAAGAACTCATGAACCATTTACAAGACCTGAAACAACAAGGTTCAAACCCGGTTTGGCTCAAAAAGCTGATGTTTACAATCGAGGAAAAGCAGCGGTCGGATTTGGCCCGGGATCTGCATGATTCAGTGCTGCAGGATTTGATTTCTTTGAAGCGCCAGTGTGAGCTGTTTCTGGCCGATTTTAAGAAAGAGGAGCCCTGCCACATAGAGGTGCAGGACAAGCTTCATCAGATGAATGAGCAGATGTCGGATGTCATTTTGATGACCCGGGAGACGTGCCATGAGCTTCGGCCTCAGCTGCTGTATGATTTGGGTCTGGTCAAGGCGGTATCCAAGCTTGCCGCGCAGCAGCAGGAGCGTGCGCCGTTTCATATCCGTCTGAATACGGGCCGGTTTACGGCGGCGCTGGATTTGGATACCCAGCTGAATTTGTACCGCATTATTCAGGAATTTCTTTCGAACGCCATGAAGCATTCACAGGCGAATGAGGTGCTGATTATGCTGATCAGCATTCAAAATAAAGTGATTCTCCATTATGAAGACGACGGTGTCGGCTGCAATCAGGAAGAAGGCGGCGGACAGTCGATGAGCATGGGTCTTTCGGGTATTAAGGAACGCGTCCGTGCACTTGACGGACGGATGAAAATCGACACAAGTGAAGGAAACGGTTTTAAAGCGGATATTGAAATGGAATTGTAACCAATTTATCACCAAATCGACTTGGCAGAAGCCAAGTCTTTTTAATAAAATGGAAATGAGTGAGTAAAAGGGAGGAAACCATGAAAAAGATACTAGTGATTGATGATCATCCGGCTGTCATGGAGGGCACCAAGACGATTCTGGAAACGGACACGAATCTTTCTGTCGATTGCCTTAGTCCTGATGCCAGTGAACAATTCGTTCTCCGGCATGATTTTTCAGCTTACGATCTCATATTAATGGATTTAAATCTGGGTGATGACATCAGCGGCATAGAGCTTTCCAAGAAAATCTTAAAAGAGAATCCTCTCTGCAAAATCATTGTCTACACAGGCTATGAGGTTGAAGATTATTTTGAAGAATCCATCCGCGCGGGCCTGCATGGCGCCATCAGCAAAACCGAATCTAAAGAGAAAATCATGCAATACATATATCATGTGCTGAACGGACAGATTTTAGTTGATTTCTCCTATTTCAAACAGCTGATGACCCAGCAAAAAACAAAAACGTCTTCTTCCCCTCAAAGTGAGCAGGATCGGTTAACCCCGAGAGAGCGCCATATTCTCCAAGAGGTCGAAAAAGGTTTGACCAATCAGGAAATCGCAGATGCGCTTCACTTAAGCAAGCGGTCGATTGAATACAGCCTGACATCCATTTTTAATAAGCTGAATGTCGGCTCCCGAACTGAAGCGGTGCTGATCGCCAAGTCAGATAACGTACTATAAATCTTGAAGGGAGAATGACCTATGAATCTGAACAATACATTGCTCGGCGCACTCGGTATTGAAATCACTGAAAACACGCCGGAGAGATGCGTGGCGGTGATGCCGGTGGATAAGAGGACGGTGCAGCCTTTCGGATATCTGCATGGGGGCGCGTCAGCAGCGCTGGCGGAGACTGTTGCAAGTGTGGGGGCCCAGCATTTTATCGACCGGTCGAAACAGGCGTGTGTCGGGCTTGAGATTAATGCCAATCATTTAAAGTCCGTGAAAGAGGGCGGAACGGTCACGGCGATAGCGGAACCCGTTCACACAGGCAGGGCAACCATTGTGTACGGGATTAACATTTTCGATGAACGAGAAAGGCTGATCTGTGTTTCCCGCTGCACGCTGGCTGTTATAACAAAATAAACAAACAGCCGGAACCCTGAATCGTCCGGCTGTTTGTTTTTACAAATATGAATCTTCTTTTCGTTTGATCACAAAGTTTCTGATCCCTTTGTAATCATCCTGAACGCTTCTTTTATCAAGCGCCGCTCCTGAATTGTACGCGGCCCTGCATATGAGGTGCGCTCCGACCGGCGCCGTCAGCAGGATAAAAATGATGCCGAGCAGTATTTTTACAGAAATTTCTCCGGTCAGCATCCACAAGTAGCCTAACACCCCGAGCAATACCAAATTAACGCCGAGTGTCGAGCCTTTTGAAGAGGCGTGGGCGCGCGTATACACATCAGGAAGCCTGAGTGTGCCGAAAGACGCGACCAGGCAGATCAGCGATCCCATCAGAATACAAACGGCGACGGCCCATTTAACGATTTCGATCATTTTCGATAATCTCTCCTTTCTCCAAAAACTTAGCAAAGGCAATCGTGCCGATAAACGATAAAATGCCAAGCAGCAGAATGATGTCCAAAAAGGCCGATGTGTTTAAGAGAATGGATACAAGTGCGGTCATGGCAATCAGATTAATGCCGATCCCATCAAGCGCGACGACCCGGTCCGGTATCGTTGGCCCTTTTATGACGCGAATGACGTACAGAAGAGTCGAAACCGCCATAATGCCGAGTGATAATTGCAGAATAAACGTAAACATCAGCGGCTCACCTCCTGAATGGCTTTCTCAAAAGAGACGCGGATGTCATGGATCGCTTTCTCCGCATCTTCAATGTCCATGGCGTGTATATAGAGAATCGACCGGTCATCGGAGATATCCATCACGAGCGTACCCGGTGTTAAAGTAATTAACAGCGAGAGCAGTGTGATCTCCCAATCCTCCGTCAATTCCGTCTTAAACGCGAAAATGCCCGGGCGGATGTTCAGTTTCGGCGATATAACGGTTTTCAGCACGCTGACATTGGCCAAATATAATTCCTTTATAAAGATCAGCGCCAGTCTGATGACCGACCATATTTTCCAAATGTAAAACGGCCGCGAGAAGAAGCGCCGGAAAAAAAACAGCGCCGCCAAGCCCGCGATAAATCCGGTTATAAAACCCGCCGTGCTGAGGCTGTTTGTGAGAAACATCCAGCAAACAGCGAGAAGAACATTTAATAATAGTTGAAAAGCCATGCCATCTACTCCTTCAAAACAGCTTCTATGTATTTTGCCGGATTCAGCAGATTCTCAGCCGTCTGATTGACATACGGCGAAACCCATTCGGTTCCGAGCCCGAACAGAAGCGACAAAAGGAGAAAAGCGGCTGCCGGATAAAGAAGTCCTTTTGCGGACCGTCCGCCTGCGCCGGGGATTTCTTTTTCTTCCCCCCAAAAAGCCGTCGTAAAAACCTTCAGCACCGAATAGAGCACAAGCAGGCTTGATACAAGAATCAATACGGAAAACAATGTTTCCCCCTTATCGAACCCGCCTTCCGCGATCTTCAGCTTGCCCACAAATCCGCTGAACGGCGGGATGCCGGCCAAAGATATGGCTGAAATAAAGAACATCCATCCTAAAACGGGATATCGGTTGATCAGTCCGCCCATTTTATGCAGGCTGGCAGTGCCTGTCAATGCGATAAGCGAGCCGGCAAGCATAAACAGCGCTCCTTTAATCAGCATATCGTGAATCAAGTAATAAACCGCTCCTTGAATGGAGGCCGGCGTGTTCATGGCAATGCCGAACAAAATCACGCCGACGGCTGTAATAATATTGTAGATGACGATTTTCATGACATCCGAAAAGGCGATAGATCCGATTACGCCGAATAGCACCGTCAGCATCGCAAGCCACATCATCAATTGGTGGGTAAAGCCCGTATCGTGAATAAAGATCAGGGTGAATACTCTTAAAATGGCATACAGGCCGACTTTCGTCAAAAGAGACCCGAATAAAGCCGAAATTGCAGCCGGCGGGGCGTAATAAGAGCCCGGCATCCAGAAATACAGCGGGAATATCCCGCCCTTTAAACCGAAAACGACGAGAAGAAGGACGCCGATCACGGTTATTAGCCCGGTCTGGCCCGATTCGCTTATTTTTACGCTTAGATCAGCCATATTCAGCGTGCCCGTCACCGCATATAAGTAACCGACGCCGATGACAAAAAACGCGGATGACACAATGTTAAACACGATATACTTCAATGATTCTCTTAATTGAATTTTCGTTCCGCCAAGCACGATCAGCATGTAGGACGCGATAAGCAGAAGCTCAAAAAAGACGTACATGTTGAACAGGTCACCCGTCAAAAACGCTCCGCTTACGCCGGCCAGAAGAAACTGCACCCCTGAATAATAGAAAGCGCGCTCCCTTTTTTCTCCGATGGAGCGGAAGGAGTACAGGATGACGAGCAGCCCGATTATGGCGGTTGTCAAAACAAGCAGTGCGGCGAGCTGATCCGCGGCGAGCACAATGCCGTACGGCGCTTTCCAGCCGCCGAGTGTCAGCGTCTGAATCCCGTGTGTGAAAACCGTCTGAACGAGAGCGGCGCTGATGACGATGGAGACACAGGAAGCGGCAGTGCTGAATATCCGCATCAGCATCACGTGCCTGTTCATAAAAATCAGCAGCACTGCGGCAAGCAGCGGCACCAGAATGGGCAATATCACAAAGTTATTCATGTTGATCATTTCCCCTCATTCGATCCATATCGTCCGTTTTCAGTTCCTGATAGGCGCGAAACGCCATCACAAGCAGGAAGGACGTGACGCCGAACGAAATAACGATCGCCGTCAGTATGAGTGCCTGCGGCAGCGGATCGACAAACGATGTGCTTTTTCCGCCCAGTATGGGAGGAGCGCCTTTTTTCAGTCCGCCCATGGTCAGGAGCAGCAAATGGACGCCGTGGCTCAAAAGCGCGGTGCCGATAATCACGCGCAGCAGACTTTTAGAAAGCAGCAGGTAGGTTGCCGCCATAAACAAAATACCGGCAATGACAGACATTAAGATTTCCACTATTCTTCCTCTCCAATCGTTTGAATAATGGTCATCGTCACGCCGACAACAACGAGATACACACCTAAATCAAACAAAGTGGCCGTCGCAAGCTCCGTATTCCCGAGCACCGGGAGATGAAAATGGCCGAATGTATGGGTGAGAAAGGGCGCTCCGAATAAGAACGAACCTGCACCCGTTGCAATCGCGATAAGCAGACCCGCGCCCGCCACATAAATAAAATTGACGGGCAAAATCGATTTGACGGTTTTTAAATCAAAGGCCAAAAGCAGCAGTACGATGGCCGAAGACGTAATCAGTCCGCCGACAAATCCTCCGCCGGGAGCGTTATGCCCCGATAAAAATAAATAGAAAGAGAAAAGCAGAATGATAAAAGATACAAGCTTCGTTGCCGTCTGAAGGATGATGTCGTTTGTTTTTTGCTGTCTCAACGCTCTTCTCCCTCCTCTTTTACTTTTGTTCTGATCATGCCGTAAATCCCGAGTGCGGCGATCGACAGCACCGTGATTTCAAACATCGTGTCAAATCCCCTGAAATCAACGAGGATGACGTTGACGATATTGTTTCCTCCCCCGAGCTTATGGCTGTAAGCGGTGAAAAAGGAGGAGATGCTGTCTTTTGTTTTTTCGCTGGAAGACGCGATTCCGAGCATTGTCACGATGACGCCGACACCGAGAGAAATGATAAAATTCGTCATCCGGAATGTTCTTGTCTTCTTTTTCCGCCGCATTTTCGGCAGATGGTAAAAACAAAGAAGAAACAAGGCGACGGATATCGTCTCAATGACAAGCTGCGTGAGCGCCAGATCGGGCGCTCTGAAAATCACGAAAAACAGCGCGAGTGTGTACCCGACAACACCGAGTGAGATAATGGCCGTCAGCCGCGATTTGGCGAACACAGTCGCAATCGTTGCGCTCACCATAACGAGGGACAGCACGATTTCATACAGGCCGATCTCAGCCATGCCTTTCGCTGTCATGGAAAAGCCGCCTTTCATGACGAACGCCGCTCCGATGAGAATGATAAACGCCGCAAAAATATACAGCAGATAATCCCGCAAAAATCCGGTCATATAAGATGACGTCAGCTGGTAAGATCTTTTTTCCATACTGCCCGTCACCGCATCGTAAAGCTTGTTCAGCGTCAGTTTTTTCGGAAACAGACCGTACAGACGCTCCCATTTAGACAGCGTTACGTAACCGATCGTGCCGACAATGATGATGCCGAGGGTCATCATTACCTCAGCCGTCACCCCGTGCCACTGGGAAATATGGACATGGAATGTATCTCCGCCGGTTAACAGAGCCGGATAAATGGAGTTCATCGCCGGTTCAATCAGGCTGTAAGACAAAACGTTCGGGGCAAAAAACAGACTGACGGCGCAAGCGGCAAGAATCACCGGCGAAATCAGCATGCCGAGCGGAGCTTCATGCGGCGTCTTTTCAAGCTGAGCAGATTTACGCGCGCCGCTGAACGTTCTGAAAAACAGCTTCATGCTGTAGATGAAAGTGAAGACGCTCCCGATCCATGCGAGAACGGGGAACAGCACGCCCCACGTATCCAGGCTGAAAATATCTGCATGAGCAATCCGCAGCATACTTGTAAAGAACATTTCTTTACTTAAAAAGCCGTTAAACGGAGGGAGGCCGGCCATGGAAAACGTTCCGATCAGTGAAACGGTAAACGTTACCGGCATAAGCGCCATCAGGCCGCCGAGCCTGCGGATATCCCGCGTTCCCGTTTCATGGTCGATAATGCCGACCGCCATGAATAAACTTCCTTTAAAAGTAGCATGGTTAATTAAGTGAAACACAGCCGCGGTGACAGCCGCCGTAAAATACTCTGAATGCTGATAATGAAGCGCGGCGGCTCCTGCGCCGAGCATCGATACAATCATACCGAGCTGGCTGACTGTGGAAAATGCCAGAATCGCTTTTAAATCGGTTTGTTTAATCGCATTAAAGGAAGCCCATACCATCGTGATCAGACCGACTGAGGCAACCGTCCAAAACCAGACGGGTGAAAAAGCAAAAACCGGACTGAATCTGGCAATCAGATAAATACCCGCTTTCACCATTGTAGCCGAGTGCAGATAGGCGCTGACAGGAGTCGGCGCCTCCATGGCATCAGGCAGCCAGATATAAAACGGAAACTGCGCTGATTTCGTAAAGGCCCCCAATAACAGGAGAACCATCGCCGGAATAAAGAACGGATGGCCTGCGATAATATGCACCTGGTTGACCATTTCCCTGATACTGAAAGAATCCGTCATCAGATACAGCAGGATAAAGCCGCCGAGCATGCACAGCCCGCCGCCGACGGTAATCAGCAGTGATTTTTCCGCCCCGTTGCGTGATTTCTTCCGCTTATGCCAATACCCGATTAATAAGAAGGATGACAGGCTTGTCAGCTCCCAGAACATATAAAGCACGATGACGTTATCGACGAGCACAACGCCGAGCATCGCGCCCATAAACATCAGCAGGTACACATAAAAGGGGCCGAGCTTTTCTTTGTCCTTCGATAAGTAAAAAATAGAGTAAAGCGTCACCAAAGAGCCGATGCCCGTAATCAATAAAGCGAATAACAGCCCGAGTCCGTCAATATAAACGGTATAGTTAATACCGAGGGACGGAATCCATTCGGCCGCATACCGGACGGTTTCCCCAGCCATTGTGACAGGGAGCTTGCTGATAAAGTAAACAAACAGCACAACGGGCACTATCAGCACAAACCAGCCTGTATGGACTTGTTTTACCCGTTTATAAAGAAAGGGAACGATAAATGCAAATAAAAAAGGCGCCAAAATCGCGAAATGTAACAGCTGCAACAGAAGACCTCCTTTGCTTGTTTTTTTATCAAGCAACTGCTTTATGTAAGAATGAATCAATCAATTCACGGTCATAGGACCCAGTACAAATTATATCGCACTTTTTTTTACCCTGCTACGGCATAATGTATTCCTCTTTGTGTTTTTGTGGTCTTTTGAACCCAAAATAAATTTATCAAATATCCGGATCTTTGTATATACATTTCTTTTTCAGATCAAGCTTTACAAAAGGAGCTGGTCAGATGAAGAGAAAGGCGGCGGCCTGTATTGGAATATTTTGTTCTATTATTGCAGGAACATTCATAGCGGATGATTTCTGCAAAACGCGGCAGCAGACGGAGGCAGATGATTGGGAGCGTTTTTTTCTCGGTGCGGAATACGCAGAAGACAAGCTGAGTGCGGCTGAATCAATGCAAACGCCGTTTCAGCCGCGTGAGTATATCAGAATCGTATATAGATGAAAAGAGTTCCGGCACCAGGGTGCGGAACTCTTTTTGTGTCACAATCAGCGTTTTCCTTTAATATAAGGGATGCCGTTGGCTTTAGGCGCATCCGCTCGGCCGATGAAGCCGGCAAGCGCGAGAATGGTCAGAATGTAAGGAGCCATCAGCATGTATACATTCGGAATGTCTTTGAACAGGGGCAAAAGCGAGCCGATAATGCTCAAACTCTGCGCAAACCCGAAGAACAGCGCAGCCCCGAGCGCGCCGATCGGATGCCATTTGCCGAAAACAAGCGCGGCGAGAGCGATAAAGCCTTGCCCGGAAATGGTGGAGTGCGTGAAATCAAGCGCGATCGTGGAAGCATATACACCGCCGCCGAGCCCGCCGAACAGCCCGCTGATCATGACGCCGATATAGCGCATGCCGAACACGTTGATTCCCATCGTATCGGCCGCCATCGGATGTTCCCCGACAGAACGGATGCGGAGGCCGAACGGCGTTTTGAATAAAATAAACCAGGAAACAAAGGCCAGTACGATGGCTAAAATCGACGTATAATATACGTCAGAAAAGAAAATCTTTCCTAAAACCGGAATATCGCTTAACCCGGGAATGTTCGTTTTGTAAAAGGGCTCCGGGATTTTATCAGTCTGCGCCTTTCCGTAAATCAGCTTGACGATAAACAGTGTCGCTCCTAACGCGAGCATATTGATCGCCACACCGGTTACCGTCTGATCGGCGCGGAAAGAAACCGCGGCAGCCGCGTGGATCAGTGAGAACAGTCCGCCGGCAATCATAGCCGCAGCCAGAGCGAGCCACGGAGCGGCGGCGCCAAGCTCGCGTCCGAAAAATAAGTTGAACATGACGCTTGTAAAGGCGCCTATAATCATCAGTCCTTCAAGACCGATGTTGACAACTCCCGATCTTTCAGAAAACACGCCGCCGAGAGCGGTTAAAATAAGCGGAGCCGCATATACGAGTGTTGCCGGGACAATAATGGATAAAATCTGCAGGAAGTCCACTTACTTCGCCCCCTTTTTCTTCAATTTATCAAGGATGAGACGGATGGCGTAGCTTGATGCCACAAACAAAATAATAATGGCGATGACGATGTCAACGACTTCAGAAGGCACCCCGGATTCAATCGGCATATTTAATGCCCCGACTTTAAGGCCGCCGAGAAGACATGCCGCCAGAACAACGCCGATTGCCGTGCTGCCGCCGAGAAGCGCAACCGCAATGCCGTCGAAGCCGACGCCGGTAAAGGCGCCCTTAACCGCCGCATATTGAAAGGTTCCGAGTCCTTCCATCGCGCCGGCAAGCCCTGCGAAGGCGCCGGAAATCATCATGGCGTACATCATATTTTTTCTGACGCTCATTCCGGCGTATTGTGCGGCGTGCTGGTTAAAGCCGACAGCCCGGAATTCAAATCCGCTTTTTGTTTTATGAATGATAAACCACATGAGGACTGCCGCAAACAGAGCGATCAGAATGCCCCAATGAAGGCGGGAGTAATCTGTCAGCTGCTCTAAAAACGGCGAGCGGAGCGACGCGCTTTCATGAATTTTGTCTGTTTTGTCCCGGTGGTCCGTCATGACATCGGAAATGAGATAATTGGTTAAATGAAGAGCGATATAATTCATCATGATCGTGACAATCACTTCGTGGACAAAAAAACGGGCTTTTAAAAATCCGGGAATCAGGCCCCAAATGCCGCCCGCAGCCGCAGCCGCCAATAATGAAAGCGGAAGGTGGATGTAAGCGGGGGCGTCAAAGGAAGCGCCGACCCACACCGCGGCGGTCCAGCCGACAAGGAGCTGTCCTTCAACCCCGATATTAAAAAGGCCGGTCCGAAATGCAAATGCCACGGCCAATCCGGACAAAATATATGGCGTAATCTGCCGGATCGATTCCCCGATGTAATATACTTCACCGAAAATGCCGCTCCAAAGAGCCGAATACCCGCTTACGACATTGTAGCCGCTGGCGAGCATGATGACCGCACCCGCAGCTAATCCAAGGATGATCGCAATCAGCGGCACAGCCAGATGAGAAAGTCGATTAATCATGTGTTTTCCCCGCCTCCATTTGCTTACTTCCCGCCATTAAAAGTCCGAGCTCCTGCTCGTTTGTTTCAAGCGGATTGACGTTTGCGATGATGCTGCCTTCAAAGATGACGGCGATGCGATCGCTGAGATTCATTATTTCATCAAGTTCAAAAGATAACAGAAGCACCGCTTTACCGGCATCACGCTGCTCAATGAGCTTTTTATGGACGAATTCAATCGCGCCGACATCGAGTCCCCGCGTCGGCTGGGCCGCAATTAAAAGATCCGGATTTCTGTCCACTTCCCGGCCGATAATGGCCTTTTGCTGATTCCCCCCGGAGAGAGCGCGCGCAGGCGTATATTCATCAGGTGTTCTGACATCGTATTCTTCAATCAGGCTTCGCGCTTTGTCATAAATCGTGTGTTTATTTAATATGCCGAAAGAAGAGTAAGGCTTTTGGTAATAACTTTGCAGCACGATATTTTCTCCGATCGGAAAATCAAGGACGAGCCCGTGTTTATGCCTGTCTTGCGGAATATGCCCGATGCCGGCTTCAGTGACTTTCCTGGGCGGCATATTTTGCAGCTGTTTGCCGTTTAACGTAATCGTGCCGGCATTTGTTTTTCTGAGACCTGTAATGGCTTCAATTAATTCAGACTGGCCGTTTCCGTCAACGCCCGCAATGCCGACGATTTCACCGGCTCTGACAGAGAGGGAGAGCTGTTTGACCGCCTCAACGCCGCGCGCGTCTTTCACCGTTACATCAGAAAGCGAAAGCACTTCCTGTTTTGGTTCGGCCGGCTGTTTATCCGTCTTGAATGACACTTCGCGTCCGACCATAAGGCTTGCCAGTTCATCTTGATCCGTATGTGCGACATCAAGTGTTGTAATGCCTTTTCCTTTCCGGATGATGGTGACACGGTCGCAGACTTCCATAATCTCTTTTAATTTGTGGGTGATGAGGATAATTGATTTTCCTTCATTGACAAGATTTTTCATAATCTGAATCAGTTCTTGAATTTCGTGCGGAGTCAGCACCGCGGTCGGCTCGTCAAAAATGAGAATGTCGGCGCCCCGGTAGAGGGTCTTTAATATTTCCGCCCGCTGCTGCATACCGACGGAGATATCGGCAACTTTGGCTTCAGGATCAATGTGCAGGCCGTAACGGTCGGAAATATCGCGCACGTCCCGGTCGGCGCGCTGTCTGTCAATTCGGCCGAAAGTTTTCGGTTCTTTTCCGAGAATGATATTTTCTGAGACGGTAAAGGTATCCACAAGCATAAAATGCTGGTGCACCATCCCGATGCCGAGATCGTTGGCTTTGTTCGGGCTGTTGATGTGAACGCGTTCGCCACGCACCCGGATCTCGCCTTTTTCCGGCTGATACAGGCCGAATAAAACGTTCATGAGTGTCGATTTTCCGGCGCCGTTTTCACCGAGAAGGGCGTGTATTTCGCCTTTTTTCACTTGAAGCGTGACGTCATCATTGGCGACGATTCCGGGAAATTCCTTGCGTATATTAAGCATTTCAATGATATAATCCACCGATTTGTCGCTCCTTTTCAGAGATACTTTGATGAGAAAGAGCTTGGCAAAAGAAAAGCTGCAAGAGATGCAGCTTTTCCTTCACCGCTCTTTTCAAAAAAGAGAGGGGATAAGCACGGAAGTCTCCTTATCCCCTGGTTCTTACTCAGCCTTGAAGGATTTCAATTCTTTTTCAGTTGAAGGGATCTCGAGTCCGTCCGCGATTTTCTTCTTCCAATCGTCTGTTGCTTTGATGACATCGTCAGAAAGGTTCTCCTTATGATCCGAGATGCCGACTGCATCTTGCGCCAAACCGTATGTTAATGTTTTGCCGCCCGGGAATTTACCGTCACTCGCTTTTTTCGTTAAGTCCTCCACGGCAGTATCCACTTTTTTGACCATTGATGTGAGAGTGACATTGTCTTTTGTGCCTTTGACTTGGCCTTCCGCGTACTGGTCTTTATCAACACCGATAACCCATACGTTCCGCTTCGGATCTTCTTTTTTCAGATTTTTCGCTTCTGTGAAGACGCCGGTTCCCGTTGCGCCGGCCGCGTGATAAATGACGTCAACGCCTGATTTGTACATGCTTTCAGCCGTCGCCTTGCCGACATCGGCTTTGTCAAACCCGCCCGCATATTTCACTTCGACGGTCGCTTTCGGATTTGCGGCTTGTACACCCGCGCGGAAGCCGATTTCGAATTTTTTGATCAATTCAGACTCCATTCCGCCCACGAATCCGACTTTTCCCGTTTTGCTCGATAGCGCAGCGGCCGCTCCCACGAGGAATGAGCCTTCCTGCTCTTTAAATGTAAGGCTCGCCACGTTGTCTTTTTTGACAACGGCATCAATGATCGCAAAATTTGTGTCTTTGCGCTGATCGGCGATTTCGCTGATGGAATCCTGCATCAGATACCCGACGCCGTAAATCAGGTCAAAGTGTTCCCGCGCTAATTTATTTAAGTTCGTTGTATAATCTGCATCTGATTTTGATTGAAGATAGTCAAAACCGCTTTTGCCTTTTGTAAGCCCGTTGTCTTTTCCGAATGCCTGGATGCCTTCCCAGGCGGACTGGTTAAATGATTTGTCATCAACACCGCCGATATCCGTTACCATGCCGACGGTAAAGTTTTTGCTGCCGGAGCCGTTTGCTTTGTCACTTGAACCGCATGCGCTTAATATGGTTCCGGCCGCTGCGATGAGCACCATCGCCATTCCGATTTTGCGTTTTTTCAAAGATATAACCCCCCTGTAAAATATGGCTGTGCCGTTCAATTCAGACTTGAGTCCCCGTGCCGGATGCAGAATCGAAAAAACTTTCTGATAATAATGATGAGACGTCTCTCTTTTTCCCGCCTTGAGCGGCTGTCTCTTCCGGGTTCGGGACTTATGACTTATCTGAAAAGATCTGCTAACCAATCATAATTTATCATTTTACCCGCCATAAATAAATAGAAATTTGCTTATTTTTTAAAAAATATCAATTTTATGAATCGGCTTCCTCATCTGGTTAAAACAGAGGAGGATCAGCCGGGTCATTATCCTTATATAGCATATCAAAAAGGAATCTCAAGCCTTTTGTCACGGGATATGACAGTAAAAAAGCACCGTTCACAGCGAAACGGCGCTTTTTGACATTATAAATATTGTTTGATGCTGCTGACATTGCCGGTGTTGATATGATATTGAAAGACGGGTCTGCCGATCGTGCCGTACGCCATCTCTACATTCAGCACTTGTATGTCTTCCAGAAATTTAAGGTATTTCCGGATGGAGACTTGCGAGATTTCAGTATGCTTGGCGAGATCTTCCGTGGTAAAAGAGCCGTCGCCGAAAGACTCAATGCTCGCCCAGATGAGTTTAAGCGTGCTCTTTGTCAATCCCTTCGGAAGGTGAACCTTTTCCGCCGCTTCTTTCTTTTGAAAAAGCTCGGCATCCAATTCTTTCTGTGTCATGCTTCTGTGTGATTGATAAACTTTCTGCTTGCGTCTGTAGTCGGAAAGAGCGGTTTGAAAGCGGTCAAATTCAAATGGTTTGATTAAATAATCGACGGCGCCGTACCGAAGCGTTTTTTTAATGACGTCCAGCTCGCTTGCGGCCGAAATGACGATGACATCAACCGATTCATTCTGCTTGCGGATTTCCGTTAAAAGCTCAAGCCCGTTTTTTCCCGGCATGTAAATGTCAAGAAGGATGAGATCGATATGATGCTCGCTCAGCACGTGCAGCGCGCTTTGAAAGGATGATGCGATCCCTTTCAGCTGAAATCCTTCAATCTGGCTGAGATAGCGCTTATTTAATTCACCCACCATGGGGTCGTCTTCAACTATGAGTACATTAATCATCATTTTCCTCCTTCGGTTCATACGGAATGCGAAGACTGAAAGTCGTTCCTTCATTCTTTTCACTTGTCACAATCATATGGCCTTTTAAATTTTCTGTTGCCTGCTGGGTGAAATAGAGGCCGAACCCCCGGTTTGTCCCTTTCGTGGAATAACCTTGTTCAAAAATACGGGCTTGGTCTGCCGCAGACATTCCGGCTCCCGTGTCCGTAATCTCTATATCAAGCTGGCGATCCTGAAACCGCATCGAGCACGTAATGTTTTTTTTCGGCATCTGCGCCACCGCGTCGAGCGCGTTGTTTAACAGGTTTCCGATAATCGTAATGAGCTCATGGATGACGGCCGGATCCGCCGCATTCGGAATCAGGCTGCCGAGCTGAATGTCCAGATCAGCGCCCTGCTCGCGTATGTAGCTTTGTTTTCCCAGAAGAAATCCTGCGAGAACCGGACTTTTGACATCACTTATAATCTCGCTTGTTTCCGTCTTCTGCTGAATGGCAATGTCTTTAATGTAAGTGCCGAGATCATCGTATTCTTTTAACTGGACAAGCCCTAAAATGACATGAAGCTTATTCATGAATTCATGAGACTGGGCTCTTAATGCGTTTGCATACATTTTAACACCGGACAGCTGTTCTGCTAAATGTTTGACCTCCGTTTTGTCCCTGAACGTGGCGATCGCTCCGACGGTTTGTCCTTTCAGATGAATCGGAACTTCATTAAAGACCAGCTCAAGTCCGTTAATGCGGATATCCCTGTCCTGAAGCGGTTTTTTCGTTTCAATCACCTGTTTCAGCCGGCTTTTCGGGAGAATATCGTTCACATCTTGATCGACCGGATTAGTCGGAATACCCATTTTAATAAAAAGCCGTTTCGCTTCCGCATTGGCGAGCTTTATTTTTCCCCGCGCGTCAACCGCCAGGATGCCTTCCTTCGTTGATTCGAGCATGGCGCTCCGCTCTTCCAGGAGGGTGGCGATTTCATAAGGCTCAAGACCGTACATAATGTTTTTGACGGTGCGGGCGACAATCACGGCTCCGATGACGCCGACAAAAATACTTACGCAGATGATGAAATAAAGCGGTCTCAAACTGTGGCTGACGACATCCTGTATTTTGTTAAGCGAAATTCCGACCGAAACGACGCCCACTTGTTTTTTATCTTTTCCATAGATCGGTACGAAGGCTCTCATGGATTTTCCGAGAGTGCCCGCTGATGTGCTCGTTTTGATATGGCCGTGCATTGCCGGCTGTTCGTCTCCGCCGGTGAATTTCTTCCCGATTTTATTTGCGTCGGGGTGGGTGAGGCGGATGCTGTTCATATCCATCACCACGACAAATTCGGTTCCTGTCGTATGCTGGACATCCAGTGTATAATTCCGGAGCTCTTTCAGCCCTTTTCTTGTTTGCAATGCCTGCGCGACACTCGGTGTTTCCGCAACCAGCTTTGCGGTGCGCAGCGCGGTTGTCCGTTCTTCTTCTTTCACGCGGTCTGCGGTCTGGACGCTGATCGTGAAAAAGGTGATACAAAGTGCGATAAGGACGACAATACAGACGAATATCGTTAATCGGGTTTGCAATTTTAATGTTTTTTTCATAACAGCCTTCCTTACGTTTATCATTCCCGCGTTCTACTTTACTCCGAAAAAGCCTGTTTGTGAAGATCAGGCCCTTATTTCGTAAAAGTGAGGAAAAATGGAATTTTTTATCTTGTCAATGTGTTTTAAGTCCTCCATAATAAGTGAGGTAGATTACAGAAAGGGACTTTTTATATGAAAAATACTTATTGGACGGGTTATTTTCCGCTCGTTGCGATTCTGCTTTTTAGTTCGTCATTATCCATTTCTACCTCGCTTTATGTCATGAAGATACTTCAGACGCTCGGCATGTATCAGGGGATGCTGGATTATTTCTCTGAGAAAGGGATCAGACTGGCGCTTTTTGCAGCGTTCGCCCTTGTGTATTTTATGCTTTTTTCGGCTTTGAAGCTGATTGCAAACACAGTGACAGAGCTGTCTCTTTTGTTTTTCACAAATGACCCTGAAGGGGACAATCTGAAAAAAATCAGATTAGGCTCTTTAATTTATGTAGGCGGAGGAATTCTTTCCTTTGCGCTCGTGCAGAATGGTTTTTGGATTGCGGCGTTATTTACCGTTGTTACGCTCGTTTATTTGATTTTCATGGTGTACAGAATCTATTCGACACTCTCGATCGTTTCGCTGATCGGTTTTATATTGCTTGAGATTCTGTTTTGGTTTACTTTTGTTATCGGTATTTTGTACATCTTTATCAAGCTTTATAATAGCATAATGGCTAGCTTACCTGTGTAAGCTAGCCATTTTTGTTAAGACAGGAATCTGTTTTTGATCTCAGGGGAGGGGAGCATGCATGCTTCCCTTTTTCCGAACCATTTGTAACGGCGCCGGGCGATGAAAGAATAGGCTCTGTCCCTGAGGGGGCGGGGCACTGCGAAAAAAATCGCTGACAGCCGCCAGGCTCCGCGGAGATGACGGGAAACCTTTAACACGGCTGCGGATTTTTTGTATATCCGCCCGTTTTCGATGAAAATCATGCTGTCAAATTGTTCTGTCGGAAGTCCTTCTGATGCCAAAAGCTCCCGGGCGGTATCTGATTGCAATGATGCAAATGAGATTTTGCCGGCCGGATCGCGTTTAATGATGAATTGAACGGCGCCGCTGCATAAGTTGCAGACGCCGTCAAACAAAAGCACGCGGTCCGGAAGCTGAGCTGGTTTCAAAGCGGATCCCCTCCGTTATCTTTAATAAGCTGCCTGCAGCGTGTTTTTCCAGATCGAAAGCTGAGGGCTTGCGTCATGAAGGTATTCGACGCTTGACGGTGTATCCTTGCCGACCCATACCCCCATCGTATAAGCATCCGTCAGGCCGACAAACCACATATCGTGATAGTCATTTGACGTTCCTGATTTTCCGCCGACGTACGGAGCTTTAAAGTTCGCTTTCTTTCCTGTTCCGCTTTTGACGACGGCTTTCATCATTTCTTTGATCTGCATGTTGGTCCGCATGCTGAATACCTGCGCCGGCTCATCTTTCCATTTTAATATCGTTTTTCCTTTTAAATCAGTCACTTTTGTAATCGCGTGACTCGGCGTATAAACACCGTTGTTGCCGAACGTGGTATACGCATTGGTCATTTCAAGCGGCGTCATGCCGTTTGTAAAACCGCCCAGCGCCGCAGGCAGACGGTAATCCGCGCTGACCAGCTTCGCGAAATGAAACGGTTCAAGGTAGCTGAACGCCTTATTGACGCCGACGCGGTCCATGATTCTGATGGCCGGTGTGTTGTACGAGTATTTAAACGCCGTTTCCAGGGTAACCGTGCCGTACGTGCGGTTATTATAGTTCTGCGGGCAGTAATCCGCACTGCAGAATTTGCTTGCGTCAATCTTGCTGTGTGGCGTTGCGCCGGTCTTTTCAATGTAAGGTCCGTAATCAAGCAGCGGCTTAATGGATGAACCGGGCTGTCTGTATGCTTGATAGGCACGGTTGAAATCATATTTATGATAATCTTTCCCGCCTGAAAGCGCGATAATCTGATGTGTCTGATGATTAATCACGGCCGCTCCGCCCTGGACGCCTGCATACGGCAGATTTTGATTCACTTGGGCGACGACCTGGTTTTGCATATACGGATTCAGCGCCGTATAAATCTTCACGCCGTCTTTTAACAATGTGCTGACTCTGTCGGAAAGCTCACTCTGTATTTTTTGTTTCGCCTTTCCGGAAGCTTTTTCAAGACGTTTGTCATAGCCTTCGGATGAGGAAACAAGCTGTGTGAATTCATCATTTACATAGGAAACATAGTCAGGATATTTATTTGTTTTTTCGTTTATATCAAGCTTGATCTTTTCCTTTTCGGCTTTTTTCAGCTGTTTCCCGGATATAACGCCTGCTTTTTTCAATCCGTTAAGCAATCTGACTTGTCGTTTTTTCGTATAATCAAAATGCTTGAGAGGATCATATAATGTAGGGTTATTAGGGATGGCGCAGATAAAAGCCATCTCTCCCAAAGTGAGAGATTTCAGCGGCTTGCTGAAATAAAATTGTGCCGCCGAACCGACACCGTATACACCGTTATTAAAATAAATCGTATTTAAGTAGCCTTCTAAAATCTCATCTTTGCTGTATTTTTTCTCAAGCTGATAGGAATAGGCCAGCTCCGTCAGTTTTCGGCTGAAGGTGCGTTCATGGCTTAAATACACATTCCTTGCCAGCTGCTGGGTGATGGTGCTGGCGCCCTGGTCAATTTTATGATCTTTGAAATTGGAGGCGGCCGCCCTGACCATCCCCATAAAGTCAAACCCTTTATGCTCATAAAAATGGCGGTCTTCAGAGGTTAAAAACAGCTGTTTTACCTCATTCGGTATTTTATTAAAGGGCACGATCACGCGGTTCTCATGATCGCTGACAATCTCAGAAACAAGGCTTCCGTCCCTGTCATACATGTAACTGTTTTGAACCAGGTTGATCGCTTTTAAGTCAATATGTTTATCGAGCACCTGATCAAAAGGCTTGATTTGTTTTACCTCTTTGCCGGAAGCAATAACTGTAAATGCACACAACGGGATAATGCCGAGCAGCAAAATCCATCCGATTATTTTACGTACCATGGTCACTCTCTTTTCTCCTGATTTCTAGCCATATCGTATCATTCTTTTAAGAATACGAGAAGGTTAAATTTAGAAGAAATCGTGATCGCTGCCGGTCAGCCCGCATTTGACGCTGTATCCTTTTGCAGATGTCCCGCCATCCATAAAAGCCCCGCGCCTATTAAAAAGAGAAAGGCGGTGACGTAGAAAGCAGCCGAAATAGAAAAACCGCTTGAGACCGCACCTCCGAGCAGAGGGCCGAGCACGTTTCCGAGAAAACGAAAGCTGACGTTATAGCCGAGCACCTCTCCCTGGATGCTGCCCGGCGCCCTGACGCGGATCGCGGCCGTAATGCAGGGGAGCGTGCCGCCCATGACCATGCCGAACAGAAATCTGAAGACTAACAGAATGGAGAGGGAGGAGGCGAGCGCCTGCGGAATAAAAAACACCGCTGATGCAATCAAAAGCACGATTAAGATCCGGCTGTGGCCGAAGCGGTCGCCGAAGTCCCCCCATTTCCGGGCAAGCAATAAGCTTCCGAGTCCGGTCGCTGAAAACGCCATTCCGGAGAAAAAGGCTAAATTAACAGGTCCGTGCAGCTCATTGACATATAAAGCGAGCAGCGGCTGGATGCTGAAATTGCCGGTCTGCACGATCATGGTAAGCACCATCATCGCCCAAAGCGCGGGCTGGTGAAAAATATAGGAGAGCACCTGTTTTCTGGAATAGGTTTTCCGCTTGTTTTGTTTCTCGCCGAGCGGCTGCTCATTCACCTGAAATAAAACGAGAAGCACGGATACGAAAATAACAAAAGACGTAATAAAAAATGTGTACGTAAACCCGAAGCTGTCAGCGAGCAGCCCGCCCAGCATCGGTCCGAATAAAGTGCCTGACACCTGACCCATCTGCAGCGTGCCGAGCGTTTTCCCGGCAGTCTCTTTCGGCGTCTGCGCCGAAATCATGGCAAGCGATGTCGGAACAAAGCCTGTTACAAGGCCCATAAGCAGCCGCAGGACAAACAGCTGATAAACCGATGTCACAAACCCCATTAATAAAATGCTGACGGCAATGCCGGTGCCTGTGATCAAGAGAATTTTTTTGTAGCCGCGCTTATCGCCGAATCTGCCCCAAAACGGGGAAATCACAAACGCCATTAAAAACGTGACGCCGAACACATACCCGCTCCATCTCTGCACATACCCGCCCGAATGGGGGCTGATCGTTTCGATATATAACGAAAGAAACGGAACAATCATGGTCATGCTGGCGGAAATAAAGAAATTTGTAATCCAAATGACGACGAAGTTCTTCTTACGGACAGAAATAACATCACCTTCTTTAATTTTCGTGTGTCTAATCATTAGTATATAGGAATGAATCCGGTATTTGTATTTTCGATGCGGATATAGGAAAATTCATTATTTTTAGAAAATGAAGAAAGTTTCAGAGGGGAAACTGATATACTATCATAAAATATCATTTTTGATCGGAGGAAAGGCAGGTGTAAAAAAGTGGATCAGCGCAGTCTGCTCATTATTGATTTTGAATTTACGATGCCTGACGGAAAATACAGCCCGCAAAATTTCTTTCCCGAGATTATTGAAGCGGGGATTGTCAAGACGGTGAATGATGAAGTGACTGAAACGTTTTCGAGTTATATCAAACCGAAAAAATTTCCAAAGCTGACGAAACGATGCAAAACCTTTCTGAACATCACCCAAAAAGACGTGGACGGCGGAATCACGTTTAATGAATTCATCCGCAAATTAAATGAGCTTGATCCTGATAAAAACTGCACGATCGTCACCTGGGGCAATATGGATATGAAAGTGTTAAAGCAAAATTGCATGTTTAACCACATCCCTTTTCCGTTCAAAGGAGAACTTCGGGATCTGTCCCTTGAATACAAAAACTTCTTCGGCGACAGAACATTGACCGGCCTTTGGAAAGCGGCGGAAGAGTATGGCGATAAAGGAACGGGCACGCATCACAAAGCGCTGGATGATGCGCGGACGACATACAAATTATTCAAGCTTGTCGAGCGGGATAAACAATATCTTGAAAAACCGAAACCTCCGACGATCGGTGATCGCGTCGATCTGACTGAACTGTTTCGCCGGGCCACATAAAAAAACCCAATCATGCCGACTGGGTCAAGTTCTTTTAAAATAGTCACGCTCTAACGCGGCCAAGTTGGCGAGCGAACGTTCCGCCCATTCTGAGCCGTCCGCTGTAAGCTGATCTTTCAGCCGGGCAGACGCCGCTTGTAAGGAAGCCGTATAATCAGGAACTTCGCCATCAAACGGTTTGACCATCTGATGCGGTATGTTTGTCTGTTCCCCGAATGCAAGCGCTCTTCTTTCATGAAAGAACGGAACATCCGCCTGCTTCGGATGATGAAGATCTCCTTGAGCGGGATGCGTCAGAACGGCTTTAATTTTCACTAAATAGTGATTGGGCCTGACGTCTGTCACTTCCCCTATGTATGCTCCTGTTTTATAAAACCCTTTTACGATTGTGCCGATTTCAAACGAATTCATAGCGTTCACCTCTCTCTAGTTATTCTATAAAAGATCAACGCGATTGGCTAGTGAACAGCTGCCGGAAGCCTGACTGAAGCCGTTGTGCCCGAGTGCTCGCCGCTGGTGAAATAGACGGAGCCTTCATGATGCTGAATAATCGAGAATGTCACGGTAAGCCCGAGCCCGGTGCCGTTCGTTTTCAGCGTATAATACGGTTTGCCGAGTTTCTGCAGTTCTTCATCGGACATGCCGATTCCGTTATCCGTAATCTGAATGAGAATCATCTCTTCCTGTTTTTGGACGGAGACCTCGATTCGGCCGTTTTCAGAGGGCACGGCTTCAATACTGTTTTTAATCAGGTTAATGAAGGCCTGTTTCAGTTTTTTTACATCGCCGAACACATATAAATCAGGCTCGCTTTGAACAGTCACGGTCACCGATTTAAAATTGGCATAAGACTCCATTAAGGAACCTGTTTCCTTTACGAGCAGAGAAATATCAAACTTTTCTTTTTCATAGTCATCCTGCTTCGCCATATCGAGATAATTCGTAATGATCGTCTGAGCCCGGTCGAGTTCGGACAGCACAAGTTTCTGATATCCGGAGTGGGATTTGTCCTGAAGCTGCTCGCCGCTGAACAGCAGCTGCACAAAACCTCTGACGACCGTAAGCGGATTGCGGACTTCATGGGCGACGCTTGCCGCAAGCTCGCTGACGACGGCCATTTTTTCTGAGTGAATCAGCCTTGCCCGCATGGACGCATTCTCATCGATGATCTCAATCAAATAAATGCACAGCAAAAGGGCGCTGACTTGAAAAAAAACGGATACTGCCGCCTCATAATAAACGGAAGATAGATTTTGAAAATTGAAAATATTGGTCGCGGAATAGATGAAGACAGATGCGGTTAATAAGGCGGTTTCAGTGCAGCCGATGAGAAGAGCGAAAAGCAGTTTCTTCCGCTTTGAGAAAAAAGGCCATTTCGTTTGGAGCTGGATAGGGATGATGATTAAAAAAGGAATTAAGGATAAGAAAAAAAGAGCGGAAGGTTCAAACCATATGAGCTGAAAAAAAACGGATGCCGCCCCTGCGGCAAGTCCTGCTGCGGTACCGGAATAAAGCAGGCAGACGATAATGGGAATCAGCTGCAAACCGTAACGGACGGAATGAAGCTCCTGAATGGGAAAAGCCGTACATAATAATGAAGATGACGCTGCAAATACGGCGACCAGCAGGCGGTTCGCTCTCGGTACAAGCAAATCGGGCTTGCTGAGCCAGAAGACTTGATAAAGAAAAATAGGGAATAAAATAAAAGAGAAGTGAAGCAGGTAATCCTTTACAATCTCCATTTATGCGAAATCCTTTCCTATGTAAATATGAATCTATTATAACATCTTTACCGGCAAAAAAAGTATATATTTCTCTAAAGCGAACGCCCTTATCTCGTCTGATAAAGGCGTTCTTTCCGCTGCTAAGCGAGCGCTGCTTTCATTCTCTCAAGCCCTTCTTTTACGGTTGCGGCTGAACAGCCGACATTAAGTCTCATAAATCCTTCGCCGCCCGGTCCGTATTTCGTTCCCGGCTCTAATATGATTTTCCCTTTTTTGAGCATTCTTTCTTTGAGCTCGGCATCCGAAAATCCGTATCCGCTGAAATCCATCCAGATCAAATAGGAAGCGTCAGGTTTCATCATGCGGACTTTCGGCAATTCTTTTCTTAAAAAGTCCTCAGCCAATTTCATATTCCCTTCAATGTAAGGAATCAGCGCGTCAAGCCAAGGGCCTCCCTTTGTATAAGCCGCTTCGATTGCTGCAACCGCAAATGTGTTGAGGCTGGAAATCCCGTTCTGATGCAATGCGGCGGAGAATTTCGCCCGCTTATAACGGTCGGGAATGATAATGGCGGATGCCTGAATGCCGGCAATATTAAACGTCTTGCTCGGCGCGACACAAGTAACGGAAATCCGCGCAAACTCCTCAGACAGAGAAGCAAAAGGCGTATGCGGCTTTCCGTACAGCATCAAGTCGGAATGTATCTCGTCAGAAACGACGGTGACGTTATGGGCGGCGCACAGCGATCCGAGCTTCATAAGCTCATCCCGGCTCCACGCTCTGCCGGACGGATTGTGGGGATTACAAAGAATCATCAGCTTGACCTCAGAATCGTTCAGCTTTTTCTCAAGATCCTCAAAATCCATGCAGTAGACGCCGTTTTCTTCCCGTAATGGGTTATGTAAAACCTGCCGTTTGTTTTCCTTGATCATCTGATAAAAAGGCGTATACACCGGTGATTGAATCAACACCTGATCGCCCGGTTCGGTAAAGGCTTGTACTGCCATGCTGATTGCCGTGACAACTCCGGGACTGAACGTGATGCTTGCGGGATCGGGCCGGTAGCCGTGCCGTGTCTCAAGCCATGAAGCGACAGCTTCTCTTGTGTTTTCGTCAGGAGACGTATAACCGAATATGCCGTGGTCAAGGCGGGCTTTTAAGGCGTCAGTGACCGCTTCGGGAGCGCGGAAATCCATATCGGCAACCCACATCGGAAGTGCATCCGATACGCCGAATAACGCTTCCGCCTTGTCCCATTTCACCGATTGTGTGCCAAGACGGTTTTCTCGAAGATCAAAGTTCATGTATGTCACTCCTGTAGTATCATTATTTTGCACAGCGTATCTATGATAAAATAGATTTGCAAACTTTATTATAAGCGGTGATGAAAATGGAAGAAAGCCAAGCGGTCATGGAAATGATGAAAATCATTGCCAAGTGGGACCCGTTTAAATATGGAGAAGATTTTTATGAGACAGAAGCCGTCGACATCGTTCAGGCCGTCTACAGTGAAGACCGTGCCGACAAGCTGGCAGCAGCCATTCAGGATATCTTTGAAGCTTCATTTGAGCAAAAGCTTCCGATCGAAGGCTGCCAAAAGGCCGCCGAGCAGCTTTTGTTCATAAAAGAAAGCAGCTCCTGCACCCCTTGAAAACCGGCGGTTCCCGCCGGTTTTTTTATTGAATAAATTCAAAAATCCGCTCTGAAACAAACTCCGGGCGCTCTTCGGGTACGAGGTGTCCCGTATCTTTGAGTGAATACAGAATGGAATCCGGCAGGTCGTCATGAAGCCGTTTTCCGACTGAGACCGGAACGACCCGGTCTTCTTCTCCCCATATTAAAAGAGCGGGGTTTTGCACTTTCTTCAAATCCTCGGGCTCTAAATCGCCCTCCCTGTGTCTGATGAACCTTGTCATCGCTTTGAAAATCTGGCGGTCTGTAAATGGTTTTTCGTAACCGTCAATCATTTCCTGATCGATAAGCGTCCGGTCGTGAACGACATTTAACAGGTTTTTCAGCACACCGTCTTTTGAAAGCCAATACTTAAGATACAGGTCAAAACAAGGGAGGTGCGTCCCGAATATAATCGACGGGTGCGAGCGCTTTAAATACCCCGAGCTGCACAGCAGGACGATTTTTGAAAAAAGCTCGGGTCTGAGAAGAGACGCGGATAAGGAAATCTGGCCGCCCATCGAATGGCCGATGAGTGCGGCCCGGCTGATACCGAGCTTTTCCAGAAGTCCGATCAGAAGCTTGGCGAGGTTTGCGTAAGTATATACGAAAGTCCGTGACTTTTCCGATTGCCCGAAAGGAGGCAGGTCAACGGCGATAATATCATAATGGTTTCTGAGCAGCGGGATCAGTTTTCTGAAGCTGAATGCCGAAGATAAAAAACCGTGTACGCAGACGAGTGTCTGTCTGCCGGGATTTTCATAATGCTCGTAATACAGCTCAACTCCGTCTATCGCGGCCCGTTTAATCGGTGAAACAGCTTCCATGAGAGCCTTCGCCGTCCTTTCTTTGTTGTAATGTAAAGGCTTTTTTGATTGTCAGATTTTAGCTCTGATTTCTTTCGGGTTTTTCTTAGCATTTGTCGAAAATCGTGATATAATGTCATGAAGATTTTTGATAATGCAAAGGTGTGAAACGTATGAAGCTGACCGAAAAAGAAACAGAAATATTAGAAATTTTAGACGAAAACAGCCGCGTTGATGCGGAAACGATCGCGAAAATGGCGAACATTCCCGCCGAAGAAGTCAAAAGCATCATTGAAAAGCTTGAAAAGGAAAAAGTCATCATTGATTATGCGGCGATGATCGACTGGCGCAAAGTCGACGGGCTGGAAGGCGTCACGGCGATGATTGACGTAAAAGTCACTCCGAAACGAAATGTCGGCTTTGATGAAGTCGCTGAACGGATATACAGATTCCAGGAAGTTGAATCAGTGTACCTGATGTCAGGGGTGTATGACTTATCTGTCGTTATTCGCGGCAACACGATGTCAGACGTGGCAAGCTTCGTGTCTGAAAAATTGTCCACCCTTGAGTCTGTCGTTTCCACGACAACGCACTTTATCCTGAAAAAATATAAGCATGACGGCAAAGTCTTTGAAAGCGGAGACGATGACAAAAGAATCGTGGTGTCTCCGTAAATGGAAACGAAGACTTCTTATTTATCTGACTACGTGCAGCAGATTAAACCGTCAGGCATCCGCAAATTCTTTGATCTGGCTGCTACGATGGAAGGCGTCATTTCATTGGGAGTGGGAGAGCCTGACTTTGTGACGGCCTGGAACGTGAGGGAAGCGAGTATTCTTTCTTTAGAACAGGGTTATACGGCCTATACGGCAAATGCGGGTCTTTATGAACTGAGAGAAGAAATCAGCCGCTATTTAGATCAGCGGTTCGGGCTGAGTTATTCGCCTGACAGTGAACTGATCGTTACGGTAGGGGCAAGCCAGGCGCTTGATCTCGCTGTCCGCGCTATTATGAATCCCGGAGAGGAAATGTTAATTCCCGAACCGTGTTTTGTCGCATATGAATCACTCGTGACCCTGACGGGGGCGAAGCCGGTGCCGATTCAGACTGTAGCTGCAAAAGGTTTCAAAGCATCAGCAGCCGATTTTGAAGCGGCCCTGACGGACAAAACAAAAGCGCTGCTTCTATGCTCGCCGTCAAATCCGACTGGTTCCGTCTATTCGAAAGAAGAGCTTGAATCCATCGCTGCTTTCGCTGAAAAACACGACTTGATCGTGCTTGCCGATGAAATTTATGCCGAACTGACATATGATGAGCCATTCACGAGCATGGGGGCCATCCGCGGCATGAAGGAGCGGACGATTTTGATTTCAGGTTTCTCCAAAGCATTTGCCATGACGGGGTGGAGACTCGGATTTACGGCGGCGCCTCCCGTGATCAGGGATGCCATGCTCAAAATTCATCAGCACGCGATGATGTGTGCGCCTTCCATGGCTCAGTACGCGGCGCTTGAAGGGCTGAAAAACGGTCAGGAAGACGTCGAAAGAATGAAAAAAAGCTACCGGAGACGCCGAAACCTGATTGTGGAAACATTGAACGAGATCGGACTCGGCTGCCACCACCCCGGCGGAGCGTTTTACGCCTTTCCTTCCATTCAATCGACCGGCATGAGTTCAGAAGAATTCGCGGAACAGCTGCTCATTGAAGAAAAAGTAGCCGTCGTTCCGGGGAATGTATTCGGCCCGAGCGGCGAAGGCTACATCAGATGTTCCTATGCGACATCCATTGAGCAGATTCAGGAAGCGCTCGTCAGAATCAAACGGTTTGTTGAAAAAAGGGCATAAAAAAAGATACGAACCCGGTTCGCATCCAAATAAAAGGGGGGAATACTAGAAAGCCTTCGTAATCATAGTATACCCCCTTTATCTGTGCTTAAACATGATCATGTAAAAAAGTTCTCTTTGCGAAAAACAAACTTGTATGATATAATTTTAAATTGCGTATAATCTGTATTTAATTTAACTTAGGAGTTGTTATGAATGGCAGCAAAATTTGAAGTGGGCAGTGTTTACACTGGTAAAGTAACAGGATTACAAGCGTATGGTGCGTTTGTTGCATTAGATGAAGAAACTCAAGGACTTGTTCACATTTCTGAAGTCACTCACGGTTTCGTAAAAGACATTAATGAACACCTTTCTATCGGTGACGAAGTACAAGTAAAAGTACTTGCAGTTGACGAAGAAAAAGGCAAAATCAGCCTTTCTATCCGTGCGACTCAAGCGGCGCCTGAAAGAAAAGAAAGCAAACCAAGAAAACCGAAAGCGGCACAAGTTTCTGAAGAAACATCTGCTCCGCAAGGTTTCAACACATTGAAAGATAAGCTTGAAGAGTGGATCGAACAGTCCAACCGCAAAGACCTTATCAAAAAATAACCATCAAAAAAAGCACCGGATATGTATGTTCGGTGCTTTTTTTATGTTTATCTGACTTCCGGATTTGCCGCTTCCTCGCGGGATGTTTCTTCGTTCGGCTTAAACAGCAGGCCGAGATTGATCAGACCGGCGATGCCGACAAGACCGTAAATAATCCGCGACAGAGCTGATCCTTGGCCGCCGAAGATGGCTGCTACTAAATCAAATTGGAAAAATCCGATCAGTCCCCAGTTAATAGCGCCGATAATCGTTAATACGAGACAGATACGCTGAATAACACTCATGTAAACAACCTCCTCTATAAATTCGTGAAACAGTTATAGATTGTGACAAAGCAAAGAATCTATGCATACTACATTCTCCGCCGTGTAAATCACACACTGTCTCAAGCTGTACAAGTGCCTTTCCCGGGAAACCGCTGTCTGTAAACCGTGTGATGTGCCGTCAAAAAAGCGGATTGCTTTACATTGAACGTCAACTTTCTGCATAATATAAATCCAAAGGAGGAGATGTCATGCAAAACTTTACATATTGGAATCCGACCAAATTGATTTTCGGAAAGGGAGAGGTCGAAAAACTTCCTGAAGAAATCAAGCCGTACGGAAAGAACGTACTGCTCGTATACGGAGGCGGCAGCATTAAGCGCAGCGGTCTTTATGATCAAGTAACCGACCTGCTGAAAAAAGCAGGAGTTACCGTACATGAATTAGCAGGCGTAGAGCCGAATCCGCGTGTCTCAACGGTGAACAAAGGTGTTGCGATCTGTAAAGAAAACAGCATCGATTTCTTATTGGCCGTCGGCGGCGGAAGTGTCATTGACTGCACGAAAGCCATCGCGGCGGGCGCTAAATATGACGGCGACGCGTGGGATATCGTCACGAAAAAACACCAGCCGAAAGAAGCGCTGCCGTTCGGAACAGTGCTGACACTTGCGGCGACCGGTTCAGAGATGAACTCCGGATCAGTCATCACAAACTGGGAGACACAAGAGAAATATGGATGGGGGAGCCCGCTCGTTTACCCTAAATTCTCTATTCTCGATCCGGTAAACACCTTTACCGTTCCGAAAGACCACACCATTTACGGCATGGTCGATATGATGAGCCATGTGTTTGAACAATATTTCCACCACACGTCAAACACGCCGTATCAGGACCGGATGTGTGAATCGCTTCTGCGCACGGTGATTGAAACAGCGCCGAAGCTGATCAATGATCTGGAGAACTACGAGCTTCGTGAGACGATTTTATATACAGGCACGATCGCATTAAACGGAATGCTGTCAATGGGCGCAAGAGGGGATTGGGCCACACACAACATCGAGCATGCGGTATCAGCGGTTTACGATATACCGCACGCCGGAGGTTTAGCGATTCTGTTCCCGAACTGGATGAGACATGTGCTCAAAGAAAATCCGGCCCGCTTTAAACAGCTTGCCGTCCGTGTTTTCGATATTGACGAGACAGGCAAATCAGATGAAGAGATCGCACTTGAAGGAATCAGCAGGCTGTCTGATTTCTGGACGAGTCTCGGCGCTCCGAACAGACTCGCTGATTATGATATTTCTGATGAGAAGCTGGATACGATTGCAGATAAAGCGATGGCAAACGGAGCATTCGGACAGTTCAAGTCACTGCAGAAAGAAGATGTGCTTGCGATACTGAAAGCATCATTGTAATAACATAAAGGGGCGGCCGGATTGGCAGCTCCTTTTTTTCTGTGTTATAGTAATTCCCTTACGATTTTTTTGGAGGTCATGATAAATGGAGAACTTTACGTACTACAATCCGACGAAACTGATTTTCGGAAAAGGTCAAATCGACCAATTGAAAAAAGAGCTGAAGCAATACGGGAAAAACGTGCTGCTTGTTTACGGAGGCGGCAGCATTAAGCGAAACGGCCTGTATGACCAAGTAACAGGCATCTTAAAAGAAGAAGGCGCAACCGTTCATGAGCTTGCGGGCGTTGAACCGAATCCGCGTCTGGAAACGGTAAATAAAGGAATTGAGCTGTGCAGACAGCATGAGATTGATTTCCTTCTCGCAGTCGGCGGCGGAAGTGTCATCGACTGTACAAAAGCGATTGCGGCCGGTGCGAAATATGACGGCGACGCATGGGACATTTACAGCAAAAAAGTAACGGCGCAGGACGCGCTCCCGTTCGGCACGGTGCTGACGCTTGCGGCGACAGGCTCTGAAATGAACCCTGATTCCGTTATCACAAATTGGGAAACAAACGAAAAATTCGTATGGGGCAGCAATGTCACTCATCCGCGTTTCTCCATTTTAGATCCTGAGAATACTTTCAGCGTTCCGGAAAACCAAACCGTATACGGCATGGTGGATATGATGAGCCACGTATTTGAACAATACTTCCACAATGTTGAAAACACGCCGCTTCAGGACAGAATGTGTTTTGCGGTCCTTCAGACGGTAATTGAAACAGCGCCGAAACTTTTGGAAGACCTTGAGAACTATAAGCACCGCGAAACGATTTTATACGCGGGTACGATCGCATTAAACGGCACGCTGCAAATGGGCTATTTCGGCGATTGGGCTTCCCATACGATGGAGCACGCCGTATCAGCGGTTTATGACATCCCTCACGCGGGAGGACTTGCGATTCTGTTCCCGAACTGGATGAGATACACGCTTGATACAAATGTAGACCGTTTTAAAAACCTCATGCTTAATATGTTTGACATTGATACTGAAGGCAAAACGGATAAAGAAATTGCGCTTGAAGGAATCGATAAATTGTCCGCGTTCTGGACAAGCCTCGGCGCACCGTCCCGCCTTGCGGATTATGACATCGGCGAAGACAAGCTTGAGCTGATCGCAGACATCGCCGCAAAAGAAATGGAATACGGCGGATTCGGCAATTTCCAAAAACTGAACAAAGATGACGTACTTGCCATCTTAAAGGCGTCACTGTAAGATCACATTCCAGGCCGGAGTGATTTTCAAGCTGCAGATGTAACCGTTTTGGGATTCCCTCTTTCCGGATTTTCTATTAGTTCATTAGGAGCAAGTGAAACACCCTTTGCCATGAGACAACTATGGAAATCGTTTCATCCGTATCACATGATGCGGATTTGACTCCCTGTTTCTGTACATTTAGCAGAAAAGGACCAATTAACTTTGCGATTGCCTGTCATCTATTTACACGAAATCTAAATCATGAAGATAAAGAGCCGCGAATTTAAAAAAGGGGCGCTGATTCAATCAGCGCTCCTTTTTATGCATTTTGTGTACTAAGGTCCCGCTGCGCCCCCATATAGCTTCCCATTAAGTTTTGATAACCGGGAAGATGACTGGAGATTAATGCGCCAAAACCTTCAACGTCGTTGCGCCAATCACGCTGTAACTCGCATGCTGCGCTAAACCAGTTCATCAGCTGCGCGCCGCCATGAGCCATACGGGTTAATGAAGCATCTGCTACTTGCTTATTAAACGTCCCCGAAGCATCTGTCACAACAAACACTTCGTAGCCTGCTTTAATGGCAGAAAGCGCAGGAAAAGCAACGCAGACGTCTGTTACCACCCCCGCGATAATCAGCTGTTTTTTGCCGGTCGCTTCAATGGCTTTAACAAAGTCTTCATTGTCCCATGCGTTAATTTGTCCGGGACGGGCTATTTTTGGCGCATCAGGAAAGAGATCAGCGAGTTCTTGCATGAGCGGTCCGTTGGGTCCATTTTCAAAGCTGGTTGTTAAAATAACCGGTAAATCAAAGAATTTAGCCGTATCACCGAGAGCCAATACATTGTTTTTAAATTCATCAACGCCATAGTCACGCACGAGACCGGAAATAAGGCCGGTTTGATGGTCAACTAAAAGCACAGCAGCATCATCTTTTGAAAGACGGGAATAAAGATCAGACATTTTATCATCCTCCTTGAATTAAGGCAAGTCAGTTGGTCAATGGAAAACGGTAAATCTATTCATATGCTGTATAGATAGAAAGTTATTTCTGAGGTGACTTTTCGTGAGGGTGATGATCCTTCAATTAATCCGGAACGGGAACCGGAGCATGATCAATCCAATGGATGAACTGTTGTAAATAGCGTTGAAGATAACGTTTTGTTTGTTCATCCGTAAGTATGTTTTGAGCGGAATCAATTTTCTCATGGACTTGCGAAATCAGCATTTTTTGAAAGGGCAGAACATTGACTTGCATAGCTTCGAGTACTTCTCTCATTTGCATTTGACCAAAAGAGGTGCCGAACCCTCCGGGGGTTGCTCCGATTAAGCCAACCGGTTTTCTGTTTAAAACAGAAGAGGTCCGCGGTCTCGATGCCCAGTCCAATGCATTTTTTAATACCCCCGGAATTCCTGAATTGTACTCTGGACTTACAATGATGACGCCGTCAACGTCTCGTATATCAGCTCTAAAGGATGTTACGGAGTCTGGTGCTCCGGCGATTTCTAAATCTTCGTTAAAAAAAGGAAGACTGTCTATTTCAACCCAGCGAAATTGAGCCGCATTATCGAAGTCAATCAATGATTGAGCAATCACTCGATTATACGAGTTTTTTCGTAAACTTCCACAAATAAGACCAATGGTTTTAGTCATAAAATCACCTCCCGGTTTAAAATTATTTTCATCTTAACATGATACCCCAAATATAGACACTATTTTTAAAAATGGACATTTATTCCTTAATATACCTGCACGGCATCCTCTCAAGAGGAGTACTATATAAAAAGAACCGTCCCATCGGTATTGGCGATGGATGTCAACCTGCTCCAAAGTAAAGGTGATACGTTCCTGGATCACCAACATTCGATTCGTTACTTCTTTCACGATTATTACAAATATAACTATTTCGAATCCGGGATATTGTATAAAAAATGAACGCATCTTTAGCGCAAATCCCGTATTCATCATGCCTTCTTCATGACTTGATTTAGCGGGTGAGTTCATATAAAGTGAAAGAGAAAACAATTCACCGTGATGGAGGGACAAGCAAATGACGCATGTACGCTTTGATTACTCAAGAGCGTTACCTTTTTTCAATGAACATGAACTTACATACGCACGTGATTTCGTAAAAACGGCACACCATAATATCCATGAAAAAACAGGCGCCGGAAGCGACTTTTTAGGCTGGGTGGACCTCCCTGAAAACTATGATAAAGAAGAATTCGCGCGCATTAAAAAAAGCGCTGAAAAAATCAAATCAGATTCTGACGTGCTTCTCGTCGTGGGTATCGGCGGTTCATACTTAGGCGCCCGCGCGGCGATTGAAGCGCTCAATCATTCTTTCTATAATGTTTTGCCGAAAGATAAGCGCAAAAACCCTCAAGTTATCTTTATCGGCAATAATATCAGCTCAACTTATATGAAAGATGTTATGGATCTTTTGGAAGACGCTGATTTCTCTATCAATGTCATTTCTAAGTCAGGCACGACGACGGAACCTGCAATCGCTTTCCGGATTTTCCGCAAACTTCTTGAAGAAAAATACGGAAAAGAAGAAGCGAAAGCGCGGATTTACGCGACAACAGATAAAGAGCGCGGCGCTTTAAAAACGCTTTCTAATGAAGAAGGCTTCGAATCATTCGTTATTCCTGATGATGTCGGCGGACGTTTCTCCGTTCTGACTGCGGTAGGCCTTCTGCCGATTGCGGTAAGCGGGGCTGATATCGATGAAATGATGAAAGGCGCTCTTGATGCAAGCAAAGACTTTTCCAGCTCGGAATTAGAAGAGAACGCGGCTTACCAATACGCCGTCGTCCGCAACGTTCTGTATAATAAAGGAAGAACCATTGAAATGCTCATCAACTATGAGCCTGCGCTGCAATACTTTGCGGAATGGTGGAAGCAGCTCTTCGGCGAAAGTGAAGGAAAAGATGAAAAAGGCATCTATCCTTCTTCCGCTAACTTCTCAACTGACCTTCACTCTCTCGGTCAATACGTGCAGGAAGGCAGACGCGATCTGTTTGAAACCGTGTTGAACGTTGAAAAACCGAAGCATGAGCTGACAATTGAAGAAGCGGAAAATGATCTCGACGGCTTAAATTACTTAGCCGGCAAAACGATCGATTTCGTCAACAAAAAAGCGTTTGAAGGCACGATGCTTGCCCATACAGACGGAAAAGTGCCTAACTTAATTGTCAATATTCCGGAGCTTAACGCATATACATTTGGATATCTCGTCTATTTCTTTGAAAAAGCGGTGGCGATGAGCGGTTATCTGCTCGGAGTCAACCCGTTTGATCAGCCGGGTGTTGAAGCCTATAAGGTGAATATGTTCGCGCTTCTCGGCAAACCGGGCTTTGAAGAGAAAAAAGCAGAGCTTGAAAAACGCCTTGAAAAATAAAAAGAAGGGCTGGCCCTCAGCATGACGGGTCAGCCTTTTTTAAACCGTGAAAGGTGTGATGATGAATTGATGCGGCTTTTATGTAAGCATGTCTTCATTTCCGTCTGTTCCGCCGCTGTCGTCTATTCGGCACTAAAACTGTCTCCTGAATCCCTCTTGCAAACCATCCTGTTTTTCGCTTTCCCTCTCGGCTTGTTTACGGACATGGTCCGGCTGAAACTGAAAATTGGCCGGATGCATACGCTGATCACGAAGTGCTGTCTCTATGCCGCCGTTTTCTATATTTCAACGGAAGCCGTTCTCTCCGCAATTGTGACGTATGTTCTGATTGAATGCGCCGTCACCTCTTTTCAGCGTCTGTCTGCCGCTCCCGGTTCTTCCCGGACGCCGTATGAAGATACCGCAGAGCGGGGACGCTAAAGACAAAAAGGAGCATATGCACATGATCAGCATACCATCTTCACTTGAAGGGCAATCGTTTTTACTCCGCGAATTGGAACAGGTGATGAAACCGATCGGTTATACCATCGGAGGCGGCTGGGAGTATGACCGCGGGTTCTTTGATTACAAAATTTCCGATCAGGACGGCTATTTATTTCTCCGTATCCCTGTTGAAGCAAATAAGGGACACATGGATGAACGGGGGGCCGCCGTTACAATCGGCACACCCTTTTTGCTGAGGCACGTTTATCAACAGGAAACGGATGATGCAGCAGGCGGCGGTGTTTTTGAGTCATTATTCAACCAATTCTCCGAGCCGAAACGGCGGGATGCGGCAATTGACCGCTCATATACAGATATCGGCATCTCGCTTGTGAAAGAGCTGGAAGACGTCCTGCTGCATTAAAGAGCCAAAAACAGATCAGTATCGAGCACCTGGTATGACAGGGGAGGGGTCAGCATCGGCCCCTCTTCTTTTTGTATGCCGATGATCGTGGTATTCCGTTTGAGATAATAGAGCGCACAGTCATGATAAGATGAGCCCTTCAGTTCCTCGGGGACGGGAATGATGCGCACCTTTTTCTCCAGCGTCAGATCTGACAGCGTTTGCGGTTTGGCAAGCTGCAGCTTGACCCGGTAATGCTCAAACATCACCCGGCTCGACAGGCGTGATGTGCACAGAATCTTATTGGCTCCTGCGCGCTCGGCGTTTTTGACATACCGTTCCGTTAAAATTTCTACGATACAATAAACGGACGGATGCAGCCCTTTGATGGCGAGAAGTGTTAATACCGACAGCATATCAGCTTCGGATTCATTTTTCTGCTGGTCCGCTGTCAGAATGACGGTATCAGCTTCCGTAATATTCGCCTTATTGAGCGTGCTGTCATCAGCGGCATGTCCGCGGATGAAATGGACGTTTTCAATAAGCGGCCCTTCCCTTAATGAATCATCAATCAGGACGACAGTTTTTGACGGTGCGATGTGCTGCAGTTCTTTCAGCAGCATATGCGATTTTTCATTCCATCCGATAAGAATGACGTGCCCCTTGCCTTTAAAGGCGACCTTCCCTTCGACATAGCGGTGCTGTTTGCTGAATACGGCTGAAGAAAGCGTGGCGAAATAGGCGGTCACAAAACTCGCTCCGCTTAATACAAGCACCATGCCGGCAATCTGCCCGAGCGGCGTCTGCGGAACGTAATCGCCGTAGCCGACTGTGGCCACCGTAATCACCGCCCACCAAACCCCTTCAAACACAGACGTGAACTGCTTCGGTTCGAGCATGTATATGAGTTGGCCGAACAATAAAATCAAGGCGATAATGATCAGCCCGATCCGAACATATAACGGCCATCTCAGCCAGGAAATAAAAATACGGTTTGATTTCATTCGTCCGGCTCTTCTTTCGACAGAGAGATGGATAAAATCTGCTTAATAATGGTGTTTAGTTTTTCGTCCAGCTGTTCCTGGCCGTATGAGTCACGCGCATGTCTGATTAAATCGGCCGTCTCATCTTCAAACTGAATGAGAGGTTCGTCGTTTTCCGATTCATTATAGAGCTGGATGAAGGCGTCAAGCCCTTCGTTCATTCTGTCTATCGCATTGCTCAGCTGTTCTTTCTCGCCATTTGTCACTTTCATGTCGATCACACCTGTATCTTTTTTTATACAGTATGTCCCAGTTCGTTTGATGTCTTTCAAAAATCGCCGAAAACATATTCACCCTTATTTTTTCATATGATAAAGAAAGCGGACCGAAAAAGGGTGAGTCAAATGACGGTCATTCAAAAACTGCTGGCGGCGCTGGCCGGAGCGCAGCTGCTCGCTTCGGCGGCCGTATTGCTTATTTTCGATTTGAATGGATACAATCACATGTCCGGCGGATTTTCATGGCTTGTTTTTGCAAAAGAGACCGCAGGCACGTTTCCGTTTTACATCGGAATGGCCGGGTGTATCCTCATCATGCTCGGAGGATTGATTCCTGTCAGAAAAAAGAAGCGGATTTCTGTACAGGAAAGCGGGCAATCATTAAAATAATATATAAGCAGATCGTACGATATAAGAGAAAAAGGAAGAGGATAATATGCTGTTTATCTTTTTAACAATTGCTGCATTGGGATTGTCGTTTTGGGCACAATTTAAAGTGAAAAGCAATTTTCAGAAATACTCAGACGTGGAAGCCTCCAGTCAGCGGACGGGGGCGGAAACGGCAAGACGGATTCTTGATATTAACGGTTTATATGATGTGCCGGTAGAACCGGTAAGAGGCACTTTAACAGACCATTACGACCCGACGGAGCGGGTGGTGCGTTTATCTGAGCCGGTATATTACGGCCGCTCCATTTCCGCCATTTCCGTCGCTTCTCATGAAGTCGGACATGCTTTGCAGCATCAGGAATCATACGGCGCGCTTGTGCTGAGGCACAAAATTTTTCCGGTCGTCAATTTTGCCTCCGGGGTTGCCCCTCTGCTTTTCTTGGGCGGGATGCTCCTGGGCAGCTTGAACTTAATCGGACTCGGCATTATTTTGTTTTCGGCCGCTGTTTTTTTCCAGCTTGTCACACTGCCTGTCGAGTTTAATGCCAGCGCGAGGGCGAAGCGGATTATCGTGTCGGAAGGATTCATTCGCAACAGTGAAGAACACGGCGTGAATAAAGTGCTGAACGCCGCCGCGCTGACGTATGTGGCTGCGGCGCTCGTTTCATTATTCGAGCTGCTTCGTTTTGTGATGATTTTCTTAAATGGTCGTGATGAGAATTAACACGAAGGAGGTGGCCCCTTACCGTTTGCGGTAGGGGTTTTTTTGCTTATATTAAAACTGATTCTCATTATGCTGTTAATCGGATTAACGGCCATCTTTGTCGCTGCGGAATTTGCGATTGTCAAAATCCGCGGTTCAAAAATCGCGGAGCTGGTTGAAACCGGAGACAGCCGGGCGCTCGCGGCGCACAGGGTGATTTCAAATCTCGATGAATATTTATCAGCGTGCCAGCTCGGCATTACGATTACGGCGCTCGGACTCGGCTGGCTCGGTGAACCGACGATTCAGCGGCTTCTTCATCCTGTTTTCAGCCTGATCGGAATGCCGTCATCTATTACGCACGTCGTCACGTTTATTGCGGCGTTTATTGCCGTCACGTATCTGCACGTCGTCATCGGAGAGCTTGCGCCGAAAACGATATCCATTCAAAAAGCCGAAGCCGTCAGTCTGTGGACGGCGAAACCGCTCATTCTGTTTTATAAAGTGATGTATCCGTTTATTAAGCTGTTAAACGGCTCAGCCGGATTTTTGGTCAAGCTGTTCGGTTTTCATTCGGTGAAAGAACATGAGGTCGTGGTCAGTGAAGAAGAATTGCGGCTGATTTTGTCCGAAAGCTATAAAAAAGGTCAAATCAATCAATCTGAATTCCGTTACGTTAATAAAATATTTGAATTCGATAACCGGGTCGCCAGAGAAATCATGGTGCCGCGCACCGAAATCGCCGCCATCTCGCTTGAACAGTCAGTTGATGAAGCCATACATTTGATCATCAACGAACGGTATACGCGATATCCGGTTATTAAGGAAGACAAAGATCACATTCTCGGCATTATTAACAATAAGGATTTATTTAAAGCGTATTTTCTCGGCCGCTCCATTGAATTAAAAGAAATTATGCGTCCGGTCATCAGAGTCATTGAAAGCATCCCCGTTCAGGAGCTTTTGATCCGCATGCAGAAGGAGCGGATTCATATGGCGATTCTCGTTGACGAATACGGCGGCACGGCGGGACTTGTGACCGTCGAAGACATATTGGAGGAAATCGTCGGGGAAATCCGTGATGAATATGACCAGGATGAAATGCCCCACATCGTCAAAAAAGGCGAACACCATTATGTGATGGACGGCAAGGCGCTCATAGAAGAGGTGAATGATCTCCTTGATATCGCCATCGAAAATGAAGACATTGACACGATTGCCGGCTGGCTCTTAACACAAAAAATGGAGCTGAAAAATGGTGATGTGTTTCATGCCGAAGGGTGTGAATTTAAGGTGCTGGAAGCGGAAGACCATCATATCCGCTTCGTTGAAATTAAAAAAACTGATTTCTGAGCCTCCTGCTTTTGCAATGAGGCTTTTTTTATAGAAAAAATGCTTCTTCGTCCCGCTCCTTCATATGCTGTAAAGAAAGGAGTGTCGGTATGAAAACGGATTGGTGGAAAAAGGCGGCCGTCTATCAAATTTATCCCCGAAGCTTTATGGATTCGAACGGGGACGGAATCGGCGATATTAACGGCATCAGAGCAAAGCTTCATTACATAAAAGAGTTGGGGGCGGATGTGATCTGGCTTTGTCCCGTTTTTGACTCGCCGGGCGCGGACAACGGCTACGATATTCGGAATTATAAACAAATTGCCGGCGAATTCGGGACGATGGAGGATTTTGACAGGCTCCTTGCGGATGTCCATGCGCTCGGCATGAAGCTGATTATAGACCTCGTCATCAACCATACAAGCGACGAGCACCCTTGGTTTATCGAATCACGCTCAGCGAAAGATTCCGAAAAACGGGACTGGTACATCTGGAGAGACGGAAAAAACGGCAAAGAGCCGAACAATTGGGAAAGCATTTTCGGCGGATCAGCGTGGGAATATGATCAAGAGACCGGCCAGTATTACCTGCACCTGTTTGACAAAAAACAGCCTGATTTAAATTGGGAAAACGAAGCGATGAGGCAGTCCGTTTATGAGATGGTCCGCTGGTGGCTTGATAAAGGCATAGACGGCTTCCGGGTGGATGCCATTTCTCACATTAAGAAAAAAGAAGGGCTCCCTGACATGCCGAACCCGGACGGTCTCCCGTACGTCCCGTCTTTCCCGTATCATATGAACGGGGAAGGCATAATGGATCTCTTAAAAGAGCTGAAGCGGGAAACATTTTCTCGCTATCCGATCATGACGGTCGGCGAGGCGAACGGAGTGGCGGCTTGGGAGGCGGCTGATTGGGCCGGTGAAGAAAACGGCGTCTTTCAAATGATTTTTCAATTTGAACATCTCGGCCTCTGGGATACGGAAGATGATCAAAGCATCTCCATTCCGGCGCTTAAGCGCGTCTTGTCCGACTGGCAGAACAGCCTTGAAGGAAAGGGCTGGAATGCGTTATTTATGGAAAATCACGACCAGCCCCGTTCCGTTTCGGTATGGGGTGACGAACGGTTTTTGACAGAAAGCGCCAAGGCACTCGCCGCGATGTATATACTGATGAAAGGCACGCCGTTTATTTATCAGGGGCAGGAGCTCGGAATGACCAATGTTTCGTTCCCATCCATTGAAGATTATGATGACGCCGCAATTAAATATATGTATGAAAAAGAGACGTCCCGCGGCGTTCCGCGTGAACAAGTGATGAAGATCATTTGGAAGAAGGGCCGGGATAATTCACGGACACCGATGCAATGGAGCGATGAGGCGAACGGCGGGTTTTCTGATGCTTCTCCGTGGCTCGGAGTGAATCCGAACCACACATGGCTGAACGCCGCATCACAATTGCAGGATGAAACATCCGTATACCATTTCTACAAACGGCTGATCGCCCTCAGAAAAGAACACGGCGTATTGATCAGCGGCACATATGAATTGCTGCTTCCGAATGACCGGCAGATTTATGCCTATCTAAGAAAAAACGGAACAAAAACCGCCCTGATCATCACAAATCTGTCCCGAACCCCCGCTTTATACAGGCATCCCGGTTATCCGCTTGACTCCGCTTCTCTCGTGCTTGCAAACGCGGAAACAGAAGCGCACCGCCATGTGACATCCTTCCTCTTAAAGCCTTATGAGGCCCGCGTATATATATGGTGAAAAACTTCAGTCCCGAGGCTGAAGTTTTTTGTGATCTGCGTTTATCATCGCGATCCGACAGGAAAAGACAAATACAGAAACGAATATGGGAAAGGAAGAGAAAAAGAAAGGAGGCATTCATATGCTGAAAAAATTGCAGATTCAAACAAAAAAAAGGGATGAAATGATCGACATCACACATGAAGCCGAATCTTTTCTCCGCGAAACAGGCGTAAAAAACGGTTTGGCGCTCATATACTGTCCCCATACCACCGCCGGCATTACCATCAATGAAAATGCCGACCCGGATGTGAAAAGGGATATGCTCCGCAGGTTTGACGAAGTGTATCCGTGGGAGCACGAACTGGACCGGCATATGGAGGGAAATACGGCGGCACATATGAAAGCGAGTACAACCGGCGCCTCTCAGCATGTCATCATAGAAGACGGGCGCCTGATACTCGGAACATGGCAGGGCGTTTATTTTTGCGAATTTGACGGTCCGCGAAACAGAACATGTTATATCAAAATACAGGCTGAAACGGAGGAAAACAAATGAGTGAGTGGATGGGTCCATTATCATTAACAAAGCCCGTCATTCAGGCGCCGATGGCCGGCGGACTGGTCACGCCGCGTCTGGCTTCGGCGGTATCAAATGAAGGGGCGCTCGGAAGCCTCGCTTCAGGATACGTCAGCCCGCAAGCGCTTGAAAAACAGCTTATCGAGATGAAAGAGCTGACGGACCGCTCCTTTCAAGTAAATCTTTTCGTCCCGGAAGAAAGACAGATGCCTGAGGCGGAACTCGTTGAAAAATGGAAAGCCCGCATCCCGAGGGCAAAAGACGCCAAGCCGTTCTCTGATCTGAAAGAAGAATGGAATGATTTCGAGGAAAAAGCGGAGCTTCTGATCCGTTACGGAATCAAAGCGTGTTCATTCACCTTCGGCCTGCCGCCGGAAGAAACGGCGGAAAAGCTGAAGAAAAGCGGTTGTTTCCTTTTCGGCACGGCGACAACGCCGGAGGAAGCGAAGGCTTTTGAAGAACGGGGAATGGACGCCGTTATCCTTCAGGGAATAGAAGCCGGCGGGCATCGCGGGTCGTTTCTGCCGGTTAAAGGAGAACCGGCTCTCGGCCTTATGGCGCTGATTCCGCAGGCTAAAGACGCGCTGGATATCCCGGTGATTGCGGCAGGCGGCATTTTTGACCGCCGCGGGGTGCAGGCGGCCCGATGTTTGGGTGCGGACGGCGTTCAAGTAGGAACACCGTTTCTCCTTTGTGAAGAAAGCAGCGCCTCACCGGCATACCAAAAAGCCATTGCCGAATCAAAAGGAGCCGATACGCGGCTGACCACCCTGTTTTCGGGAAAACAGGCGCGGGGAATCGTGAATCAGTTCATGAAAACATATGAAGCTGATGAGGGAAAAACGCTGCCTTATCCGCTGCATAATACGCTGACAAAGCCGATGCGCGGGCACGCGGCTCAATCAGGAGACGCGGAGTATATGTCTTTATGGGCCGGCCAGTCCGCCGCGAAACTTGAAGGGCCGACAGACGTGAAAACCGTTTTGGACGGATTGTGCGAATCATAATCCAGAAATCGTGAGGTGATGGATGATGAAGATTCTTCAAATGTCCTATAAAAAAAGAGGGATTATTGAGTTTGTCTTTGAAGATTTTCCACATTCCAAAGTCACCATGGCGCCGATTAAAGGGTATTATTTTGTCCGCGCCATTAAATGGAGCAGACGGGACAGAGCCGTCACCCGCCATGATTTAGAGAAGTTTGAATGGGCTGCAAATCAAGCGCTCGGCACGACGGCTTTTTACCGGAAAAGAAAAGCATTTCACATCCCATCGTCACAATGACAGACGATGGGATTGTTTTAATGCATGATCTGATAAAGCGCGGGTGCATCAAGCCTTGTTGCCTGGTTAAGCAGATAAGCCGGCTGCACGGCATTTTTTTTTCTTAAAGAATTCAATCTCTGGATGATTTGTTCAGCGGTCAGAATCCCGAGACCGTGGGCGAAATATTGATCATTCCCCATCACAATGACATTTTCTCCCCGCCACTGAGCCTTTGCAGGGTTAAAATCAGGATTTTTAAAATATAAACAATCTCCCCGTAAAAAGTGGCTGCCGGTTTCCGTGTAGATCGGCAGGTGCTCATAGTGCCAGTCATACAAAGTGATATTCCGGAAACGCAGGTTAAACCGTTCTTCACCGATTGTCTTTAAGACGGCCAGATAATAAATCACAACAATGGCGGTAGCGCATTCAAATGCGTAAAACGCCCCGTTTTCAATAATGTCCCGAATCGCTTTTGAAGCGGGAATCCTGTACTTCAGCTCCAGGGCTCCTTCCGGCGTCAGTCTCCAATAAGCCGTATTTCCGTATGTTTTGGCGAAAGTTGCAAATTTCACACCTGATCCGTGCAGTTCTCTTGCGGCTTCCACAATATGGCGGCGCAGCCGCACCTCGAACATCAGTTCAGCAATCGACCCGTAATCGAATTGTACGGGAGAATTGAGCAGGTCATTTATATACGGAACAAGGCTTTCTTCCGTCTGCCAGTTCGCGATGTCCTGAGGCCGAAGCACTTGGCCGGATATGATAATCATCTGCGCGCCCCCTATCTTTTTTTATAAGATATGCAGGAAGCTTGGGCAATGAAAATCAAGTCATAAAAAAGGAGGAAATGTTAACAAAATGTGAAGACTGAGCCGATATATAAGGTATCACACTTGAGGGAGCAGCTTAATATGAAAAAATTCATTAATTGGTGCACAAAGGCATCGATTTCACGTAAATTAATCATTTCATTTATCGTGATCTTAATCATACCGATTCTCGTGTTAGAATTCAGTTCATACCATACGGCGAGCAATTCGCTGGATGATCAGATTTCAGGCAACGCGAAAAATAACATCGAATCTTTTAACACAACCATTACAAATGATATCGGCGCAAAAGCAAAGGCGATTGAATTTTTCAGTGAAACGTTAAAAGGGTCATCCTTCTCAAAGAAAAACATGTCTGCTCTTGAAGAAAAGTTCGGGCAATACACGTCTATTCATAAGGACGTAGCCCGCATTTACGGAGGTACGGAAGACGGCAGCTACGCACAGGCGCCGAAGGAGAATACTCCGGCCGATTACGATCCGAGAACACGCACCTGGTATAAAGACGCTGTGAAGGCCGGCGGCACGCTCGTTGTCACCGACCCTTACACCGCGGCAAGCGACGGCAGCATGGTCGTTACCGTGGCAAAGCAGATGCAGGACGGAACAGGCGTAGTGGCCATGGATATTACGATTGACCAGCTGCTGAAGCAGATGCAGGGAATCAAAATCGGACAAAAAGGATTCGTGTTTATCACGTCCAAAAATAAAACCTATGTCGCGCATAAAGACCACAAACCGGGCGATAAAGTTTCAACCCCGTGGCTGAATGAGGTATACAGCAAAGACAGCGGCATTATTTCATACAAGCTCGATGATCAAAATAAAAAAATGGCGTTTACGACAAATAAACTGACCGGGTGGAAAATAGAGGGGAGCATGGAGCTCAACGAAATTAAAGACGCCTCACAACCGGTGCTGACGATGGGGATGATTGTCCTTGCAGCATCCATTATCATCGGGGGAATTTTAATTCTGTTGATTGTCAGATCCATTACGTCACCGCTGAAACGGCTTGTCCGCTCTTCTAAACAAATCAGCGGCGGAGACTTGACTGAAACCATTGATATCCGCTCGAAAGATGAATTGGGCGAACTCGGCGCGAGCTTTAATGAAATGGGAGAATCTCTGCGCGGACTGATAAGCGCGATCCAAAACTCTGTCGACAACGTGGCCGCGTCATCGGAAGAGCTGACCGCTTCAGCTTCGCAGACAAGCAAAGCGACGGAACATATTACAATGGCGATTGAGCAGTTTTCAAACGGGAACGAAGAGCAAAGCGAAAAAGTCGATTCAAGCTCAGCCAAGCTGAATCATATAAATGACGGACTCGCCGCCGTTTCCCGCACATCATCATCCATTACGGAAGCATCTAAACAATCGAAGGAAGCTGCCGGCACCGGGGAAGAATATGTGCAGCAAACCGTCGGGCAGATGAATCTCATCAATCAATCGGTCCAGCAGGCGGAAGCGGTTGTAAAAGGCCTTGAGGCCAAATCAAAAGACATCACTCATATTTTAAGAGTCATCAACGGTATTGCCGATCAGACAAACCTGCTTGCGTTAAATGCAGCCATTGAAGCGGCAAGAGCGGGTGAATACGGGCGGGGCTTCTCAGTAGTAGCCGAAGAAGTGAGAAAGCTTGCCGTCCAATCCGCCGGTTCTGCCAAAGAGATTGAAAAACTCATTCAGGAAATCACGGCTGAGATCAATACATCGCTTCACATGTTTACATCCGTCAATGAAGAAGTTCAATCAGGACTTGCCGTAACGGACCGCACGAAAGAAAGCTTCCAGAATATCTTCGGCATGACGAACGACATCGCCGAGAAGCTTCAATCGATGAACGGCACGGTTGAACAGCTGTCAGACAGCTCTCAGCACGTTTCAGCCGCAGTGACGGATATTGCGGACGTATCACGGGAAAGCGCAGCAAGCATTCAGGATATTGCCGCATCCGCAGAAGAACAGCTTGCATCAATGGAAGAAATCAGCACATCCGCCGATACGTTGGCGCAAATGGCCGAAGAACTGCGGGAATTAACGAAACAATTTAAAATCAACTAGTAAAAAAGGACGCTTTCCAGGTGGAAGGCGTCCTTTTTTATAGTGACAGCCGGATAATTAAATAAAAAGTCTTACATACAAAGGGAGTACATAGAACTATTTTTCATTTATGACTTAATTTTCAATGTAATAAAAAGGGAGTCGGCCGATATAAACAGTAAATGATTGAAAGAGGTTTACAAAATTGAAAAAAACAGCAAAAAAAATCGCCAGAAAATCAATAGCCAAAAAACTTATTATTTCATTTTTACTGATCTTAATTATTCCGGTAGCAGTATTGGCTGCCGGCGCCTACCGTTCGGCGGCTTCATCCGTTGAAAAGCAAATGATGGAAAGCGCCGAAGGAAATGTGCAAATCTTAAACAATATGATTGATGACCGGATCGGAATGTTTACAAAAAGCTCAGCATATTTCAGCGAATGGGCGACAAGCGCTAAATTTAAAGAAAAAAACCAAACGGAAATGCAAGAAAGGTTCAAACAGTTTATTGAAAGCAATGATAAAGCGTCCGCCATATTTTCTAGCAGCAAGGAAGGAACGTTTACCCGTTATCCGCATGCCGATATGCCGGCCGATTTCAATCCGCTTGAAAGAAGCTGGTATCAGGAAGCCATGGAGAATAAAGGCCAAACCATCATCACGGACCCTTATGAGTCTATCTCAAACAAAAAGATGGTCGTCACCATGGCCCGCGCGGCGCAAGACGGATCAGGCGTCGTCGCCATTGATATAAAAATCGACGATCTCATCACGATGACAAAAGAAGTGAACATCGGAAAAGAAGGATACGCCTTTATCCTCAGCAAAAATAAAAAAGCCGTTGCTTACAGTGATGAAAAAGCCGGCGCGGCGGTATCGGGAAAATGGGTTGATACATTATACAGCGGGCAAAAAGGCGACTATGAATATACGCTGAACGGGAAAGCGAAAAAAATGGCGTACGTGACCAATGAAGCGACGGGCTGGAAGATCAGCGGAACCATGTCCGTGGATGAAATCAAAGATGCGGCAAGACCGGTTCTGACTCTGGCCGTTATCATATTGGCGATAGCCATCGCCGCAGGGATGATTTTCATTTATTTTGTCATCCGCTCAATTACCAAACCGTTAAAACGTCTCGTAGCTTCAGCGGAAAAAATCAGCAGCGGGGATCTGACGGAAACCATTGATGTCGGCTCTCAAGATGAGCTCGGCGTGCTCGGTAAAAGTTTTAATCATATGACAGATTCACTCCGTTCGCTTATTCAGGGAATTCAGGACTCTGTTGAACATGTCGCTTCTTCCTCAGAGGAGCTGACGGCTTCGGCTGAGCAGACGAGCAAAGCAACGGAACATATCACCCTTGCGATTGAACAGTTTTCTAATGGAACGGAAGACCAAAGTGAGAGTATTGATAAAGCGACAGCACAAGTGAATGAGATGAAAGACGGGCTCAGCGATCTGGCGGAAGCGGCAGCCGTGGTGACGGAAACGTCAATTGAATCGGCGGAGATATCCGGCGCCGGTGAGCGGCTTGTCAAGAAAACAGCCGGCCAGATGGGCGCCATTGACCAATCCGTAAGTAAAGCGGAGCAAGTCGTACAAGGGCTTGAACTCAAATCGCAGGACATCACCAGCATTTTGCGCGTCATTAACGGCATTGCCGATCAAACGAATCTGCTTGCTTTAAATGCAGCCATTGAAGCGGCAAGAGCGGGAGAATACGGACGCGGTTTTTCAGTCGTTGCCGAAGAAGTGAGAAAGCTTGCCGTCCAATCCGCAGATTCAGCGAAAGAAATCGAATCCTTAATTCATGAAATCGTCAAAGAAATTCATACTTCGCTCGGAATGCTGGAATCCGTCAATCACGAGGTGAAAAGCGGACTTCAGTTAACGGACGAAACGGAAAAAAGCTTCCGGGACATTTCCGCTAAAACAAATCAGATTGCCGGTGAACTGCAAAATATGAATGCAACCGTGGAACAGCTTTCTGCCGGATCTCAGGAAGTATCAAACGCTTCAGAGGATATCGCGGCAGTCTCCAGACAAAGCGCGGCCGGCATTCAGGACATCGCGGCTTCAGCTGAAGAGCAGCTTGCGTCCATGGAGGAGATCAGTTCCTCAGCCGTCACGCTGGAAAAAATGGCGGAAGAATTACGCGAACTGACAAAGCGTTTTAAGATAAACTCTTAATTAAGTCTAAAAGACTAATTTTGCAATAGGTAAAAAGTATGTTTTGGTATATTTCTTCTTTTTTGATGTGTATATTTACCCATAATTGCCGATATGAAGGGTAAACACGCAAGAGGAGATATAGCAGATGAAAAAAATTGTGCAAATCATCAAGCAGAGATCGCTTACAAGAAAACTGCTCATTTCTTTTTTGGCCATTCTCATTCTTCCTATTTCAACGCTGGCTTTTATCGCCTATCAATCGGCGGTAAGTACGCTTGACAGGCAGATGATGGGAAGCGCACTAGATAATGTGCAGCAGATTAACGATATGATCAACACAAGCATCAGCCAAAAGGAAGACGGAACGGCATATTTCAGCGACTGGCTCACAAAGGATCGGTACAAGCCGAAAAACCAATCGCAAATTACCGATAAATTCACAGAGTACATGAAGATTAATAAAGACGTGGAATCCATCTATACGAGTGACACGGAAGGACATTTCACACGGTATCCGGATCTGCAGATGCCTAAAGGATATAATCCGCTTGAAAGAGACTGGTATAAAAAGGCCGTGGAAAATAAGGGGAAAGTTGTTGTAACAGATCCTTACCGCACGGCTTCCACCAATACGATGGTCGTGACGGTCGTTCAGCAGACGAAAGACGGCTCAGGGGTCGTCGCCATCAATATGAAAATCGATGAGCTTCTGAAAACGACAAAGAAAGTGAACATCGGAAAATCCGGCTACGCTTTTATCCTTACGAAAGACAAAAAAGTGGTCGCCCACCCGAACCGTGCGTCAGGCACAGTACTAAACGGGGAGTGGGCTGAACAGCTGTTCACCAGCAAAAAAGGTGATTTTCAATACAAATACGACGGCCAGGAAAAGAAAATGGCTTATGATACGAACGGGCTGACAGGCTGGAAGATTACCGGAACAATGTATCTGGACGAAATTCATGAAGCGGCCCTGCCGATCCTTCATCTGTCCCTGCTCGTTCTCGTATTAGCGATTGTCATCGGAACCATCGTCATGGTGCTGATTATCCGTTCAATCACAAAACCGCTCAAGCAGCTTGTGACATCATCGAAACAAATCAGTGAAGGCGACTTAACAGAAACGATCGAGATTCAGTCAAAAGATGAATTAGGCGAGCTTGGCAAAAGCTTTAACAATATGGCCGCTTCACTCAGGTCTCTCATCCATGCCATCCAGGATTCCGTGAATAACGTCGCATCTTCCTCAGAGGAGCTGACGGCTTCAGCGGAGCAGACAAGCAAGGCAACGGAACATATCACACTGGCGATCGAACAATTTTCTAACGGAAATGAAAGCCAAAGTGAAAATATCGAAAGCGCGGCGGAACATATTTATCAAATGAACAGCGGGCTTAAAGATATGGCGAAAGCATCTGCCGTCATTACCGAATCCTCCGTCACATCAGCGGAAGTCGCCAATTCAGGCGGAAAGCTCGTCCACCAGACGGTCGGCCAAATGAACGTCATTGACCGGTCAGTGAAAGAAGCTGAACAAGTGGTGCGCGGACTTGAGACAAAATCAAAAGACATTACAAACATTCTCGGTGTCATTAACGGAATCGCTGATCAGACAAACCTTCTTGCGCTGAATGCGGCAATTGAAGCCGCGCGTGCGGGTGAATACGGCCGGGGCTTCTCAGTCGTCGCCGAAGAGGTCAGAAAACTTGCGGTCCAGTCTGCCGATTCAGCGAAAGAAATCGAAAGCTTAATTATAGAAATCGTCAACGAAATCAATACATCTCTCGGCATGTTCCAATCGGTCAATAAAGAGGTGGAGAGCGGACTGGATATTACGAATCAGACCGAAACGAGCTTCAAACGGATTTCTGAAATGACGAACCAGATCGCCGGAGAAATTCAAAATATGAATGCGACGGTAGAACAGCTGACAGCAGGATCACAGCAGATTTCAGGAGCTTCTGAGCAAATCGCGTCCATCGCAAAAGAAAGCTCCGCCAGCATTCAGGATATCGCGGCCTCTGCCGAAGAACAGCTGGCTTCAATGGAAGAAATCAGTTCGTCTTCGGAAACGTTATCCCAGATGGCGGAAGAATTACGTGATATGACGAAACGATTTAAAATAGATTAATAGGTCATAGAACACCCAAATGTGCTGTTTGGGTGTTTTTTTTAGTTTTTTTAATAAATCTTTTGTCCTATCTGACGATATTAGATTTAGCTTTTCAAAGAAGGAGACTGAAAAAATGAAACAACTGATACATTGGATCAAACAGCCATCCATCAGCAAGCCGCTGATCGCGGCATTTTTAGCCGTATTGGTGCTTCCGGTCGGCATACTCGCCTACTTCAGCTACCAAACGGCGGGGAGTACATTAGAAAGAGAACTGACCCACAGCGCCCAGGGAAATGTCAGCGAACTGAACAGCGTGCTGGAAAACATGCTCGAAGGCAAGCTGAAAGCGATTGACTACTACAGCGAATCAATCACAAAGGAAAAACTGAACACGAAAAATAAATCGGTACTGCTCGACAATATGAAGCAGTATGTCACCGTAAATGGCGATGTCGCGTCAATTTACGCCGCGTCTCGCGACAAAGCGTTTGTGAAATATCCGTCCGCTGACATGCCGTCCGATTATAATCCGCTCACGCGCGAGTGGTATACAAAGGCGGTTGAAAAAAGCGGACAGCCGGTGTTTACCGAGCCTTATAAAGACGCTGCAACCGGACAGACGGTCGTTACGATTGCCCAGCAGACAAAAGACGGATCAGGCGTTGTGGCGCTTGATATTAATCTGGGCGACCTGCTGAACGCTTCCGAACGCGTCCAGATCGGTCATAAAGGATTTGCCTTCATTACAACGGGGGATAAAAAATACATCGCCCATCCGACTATAAAAGCGGGAACGGAAGGCTCCGGAGAGTGGATGAAAGAGGTATTTTCCAAATCAAGCGGATCGTTTGAATACATGTTTGAAGGACAGCAGAAGAAAATGGCCTTCACGACAAACAAACTGACGGGCTGGAAAATCGCCGGCACATTTTTTGTCAGTGAGATCCATGACGCAGCCTCGCCTGTCATGAAAATGGCGCTGATCATCCTGGCGGTTTCTCTTATCGTCGGCGGTATTTTAATCTTTTTTATCATTCGCTCGATTGCAAAACCGCTCAAAAAACTTGTCTCGACATCAGCTAAAATCAGTGACGGCGATTTAACGGAAGTCATTGACATCAAGTCAAAAAATGAATTCGGGCAGCTCAGCCAAAGCTTCAATGAGATGTCGGCATCACTCCGGTCTGTCATCGGCGTCATCCAATCATCCGTCGAACATGTCGCTTCTTCATCCGAAGAGCTGACGGCATCCGCCGGACAGACAAGCAAGGCGACAGAGCATATTACTCTGGCGATTGAACAATTCTCAAACGGAAACGAATCACAAAGCGAGAAATTGGAAGAAAGTGCTGATCACCTTTCCCAAATGAATGCCGGCATTGCCGAGACGGCGAATGTATCGGCGGAAATCACTGAATCCGCCATCCAAACCTCTGAAACGGCCGGAAGCGGAGAAGAATTAGTGGCGAAAACGGTCGGCCAGATGAAAACAATTGATCGTTCCGTACAGCAGGCGGAAGCGGTCGTAAAAGGGCTGGAAACGAAGTCGCACGACATTAAGAGCATTCTGAACGTCATTAACGGCATTGCCGATCAAACAAATCTGCTTGCCTTAAACGCGGCCATTGAAGCGGCAAGAGCAGGCGAATACGGGCGGGGCTTCTCCGTCGTTGCGGAAGAAGTGAGGAAGCTTGCCGTACAATCAGCCGGCTCCGCAAAGGAAATCGAAACGCTGATTCAGGAAATCGTCAAAGAAATCGCCACATCGCTTTCTGTATTCCAAGCGGTGAATCAAGATGTGAAGGAAGGCCTCGATATTACGGATCAAACGGCCGAAAGCTTCAAAAAAATCTCAGAAATGACGACTCAGATTTCAGGCGCCTTGCAGCATATGAACGGAACGCTTGAGCAGCTTGCAGCCGGGTCGCAAAATGTGACAAACGCAGTGGAGGACATTACCTCAGTCGCCAAAGAAGGGTCCGCCGGCATTCAAGACATCGCCGCCTCAGCTGAAGAGCAGCTGGCCTCCATGGAAGAAATCAGTTCATCCGCCGAAACGCTTGCGCATATGGCTGAAGAACTGCAGCAGGTCACACGGAAATTTACGATTCAGTCTGAAGACGAAGAACAGCTGTAACGAGCTGTTTCTTTTCCTCATCTGAAAAAAGCGATACACTAATATAAAAGAAGGGAGTGGCAGTGATGAGATTAGAAGGCAAAAAAGTTATAGCGCTTGTCAGTGACGATTTTGAAGACTTAGAGCTTTGGTATCCCGTCTACCGGCTGAGAGAGGAAGGCGCGATCGTTCATTTAATAGGAGAAGAAGCGGGCCGTTCATACAAAGGAAAATACGGAGTGCCCGCGACGGCGGATTACGATTTTAAGAGCCTGATTATTCAGGAGTATGATGCCGTGCTCGTGCCTGGCGGCTGGGCTCCTGACAAACTGCGAAGATATCCCGAAGTTTTGGACATCATCCGTACGATGAACGAGCAGAAAAAGCCGATCGGCCAGATCTGCCATGCGGGCTGGGTGCTTATATCTGCCGGAATTCTTGCAGGAAAAAAAGTAACGAGCACGCCCGGCATCAAAGACGACATGACAAATGCAGGGGCACAGTGGCTGGATGAAGCTGTCGTAACTGACGGCCACATTGTATCAAGCCGCCGCCCGCCCGACCTTCCGCAGTATGCAAAAGCGTTTGCTGACCTGTTAGCGTCCAAATAAAAAACATCCGCCCGAATCCGGGCGGATGTTTTTAGTTTTGATCGGCGGGAAAGACGATTCCGATTTGTTTTCTCGCTTCTTCCATAATGCTCGCCGTAATGAAAGAACGTTCAAATGTATTTTCGGAAGACTCCCGCTGTCCGTTTCGAAGAAGATTGATGAATTCAGCCGTTTCGTAGTACATCGAAGGTTTCAGATCAGGGACTGAAATGTCTTCCGTCCGGCCGTCACGATAGCGGATTTCCGCCCGTTCCGGTCCGTGAATGCTGTCCAGAACGATCGTGCCGTCTTCACCCTGAATTTCCGCCGGGGCAAACGAATTTGAGATTTTCGAATGCATCAGCACCGCTTCAAATCCGTCGTATGACAGAATGACCGTGCCTTCGCCGTCAACGCCGGATGCTAGTTTATGACCGGTCGCAATGACGTTTTTCGGTTTGCCGAACAGGACGACGGCCGGATAAATGCAGTACACGCCGATGTCCATTAACGAACCGTTCGATAATTCAGGCTTAAACGCGTTAAGCACCGTACCGTTTTTATATGCATCATATCGTGATGAATATTGGCAGTAGCTTGCCGTGAATCTCCTGACGGGTCCGATTTTATGTAAGTGGTGTTGAAGCATGCTGAAGTTCGGCAGGAACGTCGTTTTCATGGCTTCCATCAAGAGAACGCCGTTCGTTTTGGCTGCGTGAATCATTTCATCCGTTTCCCTCGCGTTAGACGCAAACGGTTTTTCGCATAGAACATGCTTGCCGTGTTCCATAAAAAGGACCGCCTGCTCTTTGTGAAATGCATTCGGGCTGGCGAGATACACCGCGTCATAGGCTTTGCTTTCCGCCATTTCTTTCAGGCTGGTGAAATAATGAGCAGCGCCGTGTTTGCCGGCGAATTCCGCCGCACGTTCTTCAGTTCTGGAATAAACCGCCGTTAATTGAAAATCATCAATAGCAGAAGCTGCCTCCAGAAATCGTTCTGTAATCCAATTCGTTCCGACTGTTGCAAATCGAATCATTGCTATCGCTCCTTCTATGTATTGGCTTACATTATAGCTTTTTTTCTGGGAAACATAAATGGAAAAAAGGCTGCCAGCTAAAGGGGTAGGAAAAATTCCCATAGAGACCGGTTATTATTTTTCATTACAGGAACGATAGTGTACAATTTAAGTAAAATACATATGATGGAGGAACAATAGTGGAAACATTGCAAACATGGGGCGGCAGATTTAAACAGTTTTTCTTAGACAATAAATTTGTCTTGTTTTTGCTTGTATTGCTGCTCATCGGTCTCAATATCCTTGTCTTTATGAAGACATCATTTATTTTCACACCCATTATCGTCCTGCTCAAAACGATTGCGCTCCCCGTCATTTTGACAGGAATTGTTTATTATCTGCTTAATCCGATCGTAGATATATTGGAAAAAATAAGAGTGAAAAGAGTCTATTCCATCCTGCTCCTTTACCTCATTATTATAGGGCTGATTTCGATTACGGTCGTTTCAATTATTCCGTTTTTAAAGGAACAGATCATGAGCCTGATCGACAACCTGCCGAAATATGTGGACATCGTTGAAGATCAGACGAAAAGCCTGATCGGAAGCGATTTTGTAAATCAGGCGCAAAAGACGATGAATATCAACATTTCCGATCTTGCTAATAAAGTATCGGCGCAGGCGGCGACAATTGCAAACAGCACATTTACCGGAGTCGGGAATTTTATCGGCGCGCTGACTGAAGTGATCATTTCAATTGTGACCGTGCCGTTTATTCTGTTCTATTTGCTGAAAGACGGCAAAAAACTGCCGATCTATATCTTAAAGTTTGTGCCCACCCGTCTGAAAGAACAAACGTATACGATGCTTAGTGAAATGAACCACAGATTAAGCTCCTATATCAGAGGACAGGTCATCGTCAGCTTCTGCATCGGGTTTTTATTATTTATCGGCTATCTGATTATCGGACTTGATTATGCTTCCCTGCTTGCGGTCATTGCCGCTTGTACGAGCGTTGTTCCGTATTTAGGGCCGACCATTGCCATCACGCCGGCGATTATTATCGCGTTGGTCACTTCGCCTCTTATGCTGCTGAAACTTGCGATTGTCTGGACCGTTGTCCAGCTCGTGGAAGGTAAATTAATTTCGCCGCAGATCATGGGGAAAAATCTTCACATTCACCCGATTACCATCATCTTTGTTCTTTTAACCGCCGGAAAGCTGTTCGGGGTTGTCGGCATTATTTTAGCCATCCCGGGGTATGCGGTCATCAAAGTGGTCACGACCCATCTGTTTGATTGGTTCAAAATGCGTTCGCATTTATATGAAGAAGAAAAAAATGATGCTGTATCGAAGTCATAAAATCGGAACGGACATGATATTTATTATAAGACAGGCTTTCCTTCAAAGGAGAGCTTCTCTTTTGTAAATGATGAATGAAGGGAAGAATGGGATGACACTATGGGAGATGTTCACAGCAGCTTTTTTGGGAATCGTGGAAGGGCTGACGGAATACGCGCCGGTTTCTTCCACGGGACATATGATCATAGCGGATGACATTTGGCTGAAATCCGGAAGCCTGATGAATCCGGAAGCCGCCAATTCCTTCAAAGTGGTGATTCAGCTCGGTTCGATTCTGGCGGTGGCCATTGTGTTTAAGGATCGGATATTACATTTACTCGGCCTCAAAAAAAACGTCACGCGCGATCAGCAGAAGGGATACAGGCTGACCATCGCGCAAATCGCCGTCGGTCTTGTCCCGGCGGCGGTGCTCGGCTTTTTATTTGAGGATTTCATTGACCGCTATTTATTCTCCGTCAGAACGGTCGCTTACGGATTAATTGCCGGAGCCGTGCTTATGCTTATAGCGGACTGGATCAATAAAAGGAAAGAAACGATCGATACGGTGGACAGAATCACCTACAAACAGGCTTTCTGTGTCGGATTATTCCAGTGTCTCGCCTTATGGCCCGGATTTTCCCGATCAGGCTCAACGATTGCCGGAGGTGTTATTGTGGGCTTGAATCACCGGGCAGCCGCAGACTTCACATTTATTATGGCGATTCCGATTATGGCGGGCGCAAGCCTTCTGAAGCTCGTGAAATACTGGAGCAGTCTTTCTTATGACATGATTCCGTTTTTTCTTGTCGGCTTTATCTGCGCCTTTGTCGTCGCCCTCTTAGTCGTCAAATTTTTTCTTCGGCTCATTAACCGGATTAAGCTTGTCCCGTTCGCCATTTACCGTGTCATCCTCGGCATCATTTTAATCATGCTCGTGCGATAAACGAAGAGGCCCCCAGGAGGGTCTTCTTTTTATGTTCGAAAAACGTCTCAGGAAAATATGAGCAAACTGAATTTTCTGCTTGAAATTCATAGAAGAGTCGTCTATAATAAAACATGACGTTACAGCACGGGGCCATAGCTCAGCTGGGAGAGCGCTACGCTGGCAGCGTAGAGGTCAGGGGTTCGAGCCCCCTTGGCTCCATACCTTTAAACCCTTATTCTATAAGGGTTTTTTTATTTGTCAGGAACAGAGCCAATAGCCCAAAAAAGCAATTGGGGACAATTTGGGGACGAAAAATTTATTTTGAGGAAGTTTAGTTGCTTTTCGCCTTCAATTAGGATTGAAGAAGCCGCCTCTAAAGGCGGCTTTGTTGTTTATCAATTTTCGCGGAGCAACCTTTGCTGGTGCAGCACCGCAGAACAGGAAGAATGTAAATAATACTGGTGGAGAAATTGCTACGCCTAATTTGCCCAGATATTCTAATACTGTCCACCAATCTCCTTTTTCAATTGCCTTTTGAAGAGATACCAATAGCATCTTCAAGGCATCTTCGAACAGTGTTCTTTTGGACACTTGCATACTTATATTCCTTATTCATATATTTAGCGAAAGCGATCATACCCTCTTTTTGACCTTTGGTATAAGGAGACTTTTCAAGCTCATCCTCATTAACTGTGTAGCCTGTCTCTTCTTCAAAAATTACAATCTTAGTAAAGATGTACTCAACTTCTTTTCAAAATTTTTCAATTTGTTCTTTAGTTAATCCATCTAACCCGTTCTCTTCCTCTGCTGAAACTGTTGGCGCTATTGTAGCAATAGCAAGAAGTAGGGTCAACGCCAGAAAAACTAATCTTTTCAACATTATAACTTCCTCTTTTAGAAACTTGTACAAGAAACTACACGGTAACACATTTTTTTAAATAAGGGTACATTTATCTAGTTTTAATCTGTTTAGACAGGATAAGTAAAATATCGACAAAAAAGATTATGACCATAAACTCAAAGCAAGAGTCGAACCCCCCCAAGCTAATATACCGAACATGACAGAGAACCTAAGACAAGCTTCAAATTTTGTAAGCCCTCGCTCTCTTTTTGTTTTACCTAATTTCCAATAAACAGCATATCCTGAGAACACCAAAATGAGTACTCCGAGTCGTGTCATATTTTCTAAAAATTCTATACCATCCATTGATTTTCACCTCGTTTATTTATGAGAAAAAAATAAAGTAGACTTGTAGAGAGTCTACTTATAAACGCTATCCCAAAGTACACATTTTCATACAGCTTAAAACATTTGAGTGATAAAGTAAGGCTCATTTTAAATGACACATCCTTAATCCCTCCCATTTATATTCCCCATACATTAGTTTTATTATCGCAAATAGAATGGACGTTTCCAACAGTTATGTGAAAATAAGTAATCTGGCAACTGCAAACAAATTGAGGTTTTTTTTCGTCCAAACATATTATGGAAATGTTAGAATATTATATAAAAGGAGGAGTGGCCTTGTGAGTTCTGTTTTACCTTCATCAGAGGTAGGCGTTAAAATTAATGAATGGTACAAAATGATACGTCAGTTCAGTGTTCCGGATGCGGAGATTTTGAAAGCGGAAGTGGAGCAAGAAATAAATGAGATGGAAGAAGACGAGTATCTACTGATTTACTACACCCTCATGAAATTCCGCCATCAGCTCATGCTGGATTATTTAGAACCGGTGACTACCCGTGTGAGACCGACAATTGACGAGCTGCTGGAAAAAATCGAAGCATCAAATAAAGGAATTTCCGGCCTGCTGTGCTATTACTCTTTATTTTTCCGCGGCATGTATGAATTTGATCAAAAGCAGTATGTAAAGGCGATCGGCTTTTATAGAGAGGCTGAAAAACAACTCGTTCATGTGCATGATGAAATTGAGAGAGCGGAGTTTCATTTTAAACTGGCTGAAGCATATTACGGTATGAAACAAAGCCACGTCTCCATGCATCACGTAAAGCAAGCGCTCGATATTTACGATCAGTATGAGTTGTATAAGGTCCGGAAAATTCAATGTCTATTTGTTATATCAGGGAATTATATTGATTTTAAGCGTTATGAGAAGAGTCAGCCGCATCTTGAAAAGGCTCTTGATTTATCAAAAGAGTTAGATAACAAGAGGTTGATTAGTTCTGCTCTTTATAATTTGGGTACAAATTTCGGAGATAGGGGCGACTATGAAAAGGCTGAGATATTTTTAAGGCAAGCAGTAGAGATAACCGAAAAAGCAAAACTGAGCAACTTGCCGCACTCTTTATTTTCTTATGCAAAATTCCTCTTTAAACAAGGGAAAATGGCTGAGGGTATCCAAGTAAGCAAAAAAGGTTTGTCGGCCGCGGTATACCAAGGCGATAAGCTTTTCGAAAATCTACAGGGGTATCTGAAGGCTCTTTATGTGGATGCAGTGGATCAACAGGGAGTTAATGAAACAATTGAGTATCTGGAGAAGAATAAGAATTACTCATATGTTGAAGATATTGCTTGCGAAACTGCATCTGTTTACGCAGATTCAAGGGAGTTTGAGAATTCTTATTTTTATCATAAAAAAATGGTTGATACACAAACACAAATTCAAAGGGGAGAGTGCCAGTATGAATTTTAAAAAGAGCATTTTCATCGTCCTGGGTCTGTCATTGACTTTAGTATGTGGGTTGGGTATGAGCTCAGTAGAAAAACAAGCACAAGATACAATCAAAGTAGCTTCTGATCGCCTTCAAACTTGAACAGCTTAAGTCTTTTCTTCGGAAAAGGCTTTTTTCCTTTCTTCATTATATTGTTTCAAAACATCCACTTGTTTTTATGCTTATCCCACTTCAGCACACACTGCCTCATGAGGTTCTTCACTGCTTCCCGGATAGCGCGTTCATCCTTGCCAGTTTTTCTCTTCAATTCATCCAAGGAGGGGTTCTTCCTGAATTGGATCTAAAGATAATCCGGTGCACTTTTCATTCAAAATCAGTCATTTGATCATCTCCCAACTTCATAAGTCTCAACGGATAAAAGAGAATCAAATACAATAATGTATCCCCCTTTAAGTTCTTCACACGAAATTCCTTCCGTAGGTGGTCCCGTAATGAACTGCGCAGATAACCTCGCGTATGTATCCGCCGTCATAAAGCTCGAACGATAATTCTATGCTAATATTTAAAAAATATGGCACTCAATATTTATAAGTTCAATTTTCTTTTCAATTTAAGGGAGGGAAAATAGAAAGGAGAGAAATGAGAAAGTATTTTGGGTTCGTGTCGCTTATCATCCTTTTATTCGGATTGTGCTTTCTGCCTCATATTCATTGGGCGCTTGGAATCCTAGGAATTGTCGTGGGGAGTATTCTAGCAATCAAATCCCCTAAAGGAATTGCAAAGAATATTTCTTTTGTTATCCTAGCACTTTGTTTACTTTTACTATTATTATTGATTGTGATGGGCGTTTTGATGGCAGGTCTAGTGGAAAATTAACCTTTAATTTATAATCCTATTTTGGGACCAGCTTATTCATTTTTAGCCAAATAAAAGATTAGGGTTTGAAACAAAACGTCTGTTCGTATCAGAAACTCATCTCCACACTGGCAGCGTAGAGGTCAGGGGTTCGAGCCCCCTTGGCTCCATACCTTTATAAGTTTTTAATCCTCTGCAGCAGCCTCTGTGTTCCGCTTCGTTTCTAACAACTAAATGAAAGGAATAAGAGGAAAAATGAAAAAGAAAATCTATCTTATACTAACTCTTTCAGCGGCAGTGGCACTTCTTTTAACAGCGCTCCCGGCTCTTTCTCCCATCATTTTCACGTCTGCTTCAGAAAAAGGAGCCATCAGGCATGACATTTATAAAAAAGGATATCCGTATCAAAGCTGCTTTGCGATTCTTCAAAAAGAAGAAGGAGGCGGAGAGGCCGGGAACCTTTATTATGTAAATTGGTTCAATTGGAAAGATGAAACCGGACAGACGCCGCACGTATGTTATTCAAAAAAATCGTCCGAAGGCGAGTACAAAGTAAGCTGCGGAACCGGACCGTAATGATCAAGAGCCCCTCTCCAATGAGGGGCTTTTTTCGTCAAAGCTTGAATGCCGCTCCGTTTCCCATTTAATACCCCCGATAGAACGGCTGAACATAATGCTGATACGGATCATTGGGATAATGCGTATTTGGCTGATAAGGCTTATTCATATCATGAATACCCGTGTTTTCAGACTGTCCGCAGTATTTATCGGGGCCTATCACAGTTGATTGCCGGATCGGTGAAACGGCTTTTTCCCACTCATGCTCATTCAGACAGTACGTATGCGCCATGATCTCCGGCGGCGTCAGACGGAGTATATCCGAGCCGTATATCACTTCAGGCGAAGGGGCGTCAAATATGGCCAAAAGATGGGTTTTGTCTGAAGTGGCGACTTCATAATGCCACCACCCCTGCGGAATATTCGCCACTTGCCCGGGGGTAATCGGGTAATTACGTATTTTCTGGGTGAACGGATTCAGCATCGACACCACCGCGGAACCCGAAATACAGTACACCAATTCAGCGGCGTTTTGATGGGTATGCGGTTCAATCACATTTGTTTTACTCAGAAAGATATCTAATAATGAAATATTTTCAAGCGTGTTTAACTGTTTAATCCCCAATACATTGATAAAGTTCCGAGCATCTTTCGTAAAAAAACGGCTCTCATTCACATCATAAGTGAACTGTGTATTCGGAGACGTGTAATCAATATCGGAAACCATGCAATCCCCCGCTTTCATCTTTAAACGTATATTCCCAAATATATGTGTCCCTGTTTCACCGGGTGATAAAAAAGGAGGTGAAATCCATAAATTCCAAATCCAACACAATATTGTGACGACTTTTTAAAGATTCATTTTAGATATATCTTTTATTCGAAATATCTCTTACTATAAAGATATATTGAAAATACATCTTTAGAAGGGTTGAGGATGAACATGCTGGATGAGAGAACAATAGACATCATCAAAAGCACAGTACCTGTATTGAAAACACATGGAGAAAACATCACCGGGCGCTTTTATAACCTGATGTTTCAAGATCATCCCGAACTGTTAAATATGTTTAACCAAACGAACCAAAAGAAACAGACTCAGCGCGCAGCATTGGCAAATGCAGTCATTGCGGCTGCGGCGAATATTGATCAATTAGAACAAATCATTCCGGCGGTCAGACAGATCGGCCATAAGCACACAAGCATCGGTGTAAAACCGGAACATTATCCGATTGTCGGAAAGTATCTGCTTCTGGCGATTAAGGATGTGCTGCAGGATGCCGCAACTCCTGAGATTATGCAGGCATGGGAAAAAGCTTACGGTGTTATTGCGGAGGCTTTCATCGGCATTGAAAAAGACATGTACAATGAAGCCGGATGGCAGGGGTATAAAGAATTTACGGTTATACAGAAAACAAAAGAAAGCAAAGATATCACATCGTTTTATATCAAACCGAGTGACGGCTCTTCGCTACCTGGATTTGAAGCGGGACAATATATCAGCATTAAAGTGCGGATTGCGGATTCGCCTTATACGCACATTCGCCAGTACAGTCTGTCTGATGCTTCTCGAAAAGGCGCATATCGGATTTCTGTGAAAAAGGACGGAGCGGTTTCTTCTCATCTCCACAATGAAGTTCAAGAGGGAGATAAACTTGAAGTCAGCGCACCCGCCGGAGATTTCAAGCTGTCTGCTGCCGAAAAACCGGTTGTTCTTATCAGTGCCGGTTCCGGAATCACGCCGATGATGAGCATGCTGAAAACAGCCGCCGAAAAACAGCCGGAGCGTTCCGTTACTTTTATTCATGCCGCGAAAAACGGAGAGTACGCCGCGTTCCGCAAAGAGGCTGAACAAGCTGCGGAGAATCATCCGAATATTAACGTCATTTATGTTTACAGTGAACCGGCAGAACAAGACCGCTCAGGAGACAAGCCTTTTTACAGCGGCCGGATTGATCAAACCTTCTTGGAGCAGCTTCATCTGAATCAAGATGCTGAATGTTACTTGTGCGGGTCAGCGCAGTTTATGACGCAAATGAAAGATATGATTCTTGCACTCGGGTTTGACTCTGATTCTGTTCAATATGAATTGTTCGGCCCTCAGCTGAGCATGGCATAACAAAAAAGACTCCTCAAAGAGGGGTCTTTTTTATTTGCACAATGTGTTCTTTCTCCGTCTTTTTCCCTATTTTATTGAAATTTTCATCAATGACCAGTAAAATTATAAATCTAGTGATTCCGGAATTAAAGGAAGGTTGATATGAAAAAGAAAGCAAAGACCAAAAGGGTGCTTGGGTGCCTTTTTGCTGTATCTCTTATATTCGGATTATTTCTGGTATCAATGGTATTTTCGAAATTCATAGTGACGGAAGAAAAACCGCCTGAAGAGGTGGACGAGCAGCAGGTCTTTATTGACAGCCTTTCCGGGCATGCTCAGATTTTATATGAGAAATATCATGTCCTTCCGAGCATCACCCTCGCACAGGCCATTCTCGAATCGGACTGGGGGAACAGTGAGCTTGCGGGGAAAGCGCGCAACCTGTTCGGTGTAAAAGGTGATTATAAAGGAAAACACGTCACGATGAAAACGGATGAATTTGAAAAAGGAAAACGAAAAACGATTCGGGCAAAATTCCGTAAATACAGCACGTTTTTTGAATCAATGGATGACCATGCCAAATTATTTGTCAACGGAACGTCTTGGAATAAAAAGAAGTACAAGCCCGTCATTGAAGCGGACAATTATAAAACAGCGGCGGCTGCCCTTCAAAAATCCGGCTACGCCACAGACCCCGGCTATGCTGAAAAAATTAAAGATGTCATAGAAACCTATAACCTGAATGAATATGACAAAATCAATGCCTCTCTTAAAGCAGTTGATATGAAAGGCGCCATCAAAGACCACGTCATTGAAGACGTGTGGTCCAAGCCGTCAAAAGAGCGGCATTCTATAAAACTGGCATCGGCGCAAAAGTTTACCGGCCAGCATATTAAAGTCGTATCTGAAAAACAAAACGGAGAATCCGTCTGGTACCAAATTCAAGTGAAAGATGAGCTGATCGGTTGGGTAGACCAAACCGCCGTCCAGTTAAGTGAAGAAACATAAGCATCAAAAAAAGCCGGCAGCTTGCCGGCTTTTTTACATTCCTTCAGTTTCAAACCTTTTAATATCACGTTTATGCCCCATCAGCACAAGGCAGTCACATTCATGAATGACAGTCTCCGGAGAAGGGGACAGCTGAATGTCTCCATTATGTTTCACGGCGAGAATGGTGCAGCCGAATCTGGCCCGGACGCCGAGATCAAGAATGGATTTTAAATGCAGCTTTTTCGTGGCTGAAAGCTCCACAATGCTGTATTCATCTGACAAATCGATGTAATTTAAGACGTTTTCATCTGAAAGGCTTTGCGCAATCCGCACGCCCATATCCTTTTCGGGATGGATAATACGGTCAGCACCGATCTTTTCAAGCACTTTGTGATGATAATAGTTTTGCGCTTTCACCCAAATATTAGGGATGTTCAGCTCCTTCAATAACAGCGTCGTCAGCGTGCTTGCCTGAATGTTGGCGCCGATTGCTACGATGACATATTCAAAATTTCTGATGCCGAGCGACTGAAGCTCGCTTTCTTCCGTTGAATTTGCCCGCACGGCATGCGTGGCATAAGAGGAGTATGCGTTGACCCGCTCTTCGCTGATATCGATCGCAAGCACCTCATGCCCCATTTTAAAAAGCTCTTTACAGATGCTTCCGCCGAAACGGCCGAGTCCGATGACGGCAAATTGTTTATTTTTGATTTTTCCCAATCCTCATAACTCCTTAAGAAACTGTTTTCGTCACTCCAAATACAACAAACAAGAATGTACTCCTGTTTCAGGGGTTTGTCAATGCGAGGGCCGGAAGAAAGAAAACAGCACAAAAAAAGACCGGCTGACAAGCGATGAGCTTGTGCCGGTCCGTTTTTCGCAATTATTTGCAGTTGCAAGGCTGTGTCGGCGGTGTGCTGCGTTTTTGAACAACAATTGTGTCCTCAGCATAGAATTTAGAGCCGATGCTTAATGATTTATTTTCTGCACGGAACTTATATGTACCTGCAGCAGGCAATGTTTTATTATTAAGAGAAAGCTTAAATTCCGCTGCGCCGAGCAAATCAATGTTTAACGGAAGTCTGACTGTTTTGCCGTTATTCAGAATCTGTCTTTCACGCAAAGCGTGTCCGTTGACTGTATCTTTTGTTGTAGCCGCAAATCCGCTAGGAAGGGTAAATTCCATAACGCCTAAGCTCAGGATCGTGTTCGGACGGTACGTCAATTCGATATCAGAAAATGACCATTCCTGCTGGCTGGCACCTGTATATTTTGCAAATAAGGTAGCAGTCGCTTTCGCGGACATTTCCGGCTCGTGAACGGTTGAGCCTGACTCAGCGGCGAATGACGCTGTCGGCAGAGAAAGAAGCAAAACCAGGCCGAATAAACTTGCCATGACAGTTGAGAAAAATTTCTGTTTCATTTTCATAAATCCCCCTAAAAAAAATTTGCTGATTGTTCTTAAAAAAGAACGACCATACCTATAAAAATTTACCATCAATTTTAATGGAAGTAAATGGGGTTATGTTCCTATATTTTCTCAAAAATAATCAAATCACGACAAAAAACGCCTGAATCAAAATCAGGCGTTTTTTTCGTCTGTTTCTATCGGAATAAATTTAAAAATCTCCCCGCTCTGAACCGAGTCGGCGAGCCGCTTCAGCCAATGATAATAAGCTTTCGAGCTTTCAAGCTGATCATATAACTGCCGCGCTTCTTCCTGTAATTCCGCGCTGCCTTCCTCGGCCAGCAAAACGGACTGCAAATCCGCCTGGGCCTGTACGATGGCGGACAAATTCACCTGAACTTCACGGTCCCATTTCGGCGGAAAGAAATTCGTGAAAAACGTAAAGAAATCCTTTTCCGCTACAAACGTATGCTTCCGTGTGCCGCGGTGAAAGGTTTTTTTGACCACATTTAAATCCTGCAGCTTTTTGACGCCTGTGCTCATACTCGGTTTGCTCATCTGCAGCTCCTCACGCATTTCGTCAAGCGTCATTTCATCCCTCATATACATTGTTCCGTATAAAATCCCGACACTCCGGGTGATTCCGTAAAGATCCATCGTCTCTGCAATGGAATCAATGACAAGATCCCTGGCTTGTTCTATAGCTGTGAATTCTGGATTCTCATCCATACTGTCCCTCTTTTCCTCTTGAAGTTTAAATTTGTTAAGTCATTTCTTTATGTTCTTAATCTTAACGAATCATGACAAAATGTCAAAATCTAAACGGACTGACCGGGTTTTGACAGGCAAAAAAACATGTGTTAAATTAACATTGTTAAAAACATTAAATTTTTATTTAACAAACTTACTTCTCGGTAAGGAGGACTCTTATGAGCAAAACGCTTTATATCGGCGGCGAATGGATCAGTGCAGAAAAAAAACAGACCCGCCGCATCATTAATCCATTTAATCAAGAAGAAATTGCAACGGTATGCGAAGGAGACCGGGATGATGCGGTGAAAGCCATCGCCGCAGCCAGAAAAGCATTTGATGAAGGGGAGTGGCCGGTGCTTTCCGGGCTCGAGCGCGGACAATTTGTTCTGAAAATTGCGGAATTAATCAGACGCGATCTGAACGAATTAGCTGAGCTGGAATCGCTTGATACAGGAAAAACGATTGAAGAAAGTAAAGCCGATATGGATGATATCGCAAATGTATTTCAATATTATGCCGGTTTGGCGGATAAAGACGGAGGCGAAGTCATTTCATCTCCGATTCCCGATTCAGTAAGTAAAATCGTCAGAGAGCCGATTGGCGTATGCGGACAAATTACGCCGTGGAACTATCCGCTCCTTCAGGCGAGCTGGAAAATCGCTCCCGCTCTTGCGGCCGGAAACACGATCGTTTTAAAGCCGAGCGAGATTACTCCGCTGACAACCATTAAAGTCTTTCAATTAATAGAAGAAGCCGGTATTCCGAAAGGGGCCGCCAATCTCGTGCTGGGGCCGGGCGCTTCTGTCGGCGACGAGCTGGCGAGAAACCTTGACGTCGATTTGGTCTCTTTTACGGGCGGAATTGAAACAGGCAAAAAAATCATGCAGGCGGCAAGCGGCAACGTGAAAAAGATTGCCCTGGAGCTTGGCGGCAAGAATCCGAATATCGTATTTCAAGATGCAGATCTCGAAACAGCTGCAGATCAAGCGCTGAACGCCGTGTTTTTCCATGCCGGCCAAGTTTGTTCGGCAGGGTCCCGTCTTTTGGTGGACGAAGCCATTCATGATGAATTTTTAGCCGAGCTGATCAAGCGCACGAAACGCATCAAATTAGGAAACGGTTTTCATGAAGATACGGAAAGCGGTCCGCTGATTTCCGCCGAGCATCGGGCCAAAGTCGAAAAATACGTAGAAATCGGTATCGAAGAAGGGGCAAAACTGGAAACAGGCGGCAAACGTCCTGATGATCCCGCCCTTCAAAACGGTTTCTTCTATGAACCTACTATTTTCTCAAACTGCAAGTCTGATATGCGGATAGTCCAAGAGGAGATCTTCGGCCCCGTTTTAACAGTTGAGTCATTTTCTTCTGAAGAAGAAGTGATCAGACTTGCCAACGATACCATTTACGGGCTGGCCGGAGCGGTATGGTCAAAGGATATTGAAAAATGCGAACGCGTAGCCGCCAAACTGCGGATGGGAACGGTATGGATCAATGATTTCCACCCGTATTTCGCGCAAGCGCCATGGGGCGGGTACAAACAATCGGGCTTCGGCCGTGAGCTCGGTAAAATCGGCCTGGAAGAATACACGGAAATCAAACATATTTACCGCAACACGAAACCTGCGGCTGTGAACTGGTTTCAAGCATAATTAGGAGGAGATAAATATGACATTAAATATGAAAGTAGAAAGCATGCATAAATTCCATACATTCGAAATACCGACAGTCATTAAACACGGAATCGGCGCGATTCAGCACGCGGGAAGTGAAGTCAGAGCGCTTGGCGTCACAAAAGCGCTGCTCGTAACAGACCCGGGAATTTATAACGCGGGAGTGGCAAACCCGGTCATTGAATCTTTGCAGGAAGCGGGCATCGAAGTCGTCCTGTTTAACAAAGTGGAGCCGAACCCGCCTGTACGTCTTGTGAACGAAGGATCAGAACTGTATAAAAAAGAAAACTGCAACGGTCTTGTGGCTGTCGGCGGCGGAAGCTCCATGGATACGGCGAAAGCGATCGGGGTAGAAGCGACACACGAAGGAAGCGTGCTTGATTATGAAGCCGCGGAAGGGAAAAAGCCGCTGGAAAACCGTATTCCTCCGCTGACAACGATCCCCACGACTGCGGGAACAGGTTCAGAGGTCACACAATGGGCGGTCATTACAGATGAGGAAAGAGAATTTAAATTCAATACGGGCGGACCGCTTATCGCCGCGCATTTAACGGTCATTGACCCTGAGCTGCACACGTCCATGCCTCCGCATGTGACGGCCATGACAGGTATTGATGCACTTGCGCACGCCATCGAGTGCTATACGATGAAATTCGCGCAGCCGATCACTGATGCCGTCGCTTTAATGGCCATTGAATATGCGGCGCATTATATTAAGCGCGCGTTTGCGGACGGAGAGGATTTGGAAGCAAGATACGGCATGGCGCAGGCGGCGATGCTTGCCGGCCTTTCATACGGCAGTGAATCAGCAGGCGCGGCGCATGCGATGAGCCAGACGCTCGGCGGCATCATCCCTGTCGCTCACGGACAATGCGTCGCAGCTATGATGGGACCGGTAATGGAATACAACTGGAAAGGCTATCCGGAAAAATTCGCCCGCATCGCCAAAGCATTCGGAATCGATACAAGCAACATGACAACTGAAGAAGCGGCAAAAGCGTCCGTCAACTGGATGTATGATCTTGTAAAAGATTTAGAGGTGCCGAGTTTAGAAGAACAAGGTGTGTCTCCGGACATGATTGAACGGTTATCAAAAGAAGCCATGAAAGATCCGCAAACATTCGGAAATCCAAGAGATTTGAATGAGAAAGCATACAACTGGATTTACAAACGTTGCTTTGACTTAACGCCGAAAACGGTATAATAAATGAACCCCGCTCCTTTACAGAGCGGGGTTTTTTAAGGATAATGTCAAGAAAAAGGCGGTGGTGGCTGATGTGGAAACGCATAACAGCAAAGTCGGAAGGCGTATATATAGCGGATACCGAACAATTTGTTACTAAAAAGATGGACAAGCTTCGCGCGGAATACGGCGGGTTTCCCGGTGACCTGCATTTCGGACTGACAAAAAAGGCCGGCGCGCGTGAGCCGATGTATGAAAGAGGAACGGAAATTTTTAACCGGAGACAAATTTCAATCGTGTCCATGGAGGAATGTGATGACATTGCGGAGAAGATGGGGATTTCTCATATCTTTCCCGAATGGCTCGGCGCTAACATTGCAATCAGCGGTTTTTCTGCGCTGACGCCGCTTAAAGAAGGAAGCAGATTGATATTTCCAAGCGGCGCGTCTCTGTTGTGCGAAGGAGAAAATGATCCGTGCATTCAGCCGGGAGAAGTCATTCAATCCTTTTATCCGGATCAGCCAAAACTCGCCGCGGCGTTTGTGAGGCACGCGATGGGCAGAAGAGGAATTGTCTGTATTGTTGAACGCCCGGGTGATATATGCACGGGCGATGCGGTCACCATCCATTCTTATGAACCGAAACGCGCCAAGAAAAAAATCGAGAAGGTCTGAGTCAGACCTTCTCGATTTTTTGTTTGATTTCTTCTATTTGATTGATGTGACGCTTTTCATGATGGCCGATAAAATCAATCCACTGGCGGATCGTCAGTTCTTGAAAAACAGGATGCGGAAGCACACGTTCAAAGTCTTCCTCGTTTAATGATGAAATAACTGCGGTCAGCTGCTGTCTTGCCGTATCTAATTCTTGTTTTGCCTCAATGACTGATATTCGGTTTTGCTCAGGTTCGAGGTGTGACGGCGCCGGCCGTTTATTTGATCTGTCCTCTATAAACTCCATCGGTTTGTCTTCGATTTTTTTAAACGGTGCGTCTTTTGCCTGCTTTGATAAAAGGGTCTGCGCTGTTTCGTCAATTTTCTTTAAATGGTCAAGGACTTCCCGCACGCTCCACTCATCAGCCGCGGGCTTTCGGTTGAATTCCTCATCAGAGAGTCCTTTCAGTACTTCCCAGGTCTGCTGTCTGGCTTCATTAAAAATGCTCATCCTATCTCCTCCTTTAGAGTAAACATATCATATCCGGATTGGATAATCATGTAATCAGCCTTCCTTATCAGAAAATTGAAACCATTTACCTTTCCATCCGTATATAAAGTAACACTCCGACACCTCAGCCGAAAGGAGGATAGAATGTGGACATATTTCATCTGCCGCTTGAAACGGTCTATCTTTACACATTGATTATTTCGGGAAGTCTCACGCTTTTGATTCTGTTTTTTCAAGATGTGTTTCACGGCCTCTCGGAAGCCATTCCAGTTTCATTTTTAAACCCTGCATTGATTCTGTCTTTTTTAACAATCTTTTCAGCCTCAGGTTATATCGGCGAAATCGCCGCTCCGCTATCAAGTCCTGTCATTGCGTTAATTTCATTTGTTCTTTCGGTTCTTTTGGTCAGCCTGCTTCACTTCTTCGTCCTTGTCCCGCTTTCATCAGCGGAAGAATCGCTCGTATATCGGGAGACAGATTTAAAGGGCAGAGTCGGCAGGGTCATTACTTCCGTCCCGAAAGACGGCTATGGGGAAGTGATCATAGAGGGAATAGGGGGCGCCATTTCTAAATCAGCCGTCAGCTTTGATCAAGAACAGATCAAGTACGGAACGGCCGTATTAGTGATTGACGTGAAAGACGGAGTGCTTTTTGTGACGCCGCATGAACCAATCTGATATCTAAGGGGGAACTGTTATGACTATGCCGATTATCATTGTTATCGGAATCGTATTCTTTTTACTCATCGCACTTATTGCTGTATTTATTACGAAGTACCGGACAGCGGGGCCGGATGAAGCCCTTATCGTGACCGGAAGTTATTTGGGAAATAAGAACGTCCACATTGATGAAGGCGGAAATCGTCTGAAAATCGTCCGGGGCGGGGGAACGTTTGTGCTCCCGGTATTCCAGCAGGCAGAACCTCTCAGTTTACTGTCAAGCAAACTTGATGTCTCTACACCTGAAGTCTATACAGAGCAAGGCGTGCCGGTAATGGCCGACGGAACCGCCATTATTAAAATCGGAGGCTCCATCGGTGAAATCGCCACAGCAGCTGAACAATTTTTGGGGAAATCCAAGGACGACCGTGAGCAGGAGGCGCGGGAGGTGCTGGAAGGCCATCTGCGCTCCATCCTCGGCTCCATGACCGTTGAAGAGATTTATAAAAACAGGGAAAAGTTTTCTCAGGAAGTCCAGCGGGTCGCGTCTCAGGATCTTGCTAAAATGGGGCTGATGATCGTTTCTTTTACGATTAAAGACGTCCGGGATAAAAACGGCTATCTTGAATCATTAGGTAAGCCGAGAATCGCCCAAGTCAAGCGGGATGCGGACATTGCCACGGCAGAAGCGGATAAAGAGACGAGGATTAAACGCGCGGCCGCTGATAAAGACGCAAAAAAATCAGAGCTGGAGCGGGCGACGGAAATAGCTGAAGCGGAAAAAATCAATCAGCTGAAAATGGCGGAATACAGAAGAGAGCAGGATACAGCAAAAGCCAATGCCGACCAGGCATATGATCTTGAAACCGCAAAAGCGCGCCAGCAGGTGACAGAGCAGGAAATGCAAATTAAAATTATTGAGCGGCAAAAGCAGATTGAATTGGAGGAAAAAGAAATTCTGCGCCGTGAGCGCCAATATGACTCTGAAGTGAAGAAAAAAGCCGATGCTGACCGTTACTCGGTGGAACAAGCGGCCGCGGCCGCAAAAGCGAAGCAGCTCGCCGAAGCGGATGCCGAGCAGTACAGCATCGAAGCGATGGCCAAGGCGGAAGCGGAACGCGTGAGAATTGACGGTCTTGCTAAAGCGGAGGCTGAAAAGGCGAGAGGAGAAACCGAAGCGGAAGTCATCCGCCTGAAAGGTCTCGCAGAAGCGGAAGCTAAAGAAAAAATCGCCGACGCATTCGAAAAATACGGGCAGGCTGCAATCCTTGATATGATTGTGAAAATGCTGCCTGAATACGCAAAACAAGTCTCAGCGCCTCTTTCAAACATTGATAAAATTACCGTCGTGGATACGGGAGGAAGCGGTGAAAACGGCGGAGCCAATAAAGTCACAGGCTACGCAACCAATTTAATGGCCGGTCTCCAGGAAAGCTTAAAAGCATCTTCCGGAATCAATGTAAAAGAGCTGATTGAGAATTTTTCAGGCAAAGGAAACATAAAACAAAGCATAAATGAACTTACAAAAGAACTGAGTGATTCAAACGAACGGCACAGCCCGGAATAAAAAAACAGCAGGCGTAAACCGCCTGCTGTTTCAGTTCGTCCGCTTAGCTTCAAGAAGCCGCGGCGCAGTCATGAATAATAAGATAAGGACAATGGCCGAAAGGATAAAAGAAGGAATCATATAAGTCGCGTTATAGACGGACGAATAAATCCAGACCGGCGTACCCTTCGGAGCATAGCTTCCGAAAAAGACAGCTCCGGAGACTACATGTGCCGCATAGCGCAGCACACTGCCGATGAAAACACCGCCTATAACATACATCGTTAAAGCGCCTCTTTTTTTATTCAATGCCGATTCCCGTACACCGGAAGCAAACAAGCCGCTGAAACCGAGGACTGCAAATGCCGCGATGTAATCAAGAAATAGCTGCACCGGGTGCTGCAAAAACAAATTGCCGATGGCGATCTGGACAATCCCTGTCAAAAAGCCTGTCGTAAGCCCGGCTTTCACTCCCCAGCGGAATGAAATCAAAAAAATCGGAATCATCATAATAGAGACCGAACCGCCTTGGGGCATCCGGAGAAACATACCTGAGACAATGTCCAGAATGACAGCCGCCCCGGTCATAATCGCTATTTCAATTAAGCGCACAAGCTGTGTTGAATGATTCATAGTTTTCCCCCTGGTCAGACAACCGTATCAAGGATAAACAAAAAAGCAGCGCGGGGAAGGATGGGAAAAGGTCCGCGCGCTGCTTACATAAACTGCAAATCATTTGGCTTTGCCACATCCCTACGCCAGCGTTAACTAACAGGTTCAAAGGGTCAGAACAAAACGTTCACTCTCAGCTTTAATGCTCCCCTTGTGGTCATCAAGTATTTAGTTCAATCTTACTATACAAGAAAATAGGCCAAACCACAAGACAGCTTATCTTTCTATAGAAGAGAAACTGAAATAAGGCATGAAAGAAAATAATTAATGATTTTTTAAAAAAACTATTGTCATATTTTCAAAAGGGTGTTATATTATTAAACGTCGCTGATGAACAGCAGACAACAACGAAAAGCTTCGGAAACAACTTGAAAAAAGTTGTTGACATAAAAGAAGCTGAGTGGTAAGATGATAAAGCTGCTTCGACAAGCGGTAATGATCTTTGAAAACTAAACAAGACAAAACGTACCTGTTAATTCAAAGTTTTAAATAAATCGCACAGCGATGTGCGTAGTCAGTCAAACTAAGGTCTGCACGATGCGGATCACACAGACGTTACTGCAGGATGCAGTGAACTTAGTCTGTGATCCATTTATCGGAGAGTTTGATCCTGGCTCAGGACGAACGCTGGCGGCGTGCCTAATACATGCAAGTCGAGCGGACAGATGGGAGCTTGCTCCCT